>JAXMAU010000022.1:0-96874 GCA_046350215.1 Gemmataceae bacterium | reverse complement strand
GCGGCTCGCGCTGTTCGCGGGGCTCGCGGTGCTGATCGCCGGCGGTCGGGCCGTAATCGAAATCGGGCAGCCGCCGCTTCGGGATCGGCCGGCCGAGCTTGCGCTCGATCTTCGCCAGCAGCGCGTTCTCCTCGGGGGAGACGAGCACCAGGGCGTCGCCCAGGTCACCGGCGCGGCCCGTACGGCCGATCCGGTGGACGTACTCCTCGGAGGCCTTCGGCACGTCGTAGTTGATAACGTGGGTGACGTGGCGGACGTCGATGCCGCGGGCGGCGATGTTGGTGGCGACCAGCACCGGGAACGCCCGCTCGCGGAAGCCACGCATCGCTCGTTCCCGCTGCGACGGTGTACAGTCGGCATGCAGTTCGGCGACCTCGTGGCCGGACTCGTACAGCGACCGGGCCAGCCGGCGGGCGCCGCGGCGGGTGCGGGTGAATACCAGCACCGACGGGTCCTCCAGCTGTTCGAGCAGGTGCTCCAGCAGCGCCCGCTTGCGGAGCGCCGGCACCGGGTAGGCAGTCTGCGTCACCGTGCCGGCCGCTGTTCCCTGAGTGCCAACCGCCACCTCGGCCGGCTTGTTCAGGATACCGCGGGCCAGCTGCGCCACCTCCGCCGGCATGGTGGCAGAGAACAGTAGCCGCTGGCGCAGGCCGGGCAGCCGGGCCAGGATCCGCTTGATGTCGGGGAAGAACCCGAGGTCGAACATCTGGTCGGCCTCGTCGAGAACGAGGGTGTGAACGCCGTTGAGCGTCACCCGCCCGTCGCGGAGGTGGGCGAGCAGCCGGCCGGGCGTGGCGACGACCAGATCGACGCCGGCACGGAGCGCTCGCTCCTGCGGTCCGATGGCCGCCCCACCGACGACCAGCACCGCCTTCAGCCGGGTGCCGGCGGCGAGGCCCTGGAACACCGTGTAGATCTGCTGGGCCAGCTCGCGCGTCGGCGTCAACACCAGCGCGCCGCTGGCGCCGTGCGGCCGGGCCAGCAACTTGTCGAGCACCGGCAGCAGGAACGCGGCGGTCTTGCCGGTGCCGGTCTGCGCGGTGGCGACGACGTCACGGCCGGAGCGGGCGACGGGGATAGCCTGAGTCTGGATGGGGGTCGGGGCGGTGTATCCGAGCGCGAGGACGTTTTGAACGAGGGAGGGAGCGAGGCCGAGTTGCTGGAATGGCATCAGTTTCTCACAGGCACACGGTATTCCATGACACAAACACGCAGTATACCGGCCCGGTCGCGACCCGACCACCCCAGTCTGGCATCGATCCGCCGGCGAACGACGGCCGGCGGTTGCGTTATCCGAACAGGGAGGCGACGGGCGGTTCGTGGCAGCGCGGGCCTTCGACGCGGGCGCTGTTCACTGCGTCGGACACGTTGCGGCGGCTCATGCGATCCGCCGGGTACGGGGCCAGCAGCGGCAGTAGCGCGGCAGGGTCGGTCGTCGGATTCAGCCAGGCGGCCCACGCCTCGGGCGGCAGGATCACCGGCATGCGGTCGTGGACGGCGGCCACCAGTGGGTTCGCCTCGGTGGTGATCAGGCAGGCGGCCGGATCGCTGGCGTGGTCGTACAGGCCGGCGACGGCGAACAGTCCGCCGGTGGCGAACAGGTTCGGCGCTTTCTTCTTGCCGATCGTCTCCCACTCATAGAACCCGTCGGCTGGCACCAGGCAGCGGCGGGAGCGGAACGCGGCCCGGAACGCCGGTTTGGTCGCCACGGTGTCGGCGCGAGCGTTGATCAGCGGTCGGCCGCCGGTCGCCCACGGCGGGGTCAGCCCCCAGCGCGCCTGTTCGGCGCGGCGTGCGCCGTCGCTCTGCCGGACGATCAGGATCGGCTGCGTTGGCGCCACGTTGTAGCGCGGCACGAGCGGTGGCACGTCGGCCACCGCGAAGGTGGCGGACACGTCGCCGGCCGAAGTGATCAGGGTGTACCGCCCGCACATTGCCGACGCCCTCCGCGGTGGGGTGACCGGGAAGCGCATCGGCAGATGTGCGGCGGAAGTTGAGTGAAAAGCCAGCCGGTGTGAAAGAGGCGCCGTACAAGTCACGAAGGCCTTCGAGAAACTTGCAGGTTTGGAGCCTGCAACCTCCACAATGGTAGTGTGGTGCTCTTATTGAGCTAAAGTTTGTATGCCATCGTCGTCGGGCACGGTCGCCAGAGCGGCCAGCGGGAGTCGAACCCACACGTCTGCCATGGCAAGGCAGCAGGCTGCCGCACCATCATGGCCGCATCATCGGTCAACGAACTGTCAAAGACCGCCAGTCAGCATCGGAGGGAATGGAACCCTCCAACTCGCCTGTCGAGTAATCGCTTATTGAGTAGGGTCGGAGGGAATCGAACCCACACCTCCGCGGTTAAAAGCCGCGTACGCTACCGTTACGCCACGACCCCGGCCGTCGGTCGGTCGTCGGGCGTTTGTCTCGTCGCATCATCGCCGCCCCTCCTTGTACGCTCGCACCGGGCCGGTGTGACAATCGTTCCGGGCGTTTGCTCCGAATTGCGTCACGGCCTCCACAGGGATAGAGGCGGGGCAGCGCGAGATGTTCGCGCAAAAACCGCCGGCACCGCCGCTCGTCCAGCACCTGGCGCGGCGTCAGTGGCCGACCTCGGCCGGGTGCGACAGGGCGGTCAGGTGGCTGGGCGGATCCTGGGCGCGCATAACATCGGAGCCGCGGAGATAGACGTGGATCACCTCGTCCTGCCGGCGCGTAGTATTCCAGTGCAACAGTACGCGAATACACCGGGCGGCGCCGTTCGGGTTGTCCACCTCCGTCGCTCCTAGCAGCGGCACGTCGGTCCAGCCCAGCTCGCGGGCCGCCCGTGCCGGGAAGGCGGACCGCAGGTCGGCGGTAGAGGTGAAGAAGGCGCTGGCGATGTCCGCGGTGGCGATCCCGTTCGCCTCGGCGATCGCGCCAAGCAGTTCGCGCGTGGCCGCCAGGATCGCCGTAGGGGTGTCCGTCTCGACGAACGTCGCCCCGCGAACTCCCCGACATCGAACAGAGGTAGCATCAGCACTCATGCGGCGATCTCCGACTCTCGTGGCACGACTGGACGCTCGCGATTCTATGGTTTTTCCGCCCAACGGCCCTCGCGTCGCGGTCCGCCGGTGTCAGGTGATCCACAGGTCGTGACACGCCTGCTCGTAGCTCCGCTCCAGCTCGAGCGGGACGGCCCGGGTCTCCGCCAGCCACAGCGGCAGGGTCGGCAGCGGCTGACCGAGCGTCAGCGTGTGCGACCACGTTTGCAGCCGCGGGCGCTTCTGCTGCGTCACCCACCGGCACGAGGCCGCGTACAGATCCGGCGGGTTCGCGCCGAAGGTCGGATCGGCGTGGCCGATGAACGCCAGCAGTTCGGCATAGAGGTTGAAGTGGCGGATGGTCACCAGGTCGACGATGCTGACCGCCACGCCCTTTTGCAGCAACGCCGCGCACTTGCCGACGAAGACGTTGCGATGTTCGGGCCGGTCCTTGTTGGCCGGGCTGACGATCTCGATGGCGGCGACCAGCGTTCGGCCGCGCGTCGCATCGTAGACCCGGACCTCGTACTCGTCGTAGTCAGGTAGCGTGGTTTCGACGTCGAGACTGGGCCGCGCCGGCGCCCAGACGGCAGTTGCCACCCCGCCGTTTCCCTCGTCTGTCGCAGAATCGGACCGCGGCAATGCCTTCTCGAATGCCGCGATGTCGATCTCGACCTGCGTCCCCAGATGGACGCGCGGCTCGGCCACATAGCCGGGGGGCAACTGCTTACGCAGCTGCTGAACGATAACCATCGGCCAACCGGCGTGGAACCCTTCCCACGACGTCTGATGGTCGAGCGGCGGGCGGAAGTGATCGCGCAGAGGCATGACGCTTTTCCTCCCCGGCATTAGACTCCGAACCGCTTCAGCGCCTCCCGGTTCAGCTCGATCCCCAGCCCCGGCCGGTCGGGCACCGTCAGGTATCCCTCGGCGTCGACCCGAAATGGTTGCGTGATGATCTCGTCCAGGTACGGCGACGGCGTCAGGTACTCGACGTAGCGCGCCACCGGCATCGCGGCGCTCAGGTGCAGGTCGGCGGCCAGCCCGATGGCGGTGTTCCAGCCGTGCGGCACCCACTGAATGTTGTGCTCATACGCCATCCAGGCGATCCGCCATGCCTCCGTCAACCCGCCGCACTTGGTGGCGTCGGGCTGAATGATGTCAACCGCGTGTCGCTCCAAAAACGGACGAAAGCTCTGTCGTCGCGTCAGCACCTCGCCGGTGGCGATCGGCACCGGGGAGTGCCGTCGCAGCTCGATGTAGCCCTCCAGGTCGTCCGGCGGCAGCGCCTCCTCGAACCAGACGACGTCGTACTCGGCCAGCATCCGCGCCGTCTCCAGCGCCCACTTGTAGCCGTGCGGCCAGAACTGCTCACTGCCGCCGGCGTCGACCATCAGCTCGACGTCGTGGCCGACCGTCTCGCGCGCGGTGCGGACCAGCAGCTCGTCGGTGCGGCGGTCGCGGCGGCCGAACGGTCGCCAGCCGAGCTTGATCGCCTTGAACCCCCGCGCCACCGTCGCCAGAAGCGTCTCGCGCAGCGGCCCCGGCTCGTCGAACAGGATCGACCCGTAAGGCTTCACCCGTGTCCGGTAGTTGCCGCCCAGCAGTCGCGACACCGGCTGTTGCGTGACCTTGCCGAACAGGTCCCACAGGGCGATGTCGATGCCGCTGATGGCGTGCTCGACGGCGCCGCCGCGACCCTGCCAGAAGGCGCTCTGCCGCAGCTTCTCCGTCACCCGCGCCGGCTCGTCGGCCCGCTCGCCGATCAGGTGCGGTCGCAACAGCTGCACTCCAGCGGCCACCAGCGCCTTGCTGGTCATGCTGCTGCCCAGCCCGGTCAGCCCGTCGTCGGTGACTACCTCCAGCAGCGTGTTGAGGTCTTCCTCCGGCTTGTTGCCCTGCGGCCAGCCGCCATCCACCGTGCCGCCCGACAGGCCGGTGACGCGAATATCGACGATTTTCACGAGCGGTTTTCTCCGGAACAGGTCAGCCGGTGCGCAGGTGTGGGCCGGGAATCATCTCGCCGTTGGCGCGGGTGATGCGGTTGTTCGCCCCGACCAGCACGATCCGCGGCCGGTGCTGGCGGGCGGCGTGCTCGTCCAGCAGCGTGTAGGTGGCGACGATGATCAGGTCGCCCGGCTTGCACAGGTGCGCCGCCGCCCCGTTGACGCAGACGATGCCGGTGCCCGGATCGGCCTCCATTGCGTAGGTCCGCAGTCGCGTTCCGCGCGTCACGTTCCATACATGGACTTCTTCCCACGGCAGAATGTGCGCCGCGTCCATCAGGGTGCGGTCGAGAGTCAGGCTGCCCTCGTAGTCGACGTCGGCGTGCGTCACCGTCAGCCGGTGCAGCTTCGACTTGAGCATCGACAAACGGGGCACGACGGGGCCATGATCGGCGGACATCCGGTCTTCTCCTCGCGGGCGCGTTCCACGCCCGTCATTTTAACGCATCCCCGCGGTTCCGCTCAGGCCGATTGCTTCCAGAAGTAGTACGCCGCCAGCGACAGCCCGACGGCGATCACGAACCAGCGCACCACCCACCGCGGCAGCACCCGCGCCACCGCCGCCCCGGCGTAGCCGCCGATGATCGCCCCGATCGCCATCGGCACCGCCAGCCGCCAGTCGATCACCCGGTAGGCAACGAACATCACCACCGACACCCCGTTGATGGCCGCCGCCAGCAGCGTCTTCACCGCGTTGATGCGGTGGATGTCGCCCACCCCCATCAGGCTGAGCGACGAGATCATCAGGATACCGATCCCGGCGCCGAAGTATCCGCCATAGACGGCGACGACGAGCTGGAACGCCAGCACCAGCGGCAGACTCCACCAGCGGCGACGGCCCGGCTCGGGGTGCGGCGGGAAACGCCGCGCGATCGCCGGCTGGAACAGGAACAGCAGCGACGCCGTCAGCAGCAGCCACGGCACCGCCCGGCCGAAGTAGTCGGGAAAGTAGACCATCAGCCACGAGCCGAGCACTCCGCCGAGGAGGCTCGGCACCAGCAAGACCCGTACCCACCAGCCGGCCTCGCCCAGCTCGCGACGGTAGCCCCAGGCGCCGGCCAGCGACCCTGGCACCAGGGCGACGGTGCTGGTGGCATTGGCCCACACCGCCGACAGCAGCCCGAATTGCAGCGCTGCCGGGAAGGTGAGCATGCGCCGCCGCCGGCCATCGTGTTGATGCCGCCGGCCAGCACCGCGGAGCCGACGAGCAGAGCGAGGCGGAGCGCATCGTACAGCATCGGACTCACTTCCAGCGCATCGTCACGCCGAGATACGTTTCCTTCTGCTTGAGCAGCCCCTCGTAGGCGTCGCCCAGTCCCTCCGGGGTGATGCGGTGGGTGATCAGGCCGTCGAGGCTGAGCCGCCCGGTGTGCAGCGCGGACAGCAACCAGTGCTGCGCCTTGTCGATGCCCCAGGCGCCGGCCAGGCGGGTGTGCGCCGGCTCGAACAGCATGTTGCCGTGCGCGCCGGTCACCTCGATGTAGCGGCGATGCAGGTCGTCGTAGAAGTTGACCTCCTTCGCCTTGCCGCGCGGACTGCCGACCACCACCACCTGCCCGCCGTCGCACGCCAGGCTCATGGCGGTCGGCACGGCGTCCGGTACGCCGGTGGCGTCGGCGACGATCTCGGCGCCGCGGGCTTTCAGGAAGTCGCTCAGCTGCTGCCGGGTGTCGCCCGCCGTCGGGTCGATGACGTGGTGAGCGCCGGCGGCGAGGGCAGGCAGGGCGTGCATGGCGACGGCGTCGACGCCGACGACTGGCGCGGCGCCGGCGGCGAGCAGTGACCGCAGGGCGAACTGGCCGATGATGCCCAGTCCGAATAAGGTAGCAAATGGCAGCCACCGGGGCGAGCGGGAGCAGGTGAGGGCGGGGTTCCCGCGTGGTGCGGGCAAACCGGCGCTGGACGGCGCCCCCTGCTGAGGCCAGGATACCGGCTGACCGGCGCCGGCATACAATCCCCGCAGACGCGGGCACGGTTCGCCCGACGAGGCCGCTGCCAGGCGCCCCACCCCATCGGACCGTTGGCGAAGGAGCCGACCATGCAGGAACGGGTGAAGGTGTTCACGTTCGTCAGCGGCCGCGGCGAGACGGTGGTCGAGCCGCAGCACGAGGACCACATCAATCGGTGGCTCGCCACCATCCAGGGGCAGATCGTCGAGATCACCCAGTCCGAGAGCATGCGGCAGGGCACCGGCGCTCATGTGACGCTCTGCATCTGGTACATCCCGGACGACGCCTGAGCCTCAGCGCGACTTGACCGGCCGCGCCGGTGGGTCGGCGGAGGCGGGTATCTCGCCGCGCAGCAGCTTACCGCCCATGCCGGTCAGCCACAGGTAGTGGTCGCTCGGCAGCCCGTCGAGCGTCAGGAACTGGCTCGCCCCGACCGGCGGGTCGTCGGTGCATTTGAAGATGGCGGTGCCCTCGTCCATCTCGTCGAACATCGCCTGGTAGATCATCGTCGCGCCGGCGGCCTTCGCCGCAACATACTGCTTCCACAGGAACCGCCCCTTTTGTCGCGGGATCTGGTCGAGCGGCGACGCGGGCCTCATGTTGTGCCAGCTGAACCCCGGAAAGACGACCGGCAGGTACGCCTTGCCCCGCTCGTTGCACCACCGCTGGTCCGGTTCCCACCGCCGCCGCGCGTGCCCGTCCACCTGCGGCAGCGTGGCGTAGCGGCCGACCGTCCACGGGCTGACGATGTCCGCCTTGCCGACGATTCGGAGTAATTCCTTATCGCGAACGGCGTCGGTGTCGAGCGTTCGCCAGCCGGTCGGCACCCCCACCATGACGGCGCACCCGCCGTACTCCGGGTCGTGGGCAAGGAAGTCGATCAGTTGCTCGCACCCGGCCAGGGTGTAGCGACGGCCGTCGTTGAAGCCGATCCCCCAGACGGCGACCACCGGCTTGTTTTGGTGTCGAAGGTAAGCCGGATCGTTTTTATCCTTGCCAATCTTCATCCGATCGCGCAGCGCCTTCCAGTCGGCGATCACCTGTTTCGTGCCGCCCTCGCGCAGCCCGCTCAGGTCGTACATGACGGCGTAGCCGCGGCCGGTGCGGTTGGCTCCCTCGCGGCAGTGACTGAGCACTGTGTTGCAGTGCCGCAGGTTGCGCGGGTCGAACGTCTCGACGGCGAACCGTTGCACGAACGCGACATCGATGCCGTACTCCTGCATCCAGCGGAAATGGCGAAGCACGGTCGGGCGGTTGTGCGCGCTGAACACATACGCGGTTCGCCCGTCGGCGTGGCGAAACGCGGTGGCGACCTTTTCGTCGTCGGCCAGCTCGCTGGTGTCCGGCCACAGGTCGATGTTTGCATTTCCGGGTCGAAATTGTCCGCGACGCCCGTAGTGCCGCCAGCCCAGGCCGGCGCCGTCGTCGGGAGTGGTGAACCAGCCCTGGTAGCCGCACGTCACCTTGCCGGTCAGGGTGGACGTGTCGACGCCCTTGACCGACGGGCCGTCGTAAGGCCGCAGGGCGGCGAGCACCGCGTCGCGACTCGGCGGCGGGTCGGCGGCGGGGATGACCGTCCCGGCCACGGCAAGGCCAAGCAACAGGGCAGTGGTTCGCAATGGGTGGCGGGTAGTGCGCATGGCGGGTCAATCCTTCATGGCAGGGGGCGAACCGGGGATGTCCAGTCAGCCGCCGGTCATCCCGCTGCTACTCTACCGACCCGCCACGGGGACGGAAAAGTGGACAGGTCTGGAAGCCGCGCGGCTGCTTCCCTACAACAGTATCCGGATGGCTCGATCCAGCGGTCGCCGTGCCAGGGTGCTGCAGGATTGAGGTGTCCAGCCCGGGCCACCCGGCCGCGACGCCACTCGACATCGCCTCGCACGCGGCCGCTTGCCCCCCGGCATCGACACGCCTGAGTACGACAGCACGGACAGGCCCCCCGGCACGGCAGCCCTGTCCGGCTGTGCTATGCAGAATGCAGTATTGGCTGCCGCAATAGTCCAGGTTGACACTCCGCTATCCTTACGAGGACTTGCCATGTCGGAACCGGCCCCTCCTCGACCCGCCGATGAACCCCAGGAGGAAGATCGGCGCGGGTTTCTGGCGCAGACGTCCACCGTGCTGATGGCCGGCGGCGTCCTGGCCAGTTATGGCACGCTTGGCGTGATGGCGGCCCGCTACCTGTATCCGGCCAAGCCGCAGCAACGGGCGTGGCTCTTCGTCACCGAGGTGAACCGGCTCGGCCAGGGCCAGGGGTTCGCCTATCGCAGTCCGACTGGCCACGCCGTCACCATCACCCGACGGGGGGAGGGCGACACGCCGGACGACTTCCTGGCCCTGTCGAGCACCTGCCCCCACCTGGGCTGTCAGGTCCACTGGGAGGCGCACAACCAGCGCTTCTTCTGCCCGTGTCACAACGGCGTCTTCACGCCCGAGGGCAAGGCGATCGAAGGCCCGCCGGCGGAGGTCGGCCAGTCGCTGGCCAACTATCCCCTGAAGGTCGAGAACGGCCTGCTCTACATCGAGGTTCCAGTCGAGAAACTGTAACCGGCAAGAGGGAAACTCATGGGTATCGTGCGTACCTGGGTGCGCGAGCGGTTTCCGCTCCACCTCGCCCAGTTGCAGGAGATGACGAACGAGCCGGTGCCCAACCACCTGAAGCGATGGTGGTTCTGCCTGGGCGGAACGCCGGCGTACCTGTTCGTCGTTCAGATCTGCACCGGAATCCTGCTGGCCATCTATTACCAGCCGTCGCCCAGCACGGCGTACGACTCCGTCCAGTACATTACCGACGAGGTCGCCTTTGGCTGGTATTTCCGCAGCCTGCACAAGTGGGCGGCGACGCTGATGATCGCGGCGGTGATCCTGCACCAGATGCGCGTCTTCTTCACCGGCGCCTACCGCAAGCCGCGCGAACTGAACTGGGTCATCGGCATGTGCCTGCTGATGTGTACCCTGCTCACTGGCTTCACCGGCTACTGCCTGGTCTACGAACAGCTCAGCTTCTGGGGCGCCACCGTCGGTGCCAACATCGCTGACAACGTCCCGGCCGTGGGCGGACTGGGTAAGCGCTTATTCCTTGGCGGGGAGAGCTACAACCAGCACACCCTGTCGCGCTTCTACATCCTCCATGCCGCCGTCATGCCGGTGACGATTATTCTGCTGGTCGGTGTTCACATCCTGATGATTCGCCTGCACGGGGTGTCCGAATTGAAGTTCAGCGACGAGACCAAGGAGGGACCGGGGCATTACAACTTCTTCCCCGACCACCTGTACACCGAGATCATCATCGGGCTGGTGCTGATGCTCGTGCTCAGCGCCCTGGCCACGCTCCTGCCGGCCAGCATGGGGCCGCGCGCCGACCCGTTGACGACGCCGGAAGTGATCAAGCCGGAGTGGTTCTTCTACGTCATGTTCCGCTGGCTGAAACTGTTCTCCGGCACTGCAGCCGTGCTGAGCATTGGCTTCATTCTGTGCCTGATGTTCGTCTGGCCGTTCATCGATGCGGCCATTCGCCGGGTCCGTCCCCGTAGCGAGCTGAGCGTGTGGATTGGCATCGCCGCCGTGCTGGCCATCGTGGGACTGACGACCTGGGAAGCGGTGGTGAAACACTGAGGTCACCTGCATCAAAGGATATCGACGATGCGTCTTGAAACGAAACGGTGGATCATCGCCCTCCTGGGCGGCCTGTTCCTGGTGTCGTTGATCCTGGTCCAGTGGATGGAGGTGCTGCGCAAGCGCAGCGAGGCTGGGGTCGACGGCGGCCACGCCATCATCCCGGCCAGCTCGAAGCAATGCGTCGAGTGCCATCAGCAGAGCAACCCGGCCATCGTCGCCCACTGGACCGGCAGCACGCACGCCCGCAAGGGCGTCGGCTGCGTCGATTGCCACCAGGCCGACGCCTCGGATGCCGATGCGTTCACCCACTACGGCGCAACCATCGCCACCGTGGTGACGCCGCGGGACTGCTCGCGCTGTCATCCGACCGAGGCGAACGAGTTCGCTCACAGCCATCACGCCGACGCGGGCAACATCCTGGCGTCGCTGGACAACTTCCTGGCGGAGATCGTGGAAGGTGCGCGGGCGCCGTTCAATCCGCACAGCCCCACGCCCGGCAAGACTGACGTGACCATGGTCAATGGCATGGCGGCGGCCTTCACCGGCTGCCAGCAGTGTCACGGCAGCAAGGTCGGGCTGCAGACCACCGACGGCGGGGTGGTGACGGTCGACGATCTGAAGCCCGACGCCAACGGCAAGCCGAAGGTCGAGGTGGTCGCGCGGATCAAGAAGTCGCAGGACGGGAAGCCGATGTTCAACCAGAGCACCTGGCCGAACACCGGCATCGGCCGGCTCAACCTCGACGGTTCCAAGGGCAGCTGCTCGGCATGCCACAGCCGCCACGACTTCTCGCCGCGGCGAGCACGGCAGCCGGAGAACTGCGGCAAGTGCCATCTTGGGCCGGACCACCCGCAAAAGGAGGTCTACGACGAGTCCAAGCACGGCGTGGCCTTCCGCGACCTGCGCGAAAAGATGAACCTCGACGCCTCCAAGTGGGTTCTGGGTAAGGATTACTCGCAGGCGCCGACCTGTGCCACCTGCCACATGTCCGGTCACACCCGCAACGGCGGCAAGGTCACCCACGATCCGGGCGAGCGCATCTCGTGGACCAACCGCCCGCCGGTGAGCCTGGTCATGGACACTGACACCAAGCACAAGGTCGTCACCGAAACCGACCCGGCCCTGCGTCGCGAGAAAATCGTCGACACCGCCGAGGCCAAGCGGACGCGGATGAAAGACGTCTGCAGCCACTGCCACACGCCCGACTACGTCAACTCGTTCTACAAGCAGTACGACGATTTCGTCATCCTGTACAACGAGAAGTTCGCCAAGCCCGGTCAGAAGATCATGGGCGAGCTGCGCAAGCAGGAACTGCTGACGAAGCAGGAGTTCGACGAGGAGATCGAGTGGTCGTGGTACTTCCTCTGGCACCACGAGGGTCGGCGGGCACGGCACGGTGCTTCGATGATGGCGCCGGACTACGCTCACTGGCACGGCACTTATGAGGTCGCCGATCGCTTCTATACCAAGTTCATCCCGCAGGCGCGTGAGATCTGCAAGCACGCCTCCGAGCATGGCAAGAAGGAGCAGGCCGACAAGGTGCTTCAGGTCGTCAACGACATCCTGAAGCGGCCGGAGCACGCCTGGTTCGAGAAGCAGCGCGGGGCGCCCAAGTAACTCGCGCCCAATACAACGCCAAACCGACCGCGGGGGTAGTCATCGTGCTGCCCCCGCGGTCGGTTCGTTTCACTTCGCTCGCGTCCTCACCCCAGCCGCGACCGCTTCTCCAGGTAGGCGGCGAGGAACTGGTCATACGGCTGGTTGGTGCAGGCCAGCTCGTAGCTGACGTTCCGCTCGTAGCAGATCGTCTTCAGGTTTTCGAGGAAGGTGTGAATCCGCGCCAGGTAGCGCTCGCGCAGCGCCTTCGGGTTGGCGGTTAGCCGGCCGACGCCCTCGATGTCCTTGAACCGGGTCAGCCGGTCGAAGGGGAACGTCAGCTCGGCGTCGTCCATCAGGTGAAAGACGATCACCTCGTGGCGGTTGTGGCGGAAGTGCTGCAGGCCGCTGGCGATGCCGGCCTCGTCGTCGATCAGGTCGCTGATGACGATGACGAGGCCGCGGCGCGGGATGCGCTCGGCGATGTCGTGCAGCACGGCGCCGACGTCGGTGTCCTCGTGGCTCATCGAGTGATCGAGCAGTTCGAGGATTTGACGGAACTGCGTCGGCCGCGCCTTGGGCGGCAGGTGCTGCCGCACCTCGCTGTCGAACAGCACCAGCCCGACGGCGTCCTTCTGGTGCAGCATCAGGTGCGCCAGCGCCGCCGCCAGCAGGCTGCCATAAGCCAGCTTGGTCGGGAATTTGCGCTCGTCGCTGGTGTAGCTCATCGACCGCGAGCAGTCGAGGAGGATGTGCGCCCGCAGGTTGGTTTCGTCCTCGAACAGCTTGACGTGGTACTTGTCGGTGCGGGCGAGCACCTTCCAGTCGATGCTGCGGAGGTCGTCGCCGGGGGAGTACTGGCGATGGTCGAGGTACTCGACCGAAAACCCGTGGTACGGGCTGCGATGGCGGCCGGTGAGGAACCCCTCGACCACCTGCCGGGCCACCAGTTCCAGATTGCCGACCCGCGCCAGTCCGTCCGGGTCGAAGTAACGCTGACTCATAAGACCTCCAGGGTCAGCGGTCCATCGGCTCGCGGATGACAGTGAACAGCTTCTCGACGATGTGGTCCGGCTTCACGCCGTCGCTGTCGGCGCGGAAGCTGGTCGCCAGCCGGTGTCGCATCACCGGCCGGGCGACATAGCGGATGTCGTCGGTCGATAC
Source organism: Gemmataceae bacterium (assembly GCA_046350215.1). GTDB lineage: Bacteria > Planctomycetota > Planctomycetia > Gemmatales > Gemmataceae > JAXMAU01. The sequence continues at coordinate 83,530 of JAXMAU010000022.1, read as the reverse complement.
ATGGACGCGGCCGTCGAGCAGGGCGTGCGCCTTGGCGCCGAGCAGCAGCGCCTGGCTGGCACGCGGGCCGGCGCCGTAGGTCAGGTACTTCTTGACGAAGTCCGGCGCCGCGTCGGTGTTCGGCCGGGTCGCGCGTACCAGCTCCACCGCGTAAGTGGTTACTGATCGCCCGACCAGCACCTTGCGGACGGTCCGCTGCAGCGCCTGGATGGCCGCCTTGTCGAGTACCGGCTCGATCCGCGCCGGCTCGCCGGACGTGGTCGTCTCGGCGATGGTGATTTCTTCTTCCAGCGTCGGGTAGTCGATCAGCACCTTGAACATGAAGCGATCGAGCTGCGCCTCGGGCAGCGGGTAGGTGCCCTCCTGCTCGATCGGGTTCTGGGTGCCGAGCACGAGGAACGGCCGGTCGAGAGTGTAGTCGGTGCCGGCCGCGGTCACCTTGTACTCCTGCATCGCCTGGAGCAGTGCCGACTGGGTCTTGGGCGGGGTGCGGTTGATCTCGTCGCCGAGGATGATGTTGCCGAAGATCGGCCCCTTGACGAAGCGCAGCTGCCGGCGGCCGGTGCCTTCTTCTTCCTCCAGCAGCTCGGTGCCGGTGATGTCCGACGGCATCAGGTCGGGGGTGAACTGGATGCGGCGGAAGTCGAGCGACAGCAGCTGGGCAATGCTGGCGATCATGAGCGTCTTGGCCAGCCCCGGTACTCCTTCGAGGATGCAGTGCCCCTGGCAGAACAGGGCAATCAGCACCTGCTTGAGTACCTCTTGCTGGCCGACGATGACACGGCCGAGCTGCTCGGTCATCAGCCGGTACGAGCGGGCCAGCTGCTCGGCCGCTTTCAGGTCGGCTTCATCGACATGGGGGGATCGCGAGGTGGATTTCATGGTCGTCTCGGGGTGGGAATCCATGGCGGGAAGATCCACCTGCCAGGGTATTGGTCCCCGCCCGAGCGTCAACCTGCGCAACTGGGGAAAGGTGGCCGGCTAGCTCATGCGGCCGTCCGGCCGGGCACCCGCGCCTTCATGTACGCCTCGTAGGCGTCGATGGTGGCGTCGGTCGGGCCGATCTGCCGTATCTGGCCGTGGTCCAGCCACAGCACCCGATCGCACATGGTCCGCAGCGTCTTCAGGTCGTGGCTGACCAGTACGATCGCCCGCGCCCGCGCCATCAGCTGGCGAATCCGCTGCCGCGACTTCTCGACGAACGCCAGGTCGCCGGCCGCCAGCACCTCGTCGAGCAGCAGGATCTCCGGGTTCACCGAGGTGGCAATCGAAAACGCCAGCCGCACCAGCATGCCGCTCGAGTAATAGCGAATCGGCAGATCGAGGGCCGGCCCCAGCTCGCTGAACTCGGCGATCTCCTGCATCTTCTCCTCGATCGACGCCGGGCTTTCTTTCTGCAGGTAGCCGCGATAGCGGATGTTCTCCCATCCGGTCGCCTCCTGCTCGAATCCCAGGTGCAGCTCGAACAGCGAGCTGATGCGGCCGGCCACCCGCCGCACTCCGGCGGTCGGCTGATACACCCCGGCGAGCAGGCGCAGCAGCGAGCTTTTCCCTGCCCCGTTGTGACCGACGATGCCCAGCCGCTCGCCGTCGTGGACTGAAAAGCTCACGCCGCGCAGCGCCAGCACTTGCCGTTGACACGGGACCGCCTGCTTCCGCAGCCGCGCCAGCACAAAGTCCTTCAACGACCGGGCGCCGCGGTTGCCCGGCAGAAACGTCAGGTGGATGTCTTCGAGGTAGATCCGCTCCATGATCGCGTCCTTCTCCCGCAGGGTCGGCTCAGAGGGCGAAGATGAGCCGTTCCTCGAACTTGGCCACCGTCCACGTCGCCAGGGCGGCGAGTGCCCCCACAAACCCCAGCATCAGCCCGAAATTGACCGGGTCGGGGTACGCGCCCTGGATGATCGGGGCGCGGATCAGCTCCAGCAGCAGCGCCAGCGGATTCACCCGCAGCAGGAACTCCAGGCCGTTGGTCCGCAGCAGCTCCGGCGGGTACATCACCGGCGTCAGGAACATCAGCGCTTGCAGCCCGACCTCGGCGATGTGCTGCGTGTCGGGGAAGTAGACGTGGACGAAGCTGGTCACCACCGCCACCGCCCACCCGAACGCGAACAGCAGCGCCAGCGCTGGGAGAAGGGTGAGTAGCGGGCCGATCGGCGGCACCCCCTTGAAGCACACCACGAACCCCAGCGCCACCGCCAACGACACCAGGAAATGGAACCCGACTGTCAGCGTGGTGCGGAGCGGAAAGATCGCCACCGGCAGCGGTTGCTGACGAAGATACGGCTCCGCCACCACCAGGCAGTTACAACCCTGCAGCACGATCTGGGTGAACATCGTCCAGAATCCCAGGCCGGTCAGCAGCATCGGCGCGAAGTTCCAGAACGAGATATTAAAGATCTTACGATACACCAGCGCCAGCACCACCGTCATCGCCAGCGGCTGGAGCATCGACCAGCCCAGCCCGAGGACCGATCGCCGGTAGCGGCGGCGCAGCTCCGCCTGCACCAGCGAGAACCAGAAGTAGCGGTACTCCCAGATCGAGTGCAGGTAGCCGGCCACTCCGTGCAACGCCTGTGTGAACATGGAGACGCATCCTTTCGTCACCCGTCGCGTGTCGTCCGCCATCCTTGTGCCGCAACTCAGGCAGCCGACCCGCCGTACTGCCGCTGGTAGTAGTGCTGGTACTCCCCGGAGCAGACGGCCTGCACCCACTCCTGGTTGGCCCGATACCAGGCGACCGTGTCAGCCAGGCCGGCCTCGAACCCCACCTGCGGCTGCCAGCCCAGTTCGCGTTCGATCTTGGCGCAATCGATGGCGTAGCGGCGATCGTGGCCGGGCCGGTCGGTGACGTGGCGGATGAGCGTTCGCGGCTTGCCCAGCAGGTCGAGCAGCAGGTACGTCAACGTCAGGTTGGCTCGCTCGCTCCGGCCGCCGATGTTGTACACCTCGCCCGGCTTGCCGTTCCGCCACACCAGCTCCACGGCGGCGCAGTGGTCGCGGACGTGGATCCAGTCGCGGACCTGCTGGCCATCGCCATACACCGGCACCGGCCGATCTTCCAGCAGGTTCTTGATGAACAGCGGGATCAGCTTCTCGGGGAACTGGTACGGACCGTAGTTGTTCGAGCAGCGCGTGACCACCACCGGCAGGCCGTGGGTGTGGTGGCAGGCCAGGGCGAGCATGTCCGACGCTGCCTTGCTGGCGGCATAGGGGCTGTTCGGCGCCAGCGGCGTCGTCTCGGTAAAGGCGCCGGTTGGCCCCAGGCTGCCGTAAACCTCGTCGGTCGAGACGTGGACGAACCGCTCCACCTTGAACTCGCGGGCGGCGTCGAGCAGGATCTGCGTGCCCAGCACGTTGGTGCGGACGAACGGCGTCGAGTCGAGAATACTGCGGTCGACGTGGCTCTCGGCGGCGAAATGGACGACCGACGTCACTCCCTGAGCGAACGCCGCGCGGACCGCCTCGCGATCGGTGATGTCGCCCTTGACGAAGCGATAGCGCGGGTCGGACGCCACCGCGGCGAGGTTGGCGAGATTGCCGGCGTAGGTGAGCGCGTCGAAGTTGACGACGGCCACATCCGCCCCGTCGCGCAGCAGGTGATGAATGAAGTTGCTGCCGATGAACCCGCACCCACCCGTCACCAGCACTTTCGCCATGGGAATCCTTCTCGTCGAGAGTGCGCCGTGGGAACGGACGAACCGTCGCCGCGCCTGCGGTGCGGAATGTACTCCGGCCGGGGAGGATCGGTCAAGGTAGACTATCGGCCGGGTTCCGCCTTCACCATACTCTCATCGTTGCGTAGATATCTTGGTGCCACTCCCTTCCCCAGAGGCCGATTCATGCGCGAGAGCATCCTTTTCGTGTCGCTGCTCGGTTGCGGCGCCGTGGTCCACCTCGGCGTCCCGGCCGGGGCGTTCGCCCGCGGCAAGGCGGAGGCCGGCGACGCCGTGTTCGGGCCGACGAAGGTCCATGCGTTCCACCTGCGGTTCGACGGCAAGGAGTATACCCGGCTGCAACCGGCGGGCGGCCGAATGGGGTTCCCCGGCGGCTTCGGGGGGCCGCCCGGTGCCCCGCCGGCCCGGTCCGCCGACGCACACCGCAGTACGTTCGGCATCGAGTACCCGTGGGCGAAGGCCGACCTCACCGTCGCCGACACGACGTACCGCACCGTCGGCCTCCGTTACAAGGGGAACTACACCTTCGTGGCGGCCGCCCAGTCGCTGCGCAAGTCGCTCAAGATCGACCTCGACCGCCATGAGCCGACGCAGAAGCTCGACGGGCTGAAGAAGCTCAACCTGCACAGCGGGGTCGCCGACCCGACCCGCGGTCGCGAGGCGTTCTCCTACGCCTTCTTCCGGGCCGCCGGGGTGCCAGCGCCGCGAACCGCCTTCGCTGAGCTAACGCTGACCGTGCCGGAGAAGTACGACCGCGAGCACGTCGGCCTGTACACCGTCGTCGAACAGGTCGACAAGGGGTTCCTCGCCCGCCATTTCAAGAGCGGCAAGGGCCTGTTGCTCAAACCGGAAGGTTTGCAGGGCGGGCTGCAGCACCTGGGCGATAACTGGCCGGCCTACGAGCAGAAGTATCGGCCGCGCGACGAGCCGACCGCCGCCCAGAAGCGCCGGCTGATCGAGTTCACGCGGTTGATCGAGCGGGAGTCGGACGAGCGGTTCGAGAAGCAGATTGGCACCTATTTGGACGTCGATGCGTTCCTGCGCTTCCTGGCGGCGAACGCCCTGCTGGCGAACCTCGACAGTTACCTCGGCTTCGGCCACAATTTCTATCTCTACCTCGTGCCAGCCACCGATCGCTTCGTCTTCATCCCGTGGGACCTGGACCTGTCGCTCGCCACCTGGCCGGCCGCCGGCATGCCGGAACAGCAGGTCGACCTGAGCCTCAAGCACCCGCACTCGGGGGACAACAAGCTGATTGACCGGCTGCTGGCGATCAAGCCGATCGAGGCGCGGTATCAGGCGGTACTGCGAGAGCTGGCGGCCGGCCCGTTTGCCCGTGAGCGGCTGTTCAAGGAGTGGAACGCGATCGAACAGGCGATCAAGGAGCCGCTCGCCCGCGACGCCCGCGCCGCATCTGCGCGCAAGGAGAACGCCGGGCCGGGCATGGGGCCGTTCGGCGGCGGGGCATTCGGCGGGTCGCTGCCGACGCGCAAATTCATCGAGCGGCGCACCGCGTCGGTGGCGGACCAGCTGGCGGGCAAGAAGGAGGGTTTCGTGCCGCGGCCGTTCGGATTCGGCCCGCCCGGCGGGTTCGGCCCTCCGGGTGGATTTGGCCCGCCCGGCGGATTCGGCCCACCGCCGCAAGCGCGACTTGGCGAACTCCTGCCCGAACCGGCCCAGAACCGACTGAAGCTCACCGCCGAGCAAAAGACGCGGCTGTCGGCGCTGCAGCGCGAGGTCGACGCCAAGGTCGAGTCGTTGCTCACCCCCGAGCAGCGGGCCGAGTGGAAGAAGCTGCGCGAGTCGCGGCCAGCGCCGTTCGCCCCGCCCCCCGGTTTCCCCGGCTTCCCCGGTCGGCCGTAACCCGCGAAAGCCCCGTTTGTAGCCCCCGGAGAACACACCGGGGGCGGATGCGGGTCGCCCTGGAAACCCGGGGGCAGATGCGGGTCCCCCTGGGAGGTCGTCGACACGCACGCACGTGATCACACGGGGGCTGTGGAAGATCGCCCCCTGGGAGGTCGTCGACACGCACTCACCCCCGGTGTATTCACCGGGGGCTAAAACACTCGCCGGTTCACGCCGCGGCGGAACACTCCGCCGGCAGGCCGTCTTCGACCCGCCCGAGCGATGGGGCGGCCGACGACGGCGGTCGGTGGAGCAGGGCGGCGACGCTCCAGCCGAGGAAGACCAGCGTGTCGACCTTCATGTTCATGAACAGGAGCGACAGGTCGCGTCCCATCACCTCGCGCTGCGGCAGCCACAACAGCGCCGCCGAGCCGAGCAGCAGCGCCCAGCGCCAGCGCGGCGCCTCCGCCTGGCGCAGCAGCGACCACAGCATCAGGTAGAGAATCGGCCAGGCGGCGATCAGGTGCTGCCGCCAGCACATCGGCGACAGCAGGGCGGCGAAGATGGCGGTGGCGCCCCACTGCCACGGCAGGTCCGCCGCCCGCGGCGACCACGCGCCCCACATCCGCCAGGCGACGAACGCGGCGATCAGCAGCAGACAGCTTTTGGCGACCCGCTTCGCCGCCGCCGCGTCCAGGTTGCCAAACTGCACGAACGCCGGGTGCTCCTGGTAGAGCGGGTGACCGGGTGGGAACGTCTGCAAATAGCGAGCGAACGCCGGCATCAACCCCTGGTTCTTCGGGTTCGGCCCCTCCACCGGGTTGTGCGCGATGTCGGCCGCCGAGCTGGCCCGGAAGCAGTCCCAGCACCGCCGGTGGCAAAACGCCGAGGCGTCCCAGCCGAGGTGGATGGTGGGCAGCAGGTTGAGCGCCACGACCGCCACGACGGTCGCCGCCGCCGCCGTCCACCGCCGCTTCCACACCAGCACCGGCAGAAACAACAGTGCCGTCGTCTTGTAGCAGATCGCCACCCCAAGCCACGCCCCGGCCGCCAGCGACCGGCCGCACCAGAGGAAGTAGCCGGCCGCCACCAGCATCGTCAGAAACAGGATGTGCAGGCCGCACTCCTGCAGGTCGCGCGAGAAGTGCGGGGCCAGCAGCAGGAACGAGAACGCCGCCACCGCATACGCCCGGCGGTCGTCGAGCGGCATCGTCGCGCCGGCCATCTGTCGCATCATCTGCACCGACGCCGCCAGTCCGCACACGGCCGCCAGCAACGTCAAGCCGCGAGCGACGAAGTACGGGGCCAGGGCGATCAGCCCGTTGAACAGGAACCGCCCGAGCAGATACCACTCGCCGCGCATCCGCTCGACGTCGCCGGCCAGGTAGCGATGCCCGGCGACCCAGTGCCACAGGAAGTCGTTGTCCTTGAAGAGAACGGCATCCACGCCGAAACCGACGAGGAACAGTCCGCCCAGCGCCAACGTCACCCGGCGGAACCACGGCGATGTGTACCAGCGATCAGGCATGGCCCCCCCTCGAATTGGCGTGCCCGCCTGCTCACGCCGCCTGCGCCGCCGCCCGCCGCATCACCGGGCTGTGCCGGTCGATCAGGTCGAGCGTCTGTCCTGCGCATTCCTTCCACGAAGTAATGCGATACTCATTGCGAATGCGCGTCTCGCGGGCCGTCAGCAGCCCCGGCTCGAACAGGGCGCGCTCGACCAGCCGCAGCAGCTCGACGCCGTCCAGGGGGTCGTGGTAATCGACCAGGTCGCCGCCCACCTCCGGCAGCGAGCTGGCGTTCGAGCTGACACAATACTTGCCGTACATCAAGCTCTCGGCCACCGGCAGACCCCACCCCTCGTACAGCGACGGGTAGAGGGTGAACAGGCAGTGCCGGTACAGCCAGCGCAGCTGCCGGTCGTCGACGTGCGACAGGTGGACCACCCGGCCGTGCAGCCGCGGGTCGGTCGCCAGCCACGCCGACACTTCCTCGGCGCGCCAGCCCAGCCCGCCCGCCAGCACCAGCGTCGGCGTCCGCTCGCCCTGCCGCTCGAGCAGGCGTCGCCAGACCTGCAACAGCAGGCGGTGGTTCTTGTGGGGCAGGATCGAGCTGACGAACAGGGCGAACGGCTGACCGGCGGCCAGTTCCGCCGGGGCCGCCTCGCCGCCCAGGCCTGGCTCGTCTCCCAGACGGATCACCTCCACCGGAGGAACCGCCAGCCCGACCTCACGGCCATAGTTCCGCAGATCCTGGCGGGAGTGTTCCGAGATGGTCAGGATCAGGTCGGCGCTGGCGCACAGCCGGGGGAGCCATGCCGTGAACGCAGCGCAAAAGTCGTCCCGGCAATAGAGCTGCTGGCGGATCGGGGTGATGTCGTATACCAGGGTCACCACCCGGACGGACTGTTCCTGGCGCAGCCGTTGGCACAGGTCGGTCGCGGTCGCATCGCCCCACCCGGCGCCGGCGACGAACAGCACGTCGCCCGGCGCAAAGGGGACCATCGCCCCGGCCCACCGCGTCCGGTAGCGGCGCTCGGCCGCCGCACGCCGGATCGGCACGACTGCCCAGGCGGTCGCCCGGTAGACGACCGAGCGCAGCAGGTGGACCAGCCAGCCGAGCGCCTGCGCCTGGTGCCACGCCGCCTCTCGCAGCGATCGGGGCAGTACGGACACGAAGGCAAGCCACGGCACCAGGGCGAGCCGAACGAGGCGTCCGGTCCATCCCGGCGGCTTCGGCGGAGCGGCTGGCGCCAACTCGGACGGCTCGACCCGCAGGTAGGCGCCTAACCAGCGATCGTAGCGGCACAGGCGGACGCAGACGCGATCGTCGGCGAGCAGGTGCGGCACCATCTGGCTGACCGTGCGGACAATCCCGGTCGGGTTGCCCTGCCAGCCGACCAGCGTGGTGACGTCGACCCACAACGTTCGTTCCGAAACGGCATCCGCTTCCATGCACGCCCCCATCGTTCGACTGCTGCGTGCTCGCCGCCCTCCGGGGCGGCCGACCGCCACTTCCTCTTATCACTCCAGCCGCCGGCCGATCAAGACGGGTTGACCGCATCGAATGGGCGCATCGGGCGGTCAGGTCCGCTTGAAAACGTCCCCTCGGTCGGCTACACACAGCACGCCTGGAGAGCCGATTCGCCGCGAGGGTTTCGTCATGCCACGTCCAAAACCAATGATCAGTTACGCTCAGAATCGTGAAGACGTGTTGCTGGAGCGCGCCTTCGCCGAGGTCGAACACGGCTTCTACGTTGACGTCGGGGCGAACGACCCGGAGATCTGTTCGCTCACCCGCCACTTCTACGAACACGGCTGGCGGGGCCTCAACATCGAGCCGGCCGCCATCTTTCACAAGCTCCAGGCGACCCGCCCGCGCGACATCAACCTGAACGTGGCCGTGTCCACCGAGCCGGGCACGATGGAGCTGTACGAGTTCCCCGCCGCCAACGGGCTGACCACGCTCGAAGCGAACCACGACCATCTGCCTGCCGATCTGCGTGCCGGCATGGTGACGCGGACGGTGCCGGTCCGCCCGCTCCGCGACCTGCTGGCCGAGGTGCAACCGCCGACCATCGACTTCCTATCCGTCGATGTCGAGGGGCACGAACGGCAGGTGCTGCTGAGCAACGACTGGGGCCGCTGGCGGCCGCGGGTGGTGGTCGTCGAGGCGACCCAGCCGCTCACGACCACTTCGGTCCATGATCGGTGGGAGCCGATCCTGCTGGCGGCCGACTATCAGTTCGCCATCTTCGACGGGCTGAATCGGTACTACGTCCGGCGCGAGGACAGCCACCTGGGTGAGATACTGGCGACTCCGGTCAACGTGTTCGACAACTTCCTCCCCGCCGACCTGGCGGCGACTACCGTCGACACCATCCGGCAGTTGCGGGAGCGCGAGCAGGCGTATCAGGTCGAGATCGATCGTCTCGGGCAGATACTGACCGACCTTCACCGCGGCACCGGCGCGCGGACGCTGGCGATGGGGCTGTGGCTGGCCCGCCAGTTGAACACCCTGGGCCGTGGCCGCCACCTGATCCGCCGGCTGCTGCGGCCGGCGAAATCTCGCGCGGCGTAGTCCGGATCTGAGTATCTCGATACTCGCATCAACCGCACACCGTCGACCAGGCGGCACGAGCGGCCGCCCGGCTGGCACGAACGGGGTCAGGCCGCGTCACGGTTGACCACCGGGCGGACCAGGGTGCCGACGTGCTCCTGCAGCACCCGGTCGAGGTACTTGCCGTAGTCGCTCGATCCGGCCTGGCGCACCAGGTCGGCGAACTGGTCGCGGCCGATGAAGCCGCGGTGCAGCGCGATCTCCTCGACGCAGGCAATCTTCAACCCGGTCCGCTGCTCCAGCGTCTGCACGAACTGCGACGCCGACAGCAGCGACGGCGGAGTGCCCAGATCGAGCCAGGCCACGCCGCGGCCGAGCGTGGCGACGGTCAGCGCGCCTTCGCGGAGGTAGGTCTGGTTCACCTCGGTGATCTCCAGCTCGCCGCGGGCCGACGGACGAATGCGGCGGGCGATGTCGACGACCCGGTCGTCGTAGAAGTACAGCCCGGTCACCGCCCAGTTGGAGCGCGGGTGCCGCGGCTTCTCCTCGATGCTCGCGCGCGGAGATCGCGGTCGAACTCGACCACGCCGTAGCGGCTCCGGGTCCTGCACCTGGTAGGCGAACACCAGTGCCCCGCTATCGAGGGCGGCGGCGTCTTCCAGCAGCGGCACGAGCTGGTGGCCGTAGAAGAAGTTGTCGCCCAGAATCAGGCACGCCGGACTGCCGGCCAGGAACTCCTCGCCGATCAGGAACGCCTCGGCGATGCCGTTCGGCCGCGGCTGGGCGGCGTAGTGCAGCGACAGGCCGAGGTGCCCGCCATCGCCGAGCAGGGTGCGAATCAGCGGCAGATCGTGCGGGGTGCTGATGATGAGGATGTCGCGGATGCCGGCGAGCATTAGCAGGGAGAGCGGATAATAGATTACTGGCTTGTCGTAGCACGGCAGCAGTTGTTTGCTCACCACCCGTGTCAGCGGGTACAGCCGAGAACCGCTGCCCCCGGCCAGGATGATTCCCTTCATCGCGTGCCCCTCGTGGACTGTGCCGGCGGCCCGCCGACGGCCGCGCCGGCTCCCGGCGCGGGTAGATGGAAAGTCACACCATACCGTCGACCCGCCCAGCCGGTCAAGCCGGGGCCACCCGACGGACGGGGAAGGCTGGGTGAGCATGCGAGGCAAGGCAGTCTGCACGAGATGGCGAAGGGATGCCGATTGTGCCGGCGCCCTGCCGTGTCAGGCGGCAAGATGGCCCGGCCGCTGCCTGGCGTGCCGGCTGTAGCGGCTATAACAATTACGCGAACTGCAGCGGGCAAGGACACGAATCGGGGTCGGGCAGGATGAACCACGTCACACCCTCGCCGGCCGGAAAAAAAGCTAGGATGGCGGTGGATACGTGCGACCCCCCCACTCGCACTCGTTGCCAGACAGGCCGTCAGCGCACCCCCTCACGCACGGCAACGAGGCTCCCCCTCCGGCACGTTCCTCTCCCGTCGACTGGGTTCGACCACCGCGTCATCTCCGGGCGTCCGTGCGCCAGGTGATCGCCTGCCTGAGGGTAGCTCCATGCGCTTGCATCTTGCCCGCCTGTGGGCGGGTCTGGTTCGCTCTCTGTCCGCCTGTTCATCCTCCCCGCTACCGGCGCGGCGGACACTCCTCCGGGCCGAACCGCTGGAGGACCGGCTCGCCCCTGCCGTCACCACTCCCTGTTGCCCGTACTACGTCGCCGGGGCGCCGCTCAGCACTGGCTCGGACTCCGCCGACTTTGTCACCGGGACGAAGTGGGACCAGCCGAACGGACCGGGTACCACCGTCACCCTCACCTACAGTTACAGCAACCTGCTCGACGGCGGACTCGGCGGCGGGCTGTCGTCGACCGCCATCCGGGCGGCGATTCAGGAGGCGCTGTCGCGGTGGGCGGCGGTCGCCCCGCTGCGGTTCATCGAGGTGCCCGATAGCGGGCCGGCGCCGTCGACGGCGGAGTACGACCCGACCGGCAAACCGATGCTGCGGTTCGGGCGGCGGGCGATCGACGGGCCGAACGGCGTGCTCGCCTACGGCTACTTCCCCGGCGACAGCGGGCTGGCCGGAGACGTGCAGTTTGACACCGCCGAGCAGTGGGCGGTCAATCCGCTCGCCGGCAAGGATCTGATCGAGGTGGCGACCCACGAGATCGGCCACGCGCTCGGTCTGGAGCATCAGCCCGGCCCCGCCGCACCCGGCGTGGCGGCGATCATGAACCCGGTGTACGGCAGCCGGTTCCACGGCCTCGGCACCAGCTTCCTCTACGCCGACGACATCAACGCCATCCGCTCGCTCTACGGCACCGGCCAGGGGTCGGTGGCACCGCTCGGCTCGGGCGGCAACCCGACGCCCCCGCCGCCGGTGGCGACCGCGTTTCGGCTGTCCGGCACCACCTTGACCGTCCTGGGCACGACAGGGAACGACGTGCTCGTCATCAACGGCGCCACGAACGTCATCGAGATCAACGGCGAGAGGTACACCGGGAACCTGACAGCGATCCGCACGATTCAGTTCAACGGGCTGGGCGGCGACGACCAGGCGCAGCTGGCCGGCACGGTCGCCGCCGAGACCTTCGACCTGGGTGCCGGGCTGGTCCGCGTCACCGGCCCGATCCGCAACCTGACCCTGTGGAATGTCGAGACGGTCGACGCCAGCGGCGGCACCGGCGACGTGCTGGTGCTGCGCGACTCGGCCGGCGACGACACCTTTACCGGCGGACCGAACACCGGCCAGATGCAGGCCGGCATCTACGATCTGTCGGGGCACGGGTTCGCCCACGTCGTCGCCGTCGCCTCTCGCGGCACCGACGAGGCGTGGCTGAGCGACTCGGCCGGCAACGACACGTTCTGGGCGACGGCCGCCACGGCGAAGATAACCGGGACCGGCTACGCCGTCACCGCCACCGGGTTCGAGGCGGTCAACGCTCGGGCGAGCACCGGCCAGGACATCGCCTACCTGCAGGGGTCGGCCGGCCGCGACTCGTTCACCACCTCGACCTACGCGCAGATGACCAGCCAGGGCAAGCTGGTGCTGGCGCTGGGGTTCGCCAACGTGCAGATCGACGGCGGCGCCGGCGCGGACGTCGCCCACCTGTACGACTCTCCCGGCAACGACACCTTCGTCGGCACCGCCACCTCAAGCGTGATGTATGGCGCCGGCTTCCGGGTCGTCGCCTACGGCTGCGAGGCGGTCTACGCCTACGGCAGCGGCGGCGCCGACCAGGCCCGCGTGTACGCCACCGGCGCCACGGACACGTTGACCGTGAATGCCGCCACCAGCACGATGGCCTACCGCGCCGCGTTTATCCAGTTCGTCGGCTTCGAGCAGGCGGAGGCAAACGGGGCACCAGGCGTGCGGAGCCGGCGGCAGATCGTTTCACCGGCGACTTACCAGATCTCCTGGTTCGGTTTGTGGGGCTGACCAGCCGCACCGGCGCACACCGCTACAATGAGGCGGGGCCGCACCGGCGGTCCCGCTTTTGCGTCGAGGGGAGGTGTCGTCGTGACGAGCCGGCTGGAGCAGCGCCGCGCCCGGTTGCGGGCCGAGTACGGGTTCTCGTTCCCCGACGACTTCTTCCGCTTCTGGGAGTTCGTCAGCCGGCTGGCCCCGCTCGATCCACTTCACGCGCTCGCCGACCCGCTCGACCTCGTGCTGGTCGGTCCGTTCGAGGTGCTCGCGGGCCGGTTCGACGGTCGGGTGCCGCGCCACAGTCTGCTGCTGCACTGGCGATATCACGATGACCCGCCGGAGTTCTTCACCGTGCTGGCGTCCGGCGAGGAGGGCTTTCACCACGGCTACTACCTCGACGATCCGGACCGACTTCCCGGCTGCGTCGCCAGCTACGACCCCGGCGACGCCTTCGAGCTGGCCGTCCATGGCGACACGCTGTTCGAGGCCGTCCGGCTGCACCTGGAGTATGGCCACGGCGATTGCGAGGCGTATGCCGCCGAGGACGACGAGCATCGCCGCGACTTTCAGGCACGCCTCGACGCCCTCGACCGGGCGCGGCCAGCGGCTGACGGTCTACGCCACCGGCGACCGGCCCGAGGTCGGCGATCGCTACACCGAGCTGTACGCCAACCAGAATGGCCGCAAGAAGCGCGTCGTCGCCCGCACCCGCGAGGGGATGGGCGTCGTCGCCGATCCGGCGCTCTACCGGCCGCTGTCGCTGGCCGATCGCGACCTGGGGCGCCAGCTGCGCCGGGCCGCCGACCCGGTGGAGCTGGTCGAGGAAGCGCGGCAGGGCGCTGGCCGACGGGTTCCCGGCGACGGCGGCTCAAACTGGGCAAGGAGCTGTGGGCCACCGGCCGGCGGCAAGCTGGGCTACGCCGCCGAGCTGCTCGACGCCGCCTACGCCGCGCTCGGCCGCGACACGCTGCGCCGGGTGTTGCAGACCCACCTGGCCAACCGCGACCTGCCATCGGTCGACATCCTGGAACAGGACGAAGGCTGACGGTTCACGACCCGGCCGGCGGGTCGGGCGGGCGAAGCGCCAGCGGTGAGTCGGCGGTCCCCCACCGGCCGACGGCGAGCAATAGTTCGTCGATGGTGCCGGTGCCGAAGCGGTGCGGCGGCCGCCAGGGAATCCACTCGTGCCCCTGGTGTTCGGTCACCCGGATCGGCTGGTCCTCGTCCAGCCAGCCGAGAAAGACCACCACCGTCTTGCGCACATGCTCGCCGCCGTACCGCCGGTAGCGGGGGTAGTAGACGTGCTCGAAGCGGAACGAGTCCTCGATGCGCACCTTGGCCGCCGGGATGCCGGTTTCCTCCTCCAGCTCCCGCAGCGCGCAGCCCTTCTCCGTCTCCCCGTGATCGACGTGCCCCTTGGGCAGGTCGTAGCGGTGAGGGTGCCGCAGTAACAGAAAGGCGAGGTCCGGCTGCCGGCGGAACACCAGCACGCCGCACGATTTGACCTGGTGCATCGTGTCACCGGCTCGGGAGGGCTACTTGTCGATGGCGAGCAGCTCGACCTCGAACACCAGGTCGGCGTCCGGCGGGATTTCCGGCGGGAACCCGCGCTTCGCGTAGGCCAGCCGCGACGGGATGTGCAGCTTCCGTTTGCCGCCCACCTTCATCCCCGGTACTCCCTCGTTCCAGCCGGCGATGATGCCGCGGGTGCCGATGGTGAACTCCAGCGGATTGCCGCCGATGCTGGAGTCGAACTTCTTCTTGTTGGACGCCAGCCAGCCGGTGTAGTGGACCTTGACGTTGTCGCCCTTTTTGGCCTCGGCGCCATCGCCGACAACCAGGTCCTCGTACTTCACCCCCGACGGGGTGGTCGTCCAGTTGGTCTTCTCGCCCTCGCCGCAGCTGGCGAGCGTGACCGAAAGGAACAGCAGTGGGAAGCCGAACCGTCGCATCAGGTCGTCCTCTGTCCGTCGTCGTCAGGTCAGGTCGTAACTGAGGTTGGGGGCCAGCCAGCGCTCGACCTCGGCCCGCGTCATCCCCTTGCGGTGGGCGTAAGCCTCCACCTGGTCGCGGGTGATCAGGTCGACGGCGAAGTAAGCCGCTTCCGGCCGCCAGAAGTACAGCCCGCTGACCGACGCCGCTGGCAGCATGGCGAACGACTCGGTCAGCCGCATACCGGCCGCCGCCTCGGGGTCGAGCAGCCGCCACAGCGTCGCCTTCTCGGTGTGGTCGGGCCACGACGGGTAACCGGCAGCCGGGCGAATGCCCTGGTACTTCTCGGCGATCAGGTCGTCCTTGCCGAGCCGCTCGCCCTTGCCGTAACCCCACTCGCGCCGCGCCCGCTCGTGCAGCAGCTCGGCGAATGCCTCGGCCAGACGGTCGGCCAGCGCCTTGGTCATGATGTCATTGTAGTCGTCGTGCCGCGACTTGTAAGCGTGCGCCAGCTCATCCGCGCCGATCCCGGCGGTGATGGCGAACGCCCCCAGGTAGTCGGCCACCCCGCTGCCCCTGGGCGCGACGTAGTCAGCCAGGCAGCGGAAGCTCGTCTGCCCTTCGCGCTCCCACTGCTGCCGCAGGAAGTGGAAGCGGTGGGCGACCGTGGTACGGCTGTCGTCGGTCCAGACGACGACGTCGTCGCCGTCGCTGTTGGCCGGGAAGAAGCCATACACCGCGGCGGCGCGGATCTGCTTCTGTGCGACGATCTGCCGCAGCAACGCCTGAGCGTCGTCGAACAGCTTTTGCGCGTGTTCACCAACCGTCTTGTCCGCGAGGATATACGGGTACTTGCCGGACAGCTCCCACGCCATGAAGAACGGCGACCAGTCGATGTACGGCACGATCTCGGCGAGCGGGAAGTCAGCCAGCACCCGCGCCCCGGTGAACGCCGGCTTCGGCGGGGTCGTCGCCGCCCAGTCGATGGTGAAGCGCCGCTGACAGGCGTCGGCGTAGGTGGCCAGCTTCCGCTGCCGCCGACGGGCGAACGCCTCCCGCTCCTTCTCCTGCGCCGCCCGCGTGTCGCGCACGAACTCATCGCGCTGGTCCGGGCGATTCAGCCGCTCGACCACGCCGACCGACCGCGAGGCGTCCTTGACGTGGACCACCGGCCCGTGATACGCCGGCGCGATCTTCACCGCCGTATGCTTCGGGCTGGTGGTGGCGCCGCCGATCAGCAGCGGCATCGTGAACCCCTCGCGCTGCATCTCGCGGGCGACGTGAACCATCTCGTCGAGCGACGGGGTGATCAGCCCGGACAGGCCGATCATGTCCACCCCCTTCTCGCGCGCGGTGTGCAGGATGTCCTCGCACGCGACCATCACGCCCAGGTCGAGGACCTCATAGTCGTTACAGTTCAGGACCACGCCGACGATGTTCTTGCCGATGTCGTGGACGTCGCCCTTGACGGTGGCGAGCAGCACCTTGCCGCGCGCCTTGCGAGTACCGCCGGACTTCGCCTTCTCCGCCTCCAGAAACGGCTGCAGGTAGGCGACCGCCTTCTTCATTACCCGAGCACTTTTGACCACCTGCGGCAAGAACATCTTGCCGGCGCCGAACAGGTCGCCGACCACGTTCATGCCGTCCATCAGCGGCCCCTCGATCACCCGCAGGGGCGAGCCGTACTGCACGCGCGCCTCCTCGGCGTCGGCATCGATGTAATCGATTACTCCCTGAATAAGCGCGTGCTCCAGACGTTTCTCCACCGGCAGCGCTCGCCACGCCTCGTTCTTCGCCTCGCCCTTTTCCTTCTTGCCGAGCGTCTTGGAGAAATCGATCAGCCGCTCGGTGGCGTCGGGCCGCCGGTTGAGCACCACGTCCTCGACCAGTTCGAGCAGGTCTTTCGGGATCTCCTCATAGACCTGCAACTGGGTCGGATTGACGATGCCCATGTCCAGCCCGGCGAGGATGGCGTGGTAGAGGAACGCCGAGTTGATCGCCTCGCGAACCACCTCGTTGCCGCGGAAGCTGAACGATACGTTGCTCACCCCGCCGGACGTCCGCGCGGCCGGGAACAATTCCTTGAGCCGCCGCACCGCGTCGAAGAACTCGACGGCGTAGTTGGCGTGCTCGGCCATGCCGGTGCCGACGGTCAGGATGTTGGTGTCGAAGAGGATGTCCGACGGCGCGAACCCGGCCTGCTCGGTGAGCAGCCGATAAGCCCGAGCGCCAATCTCCACCTTGCGATCGGCCTCGGTCGCCTGCCCGGTTTCGTCGAACGCCATCACCACCACGGCGGCGCCATAGCGGCGGATCTGCCGCGCCTGTTCGAGAAACTTCGCCTCGCCCTCTTTCAGGCTGATCGAGTTGACGATCGCCTTGCCCTGGACGCACTTCAGCCCGGCCTCGATCACCGACCACTTGGAGCTATCGATCATGATCGGGATGCGGCTGACGGCCGGCTCGGCGGACACCAGGTTGAGGAAGCGGGTCATCGCCTCCTCGCCGTCGATCAGGTCGGCGTCCATGTTGACGTCGAGGACGTTGGCACCGCCGTCGACCTGTTCGCGCGCGACCTGGATCGCCGCCTCGTACTGCCCGTCCTTGATCAGCCGGGCGAACTTGCGCGAGCCGGTGATGTTGCACCGCTCGCCGATCATCAGGAAGGTCGTCTCCGGCCGGACCACCAGCGGCTCGGTGCCGGCATAGGCGGACCAGTCGGGCAGATCGGGGATTTTGCGAGGCGGGATGTCGCGAACTGCGTCGGCGACGGCGGCGATCCAGTCGGGCCGGGTGCCGCAGCAGCCGCCGACCACGTTGAGCCAGCCGAGCCGCGCCCACTCGCCGATGGCCGCCGCCATCTGCTCCTTGCTGCCGGTGAAGCCGCCGAAACCGTCCGGCAATCCCGCGTTCGGGTAACAGCTTATTCGCTTTCGCGAAACCGCCGCCAGCGCCTCGACGCTCGGCCGCATCTGCTCGACGCCGACGGCGCAGTTCAGCCCGATCGTCAGCGCGTCGAAATGTTCGAGCGAGATGTAGAACGCCTCGACGGTCTGCGCCGACAGGGTGCGGTGGTTCTCGAAGATGGTGCCCGACACCATCACCGGCAGCCGCCGGCCGGACTCGTCGAAGTACTTGGCGATGGCGACCAGGCAGGCCTTCATCACCAGCGTGTCGAACGCCGTTTCGGGTAACAGGATATCGGCGCCGGCCTCGGCCAGCGCCCGCACCTGCTCGAGGTAGTTGTCGACCATCTGGTCGAAGGTGACATCGCGGCGGCCAGGGTCGTCGGTGTGGACGCCCATCGACAACTGCTTCTTGGTCGGCCCGATGCTGCCGGCGACGAAACGCGGCCTGTCCGGAGTGCGCCGGGTGTACTCGTCAGCCGCCCGCCGCGCGACGGTGACGGCCGCCCGGTTGATCTCCTCGACGTAATCCTGCAACGCGAACTCGTCGAGCGACAGCCGATTGGCGTTGAACGTGTCGGTCTCGATGATGTCGGCGCCGGCCTCCAGATACGACCGATGGATCTCCTCGATCAGCTCGGGCTTGCTGAGCACCATCGCCTCGGTGCAGTTCTTGAGCGACACCGGATGGGAGCGGAAGCGTTGGCCGCGGTAGTCGGCCTCGGTCGGCTGGTGGGAGTAGATCAAGGCGCCCATCGATCCGTCGAGCAGCAGGATGCGGCGATCGAGCAGCTCTTCCAGCAGGGCGGTGGTCGAAAGGTACGTCGGTCTCTGCATGACGGCAAACGCCTCCTGCGGCGGGCGGCGGTCCTGTCCGGCCGGGGGTCATCGTCGGAATGGGGCGACACACCTACCAGTGTAGCGGACGGCAGCGAACCAGTCTCGCGCAAGGCGAAGGCCGACCGCCCAGTCCCTTGGGCGGCCGGCCTTCAGGCATGGCCGGTGCGTCCGTGCAGGCCAGCTCTCGAGAGCCAGGCTCATCCTCCTGCGAGCCTGACCAGCAAAACGACTTCAGCAGCCGGCAGTACCGCTTCCGAGGTAGATTGCTCCACCCCTCGACCCCCACCATCCTTGGCTTTGTATCGTAGGCCGTATCCTGGCCCGGGTGGGCACTGCCAGCGCTGAAGTCTGGTCTCATGAACCAACGGGGTTACCGCCGCCGGGCGCGTCCATGACGCCCGTCGCCGACCGTCGATTCGTCAACCGCAAACAATCGGTTTAGATCAAGGGGCGATCCAGCCAACTCGCGTCTCATGTCTGGGAGAGAAGAACAGCCGTCCGTGGGTTGTCTGGGTCATGTCGAACCATCCTTTGGCGATCAGACAACGGAGTGCCGCGGCCGGAGACGAAGGAGAGCGGAGGCGATCCGGGTCGGCACGCCTGCCACAGGCGTTGTTCGCGAATAGCGATCATGGATGGACAGGTTACCGACTTCCCCAGCCAAGTCAACCGGAAAAAGCCCCCCCGCCACCCGCCCTCGCCGCCTCGAACCCAAGTCTTTGCCAATGAACGCCTAACGCGCCTCCAGCGGGCGTTGGAAGCAGGCCAAAACCGCGAGTTTAGAGATCCAGTTCAATCAAATATCCTCTATCATGGTTTTCACAAGTAACCATGAGAGCGGCGCTTGCACGAGGCGCCGAAAAGCGCACCTGAGGAGGCAGCTTTGGCGACGGAACGGGAAAAAAACGTCCCCCGTTCGTGGGAACCGGGCGATTGCGAGTAATGGAGGCAAGGGGTGGCAAGAATCGCAGGGGTCAGACGGAGAGGGCGCGGCCGATGGGAAAACGAAAACGCCCCGCCGGGTTGGCGGGGCGCAGGAAAAAACCTCCACCTGTGCCGTGTCTTGACGCTTTTGAGAACCCGCAGATTGTGGTGGGCGCCTCAGCACCGGATTTTGGATCCCACTGACGCACCGCTCGCGCGGTGGGTGGGCTTGCAAGCACCGGCCACTCTATTGGCTCCCAGCGGGTACTCCATCGGTTCGTCAAAAGCTACGCCCGATCACGTACACCGTAGAGGTCTACCTCCCTATATACCACTCGTTTCGGCGGACGGCAAGACGGTCGGCGACCATCGGAGCGGGCGATTCCCTCACGGCCGACACGACCGCTGCGATCGCACCCGATTCCGCCGCCGGACGTCAGGAAGTGGGCGTCTGGCCAGCGATGGTGTCGAACACGCGGACACTCGCCCACGTCGCCTGGTTCTCGTCGATGAACTGGTTGTGCGGCGCGCTCTCCTGGTAGACGTCGTGGGCCGCCTGGTCGCGGAAGACGATGTGCAGACCGACGTCCCAGTCGCGGTCGTTCACGTCGCGGTCGAGGGCCTCGGCCAGCACGCCGCAGGCGAAGAAGACGATCCCGTCGTGCTTCGGCAGGTACTGGCGGCAGGCGTCCACCAGCCGCTGCCGCGCCGCCGGCGAGCGATCCTTGAGGGTGAAGTAGACGTCGTGAACGAGCAATGCATCGGCCATCGTGCGAACTCCGCAAAGACGGTGAGATCAAACGTCGGCGTCGTTGTAAGGACGCTCGCCCCGCCGAGCAAGCGCGACAGAACAAAAACAACACCGCTCTCAATACACCGGAATTACGCGATCGATCTTACCGTCCGCGCCAAAGTGAATAAGGCGATACGCCGTCGTCACCCCCCAGGCGGAGCCATCATCGGCCACCACGAAGCGGGTAAAGAACTCGTTCTGCCCCGGCAAGGGGTCGAGGGTGAACGGCCGGTGCAGGTCGCTGCCGAGCGGCATCACACTCCCTTCCCCCATTCCGCCGACGTAGAGCGTCTTACCGTCGGACGACGCGCCGAGCGCGGCGTTGACGCGCAGCGGGGTCTGGAACAGGGTAACCGCGCCGTCCGTGGTGATGCGGGCGCAGACGTTGGCCCGGTTGAGGACGAAGGTGACGTCGCCGGCGCGCGCCAGCACGGTCGAGTCGGAGTCGGACGAGTACCACATTACTTGCGTTCGCTCGATCTTGCCGGTCGCCAGGTCGATCTGCCGGAGCCGCCGCCCGCAGGCCGTCGTTCTTCAGCCGGAACGCCACCCGGTCCAGCCCCTTCAGGTTCGCCGGCGTGTCGGTCAGTGGCACGCGCCGCTCGTCCGCCGTCGGCGTGCCACGGCCGAGTACCGTCAACCGCTTTCCCGCCGGGTCGACCGTCCACGCCGCCGGCGGGTCTTCCACCGCCAGGATCCGCTCCTGGGCGAGCCGGTCGAGCGACAGGATCAGTAATCGATTACCGGCTAGCACTTTCTCGTCGCGCACCAGCACACGGTCGCCGGACAACAGCGTCAACCCGCTCACCTGCTCGCGTTTCTGCAACGTCTTGCCGCTTGCCAGCTCTATCAGGTGCAGCGTGGAGGTCTCGTCCTCCACCACCAGTCGGGTGCCGTCGCCATTGAACGCGAGGTTGGCGACGCGAGCACCCAGGTAGATCCGCCGCGTCACCTGGCCGGTGGCGGCGTTGACCAGGTAGACGACCCGGTTCTGCCCGCCGACGGCGACGGTCTTGCCATCGGCCGACACGGCGAGGGCCTCGAACCCGCCCCGGCCCGTCACTCCGCCAGCCAGCGCGGACGTCATCCCAACCAGGGATGCGAGAAGCAGCGCGAAGAGGTTGCGACGCCACATGACTCGACTCGTTCGGAAAAAGAGTGCCGGGGGCGCGTTCACGGATCGCCATTCTCCTCGGAGAGCACCACGTCGCGAACGTGGACCCAGCCCACGTCGCCATCCGGTCCAGGCAGCTGGACCTGCAGCCAGTCGCCGCGGTGGTGGAGTACCTCGACGTCGTGTCCGCGAGACAGCAGGCGTTCGCCGACCGGCGGGTACGCCGCGCCGTCGCCCTGGCGCAGCGGCACGCCGTCACGGGCGACGACCGCGAACGGCGACAGCGGCGGGTACAACCCGACGATCAAGGTAGTCAGCCCAATCGCCCCGAGCAGCAGCGCCGCGGCGGCCAGCAGGACGACCGTTCGGCCGCGGGCCAGCCACCACGCCACCAGCACCCACGCCGCAGCGTACAGCCCAACCGCCACGCGCAGCGTCGGCCCCGGCGGCATGTGCCGCAGGAATGGCGACCAGCCTCGTGCGCTACCCGCCCGCGCGTCGCGATCGTCGACGACCACCTGTGCCATCGCCGCCGCCAGTGCGTCACGCAATGCCCGGTCATTGGGATCGATGCGTTCCTCGATCCGGTAGTGCATTATTGCTCGCGGCAGGTCGCCGGAGAGCAGGTAACAGTCGCCGAGCTTCCGATGAAGTAAGACATTACTTATACCAGTCCGGCGCAATCGCACCAGGGCGGCGGCGGCGCGGCGGAAGTCGGCGCGGCCGTCCTCGCCGCGTGCCAGGCGGTCGCGGCCCGCGGCGAAGGCCGCTTCGGCCTCGGTGGCCAGTTGCGCAGGATCGGCGGAGCAGACCAGTACCGCCATCGTCACGACGATGCCCGTCATGTCCGCTCCTCCACCGCCAGCACGAAGTGACGGACGGCGTCGACCAGCGCGGCGGCGGACGGCTCGGCGGGCTGGAATCGGGCGGCGGCGATCTGCGCCAGCAGGACGGCGACCTCGCTCGCCAGCTCGGCTGGACAGCCGCGCGCCGGTAGCAGCGTCTCGGCCTCCGCCGGCGTCGGCTCGACCCGCTGCAGGCCAAACCGATCCCCCAGATAGCCGGTCAGCGCGTCCGCCGCCGCCTCCGCCTCCGCCCGTCCGCGCCATCGCCGCCGCCCGCTCCAGCCGCCGCAGGGCGACGCGCCGCCCGGCTTCGCCGCCGGTGCGCCGCCTTCGCTGCGTCCGGGTGCCGCTGCCGCCACAGCAGGTAAACGGCGACGGCAAGCAGCGGCGGGCGAGCAGCACCGCCACCACGACGCCCGCGCGTGGCGGCGCCCAAGCCGTCTGCCGCGCCAGCAGGTCGCCGTCCGGCCACTCCAGCACCGCTGGCGGCAGGGACGAACGTCGACCGGCCGCTCTGGCCGGCGAACGGTCAGCGGGATCGGGTCGGTCCAGAGCGTCTGGTAGCCCTTCGCCGGCGGGCGGACGTCGGGGTTGTAGAACAGGAACGGCACGCCCGGCACCTCCCCGACCGAGTCGCCTTTGGGCCGCAGATGATACTCCCAGCGGTAGACCGAGGCGCCGACCCGTTCCGGGCGGCCGTCCGTCCAATCCTCGACGTGAAACATCGCGGCGAACGCCGGCAACTGCCGCAGATCCGGCCGCACCGGCGGACGCAGCACCCGGCCCGCGGGCGTGGACGGTGACGGTGAGCGTGGTCGCCGCCAGCGGCTCCAGTTCCCGCGGACGGACGTCGGCCTCGATTCGGAACGGCGCGACCAGGTCGCCGCCGGCCGGGTCGAGGACGAAGCGGGCGATCGCCTCGCTGAACGGCACGTCAACCGGCCGGTCGACCAGCGGCGCCTCCACTTCGTCGGCGCCGGCGGACGACAGCGTGAGCAGCAGGAGCAGCGTGGCCATCGGTCGCGTCCGCATCGCCCCTCCGTTCACCAGTCGCGCACGCCGGGCACGACCGGACGCGACCGGGCGCGACGATGCGCCCGCCGCTCCTCGGCGATCCGCTCGGCCGCCCGGTCGACGTGCGCGCCGGCGTCCCCCCCGACAGCGGCGGCGCCTCGGCCGTGCCCGGTACCGGCGCCAGTGTTCCCTTACCGGCGGTCGGTCGGGTGTCCTGCTGCGTGCCGGCGTCGTCGGTCTGGCCGGTGCCGGGCTTGCCCTGCGGATCGGGCGTGGGCCGCGCGCCACCCGGTCGCGGCTCGCGGTCGGGCGATGATCCCGGGCGGCCGGCGGGTCCGGGTTCGGCTCCTTGCCGCCGGGGTCGTCCGAAGCCTCCGCCGGCGGAGGCGGGCGCCTGGGCCAGCATCAGCCGGGCGTGCTCGCGGTTGTACGCCGCGTCAGCGGCAAGGTCCGGCGGACAGCCGGGGTCGGCGGTCGCACTCGGTGTAGCGGTCGATCGCCGCGCGCAGCGACACGGCGTCGAGGGCGCCGGTCGTGCCGCGAAGGAGTAAGCAGTTACCCAGACCAAACGCCGCCGCCGGCCGGTGCGGATTGCCGCGGTCGAGCAGGCAGCGGTACGCCGCCTCGGCGGCACCGAGCGCCTGCGGGTTGCCTTGCCGCGCCTGTTCGTAGCGCACCGTCGCCAGGTTGAACGCCACCAGGCCCGGATCGGTGGTCCACCGCTGCGCCTGCTCCAGCAGCGCCACCGCCCCGGCCAGGTCGTCCGCCGCGACCGCCGCCTGGCTGGCCCGCAGCAACGCCGCCACATCCGGCGGGTCGGCCGCCGCGGCGACGAGCAGAACGACGGCAATCCCCAGCAGCCGGCTCATGACCGCACCTCCCCGACCAGGGCGGACGCCGGACGGGTGCCCGGCAGCAGCAGCGCCAGCAGCAACAGGACGAACGCCGGCACCAACAACCACTCCTGCCGCTGCCGCAGCACCGGGACGGCGTCGGGGCTGTCCTCGTCGGCCCGCGCCGCGGTGACGGCGGCGTACTGCTCTCCGAGCGGGAACGGTCGGGTGCCGGCCAGCCACAGCTGCCCGCCGGTCCGCCGGGCGATCTCGCGCAGCGGGGCTTCTTCGAGCCGTGTCCGCACCTCCTGCCCCTCGTGGCTCAGCCAGGCGCGGCCATCGGGGATGCGTTGCGGCGTGTCGCGGTCGCCGAACCCGATCGCGTGGACCGCCACCCCCTCCGCGCGCAACGCCTCGATGCCGAGCCGAAACTCGCCGTCGCGCGCCGGGTCGTCGCCGTCGCTCAGCAGCAGCACGTCGCGCGCCGCCGGCGACCGGCCGTCGAACACCCCGCCGGCGAACGCCAGCGCGGCGCCGATGCGCGTGCCCGAGCCGAGCGCCGCGTCGGGCGTTTGCGGGTCGATGCCATCGACGGTCTCGCGGAAGTGTTGCAGGTCATGCGTCAGCGGACAGAGCAGCTCGGCTCGTCCGGCGAACGCTACCAGCCCCACCCGCGTACCGCCCCGGCGTTGCAGTGCGTCACACCGGTCGAGCAGGGTCAGCCGCGCCAGCTCGACGCGGGTCGGCGCACCGGCGAACATGCTGCGGCTCAGGTCGACGACGGCGACCACGTCGCGCCCCGGCGCCGCCGACTGCGTCCAGTCGCGTCCCCAGCGCGGCCCGGCCATGCCGACCGCCAGACTGGCCAGGCCGGCGAACGTCGCCATCTGCCGCCACCGGCTCGGCCGGAGCCGCAGCAGCTGGCGGGCGACGGTCGGTCCCGCCAGTTCGACCAGCCCGCGCAGCCGGCCACGGCGAGCGCGCCACGTCAACACCGCCAGCACCGGCAGGGCGGCCAGGAGCAGCATCCAGGGGTGGGTGAACGCGGTGCGCATCGCGGGTCAGGGAAGTCGTCGCCAGAGCGTGACGTCGAACGCCGCAGCCGTCACATACAACACGAAGGCGGACAACGCCAGGCCACGGGTACGCTTCATGATATCGCCGATATTGAAAAGCTGGTGATCGGCACCCGTTCCAGCCGGTCGATGCGGCGGGTGGCGGCGAGCAGGGCGCGGTGCGCGCGGCGAGTACTGCCCGCCAGTCAGCCGCCCCATCTCCTGCAGCGTCGCCACCGCCTGCGTCCGCACCGGCCGCCTCGCGGCTGGCCGGATCGTCGTCCTCGGGGGGCTGGCGGGCCGGCGTCGATGGCGTAGACGCCACGCCGAGGCTGGCCGCCAGGGCCGTTTGCAATGGCGACCATCCGGACCGCGTTTGTGCCTGGTTGTGCTCGCCGTCGGTGAGCACAACCAGGCTTTCCGCGCGCGGCGCGCGCAGCCGGGCCAGCCCGACGGCGACCGCGTCGCTCAGGTTCGTCTCCGACTCACCCGGCACGGTTCGCGGCTGCTCGGCGTCGAGCAGACGCAGCAGGGCGGAATGGCTGAGCGTGAGCGGACAGACGGTTTCCGGTCGGGTGGCGAAGCAGACCAGCCCGACGAGGTCGCTCGGCCGCCCGTCGAACCGCACCGGCCGGCCGCCCGTGTCCGACTCGCCACCGGCGACGAACAACCGGAACACCGCCTTGACAGCCTCCAGCCGGCTGCGCGGCTCGGTGTCGCCGTCGAAGTCGCGTTCGCCCATGCTGCCGGATACGTCGACGACCATCATCAGCGCCACGCCAACGGTGTCGAGCCGCGTCCGCAGGTCCGGCCAGCGCGGACCGGCCAGCGCGACCACAAGTAGCGCCAGCGCCGCCACCCGCAGCGTCAACCCGCCGTGCCGCACCAGCCACGCCCGCGGCCCGGTTTCCGCCGGCAGCGCGTCAAGCGACGGGTGCGGCACGCCGGCGCGACGGCGCGTCCGGTGCCACCAGACAAGGGCCGGTAACAGCAGCAGCAACAGCAGGTAGAGCGGTCGCGCCAGGTGCAGCATGGGCCGGAATCAGGACGCCACGAACCCGCAGGGGATAGCCTCCTCCATCGTATCGCGCGGCGCGGTTGGTGATGCGTTTCGCTGGCCAGAGGATCGTGATGATCGGATTGAACGCACGGGGTGATCCCGGTAGCATCGAATCTGGTGCGAATTGCATGCTCAGTGAGGTAGTCATGTTCGACCTGGCCAACGACATCCAGAGCCTGTCCCACTTCAAGCGGAACTCCGCCGAGTTGATGAAGCGGATGAAGGAGCCTGGCAACCCAGTCGTCCTCACCGTCAACGGCAAGGCCGAGGTGGTCGTTCAGGACGCTCAGGCCTACCAGCGTCTCATGGAGCTTGCCGCGCGGGCGGAGATGATGGAGTTTCTGGAAGCAAGCCGCAAGGACATCGACGAAGGACGAACCGTGCCGGCGCGGGAAGCGCTGGAGGAACTCGAGCGCAGGAGACAAGCACCTTCGCGGGATCAGTGAGGCGCCGCCCACTGGTCCGTCCACTCACCGAATCGCGTTTACGCTGGTGGGGTGGCCCAGTATGCTAGCGGTGCTGAACGTGTTACCCGGCAGGAGGTTCCTCATGAAGCGGCTGATTGCATTCGTGCTCGTCCTCGGGTTGCTGGCGACCGCGGGGCCGTCGCTGGCGGACAAGGACAAGGACACCAAGGCCAAGGACGCCAAGAAGGCCGACGCGAAGGAGACGAAGAAGGACGACAAGAAGACCGACGACAAGCCGAGCGACGCCCAGAAGCAGGAGCTGGAAAAGCTGTCCGGCACGTTCAGCGTCGACAAGTTCGAGCGGGACGGCAAGGCGTCGTCGGCCGACGAGGTCAAGAAGATGAAGGTCGTCCAGAAGGGCGCCGAGTGGACTTTCCATCTCGGCGAGGACGCCACCGAGGGCAAGGACGTCGTCTTCCCCGACAAGTCCCCCAAGGAGATCAACGCCACCTACACCAACGGGCCGGCCCGCGACAAGGTGGTGCATGGCATCTACAAGATCGAGGGCGACACCGTCACCTACGTCTGGGCCGAACCCGGCAAGGAGCGGCCCAAGGAGTTCGCCTCCAAGGCCGACAGCGGCCACACCCTGATGGTCCTCAAGCGAGCCGCGGCGGAGAAGCCGAAGGACGCGGAGAAGAGCAAGGAAAAGAACAAGGACAAGTGACGTCCTGTCCATCCATCGGCGGACCGGTCCTGTCGGGTCGGTCCGCCGTCGTTTGCGCTCCCGTCGATCGTTCTCCACTCCTTTTGCACGTTCACGTTCCCTCCCGATCGGGCCGATGGAAAGGAGAGGGACCGCCGTTCGCGGCCGTCTCTCCGTTCCGCCCCCTGGAGGAGTCCCGCCGTGACCAGCGTGCAACCCGTCCTCGGGCGTGACTCGGCGAATCCCCTGGCAGCGCCGGCGCGGCGGATGACCCAGTTCGCCCAGCTTCTGCGCGACCTCGCCGGCGCCGACATGACCGCCTCCACCGCCGCGAGCCGCCGGCTGGAGGAGCGGCCGCCGACCGCCGGCGAGCTGGTGGTGCTGCTGGCCGACCGTAATCCGTTCGTCCGCTCCGGCGCCGCCTGGTGGCTGCGGCACCTGGCGAGCGAGCCGCCGACGCTGGTCGTCGACGCCTTGCGTACCGCCACCCGCGACCCCAACCCGCATGTCGTCCAGGCGGCGCTGGGCACGGTCGGCGTGTTGCGGCTGGCGGCGGCGCGTGACGACGTCCGCCGCTGTCTCGCCGACCCGCACTCATCGGTCGCGCATCAGGCGGTCTATGCGCTCGGCCGAATCGGCCCAGCCGACGAGGGGCGCCACTTGGTCCGCTTCCTGCACGCCCGCGAGGCGCACCTGGAGAAAGCGGCCGTGGTCGCCCTGACGGCGCTGCGCTACACCGCCGCCGCCCCCGACCTGATCGCCCGCCTGGATCGCTGTCTCGGCGTGCGGCGACGGCTGCGGATCCACTTCGAGATGCCGCGGCGGTACATCCAGGCGCTGGTGGCGTTCAACGCCCGCCCGGTGGTGCCGCTGCTGATCCGCATCGCCCGCGACGAGATCGGTCTGCGCGGCATCGCCGTGCAGGGATTGATCGACCTCCGCGCCGAGGAGGCCGCGCCGGCGCTCGTTCCACTGCTGCAGCGCTTGCGGACGAGCAACACCGAGGAGCGGCTCTGTTGCAGCCTGTTGCACCTGGTCACGACGTTCGACTACCGCTTCGCGACCGGGCTGGTCCGCTCGTTCCTCGATCACGCGCTGTCGGGGGTACGGATCGCCGCGCTGCGGGCCGTCGCCGCCTGGCACGACCGCGACGCAGTGCCGCGGGTACGGACGATGGCGCGACACGACCCGAGCGCCTTTGTCCGCCCGGTGGCCGTCTCGACGCTCGTCGACCTGGCCGATGCCGCCAGCTTACCCGACCTGCAAGCGCTGATCGAGGACGGCAACGCCCTGGTGCGTGCCGCGGTGGCGGAGGCGCTGGGTCGGCTGGCGCCGCTCCCGGTGGACGCACGAGTATTGCTCGAACGCCTCGCCGCCGACGCCACCCCGCCGGTCGCCACCGCCGCCGCTCACGCCCTCGACCACCGCCCCGACGCCACTCCGACGCCGATGGACGCCTCTACCGACCGCTCGCCGCTGGTCCCCGCCGAGCTGACCGACCAGGTGACCGCCGCCCGCGCCTTTCTGCAGCACTGGCGGTCGAGCTTTCCCGATGACGCCGGCGACCTGCCGCGCGCCCTCGACACGGTGCTCGCGTCGCTGCGGTGACCGTATCGCCGGTTCAGTCCGCACCAGGTCGAATCAATCGTAGGGACGTTATCGTAATCACGGTCGCCCTCGATTGGGCAATTCGTCACCCGTCTTCCGTCACCGTCACGCCGAGTTCGCTCAACCGCTGCCGCAGTACCGGCAGGTTCTCCTCGGCCACGCTTCAGGCTGGTCGGGGCCGAGACGGACGGCGATCAGCGGCTCGGTGCCGGGCCACTGCATCAGGCCGTCGGCGATCTCCGGCACCTCGACGTGTAATACCAGGTGGCGCGCAGCGCAGGCGCCCGGCAGCTGCCCGATTAGCAAGAGCCGCGCCGCCGGCGGCACCGGCTGGCCGACCCGCTGCTGGAACCACGTCTCCAGCTGTGGTAGCGTCAGCCCCGTTTCCCGACCCGCGGGCCAGCGACGCCGGCGTCAGCCAGCTGCCGCTTGCCGCTCACCGCGGCCCGGTCGACTATCTCGGCGAAACGCGGTAGCTCCGTCTCCAGCATCAGGTCCGAACCGCACCAGGTCGACCGTCAGCGTCACTCCCGTCCGGCTCCACGGTGACGCACCGCTCCGGCGGCAGGGCGTAGTCGGCGTACCGGCGAGGCGGAAGTGGCGGAACTCGATCTGCTCCTCGCTCGCCACCACCGCCAGCCATGTTCCGGTCAGCCGCGTCGCCGGCAGGCCGCGGGCCAGCGCCGCTCAGATCCTCCGGCCGGTTGAACTCCAGCAGCAGCGCCGCCGTCGGGAAGATGGTGATCCGGTCGCGTTTATTCGACCAGGTGCGCAGCAGGTCGAGCACCGCCGGCGGGGTCGTCCGCGTGCCGTGCTGCTCCAGCAGCAGGCGACAGATACTGTCGAACGTCTCGCCCAGTTCCGGCGCGATAGACCGTCTCCGGTTCCAGCTGCAGCGTGCAGGCCGGGCCGAGCGTCTTCCAGGTAGCGATCCGCGACAGGCGGGCGATCAGCGCCGGCGTCAGCCCCTGACGATAGGCGAGGATTTCGAGGTTCGGCTGAACCCAGCAGCGTCCGCGGAAAGACCGCCGCCGGCGCCGCGGCACGTCGCCCTGGCCGAGCAGCCAGCGGCCGGCGGACTGAGCCGGACCAGCGCTCGCCGTCGCCGGCCTGCGCACCTGTACCAGCCGCAGCGGATACGCCAGGCCGAGGAAGCAGGAACGTCGCCGCCCACGCCTTCTGGCGCGACGGCCGCACCGACTCGTTCGTCCAGTACGGGTGGTTCGCCTGCAGCTCCTGCAGCGCCCGACAGTGCCGCCCAGGCGCGTCCGCCGGCGTGCGGCCAAGCAGGGCGAACAGCAGCAGATAAGCCGACGGGAACGGGTTGCCGACCCGCTGCTCGTCGCGCCAGCCGTCGAGCGGGGTCCCCAGGGTCGGGCGGGAACAACTCGGCCCACAGGGCCTCGACCGCCGGCCACAGCCCCAGCTCCCACACCGTCGGGATCGCCTCCGCCCGCACCTCGCCGTCGACCTCGCGGAGCAGCCCCCCCTCCGCCACCGCCGCCAGCCAGAAGCCGAGATCGGGCACGTCGGCCAGGTGATCCGGCGGCGCGGCGTTCAGCAGCGGGTCGCTCTCCAGCCGCTCGACGTCGCGCCAGAACAGCCCGCCCTGCTGCGTTCGCCGCAGCGGCGACGCCAGCACCTGCTGCCACAGCACACCCAGGCAGCGCCACTCCAGGCCGTCGGACTCCAGCGCGCCGCGCTCCGGCGGTGAACGACTCCTCCGTCGGCGCCGCTGCGATCGACAGGTCAGCAGCCCGGATCGATGCCGGCGCGCGCGGCGGATGACCTGCGGGAGACTGAACACCGTCAGCGTGCCGCCGGCCGCCGCCGACCCGAGCCAACCGTCGAACCCGGTCAGCTTGTCGGCCCTCGTCATGCCCTGTCAGGACAGGGAACGCCAGCCCCGCCTCCAGCAGATCGAGCACCGGCCAGCCCGTCCAGGTGCCCCAGCGCCATCACCAGCTCGACCAGGTTGCCGAGCGCCCACCACGGCTGGCGGCTGACGCCGAGCAGCGCCAGCAACTGCCGGCTCGGCGCGGCCAACTCGCCCAGCCGCCGGTCGAGCAGTACCGGGTTGTCGAGCACGGCGAGGCTGCGCGTGATCGGCTCGTCGACCGGCCACAGGGTTGCGCGGCCACCAGCCGGCCGGCCACCTTGCGCAGCAGGGCCTCGTCGTACCCGCGAAGGGTGCCGGCGACGCGGTCGGACCAGGGGACGGGGTCAGGGGTGCCATCAGTCCGTGAGGCGGGCGGCCCGCCGGTCTTGCCGGCCACCTGCGGGGTGTGGCCCATCTTCTGTAACTCGGCCAGCACCGCCTCGGCCCGACCGGGGGATCAGCAACACGCCTCGGTCAGCCGGCCGATGATGTCCTGGGCCAGCTTCTTGCGCGCCAGTAATTCCTCGGCGAGCACCGCGTCTTCCGTCTGCACCAGGCACACGCGGCGGTGCAGCTTCACCGGGATACGACCGCCGGCGGCGGAGCGGGGGTTGTCGAATGGCATGCGGCCTCCAGGTTAGCAGGCCGCCGATCGCGGGTGAACGTGTTCCAGCAGATCCCCGCCATCGACGATCTGGTAACTGTACCCCTGTTCGGTGAGGAACAGCTGCCGGTGGTGGGCGAAGTCCTGTTCGCGGGTGTCGCGCGTCACCAGCGTGTAGAAGTGCGCCACCTCGCCGCCGGTCTTCGGCCGCAGGATGCGCCCCAACCGCTGCGCCCTCCTCCTGCCGCGACCCGAACGTGACACCTGACACCAGCACGTTGGCGTCGGGCAGGTCGAGGGCGAAGTTGCCAACCTTCGACAGAATGATGTGCCGCACTTCGCCGGTGCGGAACTTCTGGTACAGTTCCTCGCGTTCGGCGTTCCCGGTCGCGCCGGTGATGAGCGGCAGCTTGAACCGCCTCGCCATCTGTCGCAGTTGCTTGAGGTACTGGCCGATGATCAGCACCCGGCTGTCGCGGTAGCGGTCGAGCAGAGCGGCGACGATGTCGTCCTTGGCCGGATTTTCGCTGGCGATGCGGTACTTGTTCCGCCATTCGGCGACGGCGTACTCCATCCGCAGCGGCTCGGGCAGGCCGACGCGGATCTCGCTGCAGGTGGCCTCGGCGATCCACCCCTTGCTCTCCAGCTCACGCCACGGCACGTCGTACTTCTTCGGGCCGATCAGGGTGAAGACGTCGGCCTCGCGGCCGTCCTCGCGAACGAGCGTGGCGGTCAGCCCGAGCCGCCGGCGCGCCTGGATCTGGGCGGTGACGCGGAACACCGGCGCCGGCAGCAGGTGGACCTCGTCATAGACGATGAGGCCCCAGTCCTGCTTGTTGAACAGCTCGAAGTGCGGAAACTCCTCGGTCTTGTCGTTGCGGTAGGTGAGGATCTGGTACGTCGCGAGCGTGACCGGGGCGATGTCCTTGGTTTCGCCGGTGTACTCGGCGATCTGGTCGTCGGCGAGGTCGGTCTTGTCGAGGATCTCGCGGTGCCACTGCTTGACCGAGGTGATGCCGGTGGTGAGCACCAGCGTCTTCTTCTGAATCATGCACATCGAGGCGATGCCGACGATCGTCTTGCCGGCGCCGCACGGCAGCACGATCACGCCTGACCCGCCGCGGACGTCGCCGCCCGCATAGAACACCTCGCCAGCCTCGCGCTGATAATCCCGCACATTGAACGGCAGGCCATTGCGGGCGAGAGTGCGCAGCCGCATCGGCAGCGCCTCGCCCTCGGTGTAGCCGGCCAGGTCTTCCGCCGGATAGCCGATGGCGATCAAGGCCTGCTTGAGCACGCCACGATGCGCCGCGTCGATGCGGAAGCAGGTGCGATCGATCCGTTCGCCCAGGTAGGTGCGGACCTTCGGCTGGCGGGCCAGCTCTTCCAGCAGCGGCACGTCGGGGCAGACCAGCCGCATGGTCGCCAGCGCGCCTTCGCCCTCCTTCTCCAGCCGCACGCGGCCGTAGCGGGAGACGAGTTCGGCGATGTCGGTGGCGATGTTGGACGGCAGCGGGAACTTGCTGTAGCGGCGCAGCACCTCGATCATGGCGTCGCTGGTGTGGCCGGCGGCGGCGGCGTTCCACAGCGACAGCGGGCTGAGCCGATAGGTGTGAATGTGCTCGGGGCTTTTCTCCAGCTCGGCGAACGGGGCGAGGGCGTCGCGGGCCTCGGCGTATTTCGGATTGTCCACCTCGACCAGGATGGAGCGATCACCCTGAACGATGAGGGGGTTGGTCGGGTCGTACTGCATTCTCTCGCCACTCGATTCGGCTGGGGGCCGTCGGGGGTGTTCCGCCGGAAAGCGCAGTTTAGTGGGTCTGCAAAGGCCACGCAAGCCGAAGTGCGGCGCGGACGAACCGGCCGGCTTTGCGGGTCATCCACCGGGGGGTAGGATGGATGAACACGCCACATCGTTCGGAGGGGAACCGATGACTTCCCAGGAATTGCGTGCCGCCCTCCAGGCGAAACCGTTCCGCCCGTTCACTGTGCGTATGACGGACGGGCAGTCGTTCGAGGTCCGCCACCCGGACTTCCTGCTGGTCGGTCCCAACGGCCGCACGGCGTTCGTCTTCAGCCCCTCGGGGACGGAGTTCAGC
The DNA here is from genome assembly GCA_046350215.1 of Gemmataceae bacterium. Lineage (GTDB taxonomy): Bacteria > Planctomycetota > Planctomycetia > Gemmatales > Gemmataceae > JAXMAU01. The sequence goes on along the minus strand of JAXMAU010000022.1, from coordinate 49,905 downwards.
ATCGTCGACGTGATGCTGATGACGACGATCGCGATCGGCCAGCCAGGGGCACCGTCCGCAACCGACTCGGCTGCGGGCTTGTCGTAACTCGGCGGAACGGGGGGTGTCGTTCGGCGACGTGTTACCGCCGGATGACGGAACCGGGCGGCGTGCGCACCCGAAAGCGCAGGGGGAGTATTTGTCATGCCATTGCGCGACCATTTCCGCTCCCCGCTCGACGACATCACATCCTGGGAGGGCTTTCACGGACAGTGGCCGGCCATGATCGTTCTGGCACTCGGACGGCGGTTGCCGTCGCGGTACGTCGCGGCTCCGCGGGTTCACCCGGGCGGAACAGTAGAGGTCGACGTGGGTGCATTTGAGAAAGAAGCCGTCGAGAGGCCGAACGGCATAGCCAGCGAGGGGCCGGCCGACAGCAACGGCGGAGTGGCTACGGCGGTCTGGGCGCCGCCGCGGCCGACGATGACGATCGCCACCGACCTCCCCGACGGTGACACCTACGAGGTCCGCGTCTTCGACACCCGCCGTGGCCGGCGGTTGGTGGCGGCAGTCGAGATTGTCAGCCCGGCCAACAAGGATCGGCCGGAGCACCGGCGGGCGTTCGTTGCCAAGTGCCTGGCGTTGCTGCAGCAGCGGGTGAGCGTGGCGATCGTCGACCTGGTGACGACGCGCCACTTCAACCTGTACGCTGACCTGCTGGAGCAGATCGGCCATACCGACCCATCGCTCGGCGCCGACCCGCCGCACCTGTACGCCGCCGCCTGCCGCGGAATACCAAACGGTGACGGCTGGCAGCTGCAGACGTGGGCGTACCCGCTGACACTCGGCCAACCGCTGCCGACGCTGCCCCTGTGGCTGGCCGATGACCTGGCGGTGCCGCTGGAGCTGGAGGACAGCTACGAGCAGACCTGCCGCGCCCTCCGCATCCCGTGAGCCGCTTCGCCAGTAAGTGATTATTGATGAAGTGGCAGACTATCGCACCTTCGCCTTGAAGCGGATGCGTCCGGTCTGGCCGGGCAGCAGGGTGCCGCTCACTTCCCAGCGCAGCACCACCGAGCCGGCCTCGTTCGGCTGGATGGTCAACACCGCGTCGCGGTCGGTCTCGACGCTGCCGGGCACGAACTCCAGGCGCCCCGACAGGCTGTCACTCACCGCCACGTCGGTGATCGGCTTGCCGCCGTGGTTGCTGTAGCGCAGCGAGAAGGTGATCACGTCGCCCACCTCGGCGCAGGTGCGGTCGGCGCACTTGATCAGCACCAGCGGCTTCTCCGGCACCAGCGGTGCCTCGTTACAGCACACCGTCAGGTCGCGAACGCTGGCGACCGCGGTCACCACCTCCGGCCCGCCCTTCACCCGACCGATCACCGAGGTGCGCGTCGACTGCGTCGTCTCCGACAGCCGCTTCGACCCCTCCAGCTCCAGCGCCAGCTTGGCCTGCTGAATCAGGTGCATCTTCTGCACCGGGGTCAACTTGTCCACCAGCTTCGTGCCGACCGCCTCGACCACACCGAGGTCGATGTGCTGGGCCTGCAACACCTTCATCCCAATAAACAGGCCGGTGTTCTCCTTGTTCATGGTGACGCTCGGCCGCAGCTGCACGTCGACGCCCTTCGGCGTCTTCGTCTGGCTGGCGTGCTCGCTGCCGAGCTTCGCCACATACGCCACCTCGCGCTTGATTTGCCGTTTGTCCGCCGGGCCGATCACGACCTCGGTCTGCGCCAGCGGGGTTTCGGTCCGCACGGCGGCGAAGCGCGGAATGCACAGGCAGATGCGGTTGGAGCAGGTGATCTGCCGCCGCCCGCCGCTGTCGCGATACTCGGCCAGCGTGTCCTCCGGATCGAGGCCGGCCAGCCGCCCCTCGGGCGAGTATGCCGCCTTCGCCTTGCGGTCGCCGCCGTCGTGGAAGCACTCCTCCTCCATCCGCCGCGGCCCGTCGATCGGGTCGTAGAAGCCCGGCTTGAGCATCGGCAGGCACGGCGGGGCGGCCGGGTAGCCGATCGCCCGCCCGCCGGGCAGCAGGATGGTGCCAGGCACGTTCTGAGCAACCAGTTCGTCCGCCGTCGGAGTGCGTCCGCCGACGTGCAGCACCACCATCACCCGGCCGCGCCGCCGCGCCTCGTAGAGCAGGTCGGTGCCGACCGGGTAGAGCGTTTCGAGCACCTGGTTCGGCTGCGTCGCCGTCGGCTCGGCCAGATCGGGATCTTCCAGGTAGATCACCTTGCTGATAAGGATTCCGCGGACGGCGGCGGCAATGTCCTCGCGGGTCAGGTGGACCGGCACCGGGAACTGGTGCGACCCGCACTTCGGCGGCAGCTTCAGGCTGCCGCGGATCTCCAGGGTCGGATACAGCGGCACACCGGGGAAGTCGGGCAGATGCGTCAGCCGCAGCCGGTAGCAGTAACCGGGCCGCATACCGACCACAGTGGGCGTCGGGAACGTCCGGCCCGGCGCAGCGCCCTGGAAGAACGTCGCCTGGACCCCGTCAGGGCCACTCACCCGGACGTAGGTGAGCGGCGCCAGCCCGGTGACGGGCAGCGCCGGCATCGGCGACCACTGCATCAGGTTGTTCGGGTAGGCGGGCATGGCGGCCCACTGGGCATGGGCCAGGCCGGCACACGCCAGGACGGCGAACAGGCAGGCGGGTCGGTAGGTCATGGCACTTCGGCGGGGGTGAGGGTAGGTGAGAAGCCCACGCACTCATCATGCGTGGGCTTCTCCGGACGGGCGGGGGGGAGTTTAGCGGGTGGTCTTCACCCCGGCGGCCGAGTCGGTCGACGTCTGGTAGCCGACCGACTGGATCGCCTTGCCGGCAGTCGTCGCCTTGCCGAGCGGGCCGGTCTGCACAGCCGGGCCGGTCGGACGGTACGGCGTTGGCACCGTCGGGGCACCCGGGAAGCCGGGGCCGGTCGGCACCGTCGGAGCACCGGGCATCATGCCGGGCATTCCAGGCATCCCAGGGGCCATCCCCGGCATGCCGGGCATCCCGGGCGGCATCCCGCCACCCATGCCGGGCATCCCAGGCATACCGGGCGGCATCCCGCCGGCCATCCCCGGCATGCCGGGCATACCGGGCGGCATCATGCCGGGCATCCCGCCGGGAGCCATGCCAGCCATGTTCGGAGCCATGCCGCGCATCATGGCCATCTGCTGCTGCATGATCATCTGCTGCTGCATGGCCATCTGCTGCTGCTGCTGCATCGCCTGCATGTAGCGGACCTGCGCCTGGTCGGGGGCGTCCATCGCCGGGGTGCCGCGGGCCTCCAGGTCGATGTTGCCGAGCCGCACGATGGCGAGGATCGAGCCGCGCCGCTTGGCCTCCAGCACCGGGTCGACGCCCGGCTCCAGCCGCGACGACACCACTTCATCCGGGCCGGTGGCGGCCAGGTCCTGGTACTGCGGGTCGGGCAGGTAGATCACCTTGACGACGAAGTTGCCGGCGGCCACCTGCTCGAAGTCCTCCTCGGTGAAGCTGATCGGCACCGCGGAGTGCGACAGGAAGACGCTTGTCTTGACGTTCGCCGGCAGCACTTCGAGCGTCGGATACAGAGCCGGGCCGGGCCGGTTCGGAATGTCGCTCAGCTTCAGCCGGTAGATGGCGGCCTGCAGGAAGTTGTACCGGGCCGGCGCTTCGAGGAACTCGGCGGCGAACCCGCCCTTGCCCTCGGCGCGCGGCGAGTACCAGGAGATCTTCATCCCGGCCGGGCCGACGAAGCGCACCTCGGTGCGATGCGTGCCGAACGGGGTGGACTGGCCGGTCAGCGCGCCAAGCGCGGCGACGGCGCCGGGCGGGCCGGGCGGCATGATGCCGGGAATGCCGGTGAACTGCGGTGTGTTCGGCAGCGCCGGCGGATTCGGCGGCGGACCCTTGTCCCCGTCTTCCTTGGCCTGCGTCTGCACGATCCCGCCGAACGGCCGGGCCACGTTACTGTAGTTGGCCGTCGAGATGCCGCTGGCGGCCGGCGCACTCAGCCCGGCCTGGGCCAGCACCTCCGGCGGGTACTGACGGTAGAGCAGGGTGGCGGCGTAGTCGGCGCCGCTCGGCTCCCTGGCCGTGCCGGAGCCATGCTGTACCACCGGCTGGCCCCACGGCCCGATGTATTGTGGCACCTCGGGCGCGTAGCGGGCGCCATAGGAGGCGCCCTCCGGCGTACCCTGGTTGAACGCCTGGGACATGAATTTCCCGGCTCGCACCCCCGGCGCCCCCCAGCCGGCCAGGCCAGCCAGGAGTACGTAGACCGCCAGTTTTCGCTTCATCCCATCCCCCTCGTCCTTGAAAGACGTCCGAGACTCCCGGCGGACGTGGCCACCGTCGCTGTCCTGGCGTGCCGGCCACGGCGGGTTCATCTTTTTCCCGAGCGCTCCCCTGTTATAGTCGGTCCCCCGTCGGCACGATCTTTCGTCAAAGCGAGAAGAGTTTGCGCATGCCGTCGGTTCGCTTCATTCCGTTTCTTCTGACTGGGACCGCCATCCTCCTGTGCCTGACCGGCGCCCTGCGCTACCCGCCGTGGCGGCCGGCCGACGCGACCCCGGAACCGCCGCCTGATCTGGCGAAGGCGACCGAGGCGGCCCCCGACCCGGCGGCGAAGCGGCTACTGAGTGAGGCGGTCCGCTCCTGGCAGGGCAGCGGCCGCGAATGGGTGCAAGCGACGGTGTGGATGCGGCTGCATCATCCCGCCGCCCGCTCCGTCGGCGAGGGTACCTATCTGCAAGCTCCCGGCGGCCGCTATCGCCTGGAGCTGCGAACCCGACCGGACGACCGCCCCGCCGAGCGCCGCGCCGGCACGCTGGTGGCGGTCGGCGACGGCCGCGACCACTGGCAAGCCACCCGCACCAACCCGACCGGCTATCGCCAGGTCCGCCGCCTGCGCACGGGAGATGCGGGGGAGGCGTCGATTCGCGATTCTCTGGTGCAGGGACCGCGGCTCCTGGTGAACAGCCTGCTGAGCAGCCTGGAGTGGGTCCGGCACACCGTCGACGGACCGGACGCCGTGCTCGTGGGCGTGTGGCCGGCGTGGGCGCGCGCCTCCCTCGTCCCACGAGGCCAGAGCTGGCCGGAGGCGATGCCGCGGGTCTTCCGCCTCACCCTGCGCGGCGCCGACCGCTGGCCGGCGCGGGTGGAATGGTGGGGACCGCTGCAGCCCGACGGCCCCGATCGACTGATCGCCGAGGTCGAGTTCCGCGACCCGAAGCTCGGGACCGTTCTGCCCGACGACGAGTGCGACCGGCTGTTCCGCTTCGAGCCAGGCGACACCCCGGTCGTCACCGGCGTTCCCTGACCCTGCCACCGATTACTTACCCCCCACTTCGGCATCTCCTGGCACCTCGATTCAAGCTGCGCAAGGTTTACCGCCGATAACGAGAGTGCCGATCGTAGCGATTTCGTGGTGTGGGGGCACGATTCGATCATGACTCTCCTGTCGCACCGGACGGGCGCGCGACGTTGGCCCCTCGTCCTCGCCTGGCTCGCCGTTCCTGTCCTCCTGGTTGGTGGCAGCGGGTGTACCCGCCGGTTTTTCCGCAAGCAGGCGGACAAGGAAGTCTTTTGCCTTCTGAAAGAGAAGAGCGACGACCCGCGCTGGCACCTGGACGGCTACAACGTCTACCCGGACCCGCGCTCGCGCTTCGCCGACGTCACCAACCCGGACCGGCCGCCGATGCCGCCGGACGATCCGGCCGCGCACGATTACTCGCCCAATCCGCAAAAGCCGGGCAAGGCCGGCATCGCCCGCATCGAGGGGCTGGGCTACCTGGCGCTGCTCGACACCTGGGACGTGGAGAACCGCGCCGAGGCGGAGCAGCGCAAGAAGGAGCGCGAGTCGACGTCCGGCGGCCAGACCAACGAGAAACCGACCGACGAGAAGGCGAAGCAGAACGGCGCCGAGAAAAAATCGGACGTCCCGCCCCCGATCCCCAAGGAGGACGCTCCGGCCGCCGACAAGGCGACGAAACCCGCCGCGCCGGACAAACCGGCAGCCGACGCCCCGGCCCGTCCTGCCGACGCCTCCGGTATCACCGCCCGGCTCGACGAACTGGAAACCACCCTCGCCACCTATGACAACCTGTCCGCCGACCAGATCCTCGAGCTGGCCGAGGGCCGCGCCCGCCGGGAACTGGCGGGCATCGTCACGACGAAGCGCGGCTTGCCGGAGAAGGATGTCGAAAAGGCGATCTCGTGCGAACGCACCTTCCTCATCAAGATGGAGCAGGCGGTCGAGCTGGGGCTGATCAACAGCCGCGAGTACCAGACTCGCCGTGAGCAGGTGTACCTGGCGGCCCTGCCGGTCACCCTGGAGCGGTTCGCGTTCGCCCCGCAGTTCTTCGCCGCCGAGACAGCGTTCTGGGAACAGTTCGGCCGGGAGATCCAGCCGAACCCCGCCGGCCCCCGTCGCCGCTGGCGCTTCGACACCCAGCTCGGCTACAGCCAGCTGTTCTCCACCGGCGCGCTCTTGCTGGTCAGTTTCGCCAACCGCACCATCATTAACCTGACCAGCAACGGCAAGCCGACCACCAGCGTCTCCCACCTGTCGACCGACCTGATCCAGCCGTTGCTGTACCAGGGCGGCCGGGCGGTCACGCTGGAGCCGCTCACCCAGGCGGAGCGGAGTCTGCTCTACGTCATCCGCGACTTCGCCCGGTTCCGCCAGGACTTCTTCGTCACCGTCGCCGGCGGCCAGCCGAACATCGCCGGGACCTCCGTGCCCGGCCTCACCCCGGTGACGGCGACCGTGCCGATCCGCTACATCCCCGGTCCGACCCCGGTGGTGCAACCGATCATCCCTTCTGCCATCGGCCCCCAGGTGACGCCGGGAGAAGGAGGATTTCGCGTCGGCCGGGTCGGCCTGCCGGAAGCTCCCAATCAGGGCTTCCTGTCCACCCTGGCGGAGAAGGCGCAGCTGATCAACCAGTATCGCAACATCATTGCCCTCAGCCGCTTCCTGCGACGGTTCCGCGTCTACCTGGAGGGCGGCATCGTCAACAGCGTGCAGGTCGGCCAGGTCGAGCAGCAGATGCTCCGCAGCATCGAGAGCGCGCTCAACCAGCAGGCCAGCTACCGCACCAGTGTCGACCAGTTCAAGCTGCAGCTGGGGCTGCCGATGAATCTGCGGCTGGAGGTCGAGGATACGCAGCTGGAACCGATGCTCGGCCAGACGCGCCGATTCGAGAATATCAGCAACACCTACGAGGAGGTGTCTAACCGGCCGCTCGGATTCGTCAGCCCGGACGAGGCCGGACAGCTTCGCGGCCGTCTGCGCGAGCTGCTCACCGACAGCCCGTTCGTCCGGCGTACCCGCTTCCGCGAGTCGATCGGCGACCAGCTGCGCGACTGGGAACAGATGTCGGCCGGCAAGGACGCCCGCCCCGGACCACTCGACGAGCGGATCGAGCGGCTGGTCAAGGACCGCGACCGGCTGCGCGAGAGCGCGACCGGCTGCGCGAGAAGGAGAAGGCGCCGCTGTCGGCCGACGACGAACGGGAGCTGACGCGCCTGGAGTTTCAGATCGACCTGGGACGCTACGAGCAGGCGCTTCGCTCCTATGAGCGCCGCACCTGGGAGACGGTGAAAGACCCGTACCGCCGGCAGACGCTGCAGAACCTGCAATTCAATGTCGTGTACCGTCTCTTCCTGTCTCTTCTGGAAGAAGCGTTCCGCGAGCGGACCGAACGGGTCCGCCGGCTGTGGCCGGACCTGCCGCCCCTGTGCGTCGACGGCGTCGACCTGCTGAGCGACTGCGACGACAAGGTGCTGGCGACGGTGACGCGGGCGGCGCTGGAGAACCGGCTCGACCTGATGAACCAGCGTGCCCAGGTGGTCGACTCCTGGCGGCAGATCCGGGTGGCCGCCAACGCCCTGCTCGGCACCTTCACCGTGCAATACCACTTCGACACCTACACGCCGCTCAACGGCGGCCGGCCGTTCAACTTCAGCGGCAGCCGCAGCACCAACCAGCTGGCCTTCAACGCCGAGCTACCGATCGTCCGCATCGCCCAGCGGAACGCCTACCGCGCCACCCTGATCGCCTACCAGCAGCAGCGGCGCGACCTGATCCAGGCCGAGGACCAGGTGGTGTTTCAGTCGCGGCAGACGCTCCGCCAGCTGCGGGCGGCGGCGAATAGTTACCACAACGTGCAGAAGCGCGCCGTCGAGCTGGCGTACATCCAGGTGGACCAGGCGCTGCAGGCGTTCAGCCAGCCGCAGCAGCCGAGCGGCCCGGCACTGCCGGCCGGCGCCGTCGGCCCGCCCACCAGCGGCGGCGGCAGCGGCGACCCGGCGGCCTTGACACAACAGTTGCTGCAGACGCAGAATTCCCTTCTGCAGGCGCAAAATACCCTCTACAATACCTGGATCAGCTATCTGATTAACCGGATGAGCCTATACCGGGACGTCGGTCTGATGCCGATAGACCCAAGAGGAGTTTGGATCGATGATGTCCAATCCTGCCGGTGCCCCCCCGCAACACTCTCCGCAGACGGACAACCAGCCAACCAGCAGCCAGCCGACCAGCGGTCTGACCAGCTCCCCGCCCCCCGCCCCGTCGACGGCGGCGAGCGGGAACGGCCCGACGATAAGCTCCCCGCCCTCCGGCCCGTCGAAAACCCTGCCGGTCGGTAAGTGGCGGGTGTCGATCCGGACACTCACCACGCTGGCGATGGTTGTCGTCGTCGCCGGCGGCGCCCTCGCCGTCGGCACCGCCACCGGCAGCCTGCGGCTCTTCCGCCGCGCCAGCCGTCCCGACCTGATCCTGCACAAGGCCAAGCGGGAGCGGCTGCAGCTGACCATCACCGAACGAGGAGCAGCTGGAGTCGGCCGACAACAAGGACGTCGTCTGCCGCGTCAAGGCGCGCTCGCCCAGCAGCACCGTCGCCACCACCATCCGCTGGGTGATCGACGACGGTACCCAGGTCCGCAAGGGCGACAAGCTGGCCCAGCTCGACGATTCCAGCCTCTACGAGCAGCTGAAAACGCAGAAGATCGCCGTCGACCAGTGCGTATGCCAACTTTGTGACGGCGGAGAAGAACTACGAGATCACCGAGAGCCAGAACCGCAGCGACATCGCCACCGCCAAGCTCACCCAGGAGCTGGCGCTGATCGACCTGGAGAAGTACCACAAGGGTGAGTACATCCAGCAGATGCAGGAGATCGAGGGGCGGCTGATGATTGCCCGCTCTGACCTGGCGATGTGGGAGGAACGATCGGCCTGGTCGGAGCGGATGGCCAAGCCCGGCCGGATGTACGTCACCATGTCGCAGGCGCAGGCCGACGAGGCGCGGATGAAGAGCGCCCGCATCGCTCTCTCCAAGGTGGACGAGGAACGTCGCGTCCTCAAGGACTACACCGGCCCGCGCACCGAGAAGGACCTGCAAGGCAAGATCGACGAGGCCCGCCGCGCCCTCGACCGGGTGAACGCCCAGGCGAAGGCCAAGGAGGTCACCGGCGACGCCGACCGCAAGGCCAAGCGGTCGATCTACGAGCAGGAATCGAGCCGGTTCGACGACATCGAGGAGGAGATCAAGAAGTGCGCCATCACCGCCCCGCAGGACGGGCTGGTGGTGTACTACATGAGTGAACAAAGCCGGTTCGGGTCCGGCTCGCAGCAGTCGATCATCGCCCAGGGCGAGCCGGTTCGCGAAGGGCAGAAGCTGATGCGGATCCCCGACCTGAACAAGATGGTGGTAAACACCCGCGTTCACGAGGCGATGATCTCGCGCGTCCGCGGCGAGAAGTGGGTCAAAACCGGCTTCAGCGACTCGGTGCAGGCGGCGCTGCTATTCCTGCACGGGCCGTTCGTGCGGCTGGCCGGTCAGAAAGCGTTCGATCGCTTCCGCGACGACTTCATCGAGGACAACCGCGAGGTCGAGCTACAGAAGGTGGCCAACGGCCAGCGGGCGCAGATCCGCATCGACGCCTTCCCCGACCGCATCCTGCCCGGCGAGATCAAGACCGTCGCCACCGTCGCATCGCAGCAGGACTGGCTGTCGGCGGACGTGAAGGTGTATCAGACGCTGGTGGCGGTGAACGAGTCGCTGCCGGGGCTGAAGCCGGGCATGAGCGCCGAGGTCACCATTTACACCGACAGCGCCCGCGATGACTGCCTGGCCATCCCGGTGCAGGCCATTCTCGGCACCGTCGACATGGGCAACAAGCGGCGGGTGTACGTGATGACCCCCGAGGGCGCCGAGCCGCGCGAGGTGGTGATCGGGCTGAGCAACGACAAGATGGCCGAGGTGGAGTCCGGGCTGAATGAGGGCGACGAGGTCGTCGTCAATCCCCGCGTCCTGCTGACCGAGAAGGAGAAGGCGCAGTTCGGCGACACCGGGCCGTACCGCTACGTCCCCGGCGACAAGGACGGCAAGGGCGGCAAGGGCAAGGCCGGCGCCCCCGGCAAGAACGGCGGTCCGGGCGGCAAGAACGGTGGTCCCGGCGCCGGCGGGCCGGGCAACGGCGGCTGGAAGAAGAGCTGAGAGGCACATCCCGAAACGGAGCGAGGCAAGATGGCGGCCGTCGTTCGTGTTGTCGACCTGGTCAAGAATTACTACCTGGAGTCGATCACCGTCCAGGCGCTGCAAGGGGTGACGGTCGAGGTCGAGCAGGGCGACTTCGTCGCCCTGATGGGGCCGTCCGGGTCGGGCAAATCGACCCTGATGAACGTCCTCGGCTGCCTCGATCGGCCGAGTAGCGGCGAATACTACCTCGGCGAAGAGAACGTCGCCGAGATGGACGACGACCAACTGTCCGACATCCGCAGCCGCTACCTCGGGTTCATCTTCCAGGCGTACAACCTGCTGCCGCAGTACACCGTGGTCGAGAACATCGAGATCCCGCTGCTGTACCAGGGGTGCAAGCTGGACTCCACCACCCGCGCCTGGTGCATCTCGCTCGCCCAGCTGGTCGGCCTCGGTGATCGGCTCGACCACCGGCCGATGCAGCTGTCCGGCGGTCAGCAGCAGCGAGTCGCCATCGCCCGCGCCCTGGTCAACCGGCCGCAGGTGATCCTGGCCGACGAACCGACCGGCAACCTCGACACCCGCACCAGCGACGAGATCATGATGATGCTCACCCGGCTCAACCTGGAGGGCAAGACGATCATCATGGTGACGCACGAGAACGACATCGCCGACTGGGCGCGACGGGTGATCCGCATGCGCGACGGCCAGATCGAGTCCGACGTCCGCAATGCCCACCCGAAGGGGCTGGCCCACCTCGGCCTGCCGGCCCCCAGCACCGCCGTCACGCCGGCCGTGGTGCAGGCGTAGCCGCCCACGATTGCTCTCCTCCGCCCATTCTCCCGAGCTTGTCCCAGCCATGCTGCTGCTCTACGTGTTCCTGGCGTTCCTGGTGTTCCTCGCCTTCCAGGCGCCGGTGTTCTTTTCCGACAAGGGCCGGCGGAGCTTCCAGCTGGGCGCGCAGCCTGTGGCTGCACAAGCTCGCGCCTTTCTGTCAGTGCTCGGCATCATCATCGGCACCGGCGCGGTCATCGCCCTGATGGCGTTCGGCGAGGGCAGCATGCAGGACGCGCTGGACGACATCAAGCGGATGGGGGCGACCAACATCATCATCCGCAGCGTCAAGCCGCCCGATGACTCGGCGTCGACGCGGCGCACCCGTGTTGCCATGTACGGCATCACCCGCGGCGACTTCGAGCGGATCGCCACCCTGCAGCAGTCCGGCACGGTCACCCGGCTGGTGCCGATGCGTGTGTTCCCGGTGGAAGTGCGCCGGCTGGCGCGGATGCACAACGGCCGCGCCGTCGGCACCACCCCGGAGTACGCCGAGGTCAACCAGCTGGAGCTGGCGGCCGGCCGGTTCCTGGTCCACGAGGACGACCTGCGGATGCTCAACGTGGCGGTGATTGGGTCAGGGGTGGCGGCCACGCTGTTCCCGTTCGGCGATCCACTCGGTGAGACGGTGCGGCTGGGGTCGCACTTCTACCGCATCGTCGGGGTGATCAAGAACCGCATGCCGACCGGCGGCACCGGCGGCAGCCAGGCGGCCGAGGACTTCAACAACGACGTCTACATCCCGCTGGAGACGTGCCGGGCGCGGTTCGGCGAGACGATCGCCATTCGCCAGTCGGGTACCTTCATGCGCGAGCAGGTGGTGCTCAGCCAGGTGACGCTGACGGTGTCGGAGATCGACAAGGTGCGGCCGACCGGCGACGTGATTCGCGAGCTACTCCAGCAGCACGGCAAGCCGGACTGGGCGGTGACGGTGCCGCTCGACCGGCTGGAAGAGGCAGAGCGGGCCAAGAGCCGCTACCAGATGCTGCTGGTGCTGATTGCCAGTATCTCGTTACTCGTCGGCGGTATCGGCATCATGAACATCATGCTGGCGACGGTGACCGAGCGGACGCGCGAAATTGGCATCCGCCGCGCCCTGGGGGCGAAGCGGCGCGACATCACCATGCAGTTCCTGATCGAAGCGGTAGTGCAGACGTCGCTCGGCGGGCTGCTCGGCGCGATCGCCGGCATCAGCGTGGTCTTCCTGGTGCCGTGGGCGACGGCGGTGTGGGAGGTCTATCTGCCGGCCAAGCTGCACGTACCGTCGATCTTCCTTTCGCTGGCGGTGGCGGTGACGGTCGGGGTGCTGTTCGGCTGGTATCCGGCGAAGCGGGCGGCGATGCTCGACCCGATCGAAGCCCTCCGACACGAGTAAGGCCTTACTCCTCGGCGAACAGCCAGCGGAGCAGCCGCGGCGCCCGGCGGTACTCGGGGATGACGAGGTCGGCGCCGGCGCTCACCAGCCGGTCGCGCTTCCAGGCGTTGACGCCGCGGCGGGCCACCTCGTCGCTGGCGACGGCGACGGCGACGCCGCCCACCTTGCGGACCTCGGCGATCTCGACGAACCCGTCGCCGAAGCCGAGCAGCTGCTCGCCGGGCAACCCCTCCTCGCGGAGGATGCGGTCGATGATCATCTGCTTGCTGAAGTTCTGGTAGTCGTCCAGCGCGCCGTAGATGTGCTCGCCGAAGTACGGCGTCAGGCCGAGCAGCTCCGCCTCGCGGCGGACGTATTTGAGGTCGGTGCCGCTGGCCAGGTACAGGGTCAGCCCGCGCTCGCGGAGTGCGTCGAGCAGCTCGTGGCTGCCGGGGACGGTCCACTCGTGCGCGGCGACGCGGCCGGATGCCAGGTCGGCCAGCCGCCCCTCGATCCGCGCCATCAGCCGGTCGTGGTACTGGTGCTTGTACTGCAACGGATCGAGCGGCGTGCCGCCGCGGCGGCGGACCTCGTCGGCCAGCTGGATCATCTGGTAGATCGTCTGCCGGCCGTTGAGCCGCATGACGAACTCCTCGACAGCGGCGGTCAGCTGCGCCGGTGTCTCGGCGGTGCCGGTGCCGGCGAGCACCTCCACCATCATCGGAATCATCACCTCCGGCCACCCCTCGCGGATGAGCGACAGGGTGCCGTCGAAGTCGAACAGCACCGAGCGGAACCGGCCGCGCGGCAGGTCGTGGCGGATCACCTCGATCTCGTCGTCGATGAACATGAAACCCCTCGTTCGTCACCCGTCCCCGTCTGGCCGGTACAACCGGCAGGTCAGGACCACCTTGCGCGGCAGTCACAGCTTCTGCGTTCAAACTGACCGTGAGGCGCGGCTCGCGTGCTTGTTATATTGCTGGGGACGCGAACGGCGGCCTCGGCGGCCGATGCGTTTCGCCACGGTCCACCGCTCCACCGGCCACCGAGACGAGGGACAAGAGGTTATGGGGCTGGCCGAGTATTTGGACGATCAGGGCGTCCGCTACCAGACGCTGCTGCACCCGCCGGCGTTCACCGCCCAGCGGCTGGCCAAGTACCTGCACATCCAGGGCCGGCAGGTGGCGCGGGCGGTGTTGCTGCACGGGCCGGATGGGCTGTTCCTGGCGGTACTGCCGGCGACGCACCGGATCGACCTGGAGCGGTTGGCGGGCCAGCTCGGCGGGCCGGTGCGGCTGGCGACGCGCCTGGAAGCCGCCTGCGTGTTCCGCGACTGCGCGTGGGGGGTGGTGTCGGCGTTCGGCGGGCGTTACGGGCTGCCGACGCTGATCGACACCAGCCTCGATCACGACACCTGGATCGTGGTCGAGGGGGCCACCCACGTCGAGGCGGTGCTGCTGCCCTGTGCCGACTTCGAGCGCCTGGCCGGCGCCTTTCGCCTGTCATTCGCCTGCTCCGCCGCCGGGCGCCCGGAGTTACCGCTCCACGGCGGCCAGTAGCTCCAGCATCCGCGGCATGCGGTGTTCGTAGGCGTAGCGCAGCTGCTCCTCGATGGCGCGGCGGTTCAGGAGCAGGCCGAGCATCCCGCCGGGCGGCTCGAACTCAATCGTCTCCACCAGCTCGGTTTCGTCCGCAGTGACGGCGCGGAACAAGCGTTCCTGCGCCCAGCGGCGAAACGGCCCCTGGACCTGTACCTCGACATAGCCGGCCGGCGGCTCGGCGACCACCACCTCGGTGACCACGCGCGTGGCGACGCCAAAGCGCATCGCGCGCACCACCGTCCGCGTGCCGACCGCCACCGCCGCCGGCCCCTCGACCAGCTCCAGCCCGAACGCCGGCGGCGCCATCGCCACCACGTTCGCCGGCCGGGCAAACACGGCGTACACCGTCTCGCGGGGATACGGGACGCGCTGCACCGCCTGAAACGTCGGCATGATCGGCTGCCCTTGGCAACGGGGGAGGAACCGGGTGTAATCGGCGGCATGCGTCCCGACGATTTCCGCCACGTCCTGATTCTCACCGGCCCGACCGGCTCGGGCAAGAGCCGTCTGGCGCTGCAGCTGGCGCCGCGGCTGAACGCCGAGATCGTGGCGATGGACTCGATGACGCTCTATCGCGGCATGGACGTCGGCACCGCCAAGCCGACGGCCCAGGAGCGGCAGCAGGTGCCGCACCACCTGCTCGACGTGCTCGACCCGTGGGAATCGGCGAGCGTGGCCTGGTGGCTGGAGCGAGCCGCCGCCTGCGTTCGCGCCATCGAGGGCCGCGGCCGTCAGGCGCTGTTCGTCGGCGGCACCGGCCTCTATCTGAAAGCCGTGTTGCACGGGCTGTTCGATGGCCCGCCGGCCGACGAAACGGTCCGCCGCGGGCTGGAGGCGGACGCCGAGCAACTCGGCCGGCAGGCACTGCACGACCGGCTTCGCCGCGTCGACCCGGAGTCCGCCGCCCGGCTGCACCCCAACGACCTGCGCCGCGTCGTCCGCGCGCTGGAGGTCCATATCCTCACCGGCCAGCCGATCAGCGCCTGGCAGACGCAGTGGCGGACAGGTGCGGACGAGGACGGAATCGACGCCGACCGCTGCCTGTGTCTCGACCTGCCGCGCGACGAGCTGTATCGCCGGATCGACGCGCGGGTGGAGGCGATGATCGAGCAGGGGCTGGTGGAGGAAGTCCGCCGGCTGCGGCAGCTGGAGCGCCCGCTCAGCCGCGAGGCGGGACAGGCGCTGGGGTACAAGGAGCTGTTCGCTCACCTGGACGGTCAGGCGACGCTGGCCGAGGCGGTGCGGGAGATTCAGACGCGCAGTCGCAACTTCGCCAAGCGACAACTGACGTGGTTCCGGCACCTGTCCGGCTGCCGAATGGCGTCTGCCGAATTGACAACCGCCCTTTGGAAGTCGAGAATGTCAGAGGGGCGGTGAACCGGTCTGTCCGGTCGGCCCGCCGGCGCAGCGATCGACGTCTCGGGCGGGTGGCGGGGAGGGTTGCCGATGCCAGTGGTCACATTCCAGGTGCTCGAAGGCATCGACAAGGGGCGGGTGTACCGTGATCTGCACACGCCGGTGACCATCGGCCGCGAGGAAGGCAACCTGCTCCGACTCAACGACGAGCGGGTCAGCCGGTTCCACGCCAAGGTGCAGTACGACAACGGCGAGGTGATCATCACCGACCTCGACAGCACCAACGGCACCAAGGTGAACGGCAACGTGGTGCAGATCCGCCGGCTGCAGGCGGGCGACCGCGTTCACATCGGCCGCTCGCTCTTGCTATATGGCACCGAGAAGGAGATTCGCGCCCGTGCCGACATGCTCGGCAGCGCCGGCACCGCCGACAACCCCGGGATCGCCACCCGACCGAACCCCGCCACCGTGCAGGCGCACACCCTCGCCGCCGGCCTGGAGGAAGACCTCGCTCTGGCGTTCAACCCGACCGACAAGGTGACCTCCGTCGGCGGCACCCTGTTCGCCGGCGACCGGCCGTTGCCGCCGCTGCCGCAACGGATGTCGCCGTCCCAGGCTGCCCGCCTGTCCGAGCTGCTCGACTTCCTGCACCGCAACCTGGCCCTGGCCACCGAGAATGTCATCTCCACCGAGGAGACGCCGCAGGTCACCCTCGCCTACTCTGACTGGCAGCGGGTGATGGCGGTGCAGATGCTCCTCGCTCGCTACTACCGCGCCGTCACGGAGCCGGACTCGCTCGAGCAGTGACGTTCAAGCTCATTTCCCCGCCGGTCGATGACTCCTGAATGGGACGCCTCGTGCCGTTCCTCTTGCACTGACGTTCACCTCTGGGTTACTGTTCAGGTATCTGACGCACAGGTCGTGCCAGGTCGCGCGCCGTCCCGCCGGCCGGAAGGGGGAGTCATGTCCAGCCGTCCGTTCGTCCACCTGCACTGCCACACCCACTACAGCCTGCTCGACGGCGCCAGCCGGGTGCCGGAGCTGGTGGAGACGGTGAAGAAGCAGGGCATGAACGCGGTGGCGATCACCGACCACGGCAACCTGTACGGGGCGATCGAGTTCTACACCGCCTGCCGCGGCGGCGGGCTGAACCCGATCATCGGCTATGAAGCCTATGTCGCGCCGGGCAAGCGCACCGAGCGCGACGCCCGCCGCCGCGGCGACGCCGGCTTCCACCTGACGCTGCTGGCGCAAAACGAGACCGGCTTCCGCAACCTGATCAAGATGGCGTCGATCGCCTTTCTGGAGGGCTATCACTACGTCCCGCGCATCGACAAGGAACTGCTGGAGGCGCACAGCGAGGGGCTGATCTGCCTGTCCGGCTGTGCGTCGAGCGAGTTCAGCGAGTACATCCTCAAGGACCAGATCGCCGAGGCGACGCGGCTGGCCGAGTGGTTTCACCGGGTGTTCGGCAAGAACTTCTACGTCGAGATCCAGAACAACGGGCTGGACATCCAGAAGATCTGCGCCCAGGCAGCGATCGACATCGCCAACCGGCTCGGGTTGCCGCTGGTCGCCACCTGCGACGCGCACTACCTGACCCGCGACGACGCCCTGCCGCATGACGTGCTCCTGTGCATCAACACCGGCAAGACGCTCGGCGACGAGAACCGCATGCGCTACGGCAGCGATCAGTTCTACGTCCGCGCGCCGGAGGAGATGTACCGGCTGTTCCCGGAGCATCATGAGGCGATCAAGCGGACACAACAGATCGCCGATGGATGCGACATCCGGCTGGACTTCAAGAAGCGGCACTTCCCGGTGTACCTGCCGCCGGCCGGCAAGACACCGGAGGCGTACCTGCGGGAGCTGTGCGACGCCGGTGTCCGCGAGCGCTACGGCGACAACCCGCCGGACGCGGTGCGGACGCGGCTGGAGCACGAGCTGGGCGTCATCTGCCGGATGGGGTTCGCGTCCTACTTCCTGATCGTCTCCGACTTCGTGCGCTTCGCCGTCGAGCGCGGCATCCCGTGCAGCGCCCGCGGCTCGGCGTGTGGCGCGCTGGTCAGCTTCGTCCTCAAGCTGAGCCACGTCGACCCGCTCGACTACGACCTGCTGTTCGAGCGCTTCCTCGATCCGAACCGGACCGAGGCGCCGGACATCGACATCGACTTCTGCCAGGACCGTCGCGAAGAAGTAATCGCTTACGTGCGGCAAAAGTACGGGGAAGCCAGCGTGGCGCAGATCGCCACCTTCGGCACCCTGGCGGCGCGGGCGGCGATCAAGGACGTTGGTCGGGCGCTCAACTTCCCGCTGGCGCGGGTGATCCAGCTGACCGAGATGATCCCGACCCGGCTGGGGATCACCCTCGACGACGCGCTGAAGGAGAACGGCGACCTGCGGCAGCTGTACCAGACCGACACGGAGGTAACGCGGCTGCTCGACATCGCCCGCACGCTGGAGGGCACCAACCGCCAGTCCGGCATCCACGCCGCCGGGGTGGTGATCGCCAACGGCCCGCTGACCGACTACGTCCCGCTGCACCGCGCCGTCCGCAAGGGCGACGACGCCGGCGCGCGCTCCGGCGAGGCGGTGGTCGCCACCCAGTGGGTGATGGGCGACCTCGAAAAAGTCGGCATGCTAAAGATGGACTTTCTCGGTCTGCGAACGCTCACTTTGCTGGAGAACGCCGTACGGCTGATCAAGCGGACGCGCGGCGAGACGATCGACATCTACCGCCTGCCGATCGACGACCCGGAGACGTATGCGCTGCTGCAGCGTGGCGACGCCAAGGGGGTATTCCAGTTCGAGTCCGACGGCATCCGCGAGCTGCTCAAGCGACTGCGGCCGGACAACATCCGCGACATCATCGCTTGCACCGCGCTGTACCGTCCCGGCCCGCTCGGCGGCGGCATGGTGGACGCCTACATCAACTGCAAGCACGGCCGCGAGAAGCCGACCTATGCCCATCCGGTAATGGAGGAAATCCTCGGCGAGACGTACGGGGTGATGGTTTACCAGGAAGAGATTATGCGGATCTTGAATAGGCTTGGAGGCATCGAGCTAGCCAGCGCCTATGCGTGCATCAAGGCGATCAGCAAGAAGAAGCAGGAGATCATCGACGCTCGCAAGGCAGATTTCATCAAGGGCGCGCAGGAGCGGGGGCTGGCGGCGACGATCGCCGAGGAGATCTTTGGGCTGATTGTGTATTTCGGAGGATACGGATTCAATAAGTGTTTGGTCGGCGAGACGGAAGTGGTCGATGCGGCGACCGGCGAACGGGCGACGCTCGAATCGCTGTACCAGCACCGCCGGCCGTTCACCGTTCACGCGCTCGGCGATGACTGGCGGCTACGACCGCGGCCGGTGGTCGACGTGATGGCGAACGGCGTCAAGCCGGTGTTCGAAGTGCTCACCGCCCAGGGCAAGCGGATCGTCGCCACCGACAACCACCCGTTCCGCACCTTCGCCGGCTGGACGTTGCTCCGCGACCTGCGCGTCGGCGACCTGATCGCCGCGCCGCGGCAGCTGGCCGTCGCCGCCACCGAAACCTGGCCGGCGCACGAACTGATCGCCCTGGCCGGCCTGCTGTCGGAGGGGAACTGCTGCCATCCGACCACGCTCTACTTCTACGGCAATGACGAGGCGCTGGTGGACGACTTCGCCCGCGCCGCTGGCCGTTTCCCCGATTCGGTTGCCCAGGTCTACCGCCGCCCCAACCGCCGCTGCCTGGAGGTGCGCGTCAACACCGGGTCGATCGCCGCCCGCGCGGCACGGCGGCGTGCGGAGGAAGGGGGCGTCGCAACGCTCCCAGCCCGCAGCGGAATGTTTCGCTGGGCGCAGGAACTGGGTCTGCTCGGCCGCAAGGTGACGCAGAAGCGGATACCTGACGCCCTGTTCCGCCTGCGCGACGACGACGTGGCGCTGTTCCTCGGCCGGCTGTGGGCAGGCGACGGGTTCATCGCGAGCGGCGATAACTGCGTGCCGTTCTACGCCACCTCGTCGCCGCTGTTGGCGAAGGATGTCGCCACGCTGTTACTGCGGCTAGGCATCCTCAGCGGAGTTCACACCAAGTCGTTCAAGTACCGCGACGGGGAACGGACCGGCTACACGGTCCACCTGCTCGGTGACGGGTCGATCCGCCGGTTTCTCGACCGGGTGGCACCGCACGCCGTCGGCCGGGAGTCAGCCGTCGATCACCTGCGCCGCTACCTGGATTCCGTCCCGGCCGACCTGTCGAGCAAGGACCTCATCCCCGAAACCGTGCGGGAACTGGTGCGTCAGGAGAAGGAGCGGTCGGGGCTGACCTGGGGACAGGTCGAGCATCAGGCGGACGTTTCCGCCAAGGACTTCGCCGCCAGCGGGACGCCGGGCAAACGGGGGTTCCGCCGCAGCACTGTCGCCCGGCTTGCGGAGCACTTTCAGTCTCGCCCGCTGGCAGAGCTGGCGACATCGGACGTGTTCTGGGACTGCATCGTCCGCATCACCCCGCTGGGTGAGCGGATGACCTACGACCTGACCGTCGAGGGCGACCACAACTTCGTCGCCGACGGGCTGATCGTCCACAACTCGCATTCGGCCGCCTACGCCTTCGTGTCCTACCAGACGGCGTACCTGAAGGCGCATTACCCGGCCGAGTTCATGGCGGCGCTGCTGTCCAGCGAGATCGACGACGGCAACAAGCGCGACATCATGGTCGACCACATCGCCGATGCGCGCCGGCTGGGGATCGACGTACTGCCGCCGAATGTCAACCTGTCGGAGTCCGACTTC
Organism: Gemmataceae bacterium; assembly: GCA_046350215.1. Classification (GTDB taxonomy): domain Bacteria; phylum Planctomycetota; class Planctomycetia; order Gemmatales; family Gemmataceae; genus JAXMAU01. The sequence continues at coordinate 29,543 of JAXMAU010000022.1, read as the reverse complement.
ACCGTCCGCGACAACAAGATCGTCTTCGGGCTGGCCGCCATCAAGGGATGCGGCCGCGGCGCGACCGACGCCATCGTCGCCGCGCGGGCCGGCGGCGGGCCGTACCGCGACCTGTTCGACTTCTGCGAACGGGTCGACCTGAAGGCAGTTAACCGCACCGCCCTGGAGCGGCTGGTCAAGGCCGGCGCGTTCGACTGCTTCCGCACCCACCGCGCCCAGCTGATGCACCTGTTGCCCCGCGCCCTGCAGGCGGCCACCGAGCGGCAAAACGACCTGCGCGTCGGCCAGCGCAGCCTGTTCGACGCCGGCGGCGACGAGCCAGCCACCACCTCCGCCGATCCGTCCGCCGCGGCCGCCTCGCCGGTGGAGCCGTGGCCGGAGGCGGAGAAGCTGAAGTACGAGAAGGAGGTGCTCGACTTCTACTTCTCCAGCCACCCGCTCGCCGAGCAGGAGGGGCAGCTGCGCCGCTACGTCACCCACACCGTCGCCGAGCTGAAGGGCGTGCCGGGTGAAACCGAGGTGACGGTCGGCGGCATGCTCGCCCAGGTTCGAGTAATGTCTTACAAGAAGCCGCAGCGTAACGGCAACACGCGCTACGGTCGGTGCAAAATCGAGGACTTCACCGGCGCGCTCGAGGCGGTGATGTGGGGCGACGAGTTCGGCAAATTTAAAGATCTTTTTATTGAGGATCAGCTGGTACTTGCGCGGGGTCTGCTGGAGCGCAAGACGGAGCAGCCGATCCTGCAGATCACCCGGCTGATGACGCTGGAGCAAGCGCAGCGGGAACTGGCCCGCGAGTTGCACCTGCTATTCACGCTCGGCCGGCACAGCCCGGTCGACGTCGACGTCCTTGCTGGCCTGCTGCGCAAAACGCCGGGGTCGTGTCCCGTGATCCTGACCGTCCGCGACCCCGCCGGCCGGCGGTGCATCCTCAAGCTGGGCCGCGACTTCGCCGTCAACCCGGCGACCTACGACCAAAACGCGCTGGAAGACCTGCTAGGCACCGGCAGCGTGCAGCTGCGCTGACAGTTCTTTCAACTCTTCTTTCTGCTCTTTCGTCGCGTTCTGTGTAGTTTACTTTTCCTCTCTTCTTTCTGCTCTTTCTTCGTGTTCTTTGTGATCTTTGTGGTTCACTTCTTCATCGCCGCGGCCAGCGACCGCGCCAGGTGGGTCAGTCGGTCGCATAACTCGTCGCGGGTGCCGGGCTTTTCCAGCTGGCGGACGAAGGCGCTGCCGACGATCACGCCGTCGGCGTGGTCGCGGAGGGTGCGAACGTGTTCCGGCGTGCTGATGCCGAAGCCGACGCAGAGCGGCAGGTCGGTCTGGGTGCGCAGCCACGCCAGCCGGTCGAGCAACTCGGGCGGCACCCCCGTCCGCACGCCGGTGACGCCGGCGATGCTGACGCAGTACAGAAACCCGGTCGACGTCTGGAGAATCCGTCTGGCCCGCTCTGGCGTGGTGGTCGGCGCAATCAGCTCGACGTGCTTGAAGTCGTGCCGGCGGCACAGGGCGGCGAACCCGTCGGCCTCCTCCACTGGCAGGTCGGGGACGATGGCGCCGGCGAATCCGGCCTCGACCGCCTGCCGGACGAACGTCTCCGGCCCACGCCGAAACACCAGGCTGTACGACGTCATCGCCGCCAGCGGCACCCGCGGATTGCGGTCGGCGATCTGGCGGGCAGCGGCGAACACGTCGTTCAGGTGCAACCCGCGGTCGAGCGCGCGCGTGTACGACGCCTGGATCACCGGCCCGTCGGCGATCGGGTCGCTGTACGGGAAGCCGATCTCCAGCAGGTCGGCGCCGGCGTCGATCAGCGCCTGCGCGAGTACCGGCGTGGCGGTGATGTCCGGGTCGCCGGCGGACAGAAACGGGATCAGCGCCTTGCCGCCGCGCGACCGCAGCTCGGCGAACACTGCGTCGATGCGGTTCATAGTTCCTCCCCTTCCAGCCGCGCCACCTCGTAGCAGTCCTTGTCGCCGCGGCCGGAGAAGCACACCACCACCACGTCGTCCTTCGGCCGGCCAGCGGCGATCCGCATCGCCTCGACGACCGCGTGCGCCGTCTCCAGCGCCGGCAGAACGCCTTCCATCCGCGAGCAGAGGCGGAAAGCGTCGAGGGCGGCGGCATCGCCGACCGAGGTGTACTTCACCCGGCCGGCGTCCTTCCAGTAGCTGTGTTCCGGCCCGACACCGGGGTAGTCCAGTCCCGCCGACACGGAGTGGACATTCGCCGTCTGTCCGTCGTCGTCCTGCAACACATAGCTGAATGTACCGTGCAGCACGCCAGGCCGGCCGAACACCAGCGTGGCGGCGTGGTTGCCCTGCGCCTGACCGCGGCCGCCGGCCTCGACGCCAACCAGCTCGACCGAGGCATCGTCGACGAACGGGTAGAACATGCCGGCCGAGTTCGACCCGCCGCCGACGCAGGCGACGACGACGTCGGGCAGCCGGCCGATCTGGTCAAGACACTGTTGCCGCGCCTCGCGGCCGATGACCGCCTGGAAGTCGCGGACGAGCATCGGGAACGGGTGCGGGCCGACCACCGAGCCGAGGATGTAGTGCGTGGTGGCGACCGATGCCATCCAGTCGCGCATCGCCTCATTGACGGCGTCGCGCAGGGTGCGGCTGCCGGTGGTGACGGGGATCACCTCGGTGCCCATCGCTCGCATCTTGAACACGTTCAGCTTTTGCCGCCGGACGTCCTCCTCGCCCATGTAGACCTGACAGGGCAGGTCGAAGAGCGCACAGGCAGTCGCCGTCGCGACGCCATGCTGGCCGGCGCCGGTCTCGGCGATGATGCGCGTCTTGCCCATCCGCCGGGCCAGCAGCGCCTGGCCGATGCAGTTGTTGATCTTGTGGGCGCCGGTGTGGTTGAGGTCTTCCCGCTTCAGGTAGATGCGGGCGCCGCCGGCCTCGCGGGTGAGTCGCTCGGCGAAGTAGAGCGGCGACGGGCGGTTGACGCACACCTTGAGGTAGTGGTCGAACTCGGCCTGAAACGTCGGGTCCTGGCGGGCGCGGGCGTACTCCCGGTCGAGCTGATCGAGGGCGGCGATGAGCGTTTCCGGGACGTACCGTCCGCCGTAGGGGCCGAAACGGCCGGCGGCGTCGGGGAGGCTGGCGGAGGGAGAAGACATGGGAACAGACACCCGGGGCCGCCGGGCGGCTTCACAAGGGGCGAGACGGTGACGTGATCCGCGCGATCACCCCCTCAGCCTAGGACGACCGCGATAGCCGGTCAAGGCGGTGCCGGCGAGCAGAAGCGAGGAACCACGAAGGACACAAAGAGCACGAAGAAAGAGCAGAAAGGAGAGGAAAGGGAGAAGGATGCGGATGCCGGGTGCCATGGCCACGGCTTTGCGCGTGACCATGTAATGCGAGTGTTCGTCCTCTCGACGAGGCCGGTCGGTGGAACGCCGCATGCCCACGCCAGCGTGGGCATGGCACCCAGATTCGGTTCCACCCCAATACCGCTCACCTCTTCCCGGTCACCGGCGATGCCACGACCCACGACACCCCACGTACTGTCATCTGCGCTGCAAACTCGGCGAGCGATTCGGGATCGAACACCTTGTCGACGAAATGAAACACCTGGGTGCGACCCGAGTTGTCGATGATCGCGAGCCGCCCTTTCTTCAAGTTTTCCATCGCTGGAGCCAGCCCCGTGTGCGGCACACCTATCTGGTGCAACCGACCATACCATTTCGTGAAGGTGTCCAGCGATTCACCGTACTGGATTGCCTTGATGTCCTCCATCGGACAACGTTTTTCAATAAACCCGTCGGCCGATTCCCCGATGATGACTACGGTCTCACTGACAAGGTACAGCTGGCACCGGGCCAGTCGCCGCACCAGATACCATCCGTACCCCCCCGCTAGCCCAAGCGTGATGGCGGCCGCCCCAACCAATGCGATCAACTCGTGTTTCGCTCCGAACACAGGCTCCAAGACATGCACCAGAATGATCAGGATCACCACGAACGGAACGGCCATCGCCCCAGCGATGGCCGGGAGGTAGTCGCTGAAGTTGGCCGCGATCTGCCCCGCGGTATAGACCTGAACCTCGAACGACTGCCGTTGGATAACCTGGGTATCGAGCGGTTTGGGATCATGCGGTGCGGGATCAGGTGCCGCGGGCTGCTCGTCGAGCGGCCCGCGGCACTCGCTGCAAAACGCATCCACGACCGACGGCAGCCGAACCCCACAGTGCGGGCAGCGATCGAGCACCGCTGTTCCTCCACCGATTCCCCCCGTCGGATTGCCTAACCCCCCCGTCAAACCAGGATCTTCTTGCAGTGGCTGCACGCCTGGGCGTAGGCCGGGATCTGGCCGCCGCAGTGCGGGCACGGCTTGGCTTCTTCCGGCGCAGCGCCCGCCTCGCGCTTGCGTCGCCGGCGCCGTGGTTGGTCGTCCTCGTCGTCGTCGAGCGACTGCCCGGCGGCGGCGAGGATGTCCTCGGCGGACTCCATCCCGGACGGGTCCTTCTTGAACAGCGCCCGGTAGTCCGCCTCGGTGAAGAACTCGTCGCCCTTGCCGTCGGCGATCAGCTTCTTGCGGACACGGCGAAGTAGCAGTAACTCCATCCGCGGGGAATCGAGGCTTGGCCGGATCAACTGGACCAGGTCGAGCAGCCAGAGCAACCCGAACACCGCGGTCAGCGCGGTGAGGCCCCAGAACACCCAGTCCGGCGCGCTACGGGCGGCCAGCGTCAGGCCGGCGAACGCCGCCACCCCCACCCCCCAGCCGATCGCGCCGGGCAGATGGCCGATCCGCTTGGTGCGGGAGGCGCACTCCCGGCAGACGAACACACCGCACTTCCGCATGTTCCGGTACTTGGCGGTCACGAACTTGACGCTGGACAGGACGCTGCCGGTCTCCCGGTAGCTGGTGAGGAACCCGCCCCAGAAGGAGTAGACCTGTCCGGGTCGCGTCGCCTCACACACCTGACACCGCGGCCGGTCCCCGGCCGCCTTCTCGGCTCTGGATCGTGCCATGAATCGTTCTCACCTGCGCGTGAAGTAAATGAATCCCCATCGAAGGGCGCGGGATACAGTATCACGCCGTATCAGCGCCTGCAAACAGAAAGGCGGCGCGCAAAGCCTTCTATTGGAGAGACTTGAATTCCGCATTCCCGCAGCCAGCGGCCGCCGGCCCGAACCGTCCTTCGCCCTACACCGGCTTGGTCGGGTGGAACAGACGCAGGTATTCGTCCTGGGCGTAGCGGTCGGTCATGCCGGCGAGGTAGTCGCACACCACGCGGTACAGCGGGCGGGGGCCGATCCGCCGCCGGTGGTGCGCCGGCAGCAGTTCCGGGGCGGCGACGAACTCGGCGAACAGCTTGCGGACGATCCGACCACCCTTGTGCGCCATCCGCACCACCCGGACGTGATCGTACACCCGTGACCGGAGGAAGGCCGACAATTCCGCCTTGCTCTGCCGCATCGCCTCGCCCGGCGCGATCAGCACGCCAGGGTAAGCGCGGACGTCGACCAGGTCGCCGATGCGCTCCTGGCGCAGCCGCGCCAGCGACGTCTCGATCAGGTCGAGCACCTGGCAGTCGATCGTGCCCGCACCATCACCGGCCGCGTCTGCTTGAGCGTCAGCTCGCCGTACTGCCGCGCACGCTCTCGCGCGTCTGCCGCCACCACGGCACGTCGGTCAGCTCGTCCAGGCTGATCAGGCCGGCGACGAGGCGTCGTCGACGTCGTGGGTGACGTAGGCCAGGCTGTCGGCGGCGTCGGCGGTCTGCGCCTCCAGCAGCACGCCGGCGGTCGGGTCGAAGCCGTTCAGCTCGACCCGGTCGCGACGGCGGCTGTGCTGCGCCATCGCCTCGCGAACCTCCCACGACAGGTTCAGTCCCGGCCGATCGGGGTACGGATGCTCCAGCAGATCGACGATGCGCAGGGCGTGCAGGTTGTGCTCGAACCCGCCGTGGTCGGCCATGCAGTCGTCCAGCGCATGTTCGCCGGCGTGGCCGAACGGTGGATGACCGAGATCGTGCGACAGGGCGATCGCCTCGGTCAGATCCTCGTTCAGCCGCAGCCGGCGAGCGAGGGTGCGGGCGATCTGCGCCACCTCCAGGGTGTGCGTCAGCCGCGTGCGGTGGTGGTCGTTCGTCTGGGTGACGAGCACCTGTGTCTTGTGCGCCAGCCGGCGAAACGCGGTTGAATAGACGACGCGATCGCGGTCTCGTTGATAGGGCGAGCGGAACGGGTGCTCCGCCTCCGGCGACTGCCGACCGCGACTGAGCGCCGTTCGCATGGCATACGGCGCCAGCAGCTCCTCCTCACGACACGGCGGGGCGAACAGATCGGTGGCGGACACCGCAAGACCCTCCGGCGGCTGGTAGACTGGCGCCATCGTACATCGGCCGTCCGTGTCACGCAAAGACAGCAGGTGTCACGACCATGACTGCCAGGCGGAGCGTCGGGCCGTCAACCACCCGATGAGGCGTCGGACGCCAGTCGCGGCGTGAGCAGGTCGTAGAGCGCCTCCAGCGATTGGACGATCACACGCACGTCGGCGAACAGCGGCATGAAGTTGGTGTCGCCGTTCCAGCGCGGGACGACGTGCCAGTGCAGGTGCCCCGGCAGGCCGGCGCCGGCCGCTTTCCCGAGGTTCAGGCCGACGTTGTAGCCGTCTGGATGCATCAGCCCGGTCAGTTCGCGGATGCCGCGGCGAACCGTCTCCAGGCCGTCGAGCAGCTCCTCGGCCGACAGCTCGTCGAGCGTCGCCAGGTGCCGGTGCGGGGCGATCAGCAGGTGGCCGTTGTTGTACGGGAAGCGGTTGAGGATCACCACGCTGAGCGGGGTGCGGTGGACGACCAGGTTGGCCCGGTCGTCGCTCGCCGCCAGTCCGCGGCAGATGAAACAGTCATCGGCCGGCGGCGGGGTCTTGGCCGTGCTCACGTATGCCAGTCGCCAGGGTGCCCACAGTTGATCCATGACCCGTACCACCCCGAAGGAAAGTGAGATTCCGCGAAAGCGGGGGCGAGAAGCGTGCCGTTCGACGTCCCGATCTCTATCATGATCGGCGACCGGCGGCTGGTCGTCCACCCAGACCGCCGGCCGTCGTCGCCTACCTTGACAGGTCCCCCGGTCGGACCTACGATGGGTGCTTTCCTACTCCCGCCTTGATAGGACGATAGAAGACATGGCCGTACCGAAGAGACGAACGTCGCACTCCCGTCAGGGGATGCGGCGCAGCCATCACCACCTGACGCCGATGCAGATTCAGTACTGCCCGCGCTGCGAGCAGCCGACGATCCCGCACCGGGTCTGCGGCAACTGCGGGTGGTATCAGGGCCGCGAGGTAGCCCCGGTCAAGCAGGCGGAGAAGTAAACCATGCGCATCGCCCTGGATGCGATGGGCGGTGACCACGCTCCGGGTCCCATCGTCGCCGGCGCCGTGCAGGCCGTGGCCGCCGAGCCGGAACTGCACGTCGTGCTGGTCGGCGATCAGGCCCAGGTGGAACCGTTGTTGCCCCCCGGCGACGCGCGGCAGCGGCTGGAGATCTTCCACTGCACGCAGGTCGTCGGCATGGAGGAGAAGCCGGTCGAGGCGCTCCGCCGCAAGCCGGACAACTCGATCAAGCGCTGCTGGGAGCTGCTCGCCGGCCGCAAGGTGGACGGCATCGTCAGCGCCGGCAACACCGGCGCGATGGTCGCCGGCGGACACTTCCTCAAGCGGTTCCTCAAGGGGGTGCTGCGGCCCGGCATCGCCGCCGTGCTGCCCACCGAGAAGGGGCCGTGCGTGCTGCTCGACGTGGGCGCCAACGTCCACGCCAAGCCGGAGCACCTGTTCCAGTACGGCATCATGGGGTCGATCTACGCCAAACACATCCTCCAGGTCGAGCGGCCGACCATCGGGCTGATGAACATCGGCGAGGAGGAGGAGAAGGGCCACGACCTGGCCCGTGACACCCACGCCCTGTTCAGCCAGAGCAAACTGCGCGAGCGGTTCGTCGGCAATGTCGAGGGCCGCGAAATCCACAAGGGCGCTGCCGACGTGATCGTCTGCGACGGCTTCGTTGGCAATGTGGTGCTGAAGTACAGCGAGGGCGTCTTCGAGTTCCTGATGAAGATCGTTCAGAAGGACCTGATCGGCGCGCTGACGAGCGAGCGGGAGAAGGCCGGGCGGGCACTGGGCGAGCTGGCCCTGCGCTACGACTACAGCACATACGGCGGTGCTCCGCTGCTGGGCATCGAGGGCGCCTGCATCATCTGCCACGGCAGTTCGGGCGAGCGGGCGATCAAGAACGCCCTGCTGGTGGCGGCCCGGTATGCGCGGACGCATCTGAACGAGGTGATCGTCGGCGACCTGGAGGCCAACCCGCCCCCGCTGGTCGAGGCGCGGGCATAACACGGCGACCGACACGGACCGTCGCCGGCCCCGATGGGTGCATGGACGCTCAAACGGGCGACCGGGCGGCGCAGGACAGGACTCCGATCATGGCGAAGCGCGCGTTCCTCTTTCCCGGCCAGGGTGCCCAGTCCGTCGGTATGGCGGTCGGGCTGTGCGAGGCGCTGCCGGCGGCGAAGGCGTTGTTCGACCAGGCGGCCGACGTTCTCGGCTACGACCTGCTCGCCGTCTGCCGCGACGGCCCCAAGGAACGACTCGACTCGACGGCGGTGAGCCAGCCGGCGATCTACGTCGCCAGCCTCGCCGCTCTGGAACAGCAGAAGGTGCAGGAGCCGGAGGCCGCCGGCGAGTGCGTCGCTGCCGCCGGGCTGAGCCTGGGCGAATACACCGCCCTGACGTTCGCTGGCGCGCTGTCGTTTGCCGATGGCTTGCGGCTGGTGCAGAAGCGCGGCGAGGCGATGCAGATGGCGTCCGACCTCCGCGCCAGCGGCATGGTCAGCGTGATCGGGGCGGACCAGGCGAAGGTGCAGGAGCTGGTCGACCAGGCGTCGACGCAGGGACTGTTGCGGCTCGCCAACTTCCTGTGTCCCGGCAACCTGGCCGTGTCCGGCGACCGGGCAGCATGCGACGAACTGATGCGGTTGGCCGAGGTGGCCGGCGCGCGGGCGGTGCGCCTGGCCGTCGCCGGCGCGTTCCATACGCCGATCATGCAGCCGGCAGTCGAGCAGCTGGCCGAGGCGCTGGCCGGGGTGGCGTTCACTCCGCTGCGGGTACCGGTGTGGGCCAACGTGACCGCGCAGCCCTATGCCGACGTGTCCGACATTCCGCCGCTGCTGTCCCGGCAGGTGGTCGAGCCGGTGCGGTGGGAGGAGACGATGCGCGGTCTGCTCGCCGCCGGCGTCGAGGTGTTCCACGAGATCGGCCCCGGCCGGGTGCTGGCCGGACTGCTCAAGCGCGTTCACCGCAAGGCCGACTGCCGCAACATCACCGCCTGAGTGTTTGGGCTTTCCTTGAGTCTCTGTCTTGTGTAGTTAAACACTTCGCCTCCGGTCTCGTCGACGGGTGGATCCGCCGGCGGGGCCAGGTCCGCTTGCCCGGCGCTGGGGCGCCGTGGTAGATACCGAGAAGTTAACAGGCCCTGTCCATCGCCGGCCGCACGGATGGGTCGGTGGACGCCAAGGGAGAGTGGAACGTGGCTACGGTCGAAGAACGGGTGATCGAGCTGGTGTGCGAGCGGCTGGGCGTGAACAAGGAGCAGGTCACCCGCCAGACCTCGTTCATCGAGGACGTCGGCGCCGACTCGCTCGATATCGTCGAGCTGGTGATGGGGCTGGAAGAGGAGTTCGGCATCACCATCCCGGACGAGCAGGCCGAGAAGATCAAGACGGTCGGTGAGGCGATCGATTACATCGAGCGAGAGAAGGCGAAGCAATGACCCGACGGGTTGTCATCACGGGCATGGGCACTATCAACCCGCTCTCCTCGAATTTGCAGGAGTACTGGGAAGGGTTGTGTGCCGGCCGCAGCGGTGTCGGCTACATCGAGCAGATCGACATCTCGCATCACAAGATCAAGATCGCCGGCGAGATCAAGAACTTCGAGCCGGACAAGCTGCTCGACCCGAAGACGGCGCGGCGGCTCGATCGCTTCGCCCAGTTCGCCCTGGTGGCGGCCCACCTCGGGGTCAAGGACAGCGGGATCGACTTCTCGAAAGAAGACCCGTTCCGCTGCGGCGTCATCTTCGGCAGCGGCATCGGCGGGCTGATGGAGTTCGAGGAGCAGCACACTCGCTTCATGCAGGGCGGCCCCGGCAAGATCAGTCCGTTCGTCGTGCCGAAGATGATCGTCAATGCCGCCGCCGGCAACATCTCCATCGAGTTCGGTCTGAGCGGGCCGAACACCGCCGTGTCGACGGCGTGCGCCTCGGCGGCCCACGCCATCGGCGATGCCATGCGCGCCATTCAGTACGGCTATGCCGACGTGATGCTCACCGGCGGGTCCGAGGCCGGCATCACGCCGATGGGTGTCGGCGGGTTCATCCAGGCACGGGCGCTGTCGCCGAACAACGCCGACCCCAAGGGTGCCAGCCGGCCATTCGACAAAGACCGCGACGGGTTCGTCCTCGGCGAGGGCGCCGGCGTGATCGTGGTCGAGGACCTCGAGCATGCCAAGGCGCGGGGAGCGCGGATCTACGCCGAGCTGTTCGGCGTGGGCAACACCGCCGACGCGCATCACATCACCGCCCGCATCCGTGCGGCATCGGTGCGGCGATGGCCATGCGACAGGCAACCAAGGACGCGAAACTGGCGCTGAAGACGTCCAGTACATCAATGCGCACGGCACCAGTACCCCGCTCGGCGACGAGGCCGAGACGCGGGCGATCAAGGAGGTGTTCGGCGACCACGCGCGCAAGCTGGCCGTCTCGAGCACCAAGAGCATGATCGGCCACCTGCTCGGCGCCTCCGGGGCGGTCGAGCTGATCGCCACGGTGATGGCGATCAACACGGGTGTGGTCCACCCGACCATCAACTACCGTACCCCCGACCCGGCGTGCGACCTCGACTACGTGCCGAACGAGGCGCGGCGGTTGAAGGTGCGGCGGGCGCTGTCCAACAGCTTCGGGTTCGGCGGGCACAATTGTTCGCTGGCGGTTGGCGCCTTCGAGTGACGATGTCTAGAAAAGGGACGAGGTAGGGCCTCCTTCTCGAAGGGCGCCCTCCCTCGCACCGTTTCAACGGAGGAGCGAACATGGCCGGCCAGATCGACTGGATGTATCACCGCAAGGGTTGAACCAGCTGCAAGAAGGCTCAGGAGTTTCTTGAGCAAGGCAGCTGGACGGCGGCGGACGTGACCGACGCCACCAGGGTTCGCAAGGGCCGCGACGAGGCGCTGGCGCTGGCGAAGTCGGTGACGACGGTGGTGGTCGCCCGCGGCAAGAAGGCTGTCACCTTCGACATGGCGAACGCCCCACCGGATGACGACACCCTCGCCGCCGCCCTGCTCGGACCGACCGGCAACCTGAGGGCCCCGACGATGCGCCGCGGCACCACGTTGCTGGTCGGCTTCGGCGAGGAGTCGTACCGGCAGGTACTGGGCGGCTGACAGGGGCGGGGGCGTTGAATTGAGCCCCCGGTGAACACACCGGGGGCAAGTGCGTGTCGGGAATTACCCACGCAGGGCGCTCCGCATCCGCCCCCGGTGTATTCACCGGGGGCTAAGAACAGGCCGCCGTCACAGGCGGACACGCACCACCTGCGGCTGCGTCACCTGCAGCTGGCCGCGGTACACGCTGCCGCGATCGCCGTGGTAGTAGACGTACCACACGCCGGGCGTCAGGTCGGCGGCGAACCAGCCGTCGGCGGACGTCTGCGCCGTGCGACGAACCTGCTGGTTGGCCGCGTGGACCAGCGTCACCCGGTAACCCGGTTCGTCCACCTTGGCACGTACCGTCGTGACCGGGGCGGACGATTCGCCCGCGCGGCTGGCAATCCGCTCGAACCGAATCGGCGGCGCTGGCTGCGGCGGGACGGGATCGCGGCGGTAGGAGCTGCTGGCGCTGGGGAACGGCGCCGTCGGGGCCGCCGGCATGGGCGGCGGCTCGGGCGCGGCGATCGAGGCAGGCGGAGCCGCGGGCGCCGGGTACGCTGGCACCACCGGCCGCGGTGCGACGGCGATCGGGGGCGGACACACGGGCGCTACTACCGGCGCTGCGACGACGGCCGGCGCGACGATGACCGGCTGGGGGCAGCAGTCCTTGTGGAACACGCGCCGGAAGAAGCGGCGGACCGGGCCGACCGGCGGGCAGCAGGGGTTGCACGGCTGGTAACAGCTGGCCTGCTTCTTGTGACAGCAGACCGGGTCGGCCGGCACTTCCGCCGCCCGGACTGTCGGGACGGCGAGCGCGGCCAGCAGCAGCGCGCACGCCAGGGCATGACCGCGAATGGAGGTCATCGGAAGGATCTCCCTTGTGTGAAACGGGTGATGGATCGCGAGTCGTCCCTGACACTCTCAGAATACGGCTGACCCTCCCAGCCGTGATCCGGAAAGGCGCGCCGGGTGGCGATTTGATCGTCCGGTCCGGCGCTCCTTGCGCGTGGCGCAAGCCGGGGAAGAAGGGCAGACTCGACGGGCAGCGCTGCTACCGCTGGCGGTCCTGGCGGACGAACACGCTGGCCAGCTCGTCCTCGTAGACCAGCAGGAACCGTTCGTCGAACGCCAGCAGCGACACCAGCGCCGTGTCGCGCGGCGCGATCACCAGGGCGGCGGCGGACAGGTCGGGATCGTCCTGCCAGCCGGGCAGGCCGGACCAGACGCGACCGTACCGCTCGATGCGCTCATCGCCGTACAGGTTGGTTCGCCCGTCGATCGCCACCGGCAGCTGCGGCAGCGTCCAGATCAGGTAGCCGCCCCAGTTGAAGTCGTTGAACAGTGGTCCGCGATAGCCGCGCAGCTGAACGAAGTCGACCGCCCGCGCCGGGAACACCGTCGCCACCTTGGCGTTCAGGTTGTCCTCATTCAACCCGCGAACGCGAAACAGCAGCGCCGCCAGCGCGAGCAGCGCGGCCGAGAGGATCGCCAGCCCGATTCGACCGGCGCGGAAGCGCTGCCCGGCCGGCACGTCGCGCGGCGCGAACGACGCGAGGATGGCCAGGTCGGCGAGGACGACGAACCACAGGTCGCGGCGGGCGCGGAAGGCGAACAGGGCGGTGGACGCCAGCAGTCCCAGTTCGAACGCCTCCGGCCGCCGCCGACCCAGCGCGTAGCACGCCGCCGCGGTCAGGCCGAGCATCACCCAGTCGGACGGCTCGCGGAACTCCAGCGCCTTCAGTTCGTTCACCCAGCGGAACGGACCCGGCTGCGTGGCGTACTCGACGATCACGCCGTACAGCCGGACGTGGTACGGCGTGACCAGCGTCGCCACAAAGCACAGTGCCGCCAGCGCGATCAGCTGTCGCCACCGCCGCGTACCGACGCGGCGAGCGCTGTCGTCGGTCAGCGGCGCGAGGCCGACCCAGGCGTCGAGCCACGGCTGCGCCAGCGGGGCGACGACGGCGAGGACGAGCAGAAACAGCCCGTAGACGAACTGAATGTGGACGTTCGCCCACACGACGTAGGCCAGCGGCAGCAGCCACACCCCCCACGGCAATCGAGAACATTCCGGGGCGCGAAACTCGACAATGACGCGCAGCGTCAGCGTGGCGAACAGCACGGTGAACAGCCACGGCCGTTCGCTGAATAGCGCCGCCAGCGTCAGCGTCGCCAGCCCGGTCAGCAGCACGGCGACCAGGAAGCGCGGCTCCAGCCGCCGCACCAGGCTGACCACCGCCGCCACGATTGCCAGCGACAGCAGCAGGCGGAACACGACGATGCCGGCCAGCCCCAGCCGGGCGTGAAAGGCGTACACCGCCACCTCGTACAGCCAGCTGTACGCCACCCAGCGCCGTTCCGGCCCGATCTGCGAGAACGGGTCGGTCTCCGGTACGGCGCGGTGCTCGGTCACCCACTGACCGACTTGAAGGTGCCACCAGATGTCAGGGTCGAGGATCGGCACGCCGACCGGCCGGGCGGTGACGACAATCGGCACGGCGAACAGGGCGGCGAGTAGCAGCCACGGCAGCAGCGGCGACGGGGTGGCAGGCTCGGCAGGGGCGGACAGGGCCATCGGCAGCGGTCTCCACGGCGGGGTGCGGCTGCGCAAGCTTACGTCGCGTCGTCGCCGGCGGCAACGCCGGTCGAGCTTGACCGCCGTCGCGACCGCCGCTATTTCCCCATCGCCCATCGCTCGCCGGCCTCCGCCGAGGGCGACGCCCCGTCTGTCCGCGAGGAGTCCGCCATGCCAGCGGCCGCCGGCGATCCGCTCCTGCTCAGCCACTTCTCGGTCTTCCTGTATCCGTTTCGGCATCAGCTGACCGGCGGCCGGCGCCTGGCCCGGCTGGAGGCGCTGGAGCCGCGCTGGCTGCCGTGGCCGTGCCGGCACGACGACGCCGACCTATCCGCCGCCCTGGAGGCGACCGGCTACTTCCTGCCCTACATCCGCGGTCTGCTCTACCCGGAAACCCGCTGGCTGCGGCGGCAGTGCCCCGGCGAGAACCCGGTCGAGTGGGCGCGGACGCTGCGCACGCTCTGCGTCGAGGGCGTCGGCGCCTACGCCCGCGCGCTGGACGCCGACAGCGTGGTGCGGCTGACGCTGCGACCGCGGCCGCTCGACGCCCTGGCGGCGTTCACCCTGCAGCCGGACCGTCCCAGCCACGCGGCCGAGCCGCCGCTGCCGGTCCGCTGCGACTGGGTCGACGCCTGGCTGTTCCCGACCGGGCTGGGGTTCCTGCTGCTACGCCTGCGCGTGGATGCCGACACGCCGCGGCTGGCGCAGCTGATCCGCCTCAACCAGCTGTTCCGGCAAGTGGTGCCCGGCTCGCGCTCCCCGCTGTCCGGCCGGGTGAATCTACCCGGCGGCTACAGCTGCCAGGTCCGCGACCTGATGAACGACCTGGTGCAAGGCATGGCAACGCCGTGGCACGTCGCCGAGGCCGACCGCGGCGGATTCCCGGCCCCGCCGGTATGGCCGACCGACGAACCGCCTTACACCGACAGCGAGGCCGGCCGCACCTTCGGCGAGCGCTGCCATCTCGTGAGCTACGCCTGTGCCGACCTGGCCGATTGCACCCCGGCTGAGCTGCCGACCGGGCCGTTCCCGACGCCGGCCGACCGGATCGTGTTCGAGCTGGCGGCGTGCGTTGGGCTGGGCGAGTCGACCCGCAACCCGGTGTGGACGCCGGCGGTAGAGCAGGCCGGCCGCTACCTGCGCGAGAACCGCATCGCCCTGTGGCGGTGCTGGACCGGCATGGTGCTGAAAGAGTCGCTGGTGTTTCTCGGGACGGAAGACCTGCCGTTCAACCGTTCGTCGCTGCCGCGGCAGGTGGAGAACGACTACCTGCCGCTGTACCTGATGGCGTTGTTCCAGAAGCTGCAGCTGATCGGCTTCTCGACCGAGCTGATGGGCGAGGTCGGACACGGCCGCGGCCGGCTCCGCGGGGCGCGGGCGATCCTGCAGCGCTACGTCCGCTTTCGCAGCCAGTTCTGGTTCAGCGAGGTGACGCGCCGGCCGCAGGGCGGCGAGCTGTACCGGACGTTCCAGCGCGGCCTCGACGTCGGCATCGCTCACGACCTGGTGACGGGTAGCATCAAGGACATCAAGGACTACTACGAGGGCGTCTGGTCACGACAGGTCGGCTGGGTGAAGGACGGCATGACCTACCTGGCGCCGCCGCTGGCGGGGCTGGGGGTGGGGCACGTCGCCATCCGCTTTGCGGTGTCGCCGTGGCTGGCGGTCGGCGGGCTGGCGGGGGCGACGGCGGCCCTGCTCGGGCTGGTGCTCGGGCTGCGGCGCTGGCGGAAGCGACGGCGCGACACCGGCCGTCCGGCGACGCGGACGGCGCTGCTGCGGGCGTGGTGGCGCAAGGACGCCGAGCCGGTGTCGTCGCGCTGACGCCGGTCAATCGTGCAGCCGAAACAGCGTTCGCAACGCCTCCAGCAGCGTGTGCCGGCCGGCACCGCCGCTGCGCGTCCTCGCTCAACGCCGTGATCGGCCGTGTAACAGCTGGTTCTGAAACAGGCTGAACGCCTTCTCGATGTACTGCCGGTCGGCCTCGTTCAGCTTGCCGTTGAGCCGGGTCAGCAGGTTGCCGACGATCTCCTTGCGGCGGGACTCGAACTGGCGCGTCAGCCGCTCGATCACCGGGCCGTTACTCCGCCGCGCCCAGTCCCTGGCGAACTGGGTCGTCCTCGCCTCGACGATCGCCTCGGCCGGGGCGATGTGCTCGCGACGGCGGGCGATGTCGCTTCGCGGATCGATTTTGAGATCGTCAATGTTAAAAAGGAAGGTCCGATCACCGTCGTGAATGCGCGGGTCGAAGTCGCGCGGCACGGCGATGTCGAGGATGACCACCGGCCCGCGGGTGCGGCGGGCGTCGATGCGGGCGTAGCGCTCGCGGGTCATGATCGGCTCGGGGGCGCCGGTGGTGCTGAGGACGATGTCGGCGCGGAGCAGGGCGTCGTCGAGCGCCGCCCACGGCAGCGGCTCACCGCCACAGCCGGCGGCGACGGCGCGGGCCTTGTCCGGACTGCGGTTGGTAACGAGGATGTGGCCGGGCCGCAGCTCGCGGAGGTGCCGCAGCGTCAGCTCGCCCATCTTGCCGGCGCCGATCACCAGCACCGTCTTGTCGCCGAAGTGGTCGAACACCTCGGTGACGTAGTCGACGGCGGCGCTGGACACGGAGACGTGCCCCTGGCTGATGCCGGTGTCGGTGCGGACGCGCTTCGCCACTTGCCGGGCGTGCGGAAACAGGGTGTTGAGCAGCGGGCCGGTGGTGCCCTGGCCGAGCGCCCGCTCGTAGGCTTTCTTCACCTGGCCGGCGATCTGCCCCTCGCCGACGATCAGGCTGTCGAGACTGGCGGCGACGCGAAACAGATGGCGGACGGCGTCGGGTCCCTGCTGGACGTACAGGTGCTGACGAATCTCCTCGCGGGGCAGGCCGTGGAACTCGGCGAGGAAGTCGGGGGCATCGGCGAACGCTCCCGGCGGCCCGCCGCCGAGGTACACCTCGACCCGGTTGCAGGTACTCAGGATGGCCGCCTCGAAGCCGAGCTGGCCGGCCAGCGTGTCCAGGGCGCGGCCGAGCTGTTCGTCGTTGAACGCCAGCCGTTCGCGGACCTCGACCGGGGTGGTGCGATAGCTGCAGCCGATGACAAGCAGGTTCATGACAGGTCACCCCTCCTCGCGCACGGCGGCGCGGGGGTTCGGGGTGTCCGACCGCAAGGGGTGGGAGAGGAACAGGCCGACCAGCATGACCACGAACGCGGCGATCGTCAGCAGCGCCACCTGCCGGCCGCGCAGGTGCTGGGCGAAGCGCAGGTACAGCACCAGCCCGAACACCGCCCACAGGGCGACGGTGGCGAGCACCCGCGGGTCGGTCCAGCCGACGGCGTCGCTGCCCTGGACGATCAGCACCACACCGGCGAGCATGCCGGCGGTGAGCAGCGGAAAGGCGGCCACCAGGCCGCGGCGATTCATCTCCTCCAGCCGCTCCAGGCTGAGCAGCCGCAGCCCACGGCCCGGCGGCGTCTTGACCCGCAGCCGATGGCCTGGGATCAGATACATCAGGCTGGCCAGAAAGCCGATGCACAGCCCGATGGAGGCGAGCAGGATGAGCGAGGCATGGACCGGCCCCTACAGCCGATGGACGTCGAGGCTGTCTTGCCACAGCCCGTGCACGTCGGTCGGCGGCTTGCCGAGCAACAGGCCGAGCAGCAGCAGGCCGATGATGAGCGGCAGCACGAAGATGCCCCAGCCGAGCCGCTGGTAGTGGACGGCCGGTCAGGTAGAACACGGTGAGCACCCAGGCGACGAACAGCAACCAGCTGAACTGCCAGATGAGCGGCGGCTGGCGCGAGATCAGGTACATGGTGTGCGCCGCCAGCCCGGCCGCCCCGGCGGTGACGGCCGCCGCCGTGCCGCCGGCCGACCGAAGCGGAGATAGTAGAGCACCTCCAGGGCTGGCGGGCCAGCGCGTAGCTGGCGAGGAAGCAGACGACGGTGACACGGTTGATCATCGGCGCTCGCGGCGGACGGCAGGCGACTCCCGCGCTGGTAGCAGGTCGGTCAGGGAAGGTGCGGCGGAACCGACAGCGAGGCCGTCCCCGGAGGCAGGGTTCCACTCACTCCTTTAATGTATCGCACCGGGGCGGGCGGAGCTAGTTACTCGTCGGCCGCCGCCGCACCCAAAACCCGGTGCCGCCTCGCGAGGCATGCTCTTCCCAGTAAGCCGTTACTTGGCTCTGAAGTCGGCGGCGAACGCTTTGCGTCGAGCGGCGCAAGCCGGTGGCGTGGCGTGGGTCAGCCCTTGCCAGTCGAAAGTGGCCGCCGCAAACACCCGCTTCTTCATGAACTCGCCAACCGCCTTGTTGCCAACGTAAACCACCGCGTCCGGATCGCCGCCGGCGAACACGTCGCGGGCGATCGCGATGCACCTGCGAGGCGAACAGCTCGCCCATCATGTAGTTGTGGTAGTACACCGGGGCGACGACGATGTGGACCTTGCCGGCGTAGTCCGGCGCGTTGCGGCCGGCCGGCCGGCGCACCTGCTGGTACTTCTCCACCAGGTCCCACCACACTTTGTTCAGGTCCTGGTCGGGATCCTCGTACATCGCCTTCTCGAACTGGCAGCATCACCTGGCACCCGAGCGCGAGAAGATGAGCAGGTAGTACTTGAGCGCCGTCGCCGCGTCGCGATCGAAGCCCTTGGCGTCGGCCAGCTTCACCCCGAGCTTTTTCGAGGAACGCCGTCGACTGGCCGCCGCGCTCGAACATCATCGCCACCCTCGGTGGTGAGGATGTGGGCTTCCATGCGCACCGGGTACGGCAGCGCCGCCGGGATATTGTTGTTGTGGCTGGAGTAGACGGCGTGGCCGAACTCGTGCAGCATCGTCGACGCCCACTGGTGGTTCGGCGTGATGTTCGCCAGCACGCGCACGTCGCCGGCGCGGTCGATGTCGGTGCAGAAGGCGTGCTGACTCTTGCCCTTCTTCTCGTAGAGGTCGCTGCGAGCGATCACCCGGTCGATCGGCAGGCCGATGCCGGCGTAGAACTCGCGGCACATCCGGAGGATGTCGGCCTTCTGAAACGGCTCATCCAGGTCGGCCTCGAAGACTTTCGGCGTCTCCTGGAAGAACGGGTCGTGGTAGTGCCACACCTGTAATTCGTCGACCTTCAGGCCGTACCGCTTCGCCAGCCGGGCGTCGAGGTCGGCCTTGCCGCGGGTGAACGGCTCGCGCGTCAGCTCGTCGAGGTCGTCGAACAGTTTGAGTACTTACCGTCCTGTTCGTTGAGGCAATGTTGCAGTCCGTGGAAGTTCTGGAAGCCGAGTTGACCGCCGCCTGGCTGCGCAGCTTGACCATAGCGCGGAGGTCCTTCTCGACGGCGCCGACCGCCTTGCCGGCGGCCCACGCCTGTTCCAGCCGCTTGAGTCGTTCGACTTCTTGAGCACGTTCGCGCGCCGCGTTGTCGGTGTACTCGGTGCCGTCGATGCGCGCGGAAGCGGTTGAACGTCTCCTCGACCGCGTTGGACTTCTCCACCATCTGGGCGCAACAGGTCGGCCGGCACCCGCTTTTCTTCGAGGTATTGCAGGTAGAGGACGTCGACGGGCGCGGGCGACGGTCGGGTCGTCGATCTCGCCCCGCCGTCGCGCAGCACCTTGACGCGGCGAACGCTTTCGGATCGGACAGTGCCTCGTCGATCTTGTTCTGGGTGACGACCTTGCGCTCGAACGCTTCCTTGCTGCCGGTGGTGGACGCCTGCCACCACGCCTCGCCGGCGGCCACGTCGAGCGGCCGCAGCCGTTTCTCGTGGTCGTCGAGAACAGCGCGGCGAGAGCCCGTCGTCTCCGGGCTGGCCATCAGCCGGGCGACCAGGACGGCGAACAGACAGAGAAGACACGGCAACAGCAGACGAGTCGGCAGCATCACCCGTTCCTTCCTTCGCTGCGAGACACGGACGCCATGCCGGCATTGTGGCAGGCTCGCAGCCAGGAGGCAACGGCGGCTCAGGCGGCGCGAAGCACCAGGCAGGTGTTACTGCCGCCGAAGCCGAACGAGTTGGACACCGCCACCCGCACCGGGTGCGGCCGCGCCTCGTGCGGGACGTGGCAGAGCGGGCAGTCGGGGTCCGGGTCGTCGAGGTTGATCGTCGGCGGCACCGCTCCGTGGTGCATGGCGGCGATACACGCCAGCGCCTCGACGGCAGCGGCGGCGGTCAGCAGGTGGCCGGTCATGCTTTTGGTGGAGCTGACCGGAACACCGGCGACATGCTCGCCGAACACGGTGGTCAGCACGCGGGCCTCGGCGGCGTCGCCGACCGGAGTGCTGGTGGCGTGAGCGTTGACGTAGTTTACGTCGGCCGGGGCAACGCCCGCGTCGGCGAGGTGCTGCGCGCGCATGGCGGTGATCGCCGGGGCTGGATCGGGGCTGGGGATGACCATGTGATGCGCAAGCGCCGCGGCGCCAAAGCCGGCCAGTTCGGCGTAGACGCGGCACCGCGCCGGCGGGCACCGTCGGCCTGTTCGAGGATGTACAAAGCTCCGCCCTCGCTCATCACGAACCCGTCGCGACCTTCGATCGAACGGCCGGGAGGCGGCCGTCGGGGTGCCGTTGCGCCGTGACAGGTGCCGCGGAGGTTACCGAACGGCGAGCGACATCGGCGTGACCGCCATGTCGCGCGCCGGCCAGACACACGTCGACCCAGCCCATCTGCAGCCACGTCCGCGCCTGCCCTGTTGCGCGATGCTGCTGCTGGGCGCAGGCGGCGGACACGGTGAGCCGCCGGCCCGGTCAGGCCATACGTCCGGCAGGTCCGCTGACGAGCCGCCGTGTCGCCCGGCACCGGCTGCCAGCCGTCGCCACTCCCAAGCGCGATTTCTTCCCACAGCAGCGTTTTCACTCGGCACCGACACCGAGCACGAGGCCGATGCGCAGGTCGTGCCGCTTGTCCCACAACCCGGCGTCGCGGAGCGCCGCGGCGCAGCACCAGCGCACCAGCTGTTCCTGACGGTCGAGGGCAGCAAACGCCGTCGGGTCGTCGCCGGGCGGACACGGCACGGCGGACACCTGCCCGGCGACCTGGCTCGGGTGCTGCTCGACGTCGAACCCCTTCGCCCGGTCGATGCACGACCGGCCGGCGAGCAGGGCGGCGGCGACATCGGCGTAGGTCGTTCCGAGCGGGGTGCAGGTGCCGACGCCGGTGATCCAGACGGGGACATCCCGGTTCATGACTGCTCCCTCCAGCTCGTCGCCGATCGGCCCAGGAAAGCGTGTGGCCCCGTGACGGGGACGGCCGGTGTCGGCGTGGGGCGGATGTCGACCTGCACATGGCGCCCGACCGACGCCCGGACACCCGTCGCGGCGCCGGCCAGCAGCGCCCGCAGGTCGGGTAGCTCGAACGCCGCCTCACTCGTGGTGGACGTCGCGCACGTCAGCTGGAGGCGGTAGGGCGACGTGGTCCCGTCGGGCACCAGCGCCAGGGCGACGGCCTGGAACGTGGCGGCGGGGTCGGTGCGGAAGGCATCGGCGGCGGCCTGTTCCGGGTCGAGCCGGCTGAACACCAGCCACAGCCCCGGCAGCCGCCGGGTGTGCAACAGCGTCAGCCCGGCGAGCAACCCCTCGGCGATGTGTCCAGGCCCGCCACCCACACCGAAGTTCGGGCCGTGCGACCGCAGCGCCTGACTGACGGTGCCGGAAACGGAGTGCAGCGAGCGGTGCGGAATGAGGTGCGGCGACACCCCCCAGGCCCCTTCCGCCCGGTAGCGCTGGACCGACGGTCCGACCGTGATCCGGCCGACGAACCGCGGCGCCACCAGCACCCCCCAGTCGCGGAACACGCCGCTGGCCGGGTCGAATCCGCCGGCGGTCACCGCCCGGCCGACCGCTTCGAGGACCGCCAGCGTCTGTTCGTCGGCGTGCTTGAGCGTGCTGGTCGGCAGTGGCTCGCCACAGCGCGGACCGGGGGAACGACGTAAGCCGTCGATGGCGGGGCCGGCGATGTCGCAGGCGGCGTGGGCGGCCAGCCCGCAGGAGGGGGCGATCGGCGCCGACGATGGATGTGAGCTGTTCACCTGTGCTTCCTTGCCCTGATGGGAGGGGGAGGTCGAGAGGATCCCTCCGCCACCCCGCCCGGCCGCGACCGGCGATTTCTCGGTGATCGGTGGTTCACCGGAACCACATGGATGAAATAGTAGTGCAACAGGAGTAACCGAACGGCCGGGGGAAATCAACGCGAATGGGCAAGGTGGCCGGGCGCGCTGGAAACTGCTCGACCGGCAAAGGTTCTCCCCTTTACCGACCGACCACTCCAGATCGCCCGCTTTCTCTCACCGGGCTGGTTGTGCCGGTTCGATAAACCAGTCTACCTGCTCCGTTGGGGCGGGGGGACGCTCGGACGGCGAACGGGAGCGAGGTGGGCGATGGGATGGCGGCTGCGACTGGTCAGCGGGTTGACGCTGATGATGGCCGCGGCGGCCGTCCGCGCCGACGTGGACGCCCCGGCGGTGTGGGCCAGCCGGGCAAGCACCGGCATCGACGCCGCCGCGATGCCCGCCCTGCCGTTTGACCAGATCGACCCGGCGTTGCGCTCCGGCATGCGGGCGGTGCTCGACGCGCCGACGCTGTCGTCGCACGGTCCGTCGGAGACGTTCAACGCCAGCGGCGACGTCTACCGCTGGCTGCTCGATCACCCGGATCGGGCCGTCCAATTGTGGCGGCTGCTCGGCGCCAAGGTGGCCGACATCGTCGACCGCGGTGACGGCGTGTACGTGTGGCGAGACGACAAGGGGAGCGAGGTCCGCTGGCACACGGCGGTGCGGACACACGGGTTGCACGTGTGGTATGCCGAGGGCAAAGTGAAGCCGGGCCTGCTGCTGCCGCTCACGCCGTTCCGCTGTGTCGCCGTGATGCAGTACCTGGAAGGAAAAGACACGTCGGGACTGCCCGCCGTCAAGCACCAGGTTCACTTCCGACTGAAGTGTGATCAGGGCGCGATGGCGCTGGCGACGCGCATCCTCGGCGCCTCGGCGCCGCGGCTGGCTGAGCAGTATCTCGGCCAGTTACAGCTCTTCTACGGCGGGATGGCGTGGTATCTGTACAAGGACGAGAAGCGGGCGCAGGGGATGTATCGGCGGATCGGCCTGGCCGTCGCCGCAACCGGCAGCGATCGCTAGACTAACGAACATATCTTCCCCCGGCCACGGAACCACCGCCTCATGCCGCGCACCGCACGCATTCAGCGCACCACCGGCGAAACCACCGTCGATCTGTCCGTCGATCTCGACGGCACCGGCCAGAGTACCGTCCGCACCGGCGTCGGCTTCCTCGACCACATGCTCACTCTGCTGGCGCGCCACAGCCTGATCGACCTCCGCGTCGAGGCGACCGGCGACCTGCACGTCGAGGCACACCACACCGTCGAGGACGTCGGCATTTGCCTCGGCCGGGCGCTGACGCAGGCGCTGGGCGACAAGGCCGGGATCCGCCGCTACGGCGACGCGACCGTCCCGATGGACGAGACGCTGGTGACGGCGGCGGTCGACCTGTGCGGTCGGCCGTTCTGCGTGTGGAAGGCCGACGTGCCGATCGAGCTGCTCGGCACCTTCGGCTCGCCGCTGGCGGAGGAGTTCTGGCGCGGAGCGTCGTCGGCCGGCGGCTTCGCCTTGCACGTCGTGCTGCACCACGGCAAGAACACCCACCACATCATCGAGGGGATCTTCAAGGCGACGGCGCGGGCGCTGCGGATGGCGGTCGAGCCGGACCCGCGAACCCGCGAGGTGCCGTCGACGAAAGGCGTCCTGTAATTCGTCTTTTCGACTTGACACGACGCGACCTGGCCGGCATATGCACCTCCTTCCATTCGGACGGTGGTCCGGAACCGAGAGGGGGGGCGTATGTCCAGGACGTTACCGACGGCGGAGGTGGTCCGCAAGTACATCGACGCGGGGTTCGACAGCAACAGCCCGGTGCTGGTGCTGAGCTGGCCGGCGTCGGCGTGTCACGAACGGCTGTGGGAGATGCCGGAGGGGTTCTCGGTAGTCAGCGCCCCGCCGCAACAATTCGGCTTCCAGCTGCGGCGACTGGACACCGACCAGTACGACGTCCGGCTGGTGTGGGACCGCACCCAGCTGCACTGGCCGGCCGCCAGCCGCACCTCGCTGCTGGGCAGTTGCCTGGGCGCGCTGCTGGGCAGTCTGCGCGTCGACCTGTGGTCGCTGCTGGAACAGCCCGTCCACGCCCCGCGGTCCCGTCCCCGCGCCGCCTGAGCCGCGGTGGACGGCCCCCCGGCCCTCTCTCTATCATTCCCTTCTGACAAGGGTTTGCAGCGCACGGGGGGTGGACCGCTGATGGAACGGTCGTCGGATGACAGGTTGACCTATCGCGCCGCGGGCCTCGACCTCGCTGCCTACGAACAGGGGATCGAGGCGATCGCCCCGCTGGCGCGGCGGACGCACTCGCCGCGCGTCCTCGACGGCTTCGGCGGCTTTGCCAGCCTGGTCAGCCTCGACTTCAACACGCGGCTGTTCGCCCGCAACTACAAGCACCCGGTGCTGGTTAGCGGCACCGACGGCGTCGGCACCAAGCTGAAGGTGGCGGCGCTGATGAACCGGCACGACACGGTCGGCATCGACCTGGTCGCCATGTCGGTCAACGACTGCCTCTGCACCGGCGGCGAGCCGCTGTTCTTCCTCGACTACATCGCCATGCCGAAGGACGACCCGGCGCTGCTCACCCAGCTGGTGAAGGGGGTCAGCGACGGCTGCCAGATGGCCGAATGTTCGCTCGTCGGCGGCGAGACGGCAATCCTGCCCGACTTCTACGCTCCCGGCGACTACGACATGGCCGGGTTCTGCGTGGCCGTCGTCGAGCGCGACCACATCGTCGACGGGCGGCACATCCGCGTCGGCGACTCGGTCATCGGCGTGGCCTCGTCCGGTTTGCACTCCAACGGCTACAGCCTGGCACGGAAGATCGTCTTCGAGCGCGGCGGGTTCAAGGTGGGCGACACGGTGCCCGAGCTGGAGCGTCCCATCGGCGAGACGCTGCTGGAACCGACGCGCATCTACGTCCGGCCGATCCAGGCCGCGCTGCGCTACTACCCGGTGAAGCGGAGTGTCATTCGCGGCCTGGCGCACATCACCGGCGAGGGGCTGGAAGGCAACGTGCCGCGCATTCTGCCGCAGGGCCGCCGTGTCGTCATCCACAAGGACAGCTGGCCGGTGCCGCCGGTGTTCCGCTGGATGCAGCGGCTCGGCAACGTCGACGAGGCGGAAATGTTCCGCGTCTTCAACATGGGCATCGGCTTCGTCCTGATCGTCAGCCGCTACTACGCCGACAGCATCGTCCGCCAGTTGCAGGACGAAGGGTGTCCGGCCTACCGGATCGGCGAGGTCCGCGACGGCGATCCGGGCGTCGACCTGGTCTGACGCCAAGGGCGTCAGTGCGGTCCCGGTGTGCCGGCATCAGCGAACTCACGGCTGGAACTTGCGCAGCGCCCGGCCGAGCGCGGCGGTGGCGAACACGAGCGGATACATCCGCTCGAAGTACCACAGCTTCGCGAAATAGAAGCCGATGGGCGTCGGGTCGTGCAACCCGCCCGCCTCGACGCGCTCGACCAGCCATGTCAGCCCACGCTCGACCGCCTCGGCCGCGTCTGGCGCGTCGAGCAGCATCTCGACGGCCAGCGCCGTCTCCTCGACGCTCGACGGCGTCCCCGCCGCCCCGCCCCAGCCGCCGTCGGCGTTCTGGCTGCCGGCCAGGTAGGCGATGCCGCGCCGGGCTGGCTCGTCGTCGAACCGCCCGAGGTCGCGGTACGCCGCCAGCACCTTCGCCGTGCCGTAGGTCGGGTTGACGTCGTCCGGCGCGTGCTGGTTGCCGAACCACAGCGGCAGCCATGACCCATCGGGCCGCTGCTCGCGGGCGAGGTAGGCGAAGGCAGGGCGGGCCTGCGCGCCGTAAAGCCGCTCGAAATCTGTTGGGTTCAGCGGGAGCCGCCACAGGGCGCGCAGGGCGTGCGCGGTCAGGTCGGTGCCGCTGCGGTCGAACGGCAGTTTCCCCCAGCCACGGCAGAAGGTCGGCCAGCCGCCGTCGCGGTTTTGGAGATTGCAGAGCCAGTTTCGGGCATGCCCATACGGTTCCCACGATGGCCGCAGATTGCTCAGGGCGAGCATGGCCCCAGGCGTGTCGTCGGCATCGGGCACGGCGCCCGGCAGCGGCGTCCAGCCCCAGCCGCCGTGGTCGGCGCCGGTGAACGGGTGGCGCTCGCGGTATTGTTGTCGTAGAAGCCAGTCGACCAGTTCCTTTTGTCGGTCGAGGCTGCCGAGGTCGTCCGCCGCCGCCAGGGCGTTGACCGCCAGCGTCGTCACCCACGTCGCCAGGTTGGTGTCGATCGGCCACGAGCCATCGGCCAGCACCGACGCGGTCAGGAACTCGACCGCCTTCGCGACGACCGGGTGATCGGCCCGCCCGCTGCTCGCCAGGCCCAGCGTCACGAACGCCGTCAGTGGCGTCGCCTCCAGAAACCCGCCGTTGGTCGGCTGGATGCGCGTCAGGACGCGCAAACTCGGCTCGATGCTCGCCCGCCGGACCAGCCGCACCACCGGGTTCCACGGTCGCCGGTGGTGGTACACCGCCTGGCCGATGGCGATCAGCGCCGGCAGCGCGTAGCTGACCACCGGCAGCCGCAGCAGCCGGTACATCGACTGCGGGAAGCACGCCAGCTCGAACGGCAGCGACGGCACCTCGCGCCAGTCCACCAGCCCGGCCAGCGCGCTGGTCATCAGGATCGGCACCGAGAAGGTGCGGTCCTTGCCATACCTCCGCCGCACTGCCTCGGCCAGTTCGGCGGGTGTGCGACCGTGGCGCTCGGTCAGCCAGCCCTCGCAGCGCCGCAGGGTGTCGCCGTGGCGGTCGACGCGGCCGGTCAGGTGAAAGGCGGCGCGGCCGAGCATGGTCGTCGAGATGTTCGAGAAGCTCTTGACCGTGTCGCCCCAGCCGCCATCGTCGTTCTGATGCGCGACCAGCCATGACACCCCGCCATCGATCAGCCGGCCGAAATCGCGACCTGTGGACTTCTGCACCAGCGCCAGCGCCGACACGGCGACGGCGGTCGACAGCGCCGACGTCGATAGCTCGCCAACCCAGTGGCCCGCCGGCGTGCGCTCGGCGAGCAGCGCGGCCCGCGCGGTCTGATACGCCGCCTGCAGCCGATCGAAGGAGGGGCCGCTCATGCGTTAGATGTCCAGGCTGTCGAGGTCGTCCATCAGCCTGTCGAGGTCGTCCTTCGGCGCCTTCGGTTTGTCGGTTTGACGCTTCGGCACGCCGACGGACAGGCCGACCGCCTGCCGGCCGTCCTTCACCAGCTCGGCGTCGCGTTCCTGCGCGGCGACGGACAGGGCATCCATTCCGCCGAACAGGCGCGTCAGGTCGATTTTCAGCCCGCTCACTGCCCCGCCGGGCGCGCCGGCGATCGCCGGCGTCTTGTGCTCGGGGAACATGATGGCGTTCTCCGGACACACCCGGCTGCACGCCGGACAGCCCTTCTTGCAGGCGTCCTGGTTCTCCACCAGGATACGGTCGAGCGAGTCCACGCCGTAGACGCCGAACAGGCAGAAGTCGAGACACTCCATGCAGTTGGTGCAACGGCTGTAGTCAATCACTGGATACCAGCGGCGGCCGGCGGGGGCGAGCAGCTGCTCCGGCGCGAACGCCGGCGCGGCCGATCCATTCGTCGACGGCAGCCCAAGCGCCATCAGCGGACCGTGTCCATTGGTCGCCTTCTCGGCTCGCCGCGCCTGGCACTCGGCGGCGATCCGCCGTACCTCGTCGACGTAGACGCGGTGGTCGGTGTGGTCGCGGAGGTCGAGGCAGTAGATCCGCCGGGCCGGCACGTCGACGGCGCCGATCCCCTTCGGCGGTTCCGGCTCGCTGTCCTCCTCGTCGTCGTGCCGTTTCGCGATTCGATTCTCGCCGTAGACGCCCTTCACGCCGCTGCGGTCGAGCAGCCAGAACGCGGCGCGCGGAAACATCCACGCCAGCACCACCATGTCGCCGGCGACCGATTCGAGGAACAGGCGGCCGGTGTGGTTGGGGTCGAGGTCGTACAGGTGCGGGACGATCGACACCTCCACCCCCGGTTCGAGCAACAGGGCGGCGGCAACGCTCTCCTCCAGCGCTCGCTTCGTCGGGTTCTTGCCCTGGCCCTGCGACAGCACCACACTCACGCGGGATCGGCTCATCGGCGGGTCAGTCCTCGTTGATCTTGCCCTTGATCAGACGCTGGGTCTTCTCCCAGTTGTCGGTCAGGAATCGGTGATAGGCGGCGACGTCCATCAGCGGCGACGAGTCGTCCGCTTCGAGGTCAAACAGCCAGCCGGCCTCGTAGCCATCGACGTTGATCGCCGACGGATCATTCAGCAGCGCCGCGTTGAACGCTATCAGCCGGCCGGCGAGCGGGGAAAAAAGGTCCGACTCCGCCTTCGACGTCTCGATGTGGCCGATCTGCTGGAGCAGATGGACCCGGTCGCCGGCGTCGATCGACCAGTCGAGGAAGTACACGTCCTGCATCAGCCGGATGGCATACGAGGTGAACCCGATCCGCCACCGCTCGCCCTCCTCCCGTCGCGCCCACAGGTGGTTGCGAGCGTACCGTCGATCGTCGGGCAGCTCCGCGGGAAACTTACCCATGTGGAAGGTCATCATATCAACCACAGCCCGAAGCGTAAGCGTATCAACCACAGCCCGAAGCGCCAGCGAGGGATGATTCCTTCGTTCATGTATACCGCGTCGTCTGATGCTCGGGAAGGAAGAAGACGGGCAGATGGCGGTCGATCTGCAGCAGGCCGGGACGGGTCAGGACGATGGCGTCCTCGTCCGGTTGAAGGAAGCCCTCGCGGTCGAGTGCGGCGAAGCCGTCGGCGAAGCGGGTGCGGATGTCGACGCCGAACTTGGCGCGGAAGTAGGCCGGATCGAGGCGGCCCGTCTTCAGCTGCAGGATCATCTCGCGGATCAGCCGCTGTTCCGGCGCGACGGGGAGGGCACGACCGAGCGGCAGTTCGCCGCGGTCGAGGCTGGCGAGGTAGTCGTCCCAGCGGTCGAGGTTCTGAACGTGGACCCCGCCGACGTGGCCGAACGACGCCACGCCGGTGCCGAACATATCGGCGCCGTGCCACAGGGCATCGCGGTAGACGAACTGACACGTCGATCGGCTTTTCACCACGGTGTAGGCGCTGGACGTCTCGTAGCCGGCGGCGAGCATCGTGTCGAAGGCGTAGTCGACCCACGCCCGCTTGGTCGGCCAGTCGGCGATCCCCTCACCCGGCTGGTCCTGCCCCAACACCTTCAACTCCTTCGAGAAGACGGTGTTGAACGGCAGTTCCATCTGGTAGATGGTGACGCTCTCCGGCGCCAGCGCCAGCGGGTTGCGAACGCACTCGCGCCAGTTGTCCCAGCTTTCGCCGACCATGCCGGCGATCAGGTCGATGTTGATCTGGTCGAACCCGACCTCGCGCGCCCAGCCGAACGCCCGATAGATCTCCTCCTCCTGATGGGCGCGGCCGTTGAACTCCAGAATCGCCGGGTCGAAGTTCTCGATCCCC
>JAXMAU010000021.1:0-99492 GCA_046350215.1 Gemmataceae bacterium | reverse complement strand
GCACGTCGCCCAGCCGTCCGCCGACGTTGGCGTCGATCTCGTCGAAGATCAGCGTGCCGATGCGGTCGGAGCCGGCGAGGACGGTCTTGAGCGCCAGCATGGTCCGCGACAGCTCGCCGCCGGACGCCACCTTGCGGAGCGGGCGGGCCGGCTCGCCGGGGTTGGCCGCCAGCGTCAGCTCCAGCGTGTCGATGCCCAGCGCCGGCACCTCGACCGTAGCGGCGTCGCCGGCAAGCTCCGCAACGGTCAGCTCGGCGCCGAGCCGGGCCTCGGGCATGCCCAGCGCGGTCAGCTCCTTCTGTGTCTCGGCCGCCAGCTTTTTCGCCACCTTGGCGCGCTGCTTCGACAGCTCCGCGGCGGTGTCCTGCAAGGTGCGGAACAGGGCGGACAGTTCGCTCTCCAGCCCGTCGAGGTCGTCCTCGGCCGACTGCAGGCGTTTCTCCTGCTCGTCGAGCGAGATTCGGTAGACGATCAGCTCGTCGATCGGCCGGCGATATTTCGACTCCAGTTTGCGGAGCATCTGCAAGCGTGCCTCGACCTCGGCGAGTCGAGCGGGGTCGGACTCCCACCGATCGGCGAGCCGGTGCAGCGCCTGGGCGACGTCCTGCGTCTGGCTGCGCAGGCCTTCCAGCTGCTCGACCAGGGCGGCCAGGTCGGCGTCCATCGCCGCCCACCCCTCGGCCTCACGGGTGACGCGGCCGATCCGCTCGACGACCGACCCCTCCTCGTCGTACAGGGTGGCATAGCTGGCCTCGGCGAACGCCTGCAGGTGCTGGGCGTTCGCCAGCCGGTCGCGTTCGCGGGCCAGCTCGACCAGTTCGCCCGGCTCCAGCTTGGCGGTGTCCAGTTCGTCGCGCTCAAAGCGAATAAGCGATAACTCACGCTGCCGCTGCTGGCGCTCGGCCGCCAGGGTGGTGTAGCGCTTGCGGGCGGCGCGAAACCGCTCGGCGGCGTCGAGGTAGGCCTGGCGATACTTGCCCAGGTTGCCGAAGGCGTCGAGGATGTCCAGCTGGTGCGCCGGGTGCAGCAGGGTTTCCGTCTCGCGCTGACCGTGGATGTCGACGAGCAATGCGCCGATCTGCCGCAGGGTGCCGAGCGCGACTGGCTGATCGTTGACGTAGGCGTGACTGCGACCCGACCGGGTCAGGCGGCGGGCGAGCAGCACCTCGGTGTCGGCCAACGTGGTGTCGAGGAGTTTTTCGATCTCGATTCGCAGTTCCGGGCGGGTCAGCTCGAAGGTGCCGGTGACGCGCAGCTCCTCGGCGCCGGCGCGGAGCAGGTCGGCCGAGCCGCGATCGCCGAGCAGCAGGCCGACGGCGCCGAGCAGCAGCGACTTGCCGGCCCCGGTCTCGCCGGTCCAGACGCAAAAGCCGCCCGACAGCTCGACGCGGACGTCCTCGATCAGCGCCAGATTCTGAACCGATAGTTCGCGCAACATGCCGTTTAGAATAGAGGGGAACCACAAAGGACACAAAGAGCACAAATAGATGTTACGCAGTTGAGGGATTTTCCACTTGCGCCAGCGGAGTCGAGCCGATAGCGTGGCGGGTATGAACCCGCCGCGCGTCCAGCCTGAGGACTACATCGACTTCCTGATCGCCACCCCCAAGGCGGCCAGCGCCGTCGAGGCGGCCCGCGTCCAGCCCCAGCGGCCCGAGGCGCCCGCGCATGACGCCTTCACCCGACTGCTCCATCGCTTGGAGCCCGACCCCGAGACACTCTGGCAGGAGGCTCGTCCCCAGGTCGACCTCGCCGCCGGCGTCCTCGTCCTGGATGACACCGTGCTGGACAAGCCCTACGCCCGCCACATCGAGCTGGTCGGCCGCCACTGGTCCGGCAAGCACCACGGCATCGTGCAGGGCATCGACCTGGTGTCGCTGCTCTGGACTGACGGTGATCGCCTCCTCCCCTGCGACTACCGCATCTACCATGACGCCAAGGTGGCCACCAAGAACGACCACTTCCGGGCCATGATCGACGTGGCGCACGGACGCGGCTTCCAACCGGCGTGCGTGCTGTTCGACAGCTGGTATTCCAGCCTGGAGAACCTGAAACACCTGCGCTCGCTGGGCTGGCGGTGGCTGACGCGGCTGAAGAGCAACCGGCTGGTGAACAAGGACCGCCAGGGGACACGGCCGCTGTCGCGCACCGACATCGCGGCCAGCGGGACGGTGGTCTGGCTGACGGGGTACGGACTGGTCCGGGTATTCAAGATCGTCGCCCCCGACGGCGACAGTGCGTACTGGGCGACCAGCGACCTGACGATGACCGACCTGGAGCGGCAGCAGTTGGCGGAGTACAGCTGGGCGATCGAGACGTATCACCGGGGACTCAAGCAGTGTACGGAGGTGGAGCGGTGCCAGGCCCGCAGTGGGACGGCACAGCGGAACCACATCGGGCTGGCGCTGCGGGCGTTTCTGCGGCTGGAGTGGTACTTGTTCTCCACCGGCATCAGTTGGCTGGACGCCAAAGCAGCGATCATCCGCGATGCCGTGCGCTCCTACCTCGCTCATCCCTCCATCCGCCTCCCGACTGCGTAACTTCTATTTCTTCCAATTTCTGAATATTTGCTGGATTATCCGACGCGAGCGAGTTAGCATCTGCCCAACACATCTGTCTGCATCAGTCTGCGGAGACTCGCACGAATGACCCGCACGGTAGCCTGTTCGGCCTGCGGCCACTCCATGCGCCTGAACGTCCACTGGACGGAACGGGCGGTAAGCTGTCCCAGTTGTCTGCGACGGTTCAAACCCGCGTCGCCATCGGCCGTTCCGACTCCGTCTGCCAATCAGATCGTCTCGGACCTGCTCCTCGCCAGGCTGCGCGGTGTCACCACCGTCCTGGCGAGCCGCCGGACGTTGATCGGGATCGGCGGGGGATTGCTCCTGGTATTCGTCTTCGGGGTGGCGATCGGGGTGGCCGGCGCTCGCTGGTCGGCCGGGCCAGCGCCGGCGCCGACCAGCCTGTCCGACCCCACGATGAGCCTGGTGAGCTTCAGCGGCGTTTCGCCGCCCAGCCCGTGGAAGGCGATCGAACCGCCCATCCAACTGCCCAGGGCGCCGCTGCTGTCGCTGCCGTCCGCGGCCCGGGAGGTGAACTCGCTCTCCGGGGCCGGTCGCCTGCCGCGGCACCTGGCGGTTGTTCACGACCCGCATAGCAACAATTTGATTTGTTCCGCTCGCGAGGACTACTTACACGTCTGCTCCGCCGACTCGTTCCAGCCGCGGCTCACCCACCGCCTGGAACGGACCGCCTATCAGCTGGTGGTCGATCCGACCCGTCGGCTGCTCTACGCAACCCTGATCCCCGACGACAAGTTGCGCCTGAACGCCCTGGGCGATCCGTCGAACCTGTTCGCCGACCTGCCGGGCGAGCTGTGCGTGTATGACCTGAACGCGGTGCTCCGCCCAGGCGTGGAGGGCCGGCGGTTGACGCCGGTGCGGCGGATGCCGATCGATGGCTATCTGCTCAGTATGAGCCTCACCGCCGACGGTGCGTACCTCGTCTACCTGGCCGACAACCATCGGACGGCTCACGTCGGTCGGGTTAGCCTCACCCACTGGAAGCAGGACCACGCTTTCCCGCTCGAGAAAACCGGGGCGATCAGCGTGTCGCTGGCTCGCGATGAGCTGGTGGCCTATGTGCTGGCCGGCGCCACCGTCGTCGCGCTCGACGTGGCGACCTGGCAGGTTCGCGACCAGGTGGCGGTCACCGGTTCCATCCAGGCCGCCCTCGGTTCCGTCAATGGCCGGATCCTCCTGGTCGAGCGACGGCCGGCGTTGCAGTTCCACCTGCTCCACCTGAAAAGTCGGCAGGCCATCGCCCGGTGGCAGCTCGACGTCGACGGCCGGCCGTCCTTCCTGATCAGTCCGCGTGGGGATCGCCTGTACGTTGGCACGTCGGCGGTGACTGCCGGGCGGGTCCTGGCCATCGACCTGCCGCAGGGGCCGGTCGGTCAGCCGGTGTGTGTCGGCCACGTCCGCAGTAACGGCCAGCGTTTGATTCGCGGTCCACTCATGTTGACCGGGGACGGCCGGCTGCTCATCACCGGCGCCGGGCAGGTGTTCCGGTCGGTATCCTGACCGCGACTCCCGAATGTGCCGGTCGTAACGTTTGTCGGCGAACCCGTCCGGACCCCGGTCGTGCCGGGGGGAGTTTGCGCCGCGGTGCGCGCGGCGACCGGACCGATCCTGTGAAGTGGATCAACGACGCCTGGTGCGTTGCACTCACGGGTTCGGACGATGGCCACCTTCTATCTGCTTCCCCCTCGCGCGGTCCTGGGCGACTTCCTCGCCGATTCGCTGGCCACCCTGCTGCCCGGCGTCGATTGCGCGACGTCGGCGCGGCGGCGCCTGGCCGACCTGCTGATCGAGGGGCTGGTTCTTCGCCAGGACGTGTACCTGGTCAACCGCGAGGAGTTGCCGGCGGGCGATTCGGTCGAGCGCGGTCTGATCGACGGCTTTGGCGCAGAACCCGGCGACGAGGTGGTCGAGGTTCGGGTGGATCGTCGGTCCGGCGGGTTTCGCCATCAGCGCTGGCAGATTGGCGAACTGGCGTCGTCGCGACTGGTTGGCTGAACACGGCGCTTGTCGGCCCGATCGCAACCGGGCATAATGGGATCACTGGGGATGGAGGGACGGAGGCAAGGATGAATCCGGGTGCATCGGACAGACGAACAGGTCGTCTGCCGGACGAAGGAGCTTGGCATGCGCAAGCGACCCGGATTCACGCTCATTGAGTTACTCGTCGTCATCGCCATCATCGCCTTCCTCATCGCTCTGCTGCTGCCCGCCGTTCAGAAGGTGCGGGCGGCGGCGGCGCGGATTGAGTGTGCGAACAACCTGAAACAGATCGGCCTGGCCTCGCACCTCTACCACGACACCAACGGCACCTTGCCGCCGGCGCGGCTGTGCCCCGCGCCGTGGATGGGCGGCAGCGACCCGTATTGTGATCAGCCGGCGGCGAACAACGTGTGGACCGGGCCGGGCGAGGTCTGGTGGGCGCCCTACGACAACCGGCCCGGCACTACCCCGGTCCAGGCGCTGGCCGACTACGTCCCCAACGGCCTCCTGTGGCCATTTGTCGAAGGCACCCGGAAGGTGTTCCGCTGCCCCAACGGGATCGACCAGACGCCCGGCAGTCCCACGTTCGGCCAGCCATACCAGGTGAGCTACGCGCTCAACTGGGTGACGCGCGGGCCGCTGCCGCTGCGGCTCACCAGCATCACCAACGGCACCAGCGCCACGCTGCTCGGCTGGGACCACTCCAATATCCCGGCCTGCGCCATCCAGACGCCCGGCACCCCCCGCTTGCCCGTCCCCGTCGACAGTCCCGAAGTCTCCCGGCATTACCCACTCCGCCACTCCGGCGTGTTCAACGCCCTTTACTGCGACGGCCACGTCCTCTCACTCACCTATCCCGACGTCACCCCGGATCACTTCTACGCCAATTGACCCGGCTGTCCGGGCAAGCGGAGTAGGGCGACGCGCGACGTACTGCCCTGGACACGGATCGGCCGCCGCTGTTATCTCTCCCGCCCACGTCGGTAGCGGGGATGGTCCCTGACCGGCGGTCAGGAAAAGGGAGGGTGCCTCTTGCGGCACCCCGGCGGGTCGGTGGGATGCTTCAGGAACGTTCACGCCTTGTCCGAACACTGGCCGTCCTGCTCGCCTGGACGACTGCCTGCGCAGTGGTCCGGGCGGCCCCGGGAACGCCTCTGCCGCCGCCTGCCTCCGCCGCCGCGTCGCCGCTGCCCGCCCACCTGCCGCGCTACAAGGTCGAGGTCGACCTGAATGTCGACGATCGGCTGGCGCGGGTGCAGCAGGTCGCCACCTGGACCAACCCGACCGCCACGCCGACCGATCGCCTGGTGTTCAACGTCCACTCCCGCTATGTCGTGCCCGACAACGAGATCGGCTTCATGGCGAAGATGCTCGAGATCCTTCGCGTGCAGCCGTCGGAAGGGCTGGGCTACAAGGAACCGCCGTGCGAGGTGCGCGAGGTGTGCCTGGTCGGCGACCCGGCCGGCCCGCGCGCGCTGGCGTTTGGATTCGAGGGCGACACGAAAACGACGATGGTCGTTCGCCTGCCCCGGCCGGTGGCCGGCGGCGAGTCGGTCACCGTGGCCATCGACCTGACCATGCACCTGCCGCCCAAGCAGGGCCGGTGGGGTCAGTGGGAAGGGGTGACGCAGCTGGCCAACTGGCTGCCGGTGTTCGCCTACTACGGCGAGGGCGGTTGGGGGCCGGGTGGGCAGCACCATCGCCGACGCAGCGGCCAGTCGCTCTCCGAGAAGGGACCGGCAGTGGTCCGCGCCACCGCCGAGGCTGGCGACGACGCGGTGTCCTGGCGGCCCGTCCCGTTCGTCCCCTGGCACCAGCCGTTCTTCAACGAGGCGGGTATCTACGAGGTCGGCGTCACCCTGCCGTGTGATCAGGAGATCGCCTGCACCGGCACGATGGTCGCGGTGTCGACGCTGGCGACCGGCCGCAAGCGCGTCGAGATCCGCGCTGTCGGCGTGCGCGAGTTCACCCTGATCGTCAGCCATCGGTTCAAGGTGTACGAGGGGCGGGCGAACGCCGGGCCGGGCGGGGCGCCGGTGCGCGTCCGCGTACTCGCCTTCCCCGAGCACGAGTTCTACGCCCGCCAGATGGTCCGCATCTCGGTCGAGGCGCTGGAGATCTACAGCAAATGGCTGACCCCGTACCCGTGGCCGGACTTCACCATCGCCGAGACGTTCTTCGGCTGGAACGGTAACGAGTGTTCCAACCTGGTGATGATCGACGAGCGCGTCTTCGCCATGCCGCACGTCGCCGTCAACTACGTCGATTACCTGCTGTCGCACGAGATCTGCCATCAGTGGTGGTACAACCTGATCGGCACCAACGGCTACTGCGAGACGTGGATGGACGAGGCGCTGGCCAACTACCTGAGCCACTGCCTGGTCAACCACAAAAACGGGCGGGAAAGCGTCTACCTGATGACCTACCCGTCGTGGCTGGAGTGGCTGCCCAACATCCGCCGCGACGACTATCGATCGTCCGGCATGTACGGCACCATCGGTCGCGGCGACAACGCTCCGATCGTCCAGGAGATGCCGAAGTTCGGCCACCTGGGCAACCTGTTCAGCCTGTGCTACGACAAGGGCGGGCGCGTGGTCGCCATGATCGAGGAGCGGATGGGCCAGCCGGCGTTCCGCGACTTCATCCGCCGGCTCGCCTGCAAGTATCAGTATCGCGTTATTCGCGTCGCCGATTTCCGCCGCGAGCTGGAGACGTACACCGGCCGGAACTGGGACGAGTTCTTCGACAACTGGCTCTACGGCAAGGGGTTGTGCGACTGGGCGGTGGACAAGGTGACGATCATTCGCCCGCCCACCTGCCAGCAGCCGCTCACCCGCTGCTGCCGGTGGCGGCGCCGCTGGGTGGTCGCCCGCGCTGCCGCGGCGGAGGAGGAGATGCTGCCGCCGGAGCGGACCCGGCTGCAGATCCACGTCAGCCAGCGCGAGGAGTTCGACGAGCCGACCACCCTTGGCATCGCCCTGCCGGGTGAGGACGGTTTCCCGATCCGCATCCCGATCTTGCCCGGCGCCGCGGACTATCGGCTGGAGTCGCCGCCCACGCGGGTGACGCGCCTGCCGCCGGCGGCGAAGGGCGGCGCCAGCTTTCTGGTTGAGGTGGAGCTGGACGGCGAGCCGACGCAGGTCACCCTCGACCCGGACCAGGTGCTGGTCGACACCAACCCGGCCAACAACTCGTGGCATCCGCCGATCCGCTGGCGGTTCGCTCCGCTGTACACCTTCCTGGAAGAAACCGACCTGACCAACGCCTACGACCGCTGGAACATGATCTTCGGCCCGTGGATCTACACGCCGGCGTATGAGAACGCCTGGTTCACCCAGTCGACGATGGCCGGGTTGCGGCTCGGCGCCTACCGCACCCAGCAGTTCGTCGGCGGGGGGTACGCCGCCTACCGCACCTCGTTCCGCGACGTGGTGGCCGGGGTGGACGGCATGTGGGACCACTGGCCGTTTCCCCGGTCGCAGGTCGGGTTCATGGCCGAGCAACGGGTGGCCGAATCGAACAGCGGCGACCGGGATGCGCGCCGGGCGGTGCTGTGGGGGCGCTATGTCTTCCTGTACGGGTCCAGCCTGTACCTGCCGCCGATGCACTACCTCGAGTCGTTCGTGCAGTACAGCGACAACTTTCTGCCGTTCCCAACGCAACAGCCGGTGGAAGGGATTCGCTACGACCAGACGACCACAGCCGGGTTGCACTATCGGCTGAACCTGCTGACGCCATACTGGGATCCCGAGGGCGGCTTCCGGGTGGACGCCTGGTACGAGGGCGGCATCGCGCAGTCGCCGTCGACGGTGGCGCTGAACAAGATCTCCGGCTTCGTCTCGGCGGTGAAGTCGCCGCCCAACCTGTCGCACCAGGTGGAGGGGCTGCCGTTCTTGCGGAAGTCGTTCGACTGGCTGGCCGACACGCGGGTAGCGGTGCGTCTGTACGGAGCGGCGGCGTCGCCGACCAAGGGCGAGTTTTACTCGATGGGCGGCAGTGAGCTATTCCGCGGGTTCGACCTGGCCCAGCGGCAGGGCAGCGCCGTGTGGGTCGGCAGCGTCGAGTGGCGGGTGCCGGTGGCCCGGCAGGTGCATTACGACGTGTTCGACCACGTCGCCAGCCTGCGCAACGTGTACACCGCGTTCTTCTACGACGTGGGCAACACCTACACCGACGGCCGGTCGGTTGGCCCGGTGGCGCACGGCGTCGGCGTCGGGCTGCGGCTCGACGTCGCCTGGTTCAGCTTCGTCGAGCGGACGACGCTGCGGCTGGACTTCGCCAAGGCCGTCAACCTCGACACCGGCCCGCAGGTGTGGTTTGGCGTCAATCACCCGTTCTGACGCCGGCGCCGGGATAAAGACGCCATTTCGGCTCTGGCTACTCCGCCTTCGGCGAGACGACGGCCAAGTCGCCGCTGTCGCTCAGGTACAGCACGTTGCCGTTGTTCTCGTCCGTATACACCTCGACGCCGAACTTGCGGGTGTCCTTGCTGAAATCCTTCTCGCCCGCCTTGCGAACCGACAGGTCCATCGCGTGCTTCAGCTCCGGCGCCTTCGACGCTCCCTCAGTCGATTTGGCGAACTTGCCGGGCACGACGGCGATCGCTCCCGTCTCGATCAGATAGACCAGGTTGCCGTTGTTCTCGTCGAGGAACACTTCCAGCCCGTACTTGCGGGTGTCCTTGGTGAACTCGCGCTCGCCCGGACGGCGGGCGGACAGTTCCAGCCCGTGCTGCCAGGTCGGCCCCTTGGTGGTGTCCTCGCGCGCCGCCAGCTTGGACGGGACGACGGCAACTCCGCCGGTTTCGGTCAGGTACACCAGGTTGCCGGTGTTGTCGTCGAGGAACACCTCGACGCCGACCTTCCGGGTGTCCTTGTTGAAGTCCTTTTCGCCGGCCTTGCGAACCTTCAAATCCATCGCATGCTTCCAGGTCGGGTTCCGCGGCTTGCCCTTCTCCGCGGCCCCGGCGACGGCGTACTTCGCCGGCACCGTCGCCACCGCCCCGGTTTCGCTCAGGTAGACGAGCGTGCCGCTGTTCTCGTCGCTGAACACTTCCAGCCCGACGCGGCGGGCCTTGTCCCAGTCCTTCTCGCCGGCTGGCCGGCCCTTGAGGGCCAGGCCGTGGCGGAACAGCGGCTCCCTGGCCTTGCCGTCGCCGCTCTTGAACAGTTTGGCCGGCACCACGCTCACCGTCCCGGTCTCGCTGAGGTACACGCCGTCGCCGGACGGGCCGTCGGTGTAGACCTCGACGCCCACCTTTTTGGTGTCCTTGCTGAAGTCGCTCTCGCCGGCCTTGCGGACGCGGAGGTCCATCGCGTACCGGCTCTCCGGGTCCTTGGCCTTGCCGTCCTGGGCGGGAGAAGCGGCGGCGGCGAGCAGCAGGGACAGGCCGAGCAGGGGGAACAGGATGCGGTTGGACATCGATGCCTCGTCCTTGGGGCGACACGGGTTTGCGACACAAGAGGACGACCGACCGGCGGCGGGCTAACCGGCCGCGGC
Organism: Gemmataceae bacterium; assembly: GCA_046350215.1. Lineage (GTDB taxonomy): Bacteria > Planctomycetota > Planctomycetia > Gemmatales > Gemmataceae > JAXMAU01. The sequence continues at coordinate 89,431 of JAXMAU010000021.1, read as the reverse complement.
GTCGGGTCGCGGATCTGGCCTTGATTCGCGGAATCGGCCGGGCTATTACCCGCCCCGCTACACCCTATGGGGAAGTACGACGAGTCATGTCGCGGCCGACTCTCGGCCGGCGCAGCGCGCCGGCGACTCGACAACCCCGGCCCGTTCGGGTCCGGGAAGAGAGAGGTTGGCCGAAAGGGGGAGCCAGTCTGGAACGGCCGGTCGGTCGGTTCCGGGGAGGTCGGCTGCGTGAGCATGTCCGGGAAGAGGCTTTGCGATCCCGCCACCAGGGCGGAGGTTCACCGGGAGACGGCGGTCACGACGGCCGCGGTCGACGCCGGGGGGCCGCAGGGGCAGACGGTGGGGGCCGTCGCCCTGACGCCTGACATGTCTAGGGGGCCGCGCGAAGCAAAGGAGGCAACGGTGTCCAGGGCAAAGCGTAGAACCAGGGTCTGGCGCGTCACGGCCCTCTTGGCCGGGGCGCTGACGCACTTCGCGGGGGGCGAGGCGCGGGCATATCCGCCGGATGCCGGCGGGGTTCCGCCGGCCGTCACCGCTCCGACGAGTGGCGGGCAGTACGGCAAGGTGCATGCACGCAGCCGGCTCATGCAGGCGCGGGTGCAGCTGGCACAGGGGGACTTCGAGGGGGCCGAGGCGGTCGCCACCGAGGTCGCCCGCCAGAAGCTCAGCTGGTCGACGGTCGAGGACTCGCCGGCGAAGCTGCAAAAGGACATCGCCAAGAGCCGTACCGACCCGCAACAGCTGCTGCTGGGCGCGCGAACCTCGCTGGCACGCAAGGACTACGCCCGCGCCGAACAGTACGCCCGGCAGGCCGACCGGCTGAAGGGGTTCTTCACCTTCCCGGTCTGGGGCGACAGCCCGTCGAAGGTGCTCCATGACGTCGAAACCGCCCGCAAGACGGTGCCGGTCGCGACCCGGAAGCCCCAGGCCGCCCCGGTCATGACGGCGAAGGACAAGACCCCCGCGCCCGCCCCGCGGAGTGGGATCGTCCAGGCCGGCTTTTCGACCCCGGCCAAGTCGACCACCGACAACCTGACCCTGCCGCCGACGAAGACCGCAGCCGAGCCGGCGACGCCGCCCCGGCTGCCGGAGGCGGTGACCAAGAGCGACGCCCCGCCCGCGTCGCCGCGGTCCGGACTGTTCGGCAGCAAGTCGAACGAGTCCGACGAGGCGCGGGCGCTGGTCAAGCTGGCCCGGCAGGCGATCGCCGCCGGCAAACTGGACGACGCCAAGAAATACGCCGCCCAGGCGCGGACCAAGAAAGCGAATCTGAGCTGGTGGGAGGACAACCCCGACCGGGTCGACACCGACCTGCGGCGTTTGCAGTCCGACCGCAAGGAGACGACCACGGCCAGGGCGGACACCGCCCCGAAAGCGGGCACGACCGCCCCGAAGCCGACCACGACCGCCGCGAAGCCGACTGCACCCGCTGCGCGCGCGGCAAGGAGTGCCGCCTCGTGCTGCTGGTCGACGGCCGCAAGCAGCTGGCCGCCGGCAAGGTCGACGAGGCGGCCCAGACCGCTCAGCGCGTCAAGGCGATGACGACGGTCAGCTGGGGGCTGTTCGAGGACTCCCCCGACCGCCTCGCCATCGACGTCGAGAAGGCCCGCGCTCGCCGCGACCGACTCGAAGCCGACCGGCTGCTGGTCGACGGCCGCAAACTGTACGAGAAGGGTGATTACGAGGCCGCCGCCCGGCTGGCGTATCGCTCACAGAAGCTGCATGGGAGTTACTCGATCTGGGAACTGGGTGATCGCCCGAGCAAACTGCTCGCCGACATCCAGACCGCCCAGGCGCGCAGCCGCAAGACGGCCCTGCCGCCGGCCGCGCTGGCGCGCAAGGACAACCCGAAGCCGACCGACAAGCCGGCGACAACGGATGCGGCGGTGGCGAAGAATACCACCCCGCCGGTTCCGTCTGGCCCGTCGCCGGAGAAGCTCCGCGCCCAGCAGCTGGTTGCCGAGGCGCAGCGGCTGCACCGCGACGGCCAGCTGGTTGCCGCCCGCCAGAAGGTGGAGGAGGCCCGCGGCCTGAAGGTCACGTTCGCGGTCGACGAAACCAGCCCGGAGTTCGTCGATCAGCAGCTGGCGATCGACGCCCGCCGCCGGATCGATGGGCTGCTCAGCCAGGCGGAAACGACTTCCTCCTACGGCAAGGGGGACGCGGCGACGCGCAAGAAGGACGCCGAGGCGTCGCTGGAGCAGGCCCGGCAGATGGCCGTCGCCTTCGGCCAGGACGTTCGCCCGATCGAGACGCGGCTGTCCACGCTGCGGGGAACGCCCAGCGCCACGCCGGCCGGCGTCGCCCTGGCGTCGCACCAGACGCCCGTTCCGGAGGCGCCCACGCCGCCGGTGCCCGGCCTGCCGCCGGTGCCCGGCGTGATGCCCACGCCCACGCCCAGCCCCGAGCCTGGCCTGCCCCCGGTTCCTGGTGCGGCAACCACGCTGCCGGGGAACGAACGGCTGGCGTACTGCCAGGAAGTGCTCGAAAAGAGCCGACTGGAGCTGCAAAAGGGTGACACCGCCGCTGCCCGCCGGCTGGCCGAGCAGGCGCTGCTCGACACCAAGCACGGCAATGAGGCGGTTCGCCAGGAGGCGATGGCGCTGCTCCGCACCATCGACGTGGAAGAGTTCAACCAGAAGCGGCTGGCTGCCAACCGTGCGTTCGACGCTGCCCTGGCAGCGTACCGCCGCCGCGAGTACGGGCGGGCCAGCTCGATGATCGCCGCCCTCGACACCAAGCTGCTCGACGACGAGCGGCAGGGGCGGCTCCGCGAGATCAACCTGACGCCGGAGATGTCGCCGAGCGTGGCACGGGCCGAGGTGGCTCGCCAGGTCGGCCAACCGACCGCCGGCACGCCCGCCGCCAAGGCGCCGGCGAGTGACGGGGCCAGCGGGCTGGTCCGCACCGGCGGGTCGGCCAGCGAGCCGACGCCGAGCGGGCCGCCGATCCCGGTCCCGCCGCTGCCTGGCAGCACGGACGCGCTCCCCGGCATGGTCGCGCCGCCGCCGGCGCAACTGCCCGGCACCGCGGTCGCCCGCGACGGCACGCCCGGCCGGTCGCTGGTCGCCGACACCGCCGACGGCGGACTGCTCGACATCCACCGGCAGCGGCAGAAGATCCTGTTCGACAAGCTCCGCCAGGACGGCCTGGAGGTACAGCGCGAGGCGGCGGACAAGTTCCGCGGCCGGTCAGCAGGAGTCCGCCCTGGAGATGTTGCAGGACCACCTGACCCGGCTGAGCGAGGAGAAGCTGGAGCCGGGACAGTTGACCGTCCTGCGTCGTCCGGTCGAGTCGCGACTGAGCCACTTCCGACTGCTCAAGGCGCAGAAGGAACTGGCCTCGGGAGCCATCGCCGCCAAGCAGGCGTCGACCGACCGCGTCGCCGCCAGCCGGCGGGCGGAGGAGACGAAGCAGAAGAACGTCGACAAGCTGATGAAGGACTTCAACAACCTGTTTAAAGAGGGCAAATACCTCGAAGCCGAGAGCCTGGCCATGGGGCTGGAGCTGGACCCGGACAACGGGGTGGCGTCCGCCGCCGTCTACATGTCCGCCGCCGGCGCGACGTCACGGCCTACAAGAAGATCAAGGACGGTCGCGAGCGAATGGTGCTCGACGGCCTCAACGACAGCGAGGACGAGGGTCCGTCCGGGGCGATCAAGACCGGCGTCAGCTACGACAAGGAACGCTGGGAGCGGGCGTCGAAGCGGAAGGGCACCGAGCCGATCAAGCTCGGCCGCACGTCCGACAAGACGAAGGCGATCGAGCCGCCAGCTGAGCACGCCGATCAGCATCAGCTTCGACAACACCCCGCTGCGGCAGGTGCTCGACGAGCTGCGCGACGTCCACGGCATCAACATCGTGCCGGACCGGCCGGCGCTGGACGAGGCCGGGGTCAGTCTGGAAAGCCCGATCTCGATCAAGCTGGACCGGTGTCGCTCAAGTCGGCGCTCAACCTGATCCTGCATCAGGTGCGGCTGACCTACGTCATCAAGGACGAGGTGCTGCAGATCACCACCGAGGAGCACGCCCGCGGCAAGCTGGTGGCGGTCACCTACCCAGTGGCCGACCTGGTCATCCTGGTCGAGAACTTCGGCGACATCCGCGGCAACAACGGTCCAACCGCTGGCCGCCGGCGCGCCGGGGCGAGCGGTCCGAGTTTCGCCCCACTCCGGTGGTCGGCGTCAACGGGATGCTGAGTGGCAATCCGGTCGGCAGTGCGATGGGTGGGTCGATGCTCAACGGCGGCGGGCCGCAGACGCCCAGTCTGTCGACCAGCAACCAGGGCGGGGTGGGCGTGGCCAAGCGTGCCGCCAGCAACACCACCGAGGAGCAGCTGATCAAGCTGATCACCAGCACCATCGCGCCGCGGACGTGGGGCGAGATGGGCGGCCCCGGCACGATCGACTTCCATCCGCTCACGATGTCGCTGGTGATCAACCAGACGCCCGACATCCAGGAGCAGATTCAGGACCTGCTCGGCGCCCTGCGCAAGCTGCAGGATCAGGAAGTGGCGGTCGAGGTGCGGTTCATCAGCGTGTCGGAGGACTTCTTCGAACGCATCGGCGTCAACTTCAACATGAACTTCCTCACCGACAAGGGGAACAAGCGGTTTGAGCCGGCGCTGCTGAACAACTCGTTCGTGGTCGACAGCTCGCGGTTCATCAACGCCTTCGACCCGAAGCGGTTCATCGCTGGACTGACGCCGGCCGGCACGTTGACGCCGACGCTGGACATCCCGGTAACCAACAACTCGTTCTTCCAGACGGTGCCGAACTTCGGCGGCTACACCACCGGCGGGTTGTCGATGGGGCTGGCGTTCCTCAGCGACATCCAGGTGTTCCTGTTCCTGGAAGCGGTGCAGGGCGATCAGCGAGCGAACGTCATGCAGGCGCCGAAGCTGACTCTGTTCAACGGACAGACGGCGACCCTGAATGTGTTCGACCAGCAGTCGTTCGTCACCGGGGTGCAGGTGCAGCAGCTGCCCGGCGGCCAGTTCTCCATCGTGCCGCAGAACTCGCCGCAGTTCTTCGGGGTGTTCCTCACCATCCAGGCGGTCATCTCGGCCGACCGACGGTTCGTCCGCATGTCGATGCCGGTGCAGCTGACCAACCTGATGCCCGGTCCGATCACGGCGTTCCCGGTGGTGGTGCCAATCTTCACCTCCATCGAGGGCAACCAGTCGGGGCAGCCGGTGGTGTTCACCCAGTACCTGCAGCAGCCGGCGACGACGTTCGTCAGCGTGCAGACCACGGTGGCGGTACCCGACGGCGGTACGGTGCTGATGGGCGGGCTGAAGCGGCTGTCCGAGGCGCGGAGCGAGTTCGGTCCGCCAATCCTGAGCAAGCTGCCGTACATCAACCGGCTGTTCAAGAACGTCGGTTACGGCCGGGAGACGGACAGCATGCTCATCATGGTCACTCCCCGCATCATCGTGCAGGAGGAGGAACAGGAGATGCAGACCGGCTACCGCGGCGAGGCGGGCGCGGTCAACAACCCGTAACCGTCTGACGTCCATCTCCCGCCGGCACGGTCGGCGGGAGGACGGGAGGGGCCGGCGCGAGGGCAACTGCTCTCGTCGCCGGCCCCGCCTGCTTTCCGGCTCACGCCGGCAGGTGAACGCGGCGATAGGTGATGCGGTCGCGGTCGAACACGCCGAGGCCGATCTGTCCGGCGAGCACGACGTGGTCGGGCTGGCGGACGTTGAGCACCTCGCTGGTACGGCCCTCGATCCGGTTGGCGGCGGCCGCCTGCAAGGTGGCGGCGGCGAGGGCGGAGTCGGCGGCCAGCGCGGCGACGCCGCTCGTCGGCTGGACGTGGGAATCCTGGTACAGCCAGCCCATGCGTTCGACCGGCGCCCACCCCTCCATCGCCCGGCGGGCGTCGAGGATATCCCAGCCGACGTGGTCGAGCGCCACCGGGTCGGTCGCGAAAAAGACGCCGTTGTGCCGCCACGTCCCCCAGGTGCGGTTCCAGCAGCCCGGTCCGCCCTCGTACACGCCGATCAGCCCGTCGAGGATGTGCAAAGTCGCCTTCTCGCGAAGCGGCAGATGCGTCACCGCCTGCGGAATGAAGGTGTTGCACTGGTTGGGGTTCTGCACGCGCCCGGCCGGACCAAAGCCGTGAACGATGCCGGTCAGGTGGCTCCGCGCCACGTTGTTGTTCATGCCGTGCGACATGTTCTTCAGGGCGAGCGTAACGCCGGCCGAACGGTGGTCCTTGAGCACCGGCAGAGTGATCATCTTCGACACCAGCCGCGCGACAACGAGCGACAGGTGCGAACGGAAGCGCCGGTCGTCGCGCGGGGAGTGCTCGCGGGCAGCGAACCCCATCGTGGTGAACACGTCCGGGTCGTAGCCGACGACGTGCTTCTCGACCTCGGGCGAGAGGGGGACGCAGTCGGGGTCGAAGCCGCGGATGTCAAGCTGGTGGGCGGAGTAGCTGGCGGCGGCGGTCATCCAGCGAACGCCGCGGGGCAGCTCGCGCTCGACCAGATCCGCGTAACCGGCGTCGCAGAATTCGTTGGCGTAGCGCTCGAACACGATGATGTTCTTCGCCGGCACACCGATCTCACGCAGACTGCGGACCACCTTGACCACCAGTGCCGGGCTGGAGATCGAGCCGACGCGCGGGTGACGGCCCGCCTCGCCCGGCAGTGCCTTGCGGCCGACCGGGTTCACCTTGATGCCGATCACGTCGTCCTTCGCGAAGAAGGTGCGCCAGGCGTTGACCACGTCGCCGGGGTCGTAGCCGGTCAGCTCGGCCATCCCGCGATCGACCATCGCGTCGACCGTCGGCGCGTGGATGACGTTAGCGGGGGACACGGCGTTCGGATGGCGCACCTCGACGACCCGGCCGGGGAATCGGCCAGGCATGACGTCCGCCGCAGCCACCCCGGACCGCGCAGTCGACTGCTCCGGCGCCAGCGGCGCGGCGACCGGGGCGATCAGCGGGAACCGCCGCGCCGCCAGCCACGCCAGCGACCCGCCGCCAGCCAGTCCGGCGGCCGCCCCGAGCAGAAAGCTGCGCCGCGAAAGTCCGTGCCAGTGATCCGCCATGAGCGTCGTTCCCGGTGGGCAGGTGAGTAAATCGATGATACGACCGGGAAAGAAAGAGGGGAACCACAAAGGACACGAAGACCACAAAGAAAGAACAGAAAGGGAAGGTAGCAAAGAAGAGGGAGGGTCGTCAGAGAGTCGCAGGGATCGGTGGTTCGATGCGCGACTTGATCGGCCGGGTCGCGCACCGGAAGAGATCGGTTGTCGCGGGGAGGGCGGCAGACCGATCGAGCAGGCGGGCGGCGGTGGCGAACAGCAGCAGCAGGAATGCCCAGGTGTAACCGCCGTAGATCAGGGCCAGCTTGGCGAAACCAGGCGAGTGCGCCAGCTCCCGCCGGTCGGCGCCGGCGCTCATCCCGCTCAACAGCATCAGGCCGAGAGCGAGCGTGAGCAGTGATGCCATGGCCCATCCTCGTTGGCGGGACTGCCAGGTTGCCGGCGTTGCCAGGTACGGCACCAGCGCGGCGAACACCAGCATCAGCGTGACGGCGTGATGCTTCCACGTCCGTTCGCTGAACAGCAGCATGCCGAGCACAACCAGGGCGAACTCGGCCGTCAGCCGTCCGGCGGGGCGGTCGGGGCCGGTCGATCGGCGGCAGAGACCGGCCATCAGCAGCAGGTAGGCGACGAGGCAGCCCTTGACCAGCCAGCGCGCGGAAGTGGTGGACAGCGCAAGCACGTTGTCCAGACGCGCCGGCACCGGGTCGTTACCTTGCCAGAACACCAGCGACGGTTGCTCGGTCAGTAGCCGCGCGACCACGCCGGGGAGCGACTGGTTCAGATACTCGCTCGTCACCCGACCCTCGGCGACGTAGGGCCGCACCATCACCTGATACCAGCTGCCGAGCTGTTCCAGGTTGTCCGCCATGCCGAGCCGCGCCGCCGGAACCACGCCGGGAAACAGGAACAACCCCAGCCCGAGCGCCACTCCGGCGAGCGCCCGCCACGATCGCTGCCACAGCAGGTACGGCACGAACAGCGCCGGCGTGACCTTGCAGGCGATCGCCAGCGCCAGCAGCAGACCGGCGAGCAGGTCGCGGCGGCGCTGATACGCCACCAGCGTCAGCACCACCAGGAAGACCATCAGCAGGTTGACGTTGCCGTGGGTCAACTCGTCGACCACCGGCTTGAGGCAGCACAGCACCAGTAGCATCCACGCCCACGACGGCAGCGGTCGCTCGCGCTCGATCAGCGCGCGGAGCAGCCAGAGCGAACCCGCCGCCATCGCCAGCTCGAGCGCGAACCACAGGTGCGCGCCGACGCGCGGCGGCAAGTACGCCAGCGGTTCGAGGAGCACTGCCATGATTGGCGGGTTCGGATAGTTGAACCGGGCCGACAGGTCGACGCCGTCGTCCAGGTGCAGCAGCTGCGACCGCCAGCGGAGGAACGCCGATCGCTCGTCGCCAACCTTCGCGGCATGACGCACGGCGACGACCAGCAGGAGGACGACCAGTCCGCCATAAAACAGCCGGCGGACGACGGGACGGTCGAACAGGGCGGTCAGCTGATCGGTCATGGTGCGGCGTCCGTGGCCGGGCGAACGGGTCGTTCCTCGCCGCAGTCTACCCCGCTTCTCAGCCGGCGGGCAAGCCGACCTCCCTGTCGCGCTGGCCCGGCCCGCACCCCGGCGAGCCGATGGCGGAAAAAATTCCGGGAATAAACGGCGGCGGTGTGCATCGTAGTTGGTGTAATGCCGGCCGAGGGGGCTGGCATTGGGAGGCACGACCTCTCCCGGCATGCTAGGCGAAAGGACGGTACAACCGTGCTGAAGAAGCTGCTCGCACTCTTCGTGGCTCTGGGTCTGTTGGTCGGCACCACCGGCTGCCCGGACGCGGCCAAGGAAAAGGGCAAGGACAAGGACAAGGCCGGCAAGGCGAAGGACAAGGACAAGGGCGCGGCCAAGGACAAGGATAAGGGCGGCGACAAGATGCCCGAGAAGACCCCGGAGAAGGCTCCGGAAGGCGAGAAGGCCCCGGAAAAGGCTCCTGAGAAGGCCCCGGAAAAGGCTCCCGAGAAGGCCCCGGAGAAGGCTCCTGAGAAGGCCCCGGAAAAGGCTCCCGAGAAGAAGGACAAGGACAAGTAACCTTGTGGTCCTCGCGGATTGTCACGGATTCGTCACTCTCGATCCTTCCAGAACCACACGAAAGGTGGGTAGACTCGTGAAGAAGTTCGTCGCGATGATGCTGGTCGCCGGTTTCCTCCTCGCCAACGTGGTCGGCTGCGGCGGCGACGCCCCGAAGCCGGCTGCCAAGGACAAGGACGCCAAGCCGTCCGCGCCGAAGGAGAAGGACGCCAAGTAAGGCGTTCACTTCCTGGCATTGCTCAGGGGCCGGTCGCACTCCTTGCGGCCGGCCCCTGGGTCCTTTTGTGGAGGAGTCTGATGCACGCACGCCTGCTGATCGCCCTGGTGTTGGCCTCATTCGTCGTCGGCTGCGGCGGCGACCGCGACCGCAACATCAACCGCGACGCCGACCGCCCCCGATCCGGCACCCCGGACGAGGTCGGCAAACCGAAAGATCAGTCGCCGAAGGGCAAAGAGCCAGAGGCGAAGGAGAAAGCCCCCGCCCCGAAGGACGCCAGGCCCACCGACAAGGCGAAGGAAACCAAATAACCCCGACCGCCCCGTCTACCACTCGGGTCACCGAAGACCCCCATGATTTTGACTTCTTTTGTGATCTTCTTTGTACTCTTTGTGCCCTTTGTGGTTCCCCTCTTCTTATCTTTCTTTCTCGGTGGGTTCTTCGCCGCGCTGGTAGATGGGCAGGTAGCGGTATTCCACCGTCGTTGCGAGGACGGCCATCGCGGTGCAGTAGTTCGCCCCGTAGGTCGAGTCGGAGGCATTGCCCTGCCACGATCCGCTCGACGACTGGTTCTGTAACAGCAGCCGGTGCAGGTGGGTGCGATAGGTGCTCCAGTAGTTACCGCCCACCTGGAAGGTGGCCTGGGCGCCGTAGTAGATGCCGTAGAAGAAGAACCGCTCGTTCCAGCGCGGCAGGTGTTCGGTGCGGACGAGGTACGCCGCCCCCGTGAGCACCGCCTGGCTCTTGTGTTCGTTCTTGCCGCACAGTTCCAGGGCGAGCACGGAGGTGCCGGTGCAGGCCGTGGTGATCTGGTGGCCCGGCATGTAGCGGAACCCGCCGGTGCGGCTATCCTGGCAGCGCTTGAGGAACGCCACGGCATTGTCGATCACCGTGGCGGGCACATCGCAGCCGAGGTTGCGCGCCGAGCGCAGCGCCATGATCTGCCAGCCCGACACGCTGATGTCCGAGCCGGCGACGTGATTGACCTGGTAACGCCAGCCGCCGCCGAAGGTGTTGTCGGTCCGCTGCGCCTTGAGAATCACCGCGACCGCCTTCTCGACCGCCGGCCGCACCTCCCTGGCCAGGTCGCGGTCGACCATGCCGCACACCTCGGACAGCATCAGCGTGGCGATGCCGTGGTGGTACATCGTCTGCTCGCCGTCTGCCGCGAAGAGGCCGTTCGGCTTCTGCGTCGACAGCACCCAGCGAACGCCCTTCTCGATCGCCGTGCCATACGGCCCCTCGCCCGGCACATGCCCCGCCGACAGCATCGCCATCACCGCCAGGCTGGTGACAGCGATGCTGTGGCTGCGTCCGCCGCTCCACGACCCGTCCGTCTTCTGCGTGTTGTGCAGGAAGGCGACGGCGCTGTCGATCGCCCGGTCCATCGGCGACTTCTTGAGCAGCGGCTGACCTGGGCCAGGGCGCGCCGCCACGACGAGCACAGCAACGGCGAGGACGACGCAACGAACGGTTGCCAACATGGTTCACCTGGGGGACAGCGGACCGCTCACCGCCGGCGGGTGTCGGCCAGCTGCTCGAAGTACAGTTTGATCATCCGCGCGTAGTCATCGCCGTAGCGGGCTTTCATTTGCTGGACGATGCGCGTCCGCAATTCGCCGGGCAGCTCGCCCCAGCGCTTACCGGCGTGCGGGGCCAGCTCCTTCGGGATCGGCCGGGAATCGACCGTCCCACCCTCGCTGACGCCGCGCTCGCCCGGATCGGACGGACTGTTCGGCTTGCCCGGCTGCGTCGCCTGGGCCAGCTGCTGCGCCGCGTTCGCCAGCGACTGCGCCGCCTGCGCCATCGACTGCCGCGCCGTCCCCGGCTGGTTCTGGTTCAGCTGGTTCTGCGCCTGGCCGATCTGCGACTGTGCCTGCTGGACCGACTGGCCGGCCTGCTCGCCCGCCCCGGGCTGACCGGGCTGCATGCGCCCCGCCGCCTGGTCCGCCTGGCGAGCCAGCTGATCGAGCGAGCGCGCCGCCTGTTCCCGCTGCGCCTGGGCGGCGGACTGCTGCCCCTGCTGCGCCTGGTTGCGGGCAGCCTGCATCGCGTTGGCGGCCGACTCCGCGTTCCGCGCGGCGGAGCGGGCGGGGGACTGGGCCTTGCCGGACGACTGCCCGGCTTGCTGTAGCTGGCGCGCCAGGTCAGCCGTTTGCTGCGCCAGCTCACCCTGGCGATTCTGCTGCTGGGCACGCTCGGCGGCGCGGTCGCCGGCCACCGGCTGCAGCTGCCGGTTCAACTCCTCCTGCTGCTGGGCCAGCTGGCGGGCCGACTGCAACGTGTCACCCTTGCTGTCCGCGCCGCGGGGTGTTTTCGCCAGCTCGTCGGCCAGCCGCCGCAGTTCCTCGGCGGTCCGCTTACCCGCCTGCTGCGCCGGCTGGGTGGCGCCGGACTGCAGGTTACGGGTCGCCTCCTTGGCCGCATCGCTGGCATTGGCCGCGCGTTCGGCGGGCTTCGACCGCTCGCCCTGCTCGCCGGCGACGGTGCGAGCGAGCTGAGCCGTCTGGCGGGCAACCTCGGCCTGCTGCTGAGCCAGCTTGCCGGCCGGGTTGGCGCGGTTGGGCGCGTTGTCGGCGCGGCGCTCGGTTTGTTCTTCCTGGTTGGCACGCTGCACCGCCTCGCGCAGCTCGCGCTGTTCGCGAGCGAGGGCCCGGGCACGGTCGACCTGGTCGCGCGCCGGCAGTGGCGACGGCTGTCCGGCCATCTGCTGCAGCGCCTGCGCGGCCTGCTGCTGCTTCTCGGCCGCGCCGGCGGCGTCCTTCTTCTCCAGCGCCTGCCGCGCCTGGTCCATCGCCGCACGGGCCTGCTCCAGCGCTTTCCCGTCGGCCGGGGCGGGTTTCATCTGGGCCGCTTGATCGTTGAGCCGCTTCTGATCGGCCTCCGCCTTTTGCAGCGCCCGCTTCGTCTCCTCCGCGCTGGCCTTGCCCGGTTGCTTCGCCGCCTCGGCGGTCTGCCGCGTGGCTTCGGCGAGACGGGCCTGCTCCCGAGCCAGCTGGGCGGCCTGCTTGCGCGTCTGGGCGGGCGTGTCCGGGCGCTCACTGGCAGGACTTTTCGCGAGTTTGTCGGCCAGGTCCTTCAGCGCCTCGGCCGCCTTCTGCTGCGCCGCGCCGCGCTCCGCCGGCTTCGCCTCCTCGGCCTTGCGAACCGCCTGACGGCCCGCTCGGCCTCGGCCTTCGCGGCGTCGGGTGTACGCATCTCCTTGGCCTCGCGACCGACGTCGCATGCCGCTCCTGAGTCGCCGGCGTGTCGCCCTCGCGAGCGGTGCGGTCGGCCAGCTGCTTCTGCGCCTGCGCCAGCCGCTGGGCCTGCTGGGACGGCTTCTCCTCGCCGGCCAGGGCGCGGGCGAGAGCGTCGAGCTTGCGGGCGGCTCTCCTCCATCGCCTGCCGCCGCCTCCTTGGTGGTGGGCGTCGGCGGGCGGCCTCGTCGGCGGCCTGGCGGGCGGCGTCGGCTGCCTCCTGTTTGGCCGCGGAGCCTCCGGAGTGTGCAGCCAGCCGGCCTCGTCCGCGATCCTCCGCTGCTCCTGTTTCAGCTCCTCCTGTTTGGCCGGCGGGGTGGTGGCGTCGTTCGCCGCCTTCTCGGCGCGGGCGGCCAGCGCTCGCTGCCGGTCGGCCAGCTCGGCGGCCTTCTCGTCGGCCGGCTTCTGGCCGGACAGCGCCTGGGCGAGCCGCTCCATCTCGCGGCGGACCTTGCTCTGCGACGCCGGCTGGTCGTCCTTGCGGCGATCGGCCAGGTCGCGCATCGCCTGCAAGGCGTTCTCGCGGACGCGGTCGCGGCGCTCTTCCTGGTTGGGCGTGTCGAGCCGCGCCAGCTCCTCGGCGACGCGCCCCTGCCGTCGCGACGCCTCGTTCAGCTTGACCTCGCCCTTGCTCGGATCCTGTCCACTCTCCTGCACCTTGCGGGCGATCGCTTCCTGTTCGCGCATCAGTTCCTGCAGGGCGGCCCGTGCCTTCTGCCGGCGTTCGTCCAGGCTCGGCAATTTGTTGGCCAGGTCGCGCAACGTCTGTCGCGCCTTTTCCATCTCAGCGGCGGCGGCGTTGGCGTGCTTGCGCTCCAGCGCCTTCTGGGCGGCGTTCAATTCGGCGACGGCCTTCTGCTGGTCGGCGCGGGCCTCCTTGCGGTCGGGCGGCACCGACAGCTTCTCGGCCGCCTGGCGAACCGCCTCCTGCTCGCGGGCCAGCTCGGCGAGACGCCGGTCGTCGGGCCGTTTGGCTTCCTCGCGGGTGCGGCGCGATAGCTCGTCCTCCAGCCGACTGAGCTGGCGGGCGGCCTCGCGGGGATCGCCGGCCAGCCGCAGGGCGCGGTCGAGGTCGTGGCTCAGCCGGTCCAGCTCGCGGGCCGAGCGGTCCTGCTCCTGCATCGCTCGTTCGGAGTCGCCTCGTTCGAGCGAGTCGGTGGCCTTGGCGGCGTCGTCCGTTTGAAGCGGGCGGGCGAAGTTGGCCTTCGCCGGGCTGGCGGTTTCGCGGGCCAGGGCGTCCGCTTCCTTCGCCAGCGCCTCCTGCTTGCGGGCCAGTTCGCCAAGCCGCTCACCGGCGCGCGCCTTCTCCGTCTGATCGCTGGCCTTCGCCACGTCGCGCTGTTCCTGTGCCAGCTCACGGGCGCGGTCGGCGGCCTGCCGCAGCGCCTCGACGCGGGCCTGCTCCAGCGCCTGCTTGAGCAGCGGATTCTTTTCGGTCAGCTCGCGAAGCTGGCGGGCGACGTCGTCCTGTTCGCGTTTCAGATCCTCGTTCAACTGCTTGGCTTCGGGGTCGACGACCGGGTGTTTGCCGGCCAGCTCGTTCGCCTTCTCGGCCAGCCCCTGCTGGCGGTCGGCGAGCGTCTCCACCTTCATCTGGTCGAGGCGGTCGGCCGCCAGCTTATCGTTGAGCGCCTTCAGCTCGGTCAGCTTCTTGAGTGCGCTGGTCAGCTCGTTCTCGGTCGACTCCAGCTTGCCGCGGCGGGCATCGGTGCCGGTCTTCGGTTCGCGGGTGTCCTGCAGGTTCTGACCGGCGCGGCGCATCTCCTGGTTGGCGAGGTCGTCGGTCTTGCGCGACAGCTCCTGCAGGCCAGGGTCGTCGGCGGTCGAGCGCGACAGGTCGCGCAGCTCCTGCTCGACCTTCTGGTTCTGGCCGGTCAGCCCTTGCAGGATGTCGAGGCTGCGCGGGCTGAGTTTCGCCTGCATGTCGGACAGCTGGCGGAACGAGAGTACCCGCCGCTGCTCCTGTTTCAGATCCTCGCGGATCTGGTCGAGCTTCTGGTTGATCTCGTCGCGGCGGGCGAGGACGTCCTGCTCGCGAACCGACTTCTGGCCGGCGCGGATGCGCAGTTCGAGCCAGCCGTCGGCGGGATGGAAGACGACGTGCGGACCGCCGAGGGTGGGCGGCAGGTTGTCCTGAAAGCGGACGCGATAGCGGACCAGGTCGCCATCCTTCACCTTGCCGGCCAGCAGCAACTGGTGGCGGGCGATGGCGGAGCGAGTGTTGGCGCCGTCGAGAACGAACGGCTCCTCGCGGACCTTTTTGTCGTCGTTGATTTGCAGCAGCAGGTGGGCGGCGGCAACGCCGATGTCGTCGGCCAGCCGCAGCTCCAGCGGCAGGCGATCGTCGGGGCGGGTGGCCTGGGCACCTTCCCGGCCGACGTACTTGAGCAGCGCCGGCGGCTGGTCCGGCTTGACGGTGATCACTGCCCCCTCGCGCTCGGTGCGGACCCCGTGCTCGGCGTCGAGCAGCAGCCGGTAGCTGCCGGTGGCGTCGGCGGGGACGGTGACGCTGGCGGTGGTGCCGTCGGCGCCGAGCTGCATCGGCACGACCCGGGCGGACTTGGCGTCCTTCTTCTCGCCGGCCGGCTGCCACACCAGGGCGGCGGCGACGGCGGGACGGGTGAAGGCGAGCCGGAACTCGACCGTGCTGTGCTGCAGGGCGGCGAAGTCGACAGTGCCGGTGTACGTCTCCCCGTCGAGCACCCCGGCGGCATAGGCGGGCGGCGTGACGGTGACCTGCGGGCTGTCGGCGGCCAGC
The DNA here is from genome assembly GCA_046350215.1 of Gemmataceae bacterium. GTDB lineage: Bacteria > Planctomycetota > Planctomycetia > Gemmatales > Gemmataceae > JAXMAU01. The sequence continues at coordinate 74,076 of JAXMAU010000021.1, read as the reverse complement.
TCGACCGGGACGACGGCCGTCGCCCGGAACGCATCGCTGGTCGCGTTCCCCGCCTCGACTCGATAGGTCACGTCGCCAGCCAGGCGGAAGGTGGCGGAATAGACGCCCTCCTGCTCCGGTTCGGACGCCATGTCGTGCCGCGTCTCGCTGCCGTCGCCGCCAGTCACCACCAGCGACGCGGTTTCGGGCAGGTGGATCGCCGCATCGGCCGGGGAGAGGGTGGCGCGGACGGTGAGCGGACGACCGCGGGCGGCGAAGGTGTCGCCCGGCTCGACGGCGAAGGTGAAGTCGGCGGGAGCGGCGACGACGAGCCACGGCAGGAAGAACCGCCCGGCCAGGTGAGAGCAGGTCGCCGGCGCGACCGCCGCTGGCACCGCCAGCAGAGCGGCGACCGCCAGGGCCAGCATCGTCAGCAGCCGGGTGGACCGGGACGTGACGGGCGCGGCCAAAGTGAATCCCGCTGGTCCGCCGTTCGGTTTCCCGCACCAGCAGCTCGATCAGCTCGGGCGCCCCGCTGCCCTCGTCGGCGCGCTGGCACAGCTCGACCGAGCTGGTCAACCGCTCGCCCAGGTCGGGGTGGTGCTGTTCCACCAGCGCCGCCAGCGCCGTCAGGTCGACCGGCTGCACCGCCGGCCGGACGACGCGACGGATCAGCAGCGTCAGGCCGACCGACGTCCACACGCCGAGGTTGACCGCGCGGACCCAGGCCGGCAGCGTCGCGCCCAGGGCGTAATCGACGAGCATCGCCGTGCCGGCCAGCACACCGAGCACGGCCACGAGCAGGGCGAGGCCGCGGACGGTCTGCAGCCAGCGAACGCGGAAGCCGACTCCGGACAGGCGACGCTGCAGGCCGGAGGGAAGCGGTACGGTCATCGACATGGCGGCGGTCCCTGGCAGGTGGGTGCGGGTCGCGCGGGGTCGGGGCGGGCGGAACAACAAGCGCTCAATCGTGATGATACCCCGTGCCGGGCGGAGGCGGCAAGAAATTCCCCGGCCGACTGTCGGGCGCCAGAGCGAAAGAGGTACAATCGCGAGCAGGCGAGGGCGGTTCATTCCGCGGAGGGGCGACGGTGCGGCAGATGATGCAGATCGGGCTGGTGGCGCTGGGGTCGGCGGTCGGTGGGCTGACGCGCTGGGGAGTCGGCCTGCTGGCGGCCCGCTACCTTGGCACCCGCTTTCCCTACGGCACGTTGCTCATCAACGTCACCGGCTGCCTGTTCCTCGGCTGGTTCGCCACCTTCCTTTCGCAGCGGCTGGTGGTGCCGCCGACGTGGTGGCTGCAGGCCGAGGACCTGTGGCTGATGATCGGGGTTGGATTCACCGGGGCGTACACCACCTTCTCCACGTTCGGCTACGAGTCGGACACCCTCTTGCGCCGAGGCGACCCGCTGCTGGCGACGATCTACGTCCTCGCCAGCGTGCTGGTCGGGCTGATCGCCGTGCGGTGCGGAGTGCTGCTGGCTTGTTCCGAGTAACCTCTTACTGGCTGCGAAAGAGCCGCGGCGGCAGGGTGAGCCGGGCCTGTTGCGGCGGGCGCACGCCGAGCGACGCGGCGAGGATGAGCGAGGCATGCTCCGGCGAAACCCGGTCGGCGCGCGTGCCGGCGACAATCCCCGGCCCCATCGCCAGGAGCGGGACGTGCGTGTCGTACTCATAGGGTGAGCCGTGCGTCGTGCCGGTCATTTCCTTGCCGGTGGTCGACCAGCTGAGCAGGTCGTACTTGCGGTGAACGAGCATGACATCGCCGGAGCGGTCGGGGACGAAGGAGCGGCGGACCCTGGTCAGCAGCTCGTCGCGGTCGGTCGGGCGGAGCAGGTCGCCGCGGGGGATGGCGCGGGCGATCCCCGGCTGTGCGGACAGCCACGTCGCCAGCGCCGCCGCCACCTGATCGGGTTCGACCTTCCGCTCGCGACAACGGGTGCGGTTGAGATAGAGCATGTTGCTGCGGGTCGCCTCGATCCACTTGCCGGTGTCGGCCTTCTTCGTCTCAGCGGCGGCGGGGTAGCTGGTATTCAGGAACGCCTCGGCGGCGGCGAGCAGCGGCGGCATCTCGACGCGGCGGGCGTCCAGCCCGCGCGACCGCGACACCTCCGGCAGCGGGCAAACGCCGTGGTCGGCGGTGAGCACCACGGTGTAGCGGCCGCGGCCGACCTGGGCGTCGAGGTGGGCGAGCAGGTCCTTGAGCAGCCGATCGGTGCGCAGGGTGGTGTCGAGCACCTCCTGCGAATCCGGCCCCCAGGCGTGGCCGACCAGGTCGTTCGACGAGAAGCTGAGGCTGAGGAAGTCGGGCGTGGCGCGCGTGCCGAGTCCCTCCGCGGCGATCGCTCGTTTGGCCAGCGTCAGGAGGACCTCGTTGCCGAACGGGGAGGTGGACAGCTCGGTCAGGTAGACCTCGTGCGACTTCTTCTTGCCGCCGTCGAACGGGTGCGGAAAGGTGCGGCCCTGCTCGGCGCCGGTCGACTCGCCACGGACGTCGTCGGGGCCGGACCAGGCGGCGTAGTCGAGCGTCGGCCGCAGCCGCGTCCACTGCTTGTCGAGCCAGCCGTCGGTGAACCGGCTGGCGTTGAAATCGCGGACCCAGTCATGCGGCCGGTCGCGGTAGAAGGTGGAGGTCACGAACCGTCCGGTCTTGTCCGCCCAGTAACAGGCGTCGGGCGTCCGACCGCCGGGGAGCACGGCCGAGCGGTCCTTGAGCGACAGCGCTACCACGTGCGCTGACTCCCCCAGCTGCCGTTTGATGGCGTCGGCGAGGGTATCGGCGAGCAGCCGCGTCGGCGCCGCGCTGGCCGCCGCCTTCTCCTTGTCCGTCTTGGCGACCGGAGGCGGCACCTGGGTGTGCCGGTCGCTGCCGACACAGTACGCCTCCTTGCGAGCGGCCCGGTCGTACCACTCGTTGCCGACGATGCCGTGCGTTTCGGGCGGGCAGCCGGTGGAAATGGTGGCGTGTCCGGGAGCGGTCAGCGTGGTGGCGTAGGGGTAGTGGCAGTGCTGGAACCAGGCGCCGTCGCCGCACAGTCTGCGGAACCCTCCGTCGCCGAACAGCCGTTCCCAGCGGGCCAGGTAGTCGCCGCGAAGCTGGTCGAACACCAGCAGCACCGCCAGCTTCGGTCGCTCGTTTGTCGGCGGGGTGCGCGCCGGGCTGGCGGCGAACAGGAACAGGGACGCGGTCCCCAGGACCGCGACAAGGACCACCAGGGCGGGTCGGACACGAGATATCACCGGAATCACTCCGTGCAAGCGACGCGGCAGGCGAGCGACACCCTTCATCGTAACGCCTGGCACGACCGCGGCAATTCGAGAACAAGGGAACCACGGGACGGCAGTCTGTGTCTGGAGGACGTGCAGGCTGAAATTGTGTCGGCCGGCCCGCCGCTGCTATACTTGCGGAAGTTGTTCCCATGAACCACGGATGACTGACCAGGAGAACGCCGATGAACCCTGATCTTCGCCGCCGCAGCGACGAGGTGCTGACCCGGATCACCCAGCTGCGAGACTCTCTTTGACGTCCCTGGCAAGCAGAAACAGCTGGACGCTCTTGCCGCGCAGATGGAAGCGCCCGGCTTCTGGGACAGCCCGGAGAAGGCGCGCGGGGTCATTGGCCAGACGAAGCCGCTCAATAACGTCCTCAAGCCGTTCAAGGAGCTGTGGTCGGCCGGCGAGGATTTGAAAGCTCTGTGCGAGCTGGCCGAGGAGGACGCTTCGCTGGAGGCCGATCTCGAGCCGACCCTGGCCGGGATGGAGAAGCGCCTCGCCGAGTTCGAGCTACAGGCGATCCTCGACGGCCCGCAGGACGGCAGCAATGCTTACCTGCGCATCCAGGCTGGCACCGGCGGCACCGAGGCGTGCGACTGGGCGTCGATGCTGCTGCGCATGTACAGCCGGTGGGCCGAGCGCAACGGGTACCAGGTGGAGATGGTGGACGAGCTGCCCAACGAGGAAGCCGGCGTCCGCTCCGCCACGCTGCATGTCATGGGCGACTACGCCTACGGCAACCTGCAGAGTGAAACCGGGGTACATCGGCTGGTGCGGATCAGCCCGTTCGACTCCAACGCCCGGCGGCAGACGTCGTTCGCGGCAGTGGACGTGATGCCGGAACTGGACGACTCGATCGAGATCGAGATCAAGCCGGACGACCTGGTGCGGCAGACGTTCCGGTCCGGCGGACCGGGCGGCCAGCACCAGAACAAGACCGAGTCGGGGGTGCGCTACATTCACACCCCGACCGGCGTGGCGGCTGAAAGTCGCACCGAACGGAGCCAGCACAAGAACGACGCCAACGCGATGAAGCTGCTCAAGGCCAAGCTGTATCAGATCGAGGAGCAGAAGCGCCGCGCCGAAGTCGAGAAGATGTACGACGACAAGGGCGAAGTGTCGTGGGGCATGCAGATCCGTAACTACGTCATGCAGCCTTACACGCTGGTGAAGGACACGCGCACCGACGTGCAGACCGCCCAGGTGAACAGCGTTCTCGACGGCGAGATCGACGATTTCATCCAGGCGTACCTGCGGCACAAGGCCGAGCAGAAGCACAAAACGAAGTGATTCGGCCTCTCCAATGTCCTCGCGCACGGCCGGCGGCGTCTTCGGGCGCCGCCGGCCGTGCGGCTTTCTCCTTGTCCGCCCGCGTCCGCGGCCGCTACCATGCGGGTGGGGTTCGCTCGCCTGCTCGCGCACCGGAGGGCGTCGTGGTCGCCGTCTATCGTCTGGCCGTCCTGTCGTGCCTGGTCGTGACAGTGCCTCTCGCCGCGGTCGCCCCGCCGGCGGGGCCGCTGCCGTCGCGGATCGCCGCCTGGATCGAGGAACTCGGCGACGACAGCTTCGCAGTGCGGCAGGAGGCGACCAAACGGCTTCGCCTCGCCGGCCAGGCCGCCGAGAAGCCGCTCGAAAAGGCGGTCGCCTCCAGCAACGACGCCGAGGTGCTTCGCCGCGCCAAAGCGATCCTCGCCGATTTCCAGTGGGGCATCTACCCGGACACACCCGAGAATGTCGTCGAGCTGATCCGCGGTTACCAGGCGGCGGCGCGCGGCGAGAAGCGGCCGATCATCGAGAAGCTGATCGCCGCCGGGCCGGCCGGGTGCCGCGCCCTCGCTCGCGTGGCCCACGCCGCGAGAGCGACTCGCTCGTCCGCAAGGAGGTGTTCGCCGACATCGCCGCCGGTCTGGAGCCGCAGTGTGCCGGCGCTGCTGGAGAAGGGCCAGCTGGCGGCGCTGGAGAGCGTGCTCGACCTCGGCCTGGCTGGCGACACGTGCCGGCGTCGGCCACTACGCTGCGTTCCACCTGCTGCGCGGCACGCTGCCGGTACGCATCGCCGAGTGGGAACGACGGGCGAAGGCGGCGGTGGTGCCGAAGGCCGAAAACGAGGTGCTGGCGTACCTCTACCGCGCCAGCGGCGACCTCAAACGTGCCCGTGCTGCTGCGGCCGAGGCGGAGCCGCAACGAACTGGTCGAGGCGCTGCTCTACGAGGCGGCGGAGTGGAAGGAGCTGGCCCGGCGAGCCGACCTGGTTGACACCGCCTTCTGGCCGCGCGCCGCCGGCTACCGGGCCGCCTACGCCCGGCTGGCGGGGGATCGCAAGACGTTCGCCAGCTTGCTCGACGACCTGCGGACGCGCGCGGGTCAGGCGGTCGCCGACGCGCGGCGAGGTTCTGCCGTTCGCCAGAGCGCTGTTCCTCAACGGCCGACCGGCCGACGCGCTCGACCTGCTGCGCCACGACGCCACCGCCGCCCGGTTGCGCTACGAGGTGTTGTCGGCGCGGCTGCAGTACGCGCAGGCGTTCGCCGTCGTCGAGGAGGCAGTGAAGGCGGGTGAGCCGACCGCGCCGGCGCTGGAGCTGTTGCAAGCGCGGACGCTGGCGTTGCTCGGGGAGAAGGAACGGGCGGTCGCGATCGTCAAGAAGCACGCCGAGGCGATCAAGCCGGGACCGCTGCTGCCGTGGCTGGCCGAGCTGATCGAGGCCGAAGCGGTAGTGTCCGGCCGCGACGCCGCGTTCGCCCGTGCCGGCAAGATCCTGGCACTGAATACCGAGGCGGCGTGGCTGCAACGGCTGTTCGGTAAGCTATTCGAGCGGAAAACGGGCGAACGGGCACACCTGGTCTGGGTGGTGCTGCGCGACCTCGACTCGGCGGAAACGCCGGAGAAACGGCTCGGTCGGCTGCGGCGACTGATGGAAGGGACGGCGCCGGCGGCGGAGTTAACCGACTTCCTCGACCGCGCCGAACGGAAGCTGGGCGAGAAGCCGGGGGCGCGGCCCGACGAGAACGAGGCAGTCGGCGAGGTGGCCGTCCTTGGCAAGCGGCCGGAGCGGGCGCGGACGTTCTTCCGTCAGGCCGGGTCGGTCCGCGGGCTGGTCCGGCTGGGCGACCTGCTGGCGGAACGCAAGGAGTGGCTGCCGGCGGCGGTGCAGTTCGAGGCAGCCTATCGCAAGGCGATCCAGCCGGACATCTTCACACGCGAGGAGCGGATGCAGCTTCGCGGCGACGATGAGGGGGAGAGCGTACCGGCACTGGCACTGTACCTGTGGGGCCACGCGCTGAAGCAGGCCGGTCGCACGGCGGAGGGCGATGCCCTGGTGGAACGGGCGCACCTGCTGCCGCTCGGCGACATCGAGATGCGCTTCGACCTGTCGCGGGCGTTGAGCACGCGCAAGCACGACGCGGCGGCGCAGCGCGAGCAGGATCTGTTGCGGCGCCTGGGTGAGCCGGTGCTGGCCGAGCCGACGGCGTACTACACGGGCGAGGGGCTGCGGGCGGCGGCGGTGGCGGCGGCGCGGCGGAAGGACTGGCTGGCGGCGGCCGACGGCTTCGAGCAGGCGTTTCTGCGCTGCCTCAATCCGGCGATGAACTTCCAGCGGACGCAGGCTTACGTCCTCGTGCCGGCGTTCATCTACGGCCAGCGGGCGCGCGGCCTGCTCGCCGCCGGCAAGGTCGACGACGCTCTCACCGAGATCACCCGCTCCCGCGGCTGCGCGCCGGGGAATGTCGATCTGGCCCTCACCCTCGTGCCGGAGCTGGAACGCGCCGGCCGCAAGAAGGAGGCGGACGAGCTGTTCCGCGCGGTGCAGTCGGCCTACGCCGAGGTGATGCGGGCGTTCCCGCGGTCGGCGTGGGCGCTCAACCAGTCGGCGTGGCTGTCCGCCGTGTGCCGCCGCGACCTGGAACAGGGGTTGACGCTGGCACGCAAGGCGGTCGCGCTGGCGGCGGACAACGCAGCCTACCAGGACACGCTGGCGGAAACGCTGTTCCAGCTGGGGAAGAAGGAGGAGGCGATCGCCGCTCAGAAGCGAGCGGTGGCGCTGCAGCCGGAGCGACCGTACTTCCGCCGGCAGCTCAAGCGCATCGAGACCGGCGACCCGAAGGCGGCGCGACCGGCGGAAGAGGACGAGTGACCCGTCACGAATACAGCGGCCGATGCGCCCGCAGCGCTTCCAGCGTGTGCGCGAACTCGGCCGGCAGCGGCGCCTCGGCCTCCAGCAACACGCCGGTCCGCGGATGCCGCAGGCGCAGCCGGTGGGCGTGCAGCGCCTGCCGCGACAGCAGGACCGCATCGGCCGACTCGTCCACGCCCGGCAGCAGGTCGGACAGTTTGACCCTGTCGCGGCCGCTGTAGACCTTGTCGGCCAGGATCGGGCAGCCAACGCTGGCCAGGTGGACGCGAATCTGATGGGTGCGGCCGGTGCGCGGCTGGCAACGGACGAAGGTGAAGCCGCGGAACCGTTCGATCACCTCGTAGTAGGTGCAGGCGTCCTTCGCCTCGTGGTCGTCGTCGCCGGCGACCACCATCTTCACCCGATCGTGCTTGTGGTGGCCGATCTTGGCCTCGATGTAGTCGCTGTCGCGGTCGAGGATGCCGGCGGTCAGCGCCAGGTACTCCTTGAACACCTTGCGCTGCTCGAACAGCAGCGCAAGGTCGCGGTGGGTGACCTCGTCCTTGGCGACCAGGATCACCCCGGAGGTGTCGCGGTCGAGCCGGTGAACGATGCCGGCCCGGTAGTCGCCATTCAGCCCGCTCAGGCTGGGGAAGTGGTGCAGAGCGTTCACCAGGGTGCCGGACCAGTTGCCGCGTGCCGGGTGGACGACCATGTCGGGCGGCTTGTTGATGACCGCCAGGTGGGCGTCCTCGAACAGCACCTCCAGCGGGATCTCTCCTCGGCCGCCGGCTCGGGTCGATCCGCCCGACGGGCTGGATCAACAGCCGGTCGCCGGCGCACCTTGTAACTGGCCTTGGCTGGCCGGCCGTTCACCTGCACCCCGCCGCCGTCGATCAGCCGCTGCACGGTCGAGCGGCTGTACTCGCCGAACAGCTGAACCAGGTACTGATCGAGCGCATCACGCCGTCGACCTTCAGCCGCGAGATGATCGATCGGTTGTCCTGGTTCCGGTGCGGTGATGAGCGGTTCCATGTTTCGCAGGGGTGGATGGACGCGCGAGCCGGCCATCGCCCCTATTCTACCGGAGCGGCCGGCTCGCGCGCAAGAGATTGCCGATCCGAAACGTCAGTTCTTCGGGGTGAACGCCTTCGCCAGCTTGGTAGCCGCGGCGGCCGTCGTCGCTCTCCAGCCGGGCGACGCTCTTCTTGGCGTCCTGGCCGAGTGCGCTGCTGGGGTACTCGTCGGCCAGCTTCTTGTACAGCTCGATGGCCCTGGTCAACTCGCCAAGCGTCTCGTTGGCCTTGGCGGCTCCGGACAGGGCTTCCTGGTGCAAGAGCGGCTGCCGCGCCAGTTCTTCGCCAGCTTTTCGTAGCGCTCGGCCGCCTCGGTGAGCCGAGCGTGTGCCTCCTTCGGGGTGGCGCCGAGGTCACGCAGCCCCTGGCTCAGCTTCAGGCGCGCTTCCTTCAGCTGCACAGCAGTTCCCCTGCTTCGACTTCGCCAGATCAGCGTCTTCCTGCAGACTGGTGAGCTGTTCGGGAAAGACCGCCTCGTCGAGCTTCACTCCAGCGGTGCGACTCGGTCGACGTGGACGACTGGTAGAACCAGCGAAACGCCCCGACCAGCGCGACGAGAACGACGGCGGCGACGAGGTAGACCAGCAGGCGCCGGCGCGGCGGCGGCTGCTTCAGCCCTTCCATCGCCCGGCCGAGCTGATCCGCCAGAACATTGTTTCCAGTGCCTTGCGTTCATCCGCCTTCATCGCGGCTGTCTTCTGCCGACGGCCCTGCACCCGCGCGCACGGCCGTCCCATCCTGCGTCTGTACGATTCGGTGATGATAGGGCGTTGGGGAGGGCCGGTCAATGCGAAGCGATCGGCGTCACGCTGCCCGACGCGACGACGAGCCGAGCAGCCAGCCGTTCAGCCCGCGCGGCCGGAGCGTCTGGCCGCGGTCGTAGCTGTGCCGCAGGGCGTCGTGCAGCGTCTCGTGCAGCGGCCGGAACAGCCGCGGGGCGCGGTCGCTGCGGTAGAACCAGTGGTAGCTGCTCAGGTGCCTGGGCGAGCGACGGGTACGGCTCGCGGCCGGAGGTGCGGCCGTGCAGCTCGGCGAGGGCGGCGACGGCGAACAGCAGCCGAGCGCGGCATGGTCCACAACAGCCGCGGCCGATGTCCGGCGACGTCGGCCAGCTGGTGCAGGAACGCGCTGCGTCAGGTTCTCGTTGCCGAGGATGTAGCGGCGGCCGGTCTGGCCGCGCTCAGCGGCGAGCAGGTGGCCGGCGGCGACGTCGCGAACGTCGACCAGGTTCAGCCCACCTGGCGGGCGTTGGCGGCACCCGCCCCTTCCAGGGCGCGGACGCACAGCCGTCCCATCACCGAGTTCTCGTGGTCGTCCGGTCCGACCAGGTAACCGGGGTTCACGACAACGACGTCCTTGGCGCCCATCGCGGCGACGACCAGCTCCTCGGCGCCCCGCTTGGCGTGGACGTAGGGCAAGGCGATCCGCTGCAGGTTGAACGCGCGTCTCGTCGAGCGACCGTGGCGGTGCCGGCGAGCGCCGACCGCCACCACGCTGGAGGTGTGAACCAGCCGCGTGCCCGGCGGACAGGCCGTCGTGAGCACGTTGCGGGTGCCGTCGAGGTGGACTGCGTGCATGAGGCCACCGCCGCCCCCAGGCGGCGACGGTGCCGGCGGTGTAATACGATTGAGTAGTCGTGGACCGCCAGCCGCACCGCCTCGCGGTCGCGCACGTCGCCGATGGCCAGCCACGTTCGCATCGCCAGCAACGGGGTGGTCAGCGACGGCTTCAGCCCGAACACCTGCACCCGCGCCCAGCCGCAGCTGCCGCACCAGATGGAATCCAAACCCAGCGCCGCCGGTGACACAGACAGGACGATTCGGCCCAGAACGCTGCGTTGGCCTGCATCGACACTCCACGACTGACGTGAAGATCCGAATCGACTCGGTGCGCTTCAACGGTGTGCGGATCGGAGAGGAATCAACCGGCCCGGCGGCGAGTCCAGAATCGGTGCGTGTCGACCAGAGTGTCGGCGAGCGGCCGCGGCTCGTAGCCGAGTTGCCGCCTGGCCCGCGCACAGTCATACCAGAAGTACAAACCCCAGCGTCGCGCCTGCCCGGCCGACATAGGACGCAGGCCAGGCCGACTGGCCACCCGGTCGGCGAGAGACGCCCCCAGCCGGCCGACGGCGGCAGCCGCAGACGCGGGAAGAAGCGGTCGGCGGTCCGTGCCAGGGCGGCGAAGAACTGGCCTGCGCCGAAGCCGCCAGTGCCCAGGCGAGCAGGCGGAGCTTGTTTCGCCCCGTTCGCGCGGAGCACCCCTCCTCCGGCCACGTCATGATCGACGTCGACTGTTCAGCCCTCGCCGGCGAAGAGAACGTGGATGCGGCGGCGCCAGAACCGACTTACGCCAGCACGCCAAACTCGCTGCCAGAGACATCCTCCGGGCCGATCACAGCTTGAAGACGACCACCACCGGCTGACCGGCGGCGGCCGGACTACGCCACCGCCTCGCTCTCGCTTGGTGGTGATGTAGGCGACGCGCAGCTGGTCGAGGTTCCACTCGCCTGCTCGTCGAACGGCAGCGGCCGTGGGCTGGCGCCGACGGCTACGATCGAACCGACGTGAACCACCTGCCGGACGCCGGCCCGGCGGGCGGCCTCCAGCACGCGTGCGTGCCGTCGACGTTCACCCGGCGGCACAATTCCTGGTCATCGCCGAACACCGCGGCGAAGGAGCGTGCAGCAGCACGTCGGCGCCATTGCAGCCGGCGGTCGCCGCCGCGAGGTCGTCGAGCGGCGCCGTCACGCACCGACGCCCGTTTCCGCCCAAACGGGTTACCGACGACGTGCCGCGGACGAAGCCGCGGTGACGTTCTATGCCTAGCTGGCGGAGCAGGTCGACGGTGATGGCCGATGAACTGGGTCGCCGGTGACGGCCGAATGCCGGCTTTGCCAGAACGCCGCATCCTGCTGCATCATGCCCCCGTCCGGCCGGCAGAACGACCTCCGCCCGACCGGCGGCGGTTGTACCCTGTCACGGTAGACGAATCAAGGTGGGCCGACGGCCGCCAGCAACCTCGACTGGCAGAAGGTGGTTGCCCGGCCAAGAATGCGACTCGACTCGCCGACCATCGCCACCGCCGCGACCTAAAGTAGAGCGTTTCCACGGCGGTATCGCCAACCACCCAGGAAGTCGATTCGTGAACAGCCGCCTCCTTTTCGACCTCGGCATAGGGCATCTGCTCGCGGTCCTGCTGCTCGTCTGCGTGGAAAGCGCTCGAATCAGCGCCGACGCCGACGCGGGCAGTCGCCGGCTTCGCCGCCAGCAGCGTCGGGCTGGCCGCCCTACCGCCGGCGCCGGCACCCCTGCTGGTCGCGGGCACGCCGACCCCGGCCTGGATCACCGCCGCGCACGGCTGGGCTACGTCTGGCAGAGGCACGTCGTCGAGCGGCAGCCGGTCGCCTATCGCTTCCTGGGGCGCGGCACTTCGGCGATCTATGTCGCCGCCATCGGCCTGATGCCGATTCGCTGGTATCTGCTGGAAGCGCGCGCTCGACGGCGCCGCTGCGCGGCTCCGCGACGCTTTCCGTTATGGGCTGATCGGCATCTTCTTCAACACCTTCCTGCCCGGCTCGGTCGGCGGCGACATCATCAAGGCGGCAGCGCTTGCCCGCACGCAGAACCGCCGTACCGCCGCCGTCGCCACCGTCCTGATGGACCGGGCCATCGCGCTGTGGGCACTGGTCTGGTTCGTCGCCATCTCCGGCACCGTCTTCTGGCTGGCCGGCCTGCTGACTGGGCCGTCCGCCGCCGTCGCCACCACCATCCTGACCGGCGCCTACGCTGTCGTCGCCGTCACGCTGGCGGTCTGGCTGGCTCTCGGTCTGCTGCCACCGCACCGGGCGGAGCGGTTCGCCGGCCGGCTGACGCGGCTGCCGGTGGTCGGCACGTCGGCGGCGGAGCTGTGGCGGGCGGTGTGGATGTACCGGCAACGCCAGGGGGCGGTGGCCCGCGTGATGCTTCTGAGCTGGGTCGGTCACGTCGGCTTCGTCGTCGCGTTCTACTGCTGCGCCCGCGCCCTGTGGAGTCCGGAGCTGGGCGCCCTGCCGTCGCTGGCCGATCACTTCCTGTTCGTCCCGATTGGCATGGTGATGCAGGCGCTGATCCCGACGCCGGGCGGGGCAGGGGCGGGCGAGTGGGGATTCGCGGCCTTGTACCTGCTGTTCGGCGCCGCCGAGGCGAACGGGGTGCTGGCGTCGCTGGTGCAGCGGGTGTTCTCCTGGCTGCTCGGGCTGGTCGGCTACGCGGTGTACGCCGGGATGCGTCCAGCTTCGGCGTCCCGACCGGCTGCGGTGGTCGTCCCGCTCGCGGTGGAACCGGCGCTGCAGGCGGCGTCGTCGTCAGCGCTGGCGGGGTAGATAATCCACGGTCGGGATCTCATTCGATAGGATGGAGGAGATCGGTTCGATTCGCGCACACCCGGTAAGGGGCGGAAGCACATGCGGTTCGAGTTCTACGGCCTGGCGTTCGAGACGCCTCGCGTCATCATCCACCTGTGGTCGCCGTGGCGGGCGACGGCATTGGAACACCGGCTGTTCGACGCCCTCAAGGTGATGCCGCGGACGGAGATGGAGGAGAGCTACGACGAGCGCCGGCTGACCGTGCAGGATCCGAAAACGTGCCGCACCGCGCTGCAGGCGGTGTCGCGGGTGCTCAAGGGCTGGCAGGAGGACGCCGATTCCGGCAGCGAGCGCCGCACCTGGCGATGGCTGCTGGAGGGCGACACCGACGACGCCGGCTACGACCACAACGGCGAATCGGCGAGCGTCTGGTGCTTCCTCCGCCTCGGCCTGGAACGCGGCGGGCCGGGCGAACAGGAAAAGGCCGAGGAGATCGACCTCGACGGCTTCGGGCTGGAGATCACCGGCGGCAGCGGGCCGCAGTGAGCGTGTCCGTGCCGTGATAAATGGACGGCATGAGCAAGACACGACAGCCATCCGGAAGATCTGGGTGGCATGGCCACGCTTCGTGGCCATGTAGTGCGGGGCGCCCCTCCTCTCCACGGGGCTGGTCGGTGATACGCCGCATGCCCACGCAAGCGTGGGCATGGCACCCAAGGCATCGCAGTGAACGTGACCGTGCCGTGGTAAAATGACGGCATGAGCAAGATACGACAGCCATCGGGCGGACTGTTCGCGGCGGCCCAGCAGGCCAACCTCGACCGCGCCCTGCCACTGGCCGCCCGCATGCGACCGCGCACGCTTGACGACTTCGTCGGCCAGGAGCCGTTCCTCGGCCCCGGCAAACTACTTCGCCGGCTGCTGGCGGCCGACCGCCTCGGCTCGCTCATCTTGCACGGCCCGCCCGGCTGCGGCAAGACGTCGCTCGCCCACGTCATCGCCGAGATGACCCGGTGCCGGTTCCGCCCGCTCAACGCCGTCGCCGCCGGGATCAAGGAGCTGCGCGAGATTCTCGCCGAGGCGCAGGCCGAACTGGAGAACGGCGGGGCGCGGACGATCCTGTTCGTCGACGAGATCCACCACTTCAACCGCTCGCAGCAGGACGTGTTGTTACCGGACGTCGAGGCGGGGCGGGTCATCCTGCTCGGCACGACGACGCACAACCCGTACTTCGCCATCAACGGTCCGCTGCTCAGTCGCAGCACCATCTTCACCTTCCAGCCACTCGACCGCGCCGCCATCCGCATCCTGCTCGGGCGAGCGCTCGCCGACACGGAGCGCGGGCTGGGGCAAATCCCGGTGGAGATGAGCGACGCGGCGCTCGACTTCCTCGCCGAGATCAGCGACGGCGACGCCCGCCGTGCGCTCACGGCGCTGGAGGTGGGCGTCCTGTCGTCGAAGGAGCGGCCGGTGCGGTTCACCCGTCAGCTGGCCGAGGAGTCGATCCAGCGCAAGTCGTTCGACCACGACGCCACCGGCGACGCCCATTACGACGTCATCAGCGCGTTCATCAAGAGTTTGCGCGGCAGCGACCCGGACGCGGCGATCTACTGGCTGGCGCGGCTGCTGGAGGCGGGGGATGACCCACGGTTCATCGCCCGCCGGCTGGTGATCCTGGCGTCGGAGGACGTGGGCAACGCCGACCCGCACGCGCTGGTGATCGCCACCGCGGCGATGCAGGCGGTCGAGTTCGTCGGCCTGCCGGAGTGCCAGCTGAACCTGGCGCAGGCGGTGACGTACCTGGCGACGGCGTCGAAGTCGAACGCCTCGTACCTGGCGATCAACCGCGCCCGCGACGACGTCCGCACCGGCCGCACGCTACCCGTTCCGCTCCACCTGCGCGACGCGCGTACTCCGGCAGCGCCGCCAGCTGGGCCACGGCGAGGACTACAGGTACAACCACGACTATCCCGGCGGCTGGGTCGATCGACGTACTTGCCCGAAGAGCGGCGCTTCTACGAACCGACCGACCGCGGCCACGAGGCGACCATTCGCGTCCGGATGGCGAGATCCGCCGGCGCAATCGGCCGGGCGACGACGAGGCGAGCGAGAGCACATAGGTGCCCCGATGCCGTGAAGCGCAACGTCGCGGCTCATGAGACGCACGCGCGTTGGCAAGGTCTCCCGACCTTGCCACCTGCACCGCAGGTCTCCAGCGCGTGGAGACCTTCGATCCGGGTGGCCGGTCAGGAGACCGGGCCACAACAGACGATGACGACGGATCCGGCTTCTGTCAATCTACTGGCTACTGACTACTGCGAGCGCTAGCTCAATACCGGAACAGGAACTCCTTGCTGTTAATCGGCGCCCGAGTGGATGTCCTCCCACGCCTTGCGGCTTGTCGGCGGCTTTGGTGAGGTACTCCAGCGACGTCTTGACGTCCTCGTCGGTCGGCGTCCGTGACAGCGTCGCCAGGTACAGGTCGTCGAGGACGGGCGCGATCGGCGGCCTTCTTCGCGAGCAGCTTGCCGAGGCGATTGGTGGGGTTTCGCAGCTTGTCGTTGACGGTCGGGCCGTTGATGAGCTGCAGCGCCTGGGCGAGGTTGCTGTCCGACTCGCGTTCGCACTCGCAGGCCAGCTCGCGGGCCGGCTGGCCGAACGTCTTGAGGAACGGGTGGTTGAACTCGCCGTCGGGCAGCTGCACCGCCCGCGTGCCGGCCGGCAGCCCGGCGAACTTCTCTGGCACTTCCGTCACCTGGCACAGAGCGTCGAGCAGCGGCTCGGCCGGCAGCAGCTTGGTCGTCGCGTGCGAGAAGTATTTGCCGTCGTCCTTGTTCAGCTCGTTCGCCTGGGCCGACAGCTGGTAGGTCCGCGAGTTCATGATGACGCGGATCAGGTGCTTGAAGCTGAAACGGTTGGCGGCGAAGTCCTTCGCCAGCGCGTCGAGCAGCTCGTCGTTGGCCGACGGGTTGGAGTCGCGGAAGTCGTCGACCGGGTCGACGATCCCCTTGCCCACCAGGTGATACCAGATGCGATTGACCGTGTTTTTCGCGAAGAAGGGGTTATTCGCCGACGTCATCCAGTCGGCCAGCACCTCGCGGCGGTCCTTGCGAACGGGGATCGCCGGCACCGCGCCGCCGAGGAACTTGGGCGGCATCACCTTGCCGGTGCGCGGCTGCGTTACCTCGCCGCCGCGATCGGAGTAGACGACCTCGGACCCCTGCTGGTTCGGCATCGGCGCCGGCTCCTGCGGGTCCTTCTTCTGCCGCACGCGCGCGAACCAGGCGGCCATGCTGTAGTAGTCGTCCTGCGTCCAGCGCTCGAACGGGTGGTTGTGACACTTGGCGCACTGCATGCGGATGCCGAAGAACAGCTGGGCGGTCGTCTCCGCCAGGTTCTGGCTGTCGCGGGCGATGCGGTAGTAGTTGGCCGGCGGGTTGGCGTAGCTGCTGCCGTTGGCGGTGATCAGCTCGCGGACCACCTGATCGAACCCGTCATCCTTGCTGAGATGCGCCCGCAGCCACGACTGGAAGACGTGCGTGCCCTTCACCTGGATCGTCTTCCGCGAGCTGCGGAGGACGTCCGACCACTTCATCGTCCAGTAATCAGCATACTCGGGCCGGTCGAGCAGGGTGTCGACCAGCCGGGTCCGCTTGTTTGCCGACCTGTCAGCCAGGAAAGCTCGGACCTCGTCGGCCGTCGGCAGTACGCCGCACAGGTCGAGGTAGGCGCGGCGGACGAATTCGGCGTCGCTGCACAGCTCCGACGGCGGGATCGACAGCATCTTCAGCTTGGCGAAGACGTGGCGGTCGACGTAGTTGTTTTCCGGCGGGTTCGACCAGACGAACCCCTTGCGCGGCTCCAGGTACGTGAGGCGGATCGTCGCCAGCTCCATCAGGTAGCGAGCGAGGATGGCGACCTCGCCGCTGCCCTTGAACTCGACCAGGCCGTTGAGGTTCACGTCAGCAACCGACGGGTCACTGGACGAAAAGACGGTCAAACGGGTGACGTCGCGGACCGACCCGTCCGAGAACTTCGCCATCACCGCCAGCTGCTGGAACCGCGCCGGCGCCATCTGCACGCGCGAGCCGGGCAGCAGCTCGATGCCCACCACGTCGGCGCGCTTCGCCGGATCGTCCTGCAACCCCTCGGCGAGCCAGGAGCGGACCGTCATCACCGGCAGCCCGCCCGGCTGGTAGCGCTGACCGCCCTCGTGCGGCACCTGGCCCAACCCTTTGAGCAGAATCAGGCTGGTGTCCGGGTTCTGCCGATCGGTGCGGCGGCCGAGCACTTCACGGGTCAGCGCCTGATAGTCGCTGTCGGGGTCGAAGCCGCGGAGGCTCAACTTGAACCCGCCCTTGCCCGACGGCGTGCCGTGGCAGGCGCCGGCGTTGCAGCCGCCGACGTTCAGCGCCGCGATCACCTCGTTGCGGAAGCCGATCGGCTGCGGCTTGTCGACGTCCTTGATCGTCAGCGGCACCTTGACGGACTTGCCGCCGGCCTTGACGACCAGCGCCGAAGTGCCGTTCTTCCGCGCGGTGACGAACCCCGTCTCGTCGACGGTGACAAGGTCCGCCGTCTCGCACGCATAGTCGCAAGCGGGCGTCAGGTCGCGAACCGACCCGTCGGCGTACTTCCCGGTGACGACCAGTTGCTGCCGCGCCCGTCGGCCGGCAAGCTGAACGGCGGGCGGTAGAACGCTCACCTCAACCGGATTGCCGACCAGCTCGCCGCGGACCTTGGTGTCGGTCGGGACGGCAGCGGATACGGGCAGAGCGGTGACAGCGAAAACGACAGCGGCGAACAAAGCAGGGCGAGGCGGTGCGGGTTGGCGTGTGGTCGGTCGGTTCATCGGAAGCCCCCCAGGCAGAACCGTAGCGGTCACAAACGGTGGGAAAAGAGCCAGCCGGGCTGGCGGAGTGTGTCACCACTTTATCCGAGCGCCGATGGGAATGCGACCACTTTTTTCTCCGCTCGCGCCGCCTCCGCCAGCCGCCCGGGCCGGAACGCCGGCGCGCGGACCGACCGTGACCTATAGTTGCGCGGAGAGTTACCTGGCGACATCGCAGGCGCACCAGATCGGTGGGGAGTGCCCATGGGGCGTAATCGTTGGTTGCAGTTCGCAGTCCTGGTCGGGCTGCTGACGCTGTCGGGATGCGGCTGGTTCATGGCGGCGCCGAATGAGGCGCCGCCGGACACGCAGACCCGGTTGGGGGACCACACAGACATCGACCTGGCGGCGTGGCTGAAGCTGCCGCGGGCCGACCTGGCGAAGGTGGCGGACGAGTGGGCGGCGAACGTGCAGGCGCAGCGGGAGACGATCCGCAACGACTCGACGGTCGTCGACCTGTTGCCCGGCGCGCTGCCGCCGCTGGCGATCCCCGGCTTCCACGAGGCGAAGTTCGTGCCGGCCGAGGGTATCAGCCGGCCGGCCTACCTGCCGATCGGCACGACGGATGCGGCGGTGGCGCTGCACCTGGCGCGGCTGGGCGATCTGGAAGCGGCCCGCAAGCTGGCCCCGGCCGGCGACCCGGCGCTGCTCGCCGCCATCGGCCGGCTGGGCTATGAATCGGCGTACCCGATCGAGTGGACGCGGCTGGTCGGGCTGGTGCTGCTGTCGGCGCAGATCAAGGTGATGATCGGCGATGTCGACGGCGCCACCGACCTGGTGCTGGTGCATAAACAGCTGGTGGGCCTGCTCGACCCGAAAGCCACCGCCGGCTCGCTCGGCGCCGCTCTGCTTCCCACGGGTAAGGTGATACTCGAAAAGGCGGGGCAAGCGTGGCGCGACCCGAAGCGGAACATGGTGGCGCTGGCGGAGGACGTCGACCGGGCGCTGGCCGAATGGGGCACGGCGCCGCGGCGGGTGCTGCCAATCGCGTTTGCCGCACCCGCCGCCGAGGTGGCCGGGCTGCTGGGCGTGAAGCCGCAGGGCAAGGCGGTGCTCGCCGTCACCGCGCCGGCCGTCGCCCGGTCGCTCGACCTGCTCGGCCTGGGGCTGCCCACCGCCGGCGCCGAGGTCGTCGCTGCCTTCCTCGACGAGAACGATCGCCTCGCCAGCCTGCTCGTCGGCTACCAGGCCAACATCGACCGGCATTATGCCGACCCGGCCCAGCTGGTGTTCGCCTTCGTCGAGGGCGGCGGCTCAGCCACGGCCGGAAAACAAGACGGCGTCGCTGGTGCAGCAGTCGTTCGTCGACGGCACCGTCCGCTGTGACGTGCTGCGAACCAACCGCAGCCTGGCGCTGGGCGGGCTGGTGCAGATCCTGCCCGAGAAGGCGACGGTGTCGGCGGCGCGAACGCGGTCGCTCCGTGATTTCGGTCCGGTCCACCTCGATCGTACCTTCGAGGCGTGTCGCGTCGACCTGGTGCCGGGACAGGCCGGTCCGTCCGTCACCAGCACCGAGGCGGCATCGCTCGCCCGCGTGGCCGCGGCGCTGGAGACGCCGGCGCCGAATGCCGTCGTGCTCCACCGTGCCGCGTCGACGGACGTCGTTACCGGGCTGGAGATGAGCTGGAAGCCGGACGAGAACAATCGTGCCCTGTCGCGTCTGTTACCGTCGATGTGGGACGATTACGGCGTGGGCACGATCTCGGCCGTCGAAGACGCCGCCGGCGCCTACCTGGCCTTCCGCTGGGGCGACGCCGACACCGAGGTGCAGCTGCGGCTGGCGTTCGACGAGCGCGGTCCGGTGCTGGTGGTCCGCGACACGCAGGACGCCACCAAGCTGCCCGGCCGGCTGCTCCAGGCGCAACAGCGCGACGAGAAGGAGCGGCAAGCGCGGCTGCAGGCCAGGAAACCGGCGGCGCGGCTGGCGCGCGGCCCGGCCGAGGTTCCCGGTCTGACGCTGGAGGAGTTGCAGCTCGGCCAGCCGCGCTCGCAGGCGACCGCCGCCTTGCCGAACGGTCAGGGGTATCGCACAGCCAACGTGCCGGAAGGGGTGAGTGTGCTGCTGACCGGCCCGGTGCCGTCGACCGTGCCGTACAGCCTGCGCCAGGTGCTCGTCCGCTTCGACAAGGACGAGCGGGTGCGTGAGGTGCGGCTGCGCTACCAGGCAGGTACGACGCCAGCGAAAAAGGGCGGGTCGCCGCTGGAGCAGCTGAGTGACGCGAAGGCCGGCGTGCCGGTGGTGGTCCCGGCGCGCTGGGCCGGGCTGTGGAACGATCAGCCGGAGGCAGCGGCGCCGAAGTCGTACCGCTGGGCCGACGATCGCACCGTCCGTGTGCTGAACCAGGACGCCGACGGATACGAGGTGATCCTGGCCGACCGGCCGACCGATTCTCCCAGCCTCGACCTGACGCCGTGGCAGTTCCTCAGCCGCGGCGTGAAGGGCGCCGGGGTGGGCGACACCAAGCAGCAGGTGCGAGCGGCGCTGAAGGCACCGGCGATGACCAGCAACGGCGCCGACGTCCACCGGATGCCGGAGCATAGCCCATTTGAGATGGTGCTGGTGTGGTACGACGACGGCAAGGTGGTGCGGGTGCTGGCGGTCCACCGCGACCGGCCGAAGAACGACGCCACCGCCGCCGCCGAGGCGCTCGGCAAGGCGTGGGCACGCGATCTCGACGGGCTGGGCTATCCCCGCCGGCGCGAGACGGCCCGCGAGACGATGCTGGGCGGCTTCTTCTGGAACGACGATCGAGTGCGCGTGCAGACGATGGTCCAGGGCGACGAGAAGGGCACGCGGATGACGACCGACTATCGCACCTGGCCGATCGCGGTCGGCAAGGTGGCGAAGCAGGTGTCGCGGACGGAATAGTCGGACGAGAACGGCACGCCAGCGGGGGACGGGTCATCACCAGGGATGACCCGTCCCCCGTTCGCATCCTGGAGGGTGCGGACCGCCGACCCCCTTCGCTCAGATGACGGTCCCGTCGGGAATGATCGTGCCGCGCGGGATGGCGACGACGCCGTCACGGATGACGTACAGCTCGCCCTCGTCGTCGGTCACCCCTCGTTTGTTGACGATCTGCACGTTACGGCCAATGCGCACCTCCTTGTCGAGGATCGCCCCCTCGATCACCGTGCCCTCGCCAATCAGCAGGTCGGGCCGATTCAGCTGGCGGTTGGTGGCGCGCTCGGCGTCGGTCTCGAAACGGTCGGCGCCGAGGACCACGGTGTCTCGCAGGGTGGCGTTACGGCCGATACGGCTGCGGACGCCGAGCAGGCAGCGCTGAATGTCGGCCCCTTCCTGAATGACGCAGCCGTCGCTGATGAGGGCGTCCTTCAGCTTCGCCCCCTCGACGCGCGAGGCAGGCAGGAACCGCATGCGGGTGAAGATCACCCCTTCCGGGCTGTGGAAGTTGAAGGGCGGGTTCTCGCCGGCCAGCGCCAGGTTCGCTTCGTGGTACGCCTTGATGGTGCCGAGGTCTTCCCAGTAACCGTCGAACAGGTACGCCTGGACGTGGTGCGTCTTGATGCTGCGCGGGAAGATCTCCTTGCCGAAGTCAGTCGCCAGCGGGCGCGTGTTCAGCAGTTCGAGCAGCGCCTTGCGCGTGAACAGGTAGATGCCCATGCTGGCGAGGTGCTCGCGGCCCTTGGCCTGGATGCCGAATCGATCGATCCACTCCGGCGGGGTGCGCGCGGCGTCGATGGCGGCGTCGGCCTGCGGCTTCTCGACGAAGCCGGTCACTCGCCCGGTCTCGTTCAGCTGCACGATGCCGAGGCCCGGCACCTGGTCGCGGGGCACCGGCAGCACGGCGATGGTCACATCGGCCTTCGTCTGCTGGTGGACCCGGAGCAGCTCCTGAAAATCCATCCGGTACAGCTGGTCGCCCGACAAAATCATCACATTCTGGCACGAATCCTCGACGACGTAGCGGATCTGCTGCCGCACCGCGTCGGCGGTCCCCTGATACCAGTCGGCCGCCTCGTTCGTCTGCTGCGCTGCCAGAACCTCGACGAACCCGCGGCTAAACGGGTCGAACTTGTAGGTGTTGGCGATGTGTCGGTGCAGGCTGACCGACAGGAACTGCGTCAGGACGTAAATGCGCTGCATACCGCTGTTGATGCAGTTGCTGATCGGGATGTCGATCAGCCGATACTTCCCGGCCACCGGGACAGCGGGTTTGCTCCGCAGCTGGGTGAGCGGATACAGCCGGGTGCCACGCCCGCCGCCGAGGATCAGGCTGAGTACGTTTTGCATGATAGACCTCGCGAGATCACCTCCGCATCACCCGGCGAGCAGGGACGAATCCCCCCAGCGGCGGGTGCGACTTCCCCTGCGGACATGCTATCCAGCGCGGGGGTGGAAGTCATCCGCCCATCGCGACCTTTGTGTCCGCCGGTCGAATCTTCCTGCATAATCCGCACCGGATCGGACGGTTACGCCACGTCCGCCGGCCGATTCGCCCACGCCGCCACCCTCTCGGCGAGCAGCCCGGCCTGTTCCACACAATCGTTGATGGCGACGCCGCGGTAGGCATTGCCGCCGACGAACAGGCCAGGGTGGGCGGCCAGCCGCGCCTCGATCCAGGCGACCCGGTCGAGATGGCCGAGGTGGTACTGCGGGATAGCGCGGTGCCAGCGGATGATCTGGTGGAACAACGGCGGGCGAAGGATGCCGAGCGAGCGCGTCAGCTCCGCCTGCACCGCCCGCAGCAATCGATCGTCGGGCCAGTCGAGCATCTCGCCGCGATTCCACCCGCCGCACAGGGCACGGACCAGCACGCGGTCGGTCGGCGCGCGCTCCGGGTAGATGCTGGAGCACCACTGCACACCGAGGACGTCGCGGCGCTCCCGTTGGGGCGACAGGTAGCCGAACCCGTCCAGGCGGTGCGGCACGTCGACGCGGCGGAACCCCAGCGCCACCACCGCCACGCGGTTGTACACGATGCCGCCGATCCGCTCCGCCAGCGCCGCGTCGGTGTCGGCGACGATCTCCGCCTGCCGGTACGCCGGACACGCCAGCACCACGGCATCCGCCTGTAAGCCGTCGCGGCCGTCGGCCTCCACTCGCCAGCCACGGCCGTCGCGGCGGACGCGGCGGACGGCGACGCCAACCTCCGGCGGATGACGCAGCTGCTCGGTCAGCCCGCGGATCAGCGTGGCCAGACCGCCGCGGAACGACCACATGGTTCCCGCCCGCCGCGTCAGCCCGTCGCCGCATTCCCGGGCACGGCGCTCCTTCCGGGCTGCGACCATACCGCGCATCAGGCTGCCGTGCTCGCGCTCCCACGCCGCCACCTTCGGGAACGCCGCCGCCATGCTGATCAGCCGCGGATCGCCGGCGAGGATGCCAGTGACGAAGGCATCGGCGAGCGTGTTGGCGATCTCTCCGCCCACCCGTCGCCGCACAAAGGCGTCGATCGACTCGTCGGCGGTCGTCGTGCGGGCCGGCCGCCAGCGCTCGGCGAAGACGTGGAACTTGGCGATCCAGCTGAGCAGGTCGGAGCGAAGGAACGAGCCGAAACTGTTGGGCAACAGCCGCAGGTGGCCGTCGAGCAGGACAAACCGATTGCGAGCCGCCGCCTCACTGGCCGGCAGCAAGCTCGTCTCCAGCCCCAGCTGACGGGCCAGGTCAAAAGTACTCGGGTTGTTGTCGGGAAATCCGTTGGGGCCAGCCTCGACCAGAAACCCATCCCGCGGCAGCGTGTCGATGGTCCCGCCCGCCCGGCCGTTCGCTTCGAGGACGATGACGTCGTGCCCCGGCAAGCGCTCCTGCAGCCGGTAGGCCAGCGTAAGACCCGAAATCCCCGCTCCGATGACGACGACCCGTGGCATGACGCGCACCCCGCAGCCGCGTCGCGACCAGTTCGCGAAACGGGCGTCCGGCGGCCTCGTCCCGACAAGGCCGCGCCCCGACGGCTGCGCGGATTTTACGGACCGCCTGCGCGGCCGGCCAGCGGGCTCGCTGCGCTCGCAGTAGTCAGTAGTCAGTAGCCAGTAGAAAGGCAGAAGACAGCGTTGAGCGTCGCCGGTGCCACTTGCCAGGCGAGCGGGAGCGGGTGGGGAAGTGGGGAGGGAATCCCTCCCCACAGGCCCCTCCCCAGTGCCCCGAGGCAGCGCGACTGTTGTGGGCCGGTCTCCTGACCGGCCCACGGGCGGGGACCGAAGGTCTCCTCTTCGGGCCGGGCCTGCGACAACCCGAGGAGACCTGCGGTCCGCAGCCGTGCCGCGGTCGGGAGACGCGGCACAACGAGCGCCGAAGAGCGCGTTCAGACTTACCAGGCGAGCGGGAGCGGGGAAGCGGGGAGGGAATCCTCCCCACAGGCCCCTCCCAGTGCCCCGAGTCAGCGCGTGAAGCTGCGTCGTCGCGATTTGGGCGAGGGCGCTCATCCGCCCGACATCATGCGAGTCATTCGTTACTCGTCACCTTTGGCGGCCGAGTCGGCGTCGCCCTTGGCGGCCGGTTTCTCGGTGGCCTTGTCGTCGGCGGTCTTGCGGCGGGTGGTTCGGGGACGGCCGGTGCGGCTGCCGGTACGGCGAGTGCGCGTCTTGGGAGCGGCCTCCGCTTCGGGGGCGGCCGGTTCGTCGGCAGGTGCGGGAGCGGGCGCCTCGGCGACCGGCGGGGCGGGGCGGGTCGGCTTCGGTCGCTCGCGCGGCTCGGGCCGGGCCGGCGGCTCGGGCCGGGCCGGCGGCTCCGGCGGAGCAGGGGGGGCGACGGTCGGCGACGGGGCGACCTCGATGCCGACCAGCGGGCCGGGCGACGGGATCTCCACCGGCTGGAAGTCGACCACTGGCGTCGGCGCGCCCGAGGGCGGCGTGGGACCGTTGCTGCCACCGGCGGCACCCGCCCCGGACCCGCGGCGGCGGCGGCGGCGAGACTTCTTGCGGGCCGGCAGCGGCGGTGCCTCTCCGCCGTTGGTGGACGCCGCGGGGGCGGCGGCTTCGCCCGGCTCGCCGACGGCCGCCAGCGTCCCCTCCTCGCCAACCTCGATCGGCTC
The DNA here is from genome assembly GCA_046350215.1 of Gemmataceae bacterium. Taxonomy (GTDB): domain Bacteria; phylum Planctomycetota; class Planctomycetia; order Gemmatales; family Gemmataceae; genus JAXMAU01. The sequence continues at coordinate 49,408 of JAXMAU010000021.1, read as the reverse complement.
GCCGGTCATCTCGCTGCCGAAGCGCGTCACCACGTAGGTGCGGCTCCGCTTGTCGGTGTCCAGCTCGATGATCCCTTCCCGCTGGGCGTCCTCCAGCAGTTCACTGAAGGTGCGGTAGCCGTGGTACGTCTCGTTGAACGACGGCTTCTTCCGCTTCATCGTGTCCTTGATCATGCTCGACCACATCACCTCCTTGTTTTCCCGCCGCAGCGCCAGCAGCGATTCGAGCAGCAGCGCGAACGCCTTGCGCTTCGGCTCGGTCAGGTGCGAGGTGATGGTCGGGGCGAGGGTCTGCGTCTGGCCGAGGTCCTCGTAGTAGATGAACTCGTCGCAGTTGTCGCGGAGCAGCTCGGAGGTGGAGTCCTGCATCCCCAGCCCGATGACGTGCTTGCCCAGCTCCTTCAGCTTGGACACCAGCGGAGAAAAGTCGCTGTCGCCGGAGACGATGACGAAGGTGCTGATGTGCTCCTTCGAGTACGCCAGATCCATCGCGTCGACGCACAGCCGGATGTCGGCCGAGTTCTTGCCGGTCTGGCCGCGGCGCGGGATCTCGATCAGCTCGATGGCCGCCTCATGCAGCGCGTGAGTGAAGATGGAGAAGCGGTTCCAGTCGGCATACGCCTTCTTGACGACGATCTTGCCCTTTTCCACCAGCCGTTCGAGCACGCGGACGATGTCGAAGCGTTCGCGTCGCCCCTGGAACCCCAGGGCCAGGTTCTCGAAGTCGAGAAAGACGGCCAGTGATCGTTCGCCTTCCGCCACGGCACCCTCGCTGGACAGACCTACCGACGTGTGTCTTTTCCCCAGTTTAACCGGGATAGTGAAGGGGGAAAAGGGAGAACAGTCAGGCGAGCTGGGCGGGAGTGGCGGACCGCCCACCCTCGCCGGAAAAAACGACAGCCCCCGCACATTGTGCGAGGGCTGTCCGGTCAGTCGTTGTCCTTACTGTTCAGGCATCGTCCTTCTTCTTCGGCTCGCGCTTCGGCCGATCCTTGCCGCCGCCGCCCGGCCCGAACCCGCCCGGTCCGCCGAACCGCAGCTCGACCTTCTCACCCTGCAGCTCCTTCCACGCCGCCTTCTGGTCGGCGGTCAGCTGCTTGGTGATCTTGGTGTACCGCTCCTTGCCCATCGTCGCCATCTTCTTGAACGCCGCCATCCCCTTCTCGCGATCCCCCTTGGCGTCCTCCATCAGCTCCTTGAGGTCCTTGTCCATCTCGTCGATCAGCTCCTTGACGGTCTCCTTCTGTTTGTCGGTCAGCTTGAGCGCCTTCTGCACCTCGGCGCGGGTGAAGATCCGCGGCTGGCTCGACCGTTCGGCCTGCTGGATCTCGATTCCCAGCAGCCGCTTCTTCTGCGTGGCCGTCAGCGCATCACGGACCTTGGTCATCTCCTCGTTATAGGCCGTCATCGCCTTGGTGAAGCCTTCACGGTCCATGTCCTCGCGGGCCTTCTGCATGGCCTCGCGCATGTTGGTCGACGCCTTCTTCAGCGACTCCTTCTGGTCGTCGGTGAGCTTCAGCGCCTTCTGCACATCCTGGTTCGCCAGCAGCATGTTGCCGCCGCCCATGCCGAACATGCCGCCACCTGGGCCGCGGCCGGGCTGGCCGAGCACCGGCAACACGATCAGCCCGGCGAGCACCGCCGTCAATAACGCTTTACGCATCTCCATTCTCCCTTGAATGCGTCGCGCGGCACCACGCGCGACCGGGTCCCGGATCACCACGACCATTCACCGCTTTGAACCCCATCGGCGGCGCGACGGCTCGCGCCGCCGGGAGCGGATTCCCGGTTATTTCTTCGCTAGCCGCACCTGCTCGAACAGGTACACCCCCCGCTTGTTCGCCACCGCCACGTCGAGCAGCCCGTCGCCGTTGACGTCGGTCACGGTGAACTGGGTGCCGACGCCGGAGTCAGTGTCGATCGCCCGCGGGGTGAACACGATCTGCCCATCGCGCCGTTTGCCGGCCTGGAACCAGTACAGCATCGCCGGCCAGTCCGACCCCGGCTCGGCGCGGCCGTGCGACCACCACCGCTTGCCGGTGACGAAGTCCTTCAGCCCGTCGCCGTTGATGTCGGCCAGTACCATCGCGTGCGTTTCCGACACCAGCTGTGGGAACAGGTCCTTCTTCAGAAATGCCGGCGACCCGCTGCCGCCGCCGCGCTGCTCGAACGCCCAGATGCCGAACTTGTGCGCCGAGCTGCACAGCACGTCGGCCCGCCCGTCGCCGTTGACATCGTAGGCGTACATATCAGCGCAGGCATCACCCAGCGCGGCCGGGTGGAACGTCCACGGCGTCTTGCCGTCGGCCTTCTCCGGCTGCTCCCACCAGCCGCCGGTGCAGATGACGTCCAACCGGCCGTCGCCGTTGAGATCGCCGACACCCAGCCCGTGGGAGTAGCGGAAGGTGCCCGGGACCGGCTTGCCGGGCTTCGACGGCTCGCTGATCGGGTGCATCTCCCACAACTGCGTCGGGTCCTTGCCGGGGGAAAAGTAGGCCATCTGCCCGTCGTTGCCGTCCGCCTTGCTGCCCTTCGGCTGGGTACCCATCACCAGCACGCGCTTGCCGTTGCCGAACAGGTCGACGTAGAGCGGCGTCTCGTTACACGCGCTGTGCCAGATGACGTGTTGCTTCCAGTGGCCCGACGCCCCCTTGGGGTTCTCGTACCAGTGGCACGGTTCGCCGGGGAAGCCGATGACGATCACATCCGGCCAGCCGTCGCCGTTGAAGTCCTCGGCCCAGCAGGCGAACGACTGGCTGTAGCCACCCTCACCGCTGCCATAGTTGCCGACTTTACGGATCTCATGCATCTTCCAATCGGGCGCCTCGTACCAGACATCGCCGGCGAGCACGTCCATTTTGCCGTCGCGGTTGACGTCGGCGACGGCAACGCCCTCGGAGCGGAAGGTCCGGTCGAGGACGGACTTCTTCCAGGTGATGTCGGTCCGGGCCCGCGGCTCCTGGGCCGCCGGCGGGACGGACAGGAAAGCAAGCAGGGGGGCGACGCACGCGATCAACCAGGTGGCGCAGCGCATGACAGCCTCGGGGAACAAAGTTCGAGACACGTAGGCACAGGCTGTCATTATGCGCCGCCGTGCCCGACGGCAACCGGAAAGGCGATCGGTCGTGGTCAGAAGACGCGCTTGCTCGGTGCCATGCCCACGCTAGCGTGGGCATGCCGCGTCTACCCGACCGGCCCCGTCAGACAGGGTCGACTCGCATCGCATGCCCACGCCAAGCCGTGGGCATGGCACCAAAAAACGAGCAAACCGCACCCGCCTACAAATACCGATGGCCCGGTCCACCGACCGGGCCATTCCCCCCTCCCATTTATCCTTTTTGTGATCTTCTTTGCGTTCTTTGTGCCCTTTGTGGTTCCCCTCTTTCCCTCATGCGATCAGGATGACGGTCGAGCGGGGGGTGACGATGTAGTGATCGCCGGGGTTGAGCGGGACGGCGTTTTGCTCCTCGACGATGTCGTCGGGGGTGGGCAGGTTGGTGTCGACGAGTCGCCGCCAGCGGTGGTGGCCGTCGATCGGCGGCAGATGGAAGCGGTGCGGCTCCCAGTGGCTGTTCAGCAGCACATAGAAGTGCGGTTGCAGATGACCGCCGGCCAGGTGCATCGCCAGCGTCCGCGTCTGCCCGGTCCAGTCCGGGTCGCCGGTGCGCACCCCGTGCCAGCTGACCCGGCGCAAAAACTCCTCGCGGCTAATGGCGAAGTGCCGCTTCCGCAGCCCGATCAGCAGCGCCGCGAAACGCACCAGCCCAGCGTTTTTCTGCGCCAGCGTCCAGTCCACCCAGCTGAGGTCGTTGTCCTGGCAATAGGCGTTGTTGTTGCCCAGCTGCGTTCGGGCGAACTCGTCGCCCATTTGCAGGAACGGCACCCCCTGCGACAGAAAGAGCACCGTCAGGAAGTTGCGCATCTGCCGCTGCCGCAGCGCCTGGACCTGCGGGTTGTCGGTCGGCCCCTCGTGCCCGCAGTTGTACGTCAGGTTGTCGTCCCACCCGTCGCGATTGTGCTCGCCGTTGGCCCAGTTGTTCTTCTTCTGATAGCTGACCAGGTCGTAGAGCGTGAACCCGTCATGACAGGTCACGTAATTGACGGAATGGTACGGGTGGCGGGTCGTGGTGCCGTAGAGGTCGAGGCTTCCGGTGATGCGCTTGGCGAGCGGGGCGGTGGCGGCGGCCTCGCTGCGGACGAAGCGGCGGACGTCGTCGCGGAAGTGGCCGTTGAACTCGGCCCAGCGGCCCCACAGCGGGAACTTGCCGATCAGGTTCAGCCCGGCCGCGTCCCACGCCTCGGTGATCAGCTTGCACCCGGACAGCACCGGGTTCTCGGCGATGTCCTGAATCAGCGGCGGGTCTTCCAGCACCTTGCCGCCGGCGCCGCGGCCGAGAATGGCGCCCAGGTCGAACCGGAATCCGTCGACGTGGTACTCGGCCACCATCTCCACCAGGCTGTCGACGATCAGGGCGCGGACGACTGGGTGGTTGCAGTTGAGTGTGTTGCCGCAGCCGGAGAAGTTGTAGTAGCGGCCCTCACGGTCCAGCAGGTAGTAGACGGCGTTGTCCAGCCCGCGGAATGTCACCGTCGGGCCGTTCTCGTTGCCCTCGCCGGTGTGGTTGTAGACCACATCGAGGATCACCTCGATGCCGGCCCGGTGCAGCTGCTTGACCAGTTCCTTGAACTCGCGGTTCTGCTGGCCGTAGCGGCTGGCGAACCCGCCTTTGAGGGCGAAGTACGACAGCGGCGAATAGCCCCAGTAATTGGTCAGCGCCTCGCCGTCGGGATGCCGGCCGGGCACATCCGCCTCGTCGAACTCGAAGATCGGCATCAGCTGCACGGCGGTCACGCCAAGCGCTTTCAGATACGGGACCTTCTCCACCAGGCCGAGAAACGTACCGGGGTTCTGAACGCCGGCGGAGGGATGGCGAGTGAAGCCGCGGACGTGCAGCTCGTACACCACCGTCTGCGCCATCGGCACGTTGGGCTGCGTGTCGCCTTCCCAGTCGAAGTCGTCGACCACCACCCGGCCCAGCCGCGGCACCGGGCGCGGGCGGTCCGACCGCACCCCGAACGGGTGTCCGCCGGAGATCGCGCGGGCGTAGGGGTCGAGCAGGATGGCGCGGGGGTTGTAACGGTGGCCCGACCGCGGAGCGAACGGCCCGCTCACGCGATAGCCGTACAGGATGCCGGGCCGCAGCTGGTGGACGAACACATGCCAGATGTCGCCGGTGCGGTTGACCGTGGGGTCGAGGGCCAGCTCGGCGAACGGCTCGTCGTGACCCTCTTCGAACAGGACGAGATGAACGGAATGGGCGTGGCGGGCGAACAGGGCAAAGTTGACACCGTCCAGGCCGGGAGAAGCACCCAGCGGGCGACACCGGCCGCGCGAGGTGACCAGCCCGGAACGAGAATCGCGCGTCCCGTCGGCGGCGAGGACCGTCCGCCCGTCCGGGGACACGGCCAGGGAAACGACTTGACCGAGCATGAATCCCCCGATCGTACCACGGAATCCGGTTCGTTGGTGCGGTGGAGAGCCTTTCCAGCACTAGCGACAGTCCCTGGTCACCGGCCGGCCGGCCGGTCGCAATTCCGAATGCGGGAAGCGGATGGCGCAGCATCCGATCGGAGTCGGGGAGCCTGGAGGCGCTCCCCGCTCACTCTCTGACCTGCTCGATTCTACGCCACGGCTCGGAAGTCGTGCTCCAAAATGGCCATGCCGCGGCGACAAAGTTCCCGGCCGTATTCCGGCCATACGCCCTGTCCCCAGTATCGGAAACAGCTAGTTTCGGACATTAGGAGGTGGAAGAGGGCATTGCGGTAAGCCGGGCTGTTTCGGTCGATCGGGCGGTCGTCGAGGGTGCGATGGAAGGCAGCGCTTAATCGGTCCATGTCGGACAGCAGGCTGTCGTAGCCCTTCACCCAGCTGATGTTGTTGGTCCACGACCCGCCTTCGAGCGAGAACCCCGGCCGCTCGCGGCGGAGGTCGGCCAGCGCCTTGTCGGCGGCGCCCGGCTCCCAGCGCGTGATCCGCTCGAACAGCAGCCCCTGGTGAATCGGCCGGCAGCCCGGCAGCATCGCCGGCGTCACACCGGCCGCCGCGACCATCTCCAGGTACTCGGTGCCGTTTACCAGGGTGACACCCTCGGTGCCGCCCTGAGACACGGCATTGCGGTAGCCGGCCGGGAATTCGTTCATCATCACCCCGCCGTTCTCGCCATCGCCGATCTGCGTGACGATGGGTGGTACGCACGCCGCCGATCGTCCGCGGCTGCTGGCCGCGCGCCTCGTAGAACGGCTGCATCTGTGCCACCAGCTTGGTGTCCGAACCCTGGGTCTTGATGAGCGCCAGGATACTCGCCTCCTCCCCGGCCGAATTCTTCGCCACCAGCCGGTGCGGCAAATGCTTGTCGCTCAGCCCCTTGCCGTCCAGCCCCTCGACCGTGTGCTCCTGCACCAGCAGCCATTGGTAGCCGCACTCGGTCAGCGCCTTGACGTACTCGTAGGCGGCGTCGGGGTGGTTGGGCAGGTGCATCTCGGGCGGGCTGAATCCGCGGACACGGCCCAGCGCATCCCAGCCGTAGACGGCGGCGAAGTGGTGCTGCCAGGCGCGCATGTGCAGCTTCAAGTCGGGCAGCGGGGTGGACGAGGCGACGGCGTGCCCCCACATGGTGCCGAGCCACTCGACGTGACGGCGAAGGTGCGAGTCGGTGGTGATCCGCCGCAATCGCTCCAGCACATCGCCGCGGCCCATCTTGCGCAGCCCATAGAACAGTTCGCCGGAGTAGTCGAGCATCACCCGCGGGTTCTTCCCCTGGTGGACCAGGTCGGCGACGATGTCGCCGATACGGCCGTAGCAGTCGGCGAAGATGCCGGCGTTGTAGCGATCGCCGTCACTGGCGTTCACCATCGCTTGCAGGTTGCTGATGGTCTCGGCGGTCCGCATGTCGCCGCCGCCGGCGGGGATGAGCGGCTGCTGCATGTGCAGAGCGATGCAGGCGACCGCCTGCAAGCGATCGAACCGCAGGTTCGTCTCGTGCAGGTAGACCGGCCCTTGCCGCGCCGTCACCGCCTCGACCTGGGCATCGTGGCCGCAGAGGTTCGGCAGACCGTCGACGATCTCGGGGATGGGGGAAAAGTCCATGACGGAATCCTCCTGAAGAAGACGGACAGGTCCGGTCGGCCAGCCGCGCGCAAGGCGCGACCGGCCGCTACAGCCGGCGGGGGGAGGTGGGGAAGGCAGTGCGCGAGCCGGACGAGAGGGCGAGCCGCCTCTCGGTGAACAGGCAGCAGGGGTGCCGTCGGGGTCGTCACGCCGCGCGCACTCCTTCGAAAAGGCCGGCCGCTCAGGTGGCGAACAGCCGGTAGTCCAGCTCGGGGAAGATCGCGTCCATCTGTTCGAGGGCGGCCAGCTTGTGCGGGTCGATCTCCTGACGGTCCAGCCCGTCGAGCAGCCAGTGGCAGCGGTGGATGTGGTCGTGGAACCGGCGGCGGGCGTACTCCTCGGTGGTGCCGTTGGTGATGATGAACGGCCAGTCCGACGCCTGCGCCAGCATCAGCTCGCGCCCGGCCTGCCGCAACGCCCGGTCAGGCAGGCTGCCGGGGATGCAGCCGGTGTGCCGCTGCACCACCTGCCGCAGCCGCGCCGCCGTCTCGTGCAACGGCAGCCACATCCACTCGGTCTTGTGGTTGATCCAGTGCTCGTTGTACCCCTTCTTGCCCCAGCTGGACGGGGCCGGCGTCGCCTTCTGCTGGATCGGGTGACTCGTCAGGTAGTCGCCCGGCGTGGCCGCCGACAACTCATCCTGACACCAGGCCAGCTCGCGGAAGACGTGGTAGATCCACTGCGGCCCCTCGAACCACCAGTGGCCGAACAGCTCGGCGTCGTAGGGCGAGACGATCACCGACGGGTACGGCATGCCGCCGCGCGCCCGCCGCGCCTCGGCGCGGCAGCGGAGCACGAAGTCGTGCGCGTGCCGCTTGGCGGATTCGGCCGCCGCGTCCGGGTTGTACAGGTGCTTGAACTCGCCCGGCCCGGTGATGCGGTGATACTTGATGCCGGTGTGCGAGCGGATCCCCTGGGCGTACTGGAACGGCGCCAGGTAGTCCATGTCCAGGTCGAAGCCGATGTCGCGGTAATACTCGCGGTAGTTGAAGTCGGCCGGATAGCCGATGATGCTGCTCCAGACCAGCTTCGACGTCGTCGGATGCCGGCCGAACGCGGCCACTCCGGCCGGGGTGTAGATCGGCGCGGCAACGCCAAACAACGGCCGCGGATCGGCGTACTCGATGGCGTGCGAGTCGACGACGAAGTAGCGCACCCCGGCCTCGGCCAGCACCTCGTCCAGGCCGGGGTAATAGGCGCACTCGGGCACCCACATGCCGACCGGGGTGGCGTCGAAGATCCGCTGGTGTTCCTGAACCGCGGTGAACACCTGCGCCCGCACCGTCGCCGGCTCGGCGCGCAGCAGCGGCAGGAACCCGTGCGTGCCGGCGCAGGTGATCAGCTCCAGGTGCCCGGAGTCAGCCAGCTCCTTGAACGCCTTGACCAGCCGCAGCCCGCACCGCTCGACGAACGTCTCCTTTGCCTCGGTGAACAGCTTCCGATACATCTGCGCCAGGAAGTGGACATCGCTCCAGTCCTTGGTCCGCTCGCACTCCTTCTCGGCCAGCGCCAGCGACAGGTCGAGATGCCGCACCATCCGCTCTTGCAGGAGCGGGTCTTCCATCATGTTCGCCAGCGGCGGCGACACCGACAGGGTGGCGCGGAACGGCACCCCCTCCGCCTTCAGCTTGTCGAAGAACTTGATGAGCGGAATGTACGTTTCGACCACCGCCTCGAAGAACCAGCGTTCTTCCAGAAAGCGGTCGAACTCGGGGTGACGCACATACGGGAGGTGCGCGTGCAGGATGAGAAGCAGATGACCGTTCGGCATGTGTGCATCACTCAGGGGTCGAGAATCCGCGTTGCCAACAGGTCGCCGCGCCGGCCAGTCCATGGGCCGCCGGCGGCAGCGACAGGGAGGAGGGCCGTCAGGCCGTCCGCGTCGAGCGGAGGACTTCTTCCAAATGCTCGGCCAGCACCGACCAGCCGAACCGCTCCTGCACCTTGCGGCGGCCGGCGGTGGCGATGGCGGCGCCCAGCGCCGGGTCGTAGAGCAGCCGCTCCACCCCCCAGACGATGCTGTTCTCGCTGGGGTAGATGAGCACGCTGTCCTTCTCGTGCTCGGTCAGCGGACGGGCCGCCTCGTGGGTGGCGACCACCGGCTTGCGCGCCGCCCACCCCGCCAGGATCGGCCACCAGGGGGTCGATTCCCGACTGGGCACGACAACCACGTCCGCCGCCAGAAACAGGTCGTCCACCTCGTTCTCGGGTAGGTGGCCGATCAGCCGCACCGCGTGCTCCAGCAGCAGGTAGCGGGTGAACACCTTGAGCGGCCAGTAGAGGTGGCCGTCGCCGACGATCACCAGCCGCGCCTGCGGGTGGTGCCGCAGGATCGCCGGCATGGCGCGGAGCAGCAGTTCGGGGCCGTAGCGCTCTTCCAGGTCGCCAACGTAGAGCAGCGTCGGATCAACCGGGCCGACCTGGTAGCGGGCCTTCACCGCGCCCGGATCCAGCTCCCGCGCGAATCGGTGCAGCGGGAACATCTCACGGGCCTCGACGAACCGCTCGGCCCGCGTCGCGTGCTCGTCGCGCGCCTCGCCGCGCCGCCTCGGCGTCATGGAACAGCACTCCACCGGCGGTCCCACCGCCTGGCCTGCGCCGCGGCGATCTGCCGGCTCAGCTCACTGCTCAGGTCGCTCCGCCGAGCCCAGCGAGTGCAGCGACAGCAGTCCCGACACGCTGCGCAGCCCGCGGAGCAGCCCCACCGGACCGCCTGACCACTCGCGCCAGCACTTCCACCGGCTCGCCGACCGGGAAACGTCTGGAAGAAGGCGTTACTGCCGTGCGGCGGTTGAACCCTGCACGCTGGCCAGCAGGTCGTCGGCGTCGGCGTCATCGCCGCCGACTGCCGTCACGCGCACCGCCGGGTCGTCGAAGGCAACCGGCTGGCGCGTGAACAGGTGAACCTTCCGCCCACGGTGGCCAGTGCGGCGACCAGCTGGCGGACATGCCCGCCGATGTAGCTGTCCGGCCCGTCGTAGCAGAAGACCGCCACCACCGGCCGCATCCCCGCCTCCGCGTGGCCGTTGCGATCGTCGGTCGCCGGCTGGACGAAGCGGCCGATCACCTGCCGCGGCGCGGCCTCGCCGGTCGACGGGTCGGGACGTCCTTCACGAGTGCTTGCTGTCATTCTCCGTTTTCACTCCCTGCTAGCCGGCCACGGGATCCGTTACACGTCAGGCGAGCGGACGCCCGCGCCGTCACATCTGTCGCACCGTCAGCTCCGGGAACCAGTGAACGCAGCCGTCGAGGTAGTGCCCGGCCACCTTGCCCAGCGGATCGCCTCCTCGTTACGGCGACCGTTGGCACCCATCCGCTCGGCATGGCCGGGATCGCCGAGGATGCGGTCGACCGCCCACCATCGAGCCGGGGTTGTCGTAGGTGAGGATGCCGTTCTCCTCGTGCCGGACGAGGTGAGACGGCCCGGCGTGCGTCGTCACCACCGGTCATGCCGCCTTCCTTGCCAGGTCGACCACCGCGTCGTCCATCGGGATGCGGTAGCGCGACGGCAGCACCATCGCCTCGGCTGAGCGCACCAGGTCGCCCAGCTCGCGGCCGGACTGGTGGCCGAGGAAGCGCACCGCCCAGCTCACGCCCAGCTCGCCGGCGCGCCGCTCCAGGTGTCCCTGCATTGGCCCGTTGCCGACAAACGCCAGCCGCAGGCTGTTCCACCGATTCAGCAGCGTGGGCATCGCCTCCAGCAGAATGTCGACCCCGGCAGCGTGCTCCAGCGGGCCGACGAACACGAGCAGCCGATCGAGCGGGCCAACCCCGTAGCGCATCTTCACCTGCCCGAAATCGAGCGGCCGCTCCCACTCGTTGGGCATCCGCCCTTCCATCAGGAACGGGTGAACGCGGCCCTAGGTGAGGCCCAGCTCGGCGACGGCGCGATCCCGCAGCCACGCCGTGGTCAGCACACACCCCGCCGCCCCGGCAACCTGTTTCTCCAGCCGCTCGATCTCCGCCGATGCGGCGTCCGCCGGGCCGGTCCGCCGCGTCGCCTCGATCGATGACAGCGACAGCACCGTCGGCCGGTGGCCGACCCACGGTCCCAGCCCGGTCATCCACTCGTGCAGGTGGATCAGGTCGAACGGCGGCAGCCGCTCCAGCGACCGCTCGGCGGCGCGGGCGAAGCTGCGCGCCAGGGCCACCGCGGTGTCCCCCTCGACCCCGGCAAGCGGGTGGTAGACGACGCCGTCGTGTTCGCGATCTTCACGGAACCCGTCGTCGGCCGGCACGAAGACGTGGACCTCGTGACCGCGGCCCTTCAGCCCGGTCGCCAGCTCGGTGACGAAGTCGGCGAGCGTCCCCTGCTGTCCGGTCGGTCGGGAGGCGAACGCCATCGCGGCGATGCGAAGCGGGGAACGCAGGTGCGGTCGGCGGCGTTCGCGGAGGACGCTCTCGGCGTCCCACACGTTGTGGATCGCCTCCACCTGGCGCGGGCCGGTCACCAGCAGCCCCTCCGACCCGCCACGCCGACTCGCCTGGTCCAGCGCGAACGGGATCGCCAGCGATCGGCAGGCGGCGACGAACTCGCCGTTGCGCAGCAGAAAGCCGACCTCGGCCAGCTGCCAGGTGCCCGGCGCCGGCAGGTTGAAGAACAGGTGGCCGGTGAGCGAATACAGGTTCTCGTCCTGGATGCGGTGAGCGTTCAGCCCGGTGAACTCGATGCACGACACGTCATACAAACGCAGGATCGGTCGTGACCCGTCCCACGCCGCGCCGCGGGCGCGCGCCACCGTCTCCACCCACGACGGCAGGATGCGCCAGTAGGCGAACCCCTGGGTCGGGTGGACCATCGCCAGGCCGACCTGGCTGGCCGGCGGCGCCCAACGGTCGGCAGGGCGGCGCTCGCCGATCGTCCAGGCGATGTGGCGGAGGAACTCCTGGTCGGGGGTGCCGACCGTTCGCACCTCGATCGGGGTGGACTCGGACCCGTGCAGGGCGGCGAGAGGAGCGACGTACTCCGAGGGACCGAGATCGAGGGAAGCAGTCGAGATATCCATACCGGCGTCTACTCGTCGAGAAAAGGAGTTCAGGAGGGAGCCATGCGACTGTCGGCGCGTCCTGCTGGCCAGTGCGCTTCGAGTGTCCCTCCAAAGCGGACGATACGGGGTCGGCGGTCGAGCCGGCTCAGGCGATATTACTGTAAACCGCCTCAGTCTGTTCTGCAATCATGTCCCAGCTGAACGCCGCGTCGACCGCGGCCCGACCGTTCCGGCCCATCCAGCTGCAGCGGTTGTGATCGGCGAGCAGGGTGCCGAGACCCCAGCCGACCGAGTCGGCGTTGTCGTCGACCTGCAGGCCGTTGATGCCGTGCCAGACGAACTCGGCCGGCCCGCCGCGCTTGGTGCTGACCACCGGCTTGTAGGCGCTCCAGCCTTCCAGGATGACGATGCCGAACGGCTCGTTGCGGCTGGGCACGGCGACGATGTCGCACGCCTTGTACAGATCGTGCAGGGCGCGGCCGCGGACGTCGCCGAGCATGCGGACGGCGTGCGCCACTCCCAGCCGCTGCGCCATTCCGTACACGTCGGTGCGCATGTGGCCGTCGCCGGCATAGACGAACTTCACGTTCGGGTAGTGGCGGAGGATGCCGGGCAGCGTCTGCATCAGGATGTCCGGCCCCTTCTGCACCACCATTCGGCCGACGAACAGGACGGTCGGGTCGAGCGGAGCGATGTGGTAGCGGCGCTTCACCTCGCCAGGGTCGATCGCATAGTCAAACGTGCTGGCGTTCACGCCGTTGTAGATGACGTTGGTCTTGTGGTGCGGGACGTGATACAGCCAGCCGATCTCGTCGCGGAGGCCGTTGGACACGGTGATGACGCGATCGGCGCAGTAGGTGCCGTGGCGCTCGTGGTCGGCGACGCGCGTGGCCTGGCCGGCGAAGTGGCGGTTGCCGTTGCGGCCGTACTCGGTTGAGTGGACGGTAAACACCCCGCGGTGGCCGCGGCCCTGCTTGATCCACACCATCGCGTTCGACGCCAGCCAGTCGTGGGCGTGAACGATGTCAAACCGGCCGCTGCCGTCTTCCACCGCCAGGAACTGGTGGACGAAGGCCCGACACATGTTGTTCACTTCGTCGACGAAGTTGGGATGCAGCTGGAACGAGCAGCGGTGGTAGTGGACACCGTGGACGCATTCATACAGCGCCTGGCCGGCCCCCTGGCGCGTGAAGACGTGGACCTCGTGGCCGCGCCGCTCCAGCGCCGCCGCCAGCTCGGTGACGTGAACCGCCACGCCGCCGACGCTGATCGACTGCAACGTCTCCCAGGAAAATAGTGCGACTTTCACCCTGGCATCCTCCTGTAAGCGGCATCTGGTGGGTGAAGGGAAAACACCTTCTCGCGTGGTCGAAACGGTGCCGTGGATCGTTCGCGTGCAGCTTCGGTGCCGATCCGGTTTCCAGTCCCAACTCGTTAACAGTTACCCATCGTTGTACCAAAAACGGAACCCCTCGGCCATTGCGCCGGTGACAAAATCCACCTCGGACAATGCTGACAATCTGAGCAGCGTTGCCCACTTTGCGGGCTGCCCCTCGGCGCCGCTCTTTCCACCCTGAACCCATGAACCCGAACCTGTCTCCTGCAAAGTGCGGGGAACGCCGCGCCGCGAACCGACTTTTCATCCTGCGGGCTGCTGTCGCGACGATTCGGAACGAGAACTGCTTTTGCTTCTCGCAATCATCCGCAGGTACAATGGAGGTAGAGGGCGAGCGACCCCTGTCGTCACGGATGCCAACCACCACGTTCTGACGCACCGGGCCATCCATGAACAGCGAACTGATCGAACTGATCCTTCCCCGGCTCGCCAAGCGGCTCAACCGCCAGCTGCGCCGCTACCAGTCCGGCAAGCTGAACGAAGCAGAGTTTTCGCACTGCTTCGAGTCGCTGCTGCAGCAGCAGCACGCCTGGCTGGCCAACCGCGGCTATCCCGAGCTGGACTCGGCCCTGGCCGTTCACGGCGCCGTCCTGATCCTGAGCGGGGCGGGGCTGCGGGCCGAGGCGGAGGAGGAGTCGGTGCCGCTGGAGGTGGTCGAATTCCGCGCCGTCCGCGCAGCTGCTGCCGACATCGCCAAGCAGTTCGGGGTGAGCGAGCGGAAGGCGGTCAAGGCGATCAGCGCGCTGGTCGCCCGCTACGCCCCGTAACCGGCGGCGTCAGCGGTTGAGTACCTTGATCAGCTCCTGAATCTTCTTCTCACTGTAGCCGACGGGACTCTTGTTCGAGTCCTTGTAGCGGATGTTGACCACTTCCCACCGGGTCGGCTCGCTGGAGTCGATGAGGACGGTCACGTCGGCGGTGTACTTCGTCTTGGTGATGACGCCGAAGTACACCATGTTGAGCTTCAGCTCGCGGCGGCCTTCCTTGGGGGCGGTGTACTCGTACTTCTCCATCTCGATTTTCTGTGCCTTGCTGCGGGCGGCGCGGACGATGGCGGCGCCGACACGGCTGGCGAATTCCTTGGTTTCGCGGTCCTTGGCGTTTTTGAAGCTGGGCACCCCTTCCTCGTCGGCCCCCGCGGTCAAGGCGAACAGGGCAGCGAGGAGGGCAGCGAGGGCGAACGGAGACGCGGCACGGGTCACGGCATCAACCTCCTGGGGAGCGGCGGTCCCGGCGGGGGGAAGGTGGTCGCCGGGCGTTCGACACCAGGATTGTATGGCGACCGACGGGCGGGGGAAGCGAAATCCGCCGCGCCGGCCGCGCGCGGATGCGCCGCCGGACCGCTGCAATCCACAACTTCTCCGCCCCCTTCGACGGCGAGGCCGGCGTTCATAAGCTACTGTTGAGGAGACGGAACGCCCGTTCGCCTACCGTGACCGTCGAGCCGAGATCCTTGTGGACGCTGCCATGCCGGTCGAGAGCATCGACACGCTCCTCGCCATCCTGCGCCGCACCCAGCTCTTCTCCGACGAGCAGGTCGAGGAGATGGTTCGCGAGCTGGTGCCCTGTTACCAGGACCCGCAGGCGCTGGGCGAATATCTCGTCGAGATCGACTGGCTCACGCCCTATCAGCTGCACCTCATCCTGAGCGAGCGGTGGAAGGAGCTGACCTACGGCGTTTACCAGATTCTCGACCGGCTCGGGGAAGGCGGGCTGAGCGAGGTGTTCAAGGCCTGGGATACGGAGAAGGGGCGCGTGGTTGCCCTGAAAGTGCTCCGCCCGGACCTGGCCGAGAACGGGGATCTGGTCCGCCAGTTCCAGCGCGAGGCGCTGGCAATCACCCGGCTGTCGCACCCGAACATCATCCGCACCTTCGACGTCCACGACGAGGGCGCCTTGCAGTACTTCGCGATGGAGTACATCGAGGGCATGGACCTCGACCGCTACGTCGGCCAGGTCGGCCCGCTGGCGGTCGAGCAGGCATGTGACTACGGCCGACAGGTCGCCCAGGGGCTGCAGTATGCACACCAGGTCGGGCTGATCCACCGCGACATCAAGCCGGCCAACCTCTTCCTGCTCAATCCGCCGGTGACCGGCCCGACCGGGCAGCCGCTCCACCGCGGCCACGAGCCGGTGGTCAAGATCATCGACTGGGGGCTGGCGCGGTGTACCATCGACACCGGCGAAACCCAGATGCTGCAGGCGACCGTCTCGGAGGATGGGCTGGCGAACGAGCGAGCCAGCCTGATCGGCACCGCGGACTACATCGCCCCGGAGCAGGCGCAGGACGCCACTTTGGTGGACATCCGGGCCGACATTTACAGCCTCGGTTGTGTCCTCTACTACCTGCTGACCGGCTACCCGCCGTTCCGCGGCTCGACGCTGATGCAAAAACTGGTGCAGCACCAGAAAGCGGAGCCGCCATCAGTGCGCGGCGGGCGGCCGGACGTACCGGAAGACCTCGACCAGTTCATCCGCCGGATGATGGGGAAATCGCCCGGGGAGCGCCCGCAGATCCCGCTGCTGGTGGTGGCGCAGCTGCGCAAATTTTGCGTCCCGGCACTAGCTGGCCGGTGCGGTGCGTCTGCCCCCGCCAGCGCCGCCAGCCTGCCGCGGCCCGTGGCGCCGCCCACCGGGCTGAACCTGCCGCGGCCCCAGACGCACGCCATCCTCGGCCGACCGTCGACGCAGCCAAACCTGCCGCGACCCGGCGGCCGTTAAGGCTCCGGCACCGGCTGCAGCGGGTGGCCGCGCTCGTCGTAGAACGCTTCGTGCAATAAGAAGATCTGCTTTTGCGTCATCCCGAGTGCCTGCAGGGCGCGGCAGATCGCCCGGTAGGCGTAGCGATCGAGTCGCCGGGCCATGAAGGCGTGGAAGTGGCCGGGGCACAGGTCGATCGCCAGCGGATCGCGGCCGTGCAGCGGGAACGTCAGGTAGCGAACCGTGCCCTGGCGGGTGCAGACCACACACCGATTCGGCACCAGTTTCTCGATCAGCGGCTCGCCCTCGCCGAGGGCGAGCTGTTCCTGACAATCGGGACAGATGGGGTGATCGCCGATCCGGTCCCACGGGCAGCCGGTCGCCTGACAGCGGCTACACGCCGCCACCGGCGACTGCCCGGAGGCGTTAACCAACCGAAGCCCTTCCATGATCGCCTCGCAGCGGGAGTTCAGGGTGTCGTGGCTCCGCTTCCCGTCATCGGCACCGTCGCGGCGACCGCGTGACCTTTTCCGCCCCGTTTCGTCCGCCGTTGCCGAACGCTGACGGCATTGTTCAACCCGGTTTACAGCGCCGTCCGGTTGCGCACTCGCTCACCTGCCCGACTGGAATGTAATGTCGTGCGTAACTGGTGTGGATAAATGAAGTTGTGGAAAACAAGTCTCCAGCGCTGCGATGTCGGCGGCGGTCGGCATCGCTTGTGCATGGGAGGCGATCAGGAGATGCTCACGACCCGTCAGGGTTTGTCCGCTGGGACGACTGATTCGAGGTGTTGGGACTCATGCTTACACTGATTCGTCCTGATCTGAACGCCTTGCGGCGGTTGCCGACGATCCACCAGGTGGCCGAGACCTGGGGAAAGCTTGAGCTGAAGCTCGAGACCGACGACACCCGCTACTGGCTGACGACGGAGGGGGTCAGCCGCAAGGTCACCGGCATGCCGATCAATTACGTCATCGACTACGTGACCGTCGAGAAACGAACGCTCGACGGCGGGTGGGACCTCAAGGCGGTGTACAGCCCGGAGGCGTGGAAGCTGTCGCAGGGGCTGGACTACTGCCAGATGATCTCACAGGAGCTGGAGCAGCGGCGCGACCAGCTGGACGCCCACTTCAGCTGGGAGCTAATCCGCGAGGTCGAGGCGCTCGAACGCGAGCTGGACCTGACCAACCGATCGGTGCTGGCGCTGTCCGAGCGAGTGCGCCAGTCGTGGGTGTGAGCCGCCTTGACGGCCTCGGAGGCGCCCTTACACTGGTGGTGGATGGTTCGCGCCGAGGTGGTGTAATGGCAGCCACGCCAGTCTTAGGAGCTGGTGTCCGTAAGGACGTGCGGGTTCGAGTCCCGCCCTCGGCACTGTCCTGACCCGGTCCCCGCTGGCGGTGCTGATGTCCCACGCTGCTTCCCGTTCCATCCTCCACACCCTTCCGTTGCGCGGCTCGGTCCCTCTCCCGCTGCTCGTCACCGGGGTGTCGGGGGTCGCTGGCCTGAACGCCTTCTTCTACCTGCGCGGCCGCTATCCCGGCCGGGTGATCGGCATCCGCCCGACGCGCACCGTACAACTGACCGGCCGCGACATCGTGCCGCTCGACACGGAGGACGTCGCTGGCCTGGCAGCGCTGTTCCGCGAGCACCGCTTCCGCGGCGTCCTCAACACCACCGGCAATTGCGCGCTGAAGTCGTGCGAGCTGGCGCCCGACATGGCATATCGCACCAACGTCACCAGCGCCGTCCACCTGGCGCAGCTGGCCGCCGACCACGGCGCCCGTCTGGTTCATCTGTCGAGCGATCTGGTGTACTCCGGGACGGGGCAGGGGGGGTACGTCGAAACCGACTCGGTCGACCCGGTGACGGTGTACGGCCGGACGATGGCGGAGGGCGAGGCGGCGGTGGCGGCGCTTCACCCGGCGGCGGCGGTGCTGCGCATCTCGCTGCCGATGGGGCCGAGCTACAACCACCACGCCGGCGCGATCGACTGGATCGAGTCGCGCTTTCGCAAGGGGCGTCCGGCCACGCTGTACTTCGACGAGGTGCGCTCGGCCACCTACTGCGACGACCTCAACCGCGTCTTCGAGTATTTCCTTACCAGCGATGACGCCGGGCTGTACCACCTGGGCGGACCGCGGGCGGTGACGCTGAACCAGATCGGCCAGATCGTCAATCGCGTCGGCGGATACGAGCCGGGGCTGCTCCGCGGCTGCCTGCGTCACGAGGCCGGTCCGATCCCGCCGCGGGCCGGCGACGTGAGCATGGACAGCGGCAAGCTGATCCGCCTGCTCGGCGGCAACCCGTTCCACCCGTGGCCGTCCGCCGGCGAGCTGGTGCCGACCGGGCGAGACTGGCACTACCACCGCCCCGCGGGCGAGGTCGGGTCGCACCACGCCGTCGCCCACCGGCTCTACCGCGTGCCGGGCGGCGCGACGGTGATCGACGCGGTGCTGCACAGCCTGCGCGGCCACCTCGTCCACTGACCGACGGGCGGGGAAAAGGGAAAAGGCGTCGTGGGGAGCCACGACGCCTCGGGGCGAGGGGGAGAGGATAAGAACGCCAGGTCGTGTCGGGTCAGACGAGCATCTTCTCAGGCTGCGTCACCTCGGCCTTCGGCTGCGTCTTCTTGCGGGCAGCCTGCGGGTGGCGCGACAGCGGCTGGTGGTCTTCCAGGCCGATGATGGAGAAATGCTTGCCCTGCTCGCGCATCTCGCGCTCCACCTCGTGCAGCTTCTCCATCACGCTGTGGTCGACCAGCCGGGTCTGCGACAGGTCGACGGTGATGCCGGTCGGCCCGCCGTAGGCGTCGATCGCCCCCTTCAGGCCGATCCAGTTGGTGAACACCGCCGACTGCTTGACCACCAGCAACGGCGTCTGACCGTCGCGCTGGACCAGCTCGAACTGCGGGCGGAACATGCCCCGAAGCGGCACGCCGTTGAACAGGTGAAACGCCAGCTTGACCGCCACGCCGGCGAAGATGCCGATGAGCAGGTCGGTGGCCAGGGTGACGGCGATGGTGCTGACGAAGATCACCAGCTGCTCGGTGCCGATCCGGTAGGTGCGGGCGAACTCGCGCGGCGACGCCAGCCGGTAGCCGGTGTACACCAGCATGGCCCCGAGGGCCGCCAGCGGGATGCGGTGGATCAGGTCGGGCAGGAAGACGACGAACGCCAGCAAGAACAGGCCGTGGAACAGGTTCGCCTTGCTGCTGCGGGCGCCGTTGTTGATGTTCGCCGAGCTGCGGACGATCTCGGAGATCATCGGCAGCGCGCCGATCGCCGCCGCAAGCGTGTTCGCCACGCCGACCGCCAGCAGGTCACGGTTCATGTCCGTCTTGCGCCGCTGCTTGTCGAGCAGGTCGATCGCCTTGGCGCTGAGCAGCGATTCCAGGCTGCCGATGATGGCGAATAGGACGACGTACTTCACCCCGGTGCCGGTGAACACGCCGCGGAAGTCGATGGTCGGGAACCCGGCGGCGGTGATGAACGACCCCAGGTTGGGGAAACAGAACGCCGTCGTCGGATCCTGCAGCACATTCGGCATGTCGACCAGGAAACGCGGGCCGACCTCGAACTCGGCGTAGTGCGGCGTCAGGAAGAAGGTGTCGGGGAACAGGTAGACGTGCTGGTGTTCCAGGTCGAACAGCATGCCGAGCGGAACGGCGATCAGCAGCGCCAGCATCGGCCCGGGGATGCGACGGATGTAGCGGTTGCGGACGAACGGCAGGGCGACCAGGATCAGCAGGCTGATCACACCGATGGTGGCGATCTCCGGGTTCATCTTCGGCAAGGCGGCCGGCAGGTGAGCGAGTAGCTCCAGCGGCTCGGCCCCCTTCGGCGCGTCGATGCCGAACACGAGGTAGATCTGCTTGGCGATGATGATGATGCCGATGGAGGCGAGCAGCCCGTGAACCGCCGACAGCGGGAAGAAGTCAGCCAGCTTGCCGGCGCGGAACAGGCCGAACAGGATCTGCACGATCCCGGCCACCACGCCGATGCCGAGCGACAGCTGATAACCCAGCCGCAGCTGCTCGCCCTCGGACAGCCCAGCGCCGAACTCGCGCCCCAGCTCCAGCACCGACCCGGCGACGATCACGATCAGCCCGGCCGCCGGCCCCTTGATCGTCATCTGCGAGTTACTGATGAACGAGCAGATGATGCCGCCAAGCACTGCCGTCCAGATGCCCGCGATCGGCGGGTAGTTGCTGGCGCGGGCGATGGCCAGGCAGAGCGGCAGGGCGATCAGGAACACCAGGAAGCCGGCGAGCAGGTCGTACCGCCACGGGGACGACGATCCCTGGGGCGCGTCGGCGGTCGGATGGCTGATCGCATGGTCGGCCATATTCGGTCCTTTGCAGTCGAGGGGTGGGGATAACCCCGAGAACAGGTGGAACCGGGACGGCCCCGGTCCAGCGAACGCCTTCGCTGCGAGTATCGCGGGAGAGAAGCAAGGCAAAGCGATGAATATGCAACTTTGATGCCGAATCGCATGCGGGCATAATGCCCTCGCTGGCGCGTCGGGCTGAGATGGGTATTCGCTCCTTTCACTCTTTGATTTCTTCTCCTCTGTGTCCCTCTGTGTCCTCGGTGGTGAGTGTCTTCCTTCTGCCTTCCACTGGTCGGTCAGGAGTCAGGCTGGTCGTCGTCCGACCACACCGCGCGCGAAATGCTGATGCCGAGGGCGCGGATCTTGGTGCGCAAACTGCCGCGGGTGATGCCCAGAATGCGGGCAGCCTGCAGCTGGTTGCCGCTGGTGTGGCGGAGCACGCGGACGATCAGCTCGCGCTCCATTCGCGCCAGGCATTCGGCGTGCAGGTCGGTACTGCCGGCGTCGATGCGCGACGTCACGAAGGCGTCAAACGGGTCCGCGGACGAGGAGGGGTCCCCGGCAAGCGGGGGCGGCGATTCCAGGCGGCCGCCCAGTCCGTCGGGCAGGTAGTCGGGCAGCAGCACCCCGCCTCGCATCCGCAACAGCGCCTGCTTGAGCACGCTCTGCAACTCGCGCACGTTACCCGGCCAGGGGTAGCGCTGCAGCAGCGCCATCGCCTCGTCGTCCACCTGCGGCACCGGCAGGCCGAACTCGGCTCCGAACCGATGCAGGTAATACTCGACCAGCAGTCCCAGGTCGCCGCCGCGCTCGCGCAGCGGCGGCAGCCGCAGCGTGAAGACGTTCAGCCGGAAGTACAGGTCGCGGCGGAACCGGCCGTCCTCCACCATCCGTTCCAGCTCGGCGTTGGTGGCGGCGATCAGCCGCACGTCGGTTTGCACCGTCTCCCGTCCGCCCAGCCGCTCGAACCGCTGTTCCTGAATCAGCCGCAGGATCTTCGCCTGGGTGAGCGGCGCCATCTCGCCGACCTCGTCGAGGAAGATGGTGCCGCTGTCGCACTGCTCGAACTTGCCGATTCGCTTGCGATCGGCGCCGGTGAACGCCCCCTTCTCGTGGCCAAACAGCTCGCTCTCCAGCAGCTGCTCGGGGATGGCGGCACAGTTGATCGCCAGGAACGGCCGGTCGGCGCGCCGGCTGTGCTGGTAGATGGCGCGGGCGACCAGCTCCTTGCCGGTGCCGCTTTCGCCCAGGATCAGCACCGTCACGTCCTGGCGCGCCACCCGACCGATCGCCTTGTACACCTCCTGCATCGCCGGACAATGGCCGATGAGCAGGTCGCCGGACGCCGCTGCCGGCTCCACTTCCGGCATTCGCGCCGGCACGCGCATCAACTGGCTGGAGCGGATGGCCCGATCGATCACAGCGCGCAGCTCGGTCAGCTCGACCGGCTTGAGCAGGTACTCGAACACCCCCTCGCTCATCGCCTTGATCGCCAGCTCGGTGGTGCCGTGGCCGGTCACCAGGATGACCGGGATGCGGGCGTCGATCGCCCGGATCTGGTGGTAGGTGTCCAGTCCGGTGGCGTCCGGCAGGCGAACGTCGAGGACGACCACGTCGGGGCGTTCGTGGTGGATCAGGGCGAGCGCCTCGGCCGCCGTCCCGGCGGCGCGGAGGGTCAGCTCGGTGCCGCGGAAGGCGCGGCTGAAAGCGTGCTGGATCGCCGGCTCATCGTCCACCACCAGGAGCACCGGTAACGGCATCGTCGCCCCTTTTCACTGTCCGGGCGGCAGCGACACCAGGAAGGTGCAGCCGCCGTCCAGCCGGTTGACCGCCCGGATCTGTCCGCCGTGGTCCTCGACGATTCGCCGGCTGATGACCAGACCCAGCCCCAGCCCGGTATCCTTGGTACTGGCGAACGGCTGGAACAGCCGCGCCATCATCTCCGGCGGGATGCCGGTGCCGCGGTCGGACACCTCCAGATCGACTCCGCCGCCAGCCGTCGCCCGCACGGTGAGGGTCAGCTCGCCGCCGCCGGGCATCGCGTCCAGGGCGTTCAGCGCCAGGTTGACCAGCACCTGCTGCAGCTGGTCGGGGTCGGCGGTCAGCGTGACGTCGTGGTCGGGCACCTGCACCGTCACGCGCACCCGCTGCCGGTCGGCTCGCCCGCGGATCAGCCCGAGCACCGTGTCGACCAGCTGGCCGACGGCGACCGGCCGCCGTTCCGCCCTGGGTGGACGGGCGAAGTCGAGGAAGGTGCGCAGCGATCGCTCCATCCGCCGCACCTCGCCCTCGATCATCTGCAGGTCTTCGCGCGGCATGCCAGCCGGGCTGCCGTGTTCCAGCTCGGCCTGGACGAGCATCTTGATCGACGCCAGCGGGTTGCGGATCTCATGAGCGACGCCGGCGGCCAGCTGGCCGACCGCCGCCAGCTGCTCGGCGCGCACGACCTCGCGGTCCCGCTGCTGCAGCTGCTGGACGATCGCCTCGATCCGCGCCGTCAGCCGGTCGACCTGCTCGTGCAGCTCGCGGAAGTCGCCTTCCTCCGTTACCACGATCTGCGGCAGCTCCCAGCCGAGCTTGCCGGCGGCGTCCTGGATCTGGAACTGCAGCCGGCGGATCGATTGGCTGAGCGCCCGCGCCACTCCGAAGCCGAGTACCAGCCCGGCGCCGCCGCCGAGCATGCCGATCCACGTCATCCCCCAGGCCAGCTGCCGCACCGCCCACTCGTGCTTTTCCACCGCCTGCTCGATGCGCCGGGCGTTGAACTGCTGCAGCTCCTGGCACGGCCGCAGCAGGTCGGTGTCGAGCAGGCGCATCACCTGCCGCAGCGCCGGCTCGTGCTCCGGGCTGTTGATCGGCGGCATCGCCTTCCATAGCGCGGTGTACTGGGCGAACGCCTCCTCCAGTCGCGCCACCAGCTCCTGCTCCTCCGGCTGGTCGGCTGACCGGCGGATGGACTGCAGGTGCCCCACGGTTCGCTCGTGAAGCACCGCCACCGACTCGACGTGCTCGTTCAGCAGCGCCACCACGTCGATCAGGCACTCCTCCAGCTCGGTCGCCGCCCGGTGGCTGGCGACGTTCTCCTGCATCGCCTGGGTGGTGCGGATCTGCTGCCGCAACAGCGACAGGGCGAGCACTGCGCACAGACCGATCAGCCCGACACTCGCCAGGGTGACGGGCCAGAGGAAACGGAAACGCAACGCCACCGGCGGCCCCCGCCTTCCGAGACACGATTCGCCGATCAGGCTATCATGACAGCACCGCCGGGCGGGCGCCAACCCTTCCTCGGCCGGAGTTGATCGGCGGACGACCAGGCTGGTTGATGCGCGACCAGTCCGCACCGGGCACGCCGGTGTCAACTTACCCGAACCACCGGGACGCTTCGCCAGACGACCCGGGGTCCCACGGGTTCCTTCCGGCGCGGCGTTTGCTTCTTCTCTCGCCATCCATCCACGACGACAGCGCCGCCGTTCGTCGTCTTCAGAGACTCCGGGAGGATTCGTGGCCCCTCCGATTGCTACCCCCACGGTCATGGACCGGATGCACCGATCTTCCTCCGACTCGCTTCAGTCCCTTCAGCACGTGATCGATCACGCGGCCCACCTGCTCCCGGCGCAGGGGCCGATCACCGTGTTCATCCATCACAACACACTGCATGCATTCGAGGACCTGTCGTTCGACGAGGCGGTCCGCCGCGCCGAGCAGGTGTTCGGCTGCGAGCCATACCTGACGGAAGAGCGGTATCGCGATGCGCTGGAGCGGGGCCGCATCCGCTTCAACGAACTGCGGACGGTGCTCGAAGAAGACCTGAGCGAGCGGGCCGCCGAGAAGGTGGCCGGGATGGCGGTGCGGATCAACCTGCGGTTCGCCATGCTCCAGTACCCGCTTCGCGGCGGGGAGGGCGGTGAACTGCTCTGGTTCGTCGCCGAGACCGACGCGCTGCGGCGGTTCCGGCCGGAGACGTCGGCGGCCACCCGTGGCCGAATGGTGGGCGAGACGCGCCGGTGGATGCTCCGCGACCTGCGGACCTTCGCCGAGGGGACGAAGCGACCGGGCCGGCCGAGGCCGCCGTGGGTGGCGGCGCTGCTGGAGGAGTTCCGCGAGGCGTCGATCGAAACCTGGACTCCCGCGACGTGGAACGCCTTCACCCTCCGCTCGCTGTGGGAGGTGTGCTGCGCCGGCGTGCGGCAGCTGCCCGCCGAGCGAGCGTCGGCGCCAAAGCCGATCCGGCATCGCGACCTTCTTCTGGACGCCACCGGCTTCGACGCCGACCTGCGCGTCCACGACCTGTTGACCCGTGTGTGCGCCGCTTTTCTCGACCAGGGAGTCGCCCACTGGCGGATGCCGGGCCGCGACGACGGGCTGTACCACGCCTTCTGCGCTGTATCGCACCCACCGCGGCATGCCCGACACCTGGACTCGCGGACTGGGCCGCGAGCTGGCCCAGCTGCAGGATGGCGGGGTACCGGCGGCTGCAGTGCGTCCGCGAGTCGCCTACGCGCAGGGAGTACCGCCGGACGAGTGGGAGACGTACCTCACCGACACGCTGCTGGCCCTGCGCGAGCTGGGGCGGCATGATCCGGCAAGTGGAGGTCCGGGGCGACCGGGTCGCGCATCCGGTGACCGAAGGCAGCGCTGGTCGACTTCCTGGCGGTGCGGCTGCTGCTCGACCGCTTCTCGCTGGCGGAGGCGGCGCGCGAGACGATCGGGTTCACTGGCCCGCTCGCCGAGCTGCGGGCAAGCTGCGCCCGGCGGCGGCCGGCGGAGCAGGGGAGTACAGTCGAGCCGCAGGCGTTCGTGCTGTTCCAGCTGGCTCAGGTACTCGGGTGGACGCCGGAGGAATTGCACCACCTGGGGCCGGCCGCCTGGGCCGAGCTGGTCGGCGAGATCGAGGCGTTTTCGAGCGTCGAGCGGCGGCGGGTGTTCCATCTGGCGTACGAGCGGCGCTTCTGCGCCCAGACGCTCGACGCCGTGGCTCTGCACCCGCGCTATCGACCGACGGGCAAGCCGCGTTTTCAGGCGGTGTGCTGCCTGGACGAGCGCGAGGAATCGTTCCGCCGGCACCTGGAAGAGATCGCCCCGGACGTGGAGACGTTCGGGGTGGCCGGGTTCTTCGGCGTGGTGATGTACTACCGCGGTGTGGCCGATGCCCACTTCGTGCCGCTCTGCCCGGTGGTGGTACGGCCGAACCACTGGGTCGAGGAGCAGGTGGGCGACGAGCTGCAGGAGGAGCACCGGGCGCGGACGCGGACGCGACGAGCACTGGGCGCCGCCGCGCATCGGTTCATGGTCGGCACCCGCGGGTTCGCCCTGGGCGCGCTGCTGGCCACCGGGCTGGGGGTGCTGGCGTCGGTGCCGCTGGTGCTTCGCATCCTGTTTCCGCGGCTGTATGCCCGTTTCCACGGCGCGCTGGGCCGGTTCGTCCGTCACCCGCAGCACACCCACCTGAAGCTGGAGCGATCGGCCGCCACTCCGGGAGCGGAGAACGGCCATCTCGGCTACACGGTCGACGAGATGGCCGACGTCGGCGAGCGGACGCTGCGCGACATCGGGCTGACCGACGGCTTCGCGCGGCTGGTGTTCCTGATTGGCCACGGGTCGAACAGCCTGAACAACCCGCACAAGTCGGCCTACGACTGCGGCGCCTGCGGCGGCAGCCCCGGCGGACCGAACGCCCGCGCGCTGGCGCGCATCCTCAACGACCGGCGGGTCCGCGAGCGGCTGGCGAGGCGAGGGCTGACAGTTCCGGAAGATACCCTCTTTGTCGGCGCGTTTCACAACACCTGCGACGACACCGTCGCCCTGTTCGACACCGAGCGCATACCGGCCACTCACCAGGACGAGTTCCACACCGCCGAGCGCGACCTCAAGCACACCTGCCAGCGCAACGCCCACGAACGGTGCCGGCGGTTCATGTCGGCCCCGCTCACCCTGTCGTTCGCCGACGCCTGGCGGCACGTCGAGGCGCGGTCGGAGGACCTGGCGCAGACGCGGCCGGAACTGGGGCACGCCACCAACGCCCTGTGCGTGGTCGGCCGCCGAGAGCGGACCCGCGGGCTGTTCCTCGACCGGCGGGCGTTCCTGACGTCGTATGATCCGACGACCGACGACATCGAGGCGTCGGTGCTGACCCGCATCTTGCAGGCGGTGTTCCCGGTGTGTTCGGGCATCAGCCTGGAGTATTACTTCTCCCACGTCGACTCGCCCGGCTGGGGGTGTGGGTCGAAGCTGCCGCACAACATCACCTCTCTGCTCGGGGTAATGGACGGCGCCGCCAGCGACCTCCGCACCGGGTTGCCGTGGCAGATGGTCGAGATCCACGAGCCGGTCCGCTTGCTCATCATCGTCGAGACGACGCCGGAAACCCTGCTGCGCATCTTCGAGCGGCACGAGGGTCTGGGGCGGCTGGTCCACAACGGGTGGGTGCAGGTGGCGTCGCTCGACCCGGAGTCGCAGGCGGTGTGGGTGTGGCAGGACGGCGGGTTCCACCACTACCCGCCGCACGCCGCCGCGCTGCCGGTGGCGCAGTCGTCGACCGACTGGTATCGCGGCTGGCGCGACCACCTGGAATTCGCCGAGATCGTCCCCTGAGGCCGCCCGGCCGGGAGAGAGCGTTCGTCCATGCCTGAGATGCAATTGACCGAAGTGCTGGGGTATCTGATCGTGGCGGCGCCGGCAGTGCTGGTGGCGCTGCTCGGGCTGCCGTCGCTGCTCGGCCGGCCGCTGAGTGAGCAAGCCATTACTCGCTGCGTCCAGGTGACGGTGTGGACCGGGCTGGCGGCGCTGCTGGTGCTGGCCGGGGTGATGGCGGCGCGCGGCGAAGCGCGCGTTTCCATCGGGCTGGGCAACTGGGTAGTGATCCCCCACTACCACTTCTCGGTGAAGCTGCTGTTCGACTCGCTGTCGGTGCCGTTCGCCCTGTTGTCGTATCTGCTGTGCGGGACGATCGGGGCGTTCTCCAGCCGCTATCTGCACCGCGAGCCGGGGTTCAATCGGTTCTTCAACCTGTACGCGGCGTTCTTCCTCGGCATGGTGGTGGCGGCGCTGGCCGACACGATCGAAACGCTGTTCACCGGCTGGGAGCTGGTCGGTCTGTCGTCAGCGCTGCTGGTGGCGTTCTTCCAGGAGCGGCCGGCACCGCCGCGGAACGGCCTGCGAGTATGGGTGGTATACCGGATCTCCGATGCGGCGCTGCTGCTGGCGGCGGTGTTCCTGCACCACCTGGTCGGCGAGGGCGACTTCGACCGGCTGCTGGCGGGCGGGGTGGACGGGCACGGGGTGCTGCTGCCCGAGCAGGCGGTGGTGGTCGGCACGCTGCTGCTGATCGCAGCGGCGGGCAAGTCGGCGCTGGTGCCGTTCTCCGGCTGGTTGCCGCGAGCGATGGAGGGGCCGACGCCGTCGAGCGCCGTGTTCTACGGGGCGCTGTCGGTTCACCTGGGGGCGTACCTGCTGCTGCGGCTGGGGCCAGTGATCAGCGCCTCGCCGTGGCTGGGGGCCGCGGTCATCACGCTGGGGCTGACGACGGCGGTGTTCGCGTACCTGGCCGGCAGCGTACAGACCGACATCAAGTCGGCGCTGTCGTTCGCGTCGCTGACGCAGGTGGGGCTGATCGTCGCGGAGATCGGGCTGGGCTGGCGCTATGTGCCGCTGGCCCACATTCTCGGGCACGCCTGCCTGCGGACGCTGCAGATGATCCGCGCCCCGACGCTGCTGCAGGATTACCGCGGGCTGGAGAATGCGATCGGCGGCCGGCTGCCGCTGCCGGCGGTGCCGTGGGCGCGATTCGTCCCGGAGCGGACGCGGCTGTACCTCTACCGGCTGGCGCTGGAGCGCGGCTACCTGGACAGCTGGCTGGACGAGTTCGTGGTCGTCCCGTTCGTGCGGCTGTTTGGCTGGTTCGACCGGCTGGAGCGACGGTGGACGGCGTTCCTGAACGGCCCGCCGCAGACGGACACGGCAGCCGGTGAGGGGTCGCCGACGGTGGAGCGGCGCGAACCGGCGGAGGTGGGTCGATGACGTTCTTTTCCTTGCCCTGGCTCGACCTGGCGTTCCTCGTGCCGCTGTTCGGGGCCGCCGTCGTCAGCTTGATACGCGACACCTCGCTGGCGTCGCGGTGGAGCCTCGGGTTCACCGGCGCGGCGTTCGCCGCCGCGTTCCTGGCGTGGCTCGGCTTCTACCAGGGCCTGGCCGACGCCGACGCGACGTGGGCGCTGCTCCGCGGAGCCGGCGGCGAGCCGATTCTGAACCTCGACGAGCTGAACGCGCCGCTGGTGCCGCTGGCGGCGTTGCTGCACTTTCTGACGGCGCTGACCACCACGCGGACGAAGGAGGGGCGCTTTTCGTTCGCCTGGCTGCTGGTGGGCGACGCGACGCGCATCGGCATCTTCGGCTGTTCCGACCCGTGGACGCTGATCGGGCTGCTGGTGGTCGGCATGCTGCCGACCTACTTCGAGCTGCAGGCCCGCGGCAAGTCGACGCGGGTCTTTGCACTGCACATGGGCCTGTTCTCGGTGCTGCTGGTGTCCGGGTGGGCGCTGGAGCAGTACGACGGCGGGCAGAGCTGGTGGGCGTCGGTGCCGCTGCTGCTGGCGATCGTGGTGCGGATCGGCGCCGTGCCGGCGCACTGCTGGATGGTCGATCTTTTCATCAGCGCCAGCTTCGGCACGGCGCTGCTGTTCGTCACGCCGCTGACGGCGATCTACGCGGCGGTCCGGCTGGTGCTGCCGGTGGCCCCCGACTGGGTGCTCAAGGCGATCGGCATGCTGTCGCTGTTCACCGCGCTCTATGCGGCGGGGATGGCGGTGGTGCAGAAGGAGGGAAGGCGGTTCTTCGCCTACCTGTGCCTGAGCCACAGCTCGATGGTGCTGGTCGGGTTGGAGTTGCACACGTCGACCAGTTTGACCGGGGCGTTGTGCCTGTGGTTCTCGCTGATGCTGGCGCTGTCCGGGTTCGGGTTCACCCTGCGAGCGCTGGAGGCGCGTTACGGGCGGCTGTCGCTCACCCACTACCACGGGCTGTACGATCAGTCGCCGATGCTGGGGGTGTGCTTCCTGCTGACCGGGCTGGCGTGCGTTGGCTTTCCGGGCACCCTCGGGTACGTGTCCGGCGAACTGCTGATCGACGGGCTGGTGGGGACGAACCTGCTGATCGGGCTGGGGGCGGTGCTGGCGGCGGCGATCAACGGGATCGCGGTGGTCCGCGCCTACTTCCTGCTGTTCACGGGTGCCCGTCATGCGTCGTCGGTTTCGCTGCGGCTGACGCGGCGGGAGCGATTCGCGGTGCTGACGCTGGCGGTGCTGATCCTGGGCGGCGGGCTGTTGCCGCAACCGGGTGTCGTCACCCGGTACCGGGCCGCCGAGGCGGTGCTGCACACCCGGCAGACCCGTCACCTGGACGACGCCGGGGACTGGGACCCTGCCGACGGGCCGCACACCTCCCACCCCTAGCGGAAGGAGACACCGCCCGGTTTCCCGCTATAACATCCGCACTGCCGTGGCCGCTGTCGGCGCGGGAAGAGGAGCGGGTCGTCGGAGGGGTGCCGTCCGTGCTTGGGCCGATCTTTCTCCGCGAGGTGCTAACCGTTCCTCGCCGGTGGGACCATTACGCCACCCGCGCCGCCTACCTGGGCAGCGTGTGGGTGATCGCGGTGACAGCGTGGCTGGCGATCCTCGGCTGGGGTCGGCCGGCGACCCTCGGCGAGACGGCCGGGTTCGGCGCCGTGCTGTTCCAGCTGGTGACCTACGTGCAGCTGGCGCTGTTCCTGTTCTTCTCCGCCCTGTCGTGCGCCAGCGCCGTGGCCAAGGAGAAGGATCGCCGCACGTTCGTCCTGTTGCTGATGACCGACCTGCGCGACCGGGAGATCGTCCTCGGCAAGCTGCTCGGCAGCCTGTTACCGATCCTGGTGCTGCAGCTGGCGGCGCTGCCGGTGCTGATGCTGCTGATCCTGCTCGGCGGGATCGGCGTTGAGCAGGTGGTGCAGGCCATGCTCATCATGCTCTGCACCACGCTGGCGGCGGGGTCCCTGGGCGGACTGGTCGCGCTGTGGCGGGAACGGACGTTCCAGTCGCTGGCGCTGACGGTGTTGTTCCTGGTGCTGTACCTGCTGCTGGTGCGAGCGATCGGCGTGTTGCCGGGGCTGGTGCCGGGATTCACCGACGAGACGGCAGCGGCGGTGCAGGGGTGGTTCGAGCCGTTTCTGGCGATGCGGTCCGTTCACGAGGCGATGGTGTTCGGCCCACCGGAGGCAGGGGTTGCTCCGGCGTACCTGTTCGCTGCCGGGATGCTCGGGCTGGCGGCGCTACTTAACGGAGTCGGGGTGCTGGCGTTGCGGCGATGGAACCCGTCGGGTGAGCCAGTCATGCAGCGGGAGCGGCCGGAGGAGACGGCGGTCGGCGCGACGGCCGGCCCGCTGCCGGATGACCCGGAGCTGGGGCTGCTGGCACGGGGCAACCGGGCCGCCGCCGTGCCGGCCGCCGAGGGGCGGGCGAGTGTGCATGCCGCACCCGGAGCCGTGCGGCACGTTGTCGGCAACCCGATCTTCTGGCGAGAAGTCTACACCCGCGCCTACGGTCGGCGGCCGCTGCTGGTGAAGCTGGCCTACGCGGTGGTGCTGGCGCTGATCTGCTACTCAGCGCTGGCGCCGGTGGTTGGCGGGGAGCGGGTGGCGTTCGCCGCGGCGGCGGGCCTGCTGCCAGTGGGGGTGCTGAGCCTGCTGCTGGTGACAGCGCAGGCGACAACGGCGATCACCTCCGAGCGTGACACCGGCGCGCTCGACCTGCTGCTGGTGACCGACCTGTCGCCGCGGGAGTTCATCTTCGGCAAGCTGCTGGGGATTGTGTACAACACCAAGGAGTATCTGTTTCCTCCGCTGATTCTGGCGGGGGTGTACGCCGCCTACGGCATGCTGGCAACGCCGCCGCGGGGGCACCCGGAACTGCTCGGCCCGATGAACGCGACGGCGCTGGTATGCGTGATCGCGGCGACGCTGGTGCTGATGGCGTTCGCGATGGTACTGGGGGTTCACGTCGCGCTGCGGACGCAGAACAGCCAGGTGGCGATCATTCACGCCCTGAGCACCATTTTCTTCCTGACGGTGGGGACGCTGATCTGCATTGCTCTGATCCTGATCAACCGGCAGTTCGAGTACCAGTGGGGGAGCTTTGTGTTCTTCCTGATCGCCGGGATTGGCGGGCTATGGTACGTGCTGTCGGCGGACCGGCCGACGGCGGCGCTGAGCTGGGCGAGCTGGTTCTGCCCACTGGCCGTGCTGTACGCCGTGATGACGCTGCTGGTGGGCCGCCCGGGGACGCAGGAGTCGGCCGATCCGCTGATCCCGGCGGGGGTGATCGCAGCGGCGTTCGGGTTCACGATCGCCGCGATGCTGGTGCCATTGCTGAGCGAGTTCGACGTGGCGATGGGGCGCACCTCCGGGGGTGCCGATTAGGGCAGCCGCGGCCGCCCGTCGGGAGGCGGAGAAACGACGAAATCGCCCTTGTCATCCGGTGGCCGGTTTGCCATAACTAAGTGCGTCAGAGAAAAAAGAAGCAACGGCCCCGCTAGCTCAACTGGCAGAGCAGCTGACTCTTAATCAGCGGGTTGTAGGTTCGAGTCCTACGCGGGGCACTCAAGTAAAGGCCACCTGGGAGACCAGGCGGCCTTCTTCATTTCCCCCCTGCCGTTTCTCCACTTGCGGCGAACACACGGGCCAGCTCCCCGCGCGGGCCCGGCTACTGACCTTCCACGCCACCATGAGCGGGGGAGCGGCGACCCTTCCGGGCCACTCTGGTTCCATCGAGCCGGAGGGAATGCCGTGGCACACCACCCCAAGCCCGCCTACCGGGCGTCTCGCAACCTGTGGTTCGTCGAGGTCGATAAACAGCAGGTCCCGCTCGGGAAACACCCCGAGGGACTCCCACCCCCCAAGAAGAAGCACACCGCCGGCGGCAAGCGCGGCGAGTGGGATCCGCCCAAAGCCGTGCTGGACGAGTACCACCGGGTGATGGCGGAGCTCGGCGAGCAGGGCAAGGGCCCGCTCGCGGCCCCGGCCCGCCGGCCGGGCGAGGTGCCGTCCGTCGCCGAGGTGCTGGACGAGTTCCTGACCTGGCTCTCCGCCCAGCCGCACAAGGCCGAGCGGACGGTCGGCTGGTACCGCAAATTCCTGCAGTCGTTCCTCGATTCGCTGGACGACCAGCTCCTTCCGGTTGACCTAGTTTCTCCCCGCCACGTCACCGCATGGTTGAACTCCCATCCGGGGTGGACGACGGGCCGGCGGGGGGCCATCGTGGCCGTGCAGCGGGCGTTCAACTACTCGGCCAAAGAGGGGCTCTTACAAGCTGCCGGGCTCTCGTCGCCCCTTTCCGGGATGGAGAAGCCGCCGCAGGGGAGGCGGGAGCAGCTCGTCTCGGCCGAGGAGTTTTCGGAGATTCTCCGGTTCGTGAAGGACCAGGAGTTCCGGGACCTGGTGGAGGCGGCGTGGGCCACCGGGGCCCGACCGCACGAGCTGTTCACCGTGGAAGCCTCGTTCGTGGACTGGAAGAACGGCCGGTGGGTGTTCCCGGTGCGGCTGTCCAAGGGCAAGCGGGTGCAGCGGGTGGTCTACCTGTCCGAGCGGATGGTTGGGCTGACCCGCCGGCTGTCGGAGCGGTGGGCGGAGGGGCCGCTCTTTCGCAACTCCGAAGGGAAGCCCTGGCGTCAGTCGAGCGTCAAGTGCCGGTTCCAGCGGCTCCGCCGGGCGATGGGGCTCGACAAGGCCGATCGGCTGGGCCTGCTACCGCCGAAAGTCAAACGGCTGACTCTGGCCGAGCGGGCCGACCCCGCGAAGGTGCGGGAGCACGCCGACCGGGCGGCGGCCCGGCGGCGGGAGCTGACGCGGCGGGCGCGGCGGCACGGGACCATGTACCCGCTCTACGCCTTCCGGCACTCGTTCTGCACGCGGGCGCTGGTCGAGGGGGCCGACGCCGTCACCGTGTCGGTGCTGATGTCGCACAAGGACACCACCATGATCAGCCGCCACTACGCCCACCTGGCCCAGCGGCCGGGCCACCTGCGCGACGTGGCGAACCGTCTGGGCGGAGCCGGAGGGTCGTGAGCCGCACCGACCGGCGGCGGGGCGGGGGAGGGGCTTCGTCCCCCCCTCTTTCGTCCGCCGGCTTGACCGTCTTGCGCCTGCGGTACTCGTCCACCGCGTCTTGGGGGATGAACAGCCGGCCCCGTCCCGTGCCGATACGTTCGTGCCGGATCTCCCTGGCGGCGCAGAGCGCGTAGACCACGCCGACGGACAGGCGGAGGCTCTCGGCCGCCTCCTTGCAGGTGAGGAGCGGGCTCCGGTCGTCTCTCGTTTCCATGGCGGGCCCCTCCCTTTATTCCCCGCCGAAGAGCGCCTCGACCCACGCTGCGCGCAGCTCGGTCAGGCGGCGGCGGAACTCTCCGGTCGGGAGCCCCGAGGGTTCCGCCGGCGGGGCCGCCTCCCCTCCGATCGGGGCCGCGGCCTCGTGCCGCACGTAACGGCGAACGTCGTCGAGCGTCTGGGCGAGGAACACCAGCCCCGGAATGGGGCAGCGGGACCCCATGCTCTCCCGCCTGACGCGGGCGAGGTCCTCTGCCAGACCGCGGCAGTAGGAGAGCGGGTTCGCCATCGCCTCTCGCACGGCCCGCTCGCGGGGGTCGTGGCGGTCGGCGAGCCAGTCGGCGACGAGGCCGAGCACGGACGCGCTCCCGGAGACGTACTCACGGAGGAGCGCTTCCAGCTCGGGGTGGGTGCGGGTTGCCATTGGCCTAGCTACCTCTCGCGGGCGAAGGGGTGGGTGGAACGAAAGACGCGGCCGGTCCGTGGCCTTACAGTCCTGCGCACACACGCGGGGCGGTCGAGGCGGGCGGTGCCGCGGTCCGCGCTCTTGCGGCCCCCGCGGCACTCGGAGTCCATGCCTTGAGAAAATCCCGGAGCCACGGACGGCGGAGCGGCACGGACGCCAGGCACGGACGCCCCGCACTCCGAGGCGAGATTTGAGTCGGGGTGCGGTTCGGTGCTATGGTCCGCACCAGAGCCCCCCTGGCGGTGCGTCCGCGGGACATCCCGCCAGGGGGACGGGGCGGTTTTACGGCCACAAGGTTACCACCTCTGGAAAGGAGGGTACGGTTATGGCCAAGTCGAGACCTTCGGCCGACAAGCCGCCGGACAAGGTGGCGGTCGACGCCACGCAGCCGGTGGCCGCGCCGGAGAAGCAGCGGCCGGCGGCGGAGATTCGCCGGGGCCGCGTCAAGGCGGTCGTCTGGCGGAACGAAACAGAAGCCGGCGTGCGGTTCAACGTGAACCTGCGCCGCATCTTCAAGCGCGACGGAAGCTCGGTGTGGGAGGAGAGCGACAGCTTCTCCCGCGACGACCTGCCGCTCGTCGAGCAGGTGGCGCACGAAGCCTGGTTGTGGATCTACGAGCACGCGAACTCGTAACCGTTAATGCCGCCCGCCCCGACCCCCCTCTCCCCTTGCCAGCGATGCCCGGGCTGTGGCATCCTCGCTGGCTTGCGGTCCGGCACCTCTGCCGTTCACATCTGGAGCACCGGGTAGACGATGGCGCGCGCCGCCTCTGACTTCCTCAGGGGCAGCGACAGCGGAACTACAAGGTTTTTCCGCCTGCACCCTGTTGTCCGAACGGAGGCATTCCCATGCCAGACGCGACCAGCGCCCTGGTGCTGCACTCGGGCGGCCAGGAGGTGACTCTTGAGCAGCTCGACGAGATCCGCGCGCCGGAACCCCAGGGGAGGTGGTACCCGGTGGCGCACGGCAAGGTGTACCGCCGCGTCAAGGAGACGCTCGGGGCCGCCGGCTACGAGGTGGTCAAGGAGAAACTCGCGGTCGCCCGGAAGGGGGCCCGGTTCTTCGGGGTCCTGGACCTGAAAACCAGGGTGTCCGACGGGGTGAGCCTCGCGGTGGGGGTCAGGAACTCCACCGACAAGAGCTTCCCGCTTGGCTTCTGCGCGGGCAACCGCGTGTTCGTGTGCGACAACCTGGCGTTCCGGAGCGAGCTGCTCATTCGGCGGAAGCACACCATGAACGGCGAGCGGCGTTTCGACCAGGCCATCGCCGTGGCCGTCTCGAGCCTGTCCTCGTTCCGCGAGGAGGAAGAGCGGCGGGTGCGGCTCCTCCAGGGGACGCCGCTCGGCGAGACGCTGGCCGAAGCGCTCATCCTACGGGCCTGGGACAAGTGCGTTATCGGCGGGCACCAGCTCTCCCGGGTGCTCCACGAGTGGCGCTCGCCGTCGTATCCGGGGTTCGAGGAGCGGACGGCGTGGCGGCTCTTCAACGCCTTCACCGCCGTGCTCACCGAGCGGTCGGTGAGCCAGCCGCACGGGTTCGTGGCGCAGACCATGCAGCTCCACCACCTGATGGAGCAGGCCGTGTAGCGAGGTTCATCCAGCAGGGGCGAGCGGCATGAAGCCCTCGCCCCTGGTTGTTTTCCCGCGTTCCGCGTCGCCGCCCCTCGCCTCTGTCTACCGGGAGGGCGGGGCGGCCTACGGGTGCTCCGGGTCGTCCAGGCTGTCGAGGTTCAGCCCGGCCCGGCGCGCGTTCGCCCACTCCGCCACCTCCTCGGCGGACAGCTCGAACCCGTCCCGACCGGCCGTGGCGATGAACGCCCGCTTGAACTCCTGGTGGAGCGGCACGGCCAGCTCGTCCCCCACCGCGTCTGCCAGGATGGCCAGCGCCGTCTGTGCCGGCCCGCTTCCGGGGTAGCCGAACTCCAGCCCGGTCGGGCTGTGGTTCCACAGGTCGAGCCGCGGGTCGAGCGGCCCTTCTCCGGCGTCGGTGACTTTCGTCACCTCCGCACCCCCCTCGGTGCGTCTCCCGACGTACCTAGTCGTGCTCTGCTGCATGTCGTCTCCCCCCTTCAAGTCCCCCCGCGAATCGCCACGGCCGCCGCTGGGAATGATGATAAAAGTACAGCAAAAATAGCAATAAATGCGGTGGCGGTCATTACACGGTCTGCACGAGGGGGGCGGGCGGAGGGCGGTGACGGAGGCCCGGAGGATGGGCGGGTGCCGCGATGCGGAGGAGGGCGAACGTCGGAGGCGGCAAGCGACCGTGCGGTCGCACGCCGGCCCCCGTCGGCACCTAGAGGAGTTAGCGAGGAGTTAGCGCAGTTCCGGAAACAACGGGTAGTCGTGGGTGCGACCGCCCTTTCGAGGTCGCGATGCCCCGTTTTCTTGCGGAACTTCCCCTTCAAGTAGGCGGATGCCGAGGTCGCAGTATTCCCTTTGGAGTTCAACAGAAACCGACCGCAGTCCGTGTCGGTGGGCGGTGCGACCGGTTGTCATGCTGCCGGAGAACGGGTCGAGGACACAGGACCCCTTCTTCATGCGTCGGATCAACAGTTCGGGCACCGCCGCGGGGAAGGGGGCCGTGTGGCCCAGAACGTTCTCGCCCCGCACCATTTTGTGCACGGGCTTAGCGTCGAGGACGGCGGGGAACTGTGCGGCGGCGGTGCCGCCCGGCTTGCGGAAGACGAGGCAGTGCTCCCAGCAGTTCAGCGGCGCCTGGTAGTAGGGGGAGCGATTCCCCTGGTTGTAGTTCCGCTTCCCCTCGATCTCACCTTTGTACCACGCCACGTTGCCGTGCAGCTCGAACCCGATGCGGCGGAACAGGTTGATAATGTACGGACCCAAGATCATCCGCTTCTTCCCCATCGCCGAGAAGACGATGCTGTTCTCGTTGTCGAAGTAGTCGAAGATGTTGAAGAGGTAGTAAGAACCCGGCTTGAGGACCCGGAAGGTGGCTCGCGCCGAGTTGTACATGTCGTACAGGTAGCAGTAGATGTTCGTCCAGGTCGAATAGCTCCGCGCGTTGTAATAGGGCGGGGAGGTGACCGCCCCGTCGATAGAGGCTTCTTCCAGATGGGAGAGCACCTCAAAGCAGTCGCCGTTGTAGACGACTGCGTCCCTCACGCCGTGCGGGACCGGGG
The DNA here is from genome assembly GCA_046350215.1 of Gemmataceae bacterium. GTDB lineage: Bacteria > Planctomycetota > Planctomycetia > Gemmatales > Gemmataceae > JAXMAU01. Next base: position 11,876 of record JAXMAU010000021.1, on the reverse strand, counting down.
CGGGGGGGGGGCCGCCTGCGGCCGGCCGGTCGACGACGAACCGTTTGAAGAACGCGGACCCCTGGAACCGCTGGTACTCGCCCCAGGAGGGCCGGGGGCGGAACGGCTCGCGGGCGATCCGCCGTCCGTGCATCGCCTCCGCGCCCGGTTCGGCGTTCACGCAAACCACCGTGTCGCCGTGCAGGCTGTAGTGCCTGACCAGCATGTCAAGGACGTCGTCGTCGGTCACGTCGCGGACCACGTCCAGCTTCCACCGCCTTAGACTCCACTCGGGGATCTGATCGACCTCGGACTTGATCGCCTCCTGCTTGATGATGGACGCCAGGGAGTAGCGGTTGCCCCGGTCAAAGGCGCTGCGTTCGGGGCACAGGGGGTTACGGCACTCCCAACTGCGGACGCCCAAGGCCGGGTAGGAGTTGCCGGCCACGTCCGCGCTGCGACATCCCGGACACGGGATCACTATCTCGTCCCGCTCGTTCTTGTCGAAGAGGAGCAGCAGGTCTCCTGGGGCGTCGGCACTCCCGGCCTGCTCCTTGCCGGGCGGAAACAGGATGAAGCAGTCGCGAAAGAGGAAGCCCTCGTTGGCCAGCTCGAACCACGCGGCGGCGGTGTCGAGGCCGGGAATGTGCCGCCGTCGCCGTCTTGACCGCTCGGGGGTGGAAAAACCCCGCCTTTAGCTTCACCTCGCGATGCTTCTCGGCGTACAACACCAGGTCGGAAAAGAGCCGCCACTGGCCGTCCTCCCCGCGTTCCCGGAAGGGAGCGAGGTGGACCGCCAGGACGCAGTGGTTCGACAGCCGCTCGTAGGTGTCGCGGACGAACGCACATAGCAGGTCACGCAGTTCGTCACCAGTGGCCGCGCCGGCCATCTCGCGGGTGACCCGGAGGTAGACGAAAGCGCGCAGTCGCGGTGGAGGGCCCGCGGGTGATACGTCAGCAGGTGCTTGTAAAGTCCTCGTGAGTAAGCCCGGTTGCAATCCGCGTTGAAGTGCCGGTGCATCGCCTCGGTCGGGAAGCGCGGAAGACGTAGCTACCGGGAACAGGGAGCGGAGGATTTCGGTCTGCCTCTCGGCAAGGGGGCAGGCCCTGGCGTCGCTCCGGTTGACCGTGCCGGTGCGGAGCAGGTCGTGCAGATGCCGCACCGACTCTCGCAGCCGGAACCGGGTCGAAATGGGCGGCCGGGTTAAAGGCGTACGAGGTGCTCTTGAGCCATTGCCGGAACCGGCGTTCGTCCGCGTGGTCCAGACATTCCAGGAGCTCCGCCTTGTCGTGGTAATTTGGAAACGCCCGGTGCTTCGCAGCGGCATCGAGGAACGCCTGAAGGCGGTTCTTGTTCAACTTCAGCTTCGAGTTGACCAAGGCGATTAACCCTCGCCTCCGCTCCTCCTCATGGCACATCCGCCACCCTCGGCACCCGTCGATCGCGGCCTGTGCGGCGGTCAGCAGGTCGGGCGGCGCGGAAAAAGAAACGCCGAGCGTCGCGTTGAAATGGCGCAGCAAATCATGGGCATCGGCGGTCGCGACGGGTGGAGTCATGGTGTTTCGACAGTGCGAATATGCTGGTTCAGAATATTTTAAGCGAATTTGGCATATTATACCCCCACGCAGTAAGCTTGGCAAGCATGGTAGCGGAGAAAATGAGGCGGCTCGCGAAGCCACCCACACCTTCTTTCGGTCGGAGGGGTTCGGTGGGTTCACTGCATGAAGCCCCGTACGGCCTTCTTCTTGAGCGGATCAGGAGCGCCCGCCGCGCTGCCGACGTTACCCAGGCCGAACTGGCCGGGAGGCTGGGGGCCGATCAATCGTTCGTCAGCAAATACGAGCGGGGCGAACGCCGCCTCGACGTCGTCGAACTAAGGGCGATCTGCGTGGCACTGGGCCTCGACTTCGTGGGGTTTCTTTCCGCCTTCGAGCAGGCGTTACAAGACGAGGGGCTGGCATGAGCGGCGAGCCGGACGGATCCGACCCCCATTTCCCGGACGAGGCGACCCCCAGCGAAGTTCCCGAACAGGCGATTCCCGAGTTCGGCCTCCACGACCGCACCTGGTCCGAGGAGCAGTGGCGTTCACTCCTCGAGACCTTAGTCGAAGCGGGCGTCGGAACCTGGAAAGACATCACCGCTCTCGTACTGGGACACCTCAACCCTTCTCAAGTGGGAACGAGCCTGGCGTCCTCGGAAGGTTTCCGGAGGAGGTACGGGAAGGGGAATACGATGAAACTCGTGATGGAGTGGGCGTACACGCAAACGGGGCGCTGTGCCGACTGCGGGACACGGCTGGAGCTTCAGGCCGATCACATCGCGGGGAGGGAAAGTTTCGCAGACCCGCTCGACGCCGACTACATCGAGAACATGACACTCCGGTGTCGCCGGTGCAACGTGGTGCGCCGGCCCTCGCATGAGTTCGGCGGTCTCACCTTCCTGACCGCCGAGGCGGCACTCATGTGGATTCTCCTGGTCATTCGCCCCCGCACGTTGTGCGACTTCATCAGGATGTGCCGGCTGTACGGGATGACCATGAGCGACATCCGGATGCAGGAGGCGTGGGCGATGGCGCACTGGCTGGCCCGGGCCGAACCTCCGGCCTACGGTATCGAAGATGACGCGGCGTCTTCTTACGACCTGCTTCTCTGGCCGGATTCCGCCGTCACTCGGACCGACGTGGGCCAGCCGGTGCCGCAAGGGGCGACGCGCGTTCACGCTGCCGTGCCCGGCGCTGCGGTCTTCGGGTTTTTCACCCGCCTCCCCGACGGCCGGCTGAAGTTTCATGAGCAAAAAGTCTCGTTCATCCCATTTTCCACGTACCAGCTGGGCGGTCGCCCTCCCCAGTCTCTCTGTATCCGCTACACGCCGCCCGACCGGGAGGCGGGAACCCCGCAGAAAATTGCCTACCTGCCACCCCGGGGAGCGGACTTGGTCGACCACGCGGTGCGGTCCCCTCGACCAGGCCTTCCGGCTGGTGCCCGCGAGCGGACCGGGGGGGCAAGACCTTGGGGCGGACGCACCGCCGCACGGAAAGCTGGTGTGACAAAATTCCCGCCGGCGAGGGCGCGGCTGGTAGCGGTTCCGGCTACCCCGCCCTCCGGCACGGCGCAACGACCTGACGGAGCGACCGAGCGTGCAGGTGCAGGCGAACACCTGCGTCTCCCGCCTCCTCGCAGCCGGTCGGGCCGCCTCTTCGGATGATCGGCCATTCCAGTCAGGCGGAAGCTGTGGACCGCGGCGACGAAGGGCGCCCTCAGGGCCCCGCGCAGGCACGGGAAGGACTCGGCGAAAGCCGTCATCCCCTCTTCCACCACGTCCGCGCCCCTCGTCAGATGGCCATCCTCTCCACCTCGTCCAAACTTACGCGGTCGTCCCTGCGATCATAGAGCTTGGGTGGTCCTCGCCGACTCGTGGTCTTCGCCATCGCCTACCGCTCCAGCGTGCCGCCACCCAGAAGCAGATGCTGGTGCGCGGAAACTGCGGCAGCCGACCCGCGTCTCGATCCTTATGGCGGCCCGCCGCCGCTGCACCATTCGGTGGCGTCGTTATGGTCATCCGCACTTGGTGAGCCTGCCTGCCTTCCCCACTGCGGTTCGAAATAGCGGCCCCTTCTTGTCGGCCCGGGTGCCGGCGGCGTCGAGGTAGGCGTCTACGAACTCCTCGGCCCGGTGGTGGGCCGGCATCTCGTGGCGCTTTCCGCCCTTCTCGTGCAGCCGGAACCACCACCGCTTGCCCTGCGGGTAGTAGTCCTCCACGTTCATCGCGACGGCCGCCCCGACACGGGCGAAGCTGTACACCATCACCGCCATGAGCGCCCGGTCGCGAAGTCCGACGACGGTGCCGGGGTCGATGCTCTCGATGAGCCGGCGGGCCTCGTCCTCGGTGAGTACCGCGGTCTTCCCTTTCTTGGTTGAGTAGCTGGGGCCCCGCACCGCGCTGGCCGGGTTCATGGGAACGACTTGGCCGACCACCAGGTAGTCGAACAGCGTGCGGACGGCGGCCAGGTGCTGTTTCACCGACGGTCGCGACAGCACCCGACCCAGCTCCTCCACGTAAGCGGCGACATGCGGCGGTCGGACGGCGGCGAGCGCCAGGCCGTGCCGGTCGCACCAGCCGAAGAACCGCGTCGCCGAGCGGTGGTACGCCCGCCGCGTATTCGAGTTGCGAATCTCGGCGGTGAAGAACTCGAAATACCGGAACTGGGCTGTTTCACCGGCCGCCGTGACTAGAAGGGGAACGGACGTAGTGTCTTCTTCGCTGAGACTATCGTGAGGCAGACGTGGAAGCAGTGGTGGGCTCCTCATCTTAATACCGCCTGATTCCTTGATTCCCGCTTTACCCCTGACCGAGCCCTTGACCGCCTGTCCGATGCCTGCTCCCCTCTCTTTCTCGGGCTTGCTCTGCGAGCTCTTCAGTTATGGCTGCAATTATCTCAAGTAATGCCACATCTACCCCAGGGAGGGTTCCAGGATCGAGATGGCGCTTCGTCTCACTAATTGACCGTCGGACTTGTTGCCCTCTCTCTTTCCACTGCCGGTCGGATAATCGTGTCATCTAGTTCTCCTGTCGGAAATAGTGCATGATAAAGGACGTTATCATGCACTTTCCGAGCAGGCCAGCACAATCGTCGTCGGCTGCGACCGCCCCGGTCCGGCGGCGTAGCAACCGGTCGTGTGACTAGCGGTCGGCGTTGGGCCAAAACTGGCGGTGGTGTTGATGGGAGGTTTTGTCATGTGTTCAAGAGGACGCCGGTTATTGAATCCGTGCGGGCCGTCGGGGCGGTTGCCCAGAATGCCGGGGTCGGGCTGCTCGTCTTCGTGCTGATGCAGGGGCGACCGCCCCCCGGCTCCGCAAGCCACCGGGGGATCGGGCTGGTGGTTGGGTTGTCCGTCTTCGGGGCATCATGCCACCGCCTCGGCGCGCCCCCGAACGACGGTAAACGGCCAGGTTGAGAAACGACACGGGCGCAAAGGTGCCCCACTTAGGCGAACAAGGACGTCCCATCTTGCCCAAACCTCCTGCGGTTGGGTTCCCGCCGGTCGACCACTATTCGTCATCGAGAACGACGATGATGTCCGGCTCGTCTCCTCTCCCGCCCCGCTCAACGACCGCCCACAACCTGACCAGTTCGAACGTGCGGTCGCCGCGAGCAACCGTCAACCGAAACGGCCGAACGACTCCCTCGCCTGACTCCCCGTCAAGGGCGGTCGCGAGGGTTCGCAAAAGGTGCCGCACCCGAACCCGGCACGACCGACAGGCGGGCGGGTGGGCGCTCGCCACGCAGTACGCCCATACCGCCCGCGTCAGGGCGACCGGGTGGCGGAAGCCCTCCACCGCCGCCGCAGCGGTCACATCGACGTATGCCCCCACGGCTACCCCCGAACGCACACCGCCGCGTTGCTCCGTTCCTCGCTCACCGTTCATGGCCCTCCTCGTTGCCTGTTCTCCTCCGCCGCTGCACGCATGACGCCGCCTCCTTTCGCGCCTGGTGGTGCGCCTCTGCCGCCCGACCCGCCCTCTCGGGGGTCATCGGGGTTCCCAACTCGTTCGCCCATTCCTCGACCGTTCGTCCCCCGCTGCAGGTTTCCGTGGACCGCGCCCGCGCCGCCTCCTGACCCACCTGTGCCACCGCCGCTGCGTCCTGGTGCCCGCACGCGAGCAGGGAGGGCCCCGTCGCAGCGGATCAACAAGATCGCACGCCGGGCGCCTCGTCGGTGACCAAGCGCCGCCACGCTCACCTGGAACCGCCCCCGCTCGTCGTTGACACCCACCCAGCGTGGGATCACCAGCTCCGACCGCAGGGGGACGACCGCCTCCCGAAGGCCCGGCGGCTCCGCCCCTCGGCGCGCCTTTCCAGACCGAGGATTCCCAACAGCTTCAGGTATCTGTTTACTTGCGTCTGACAGGCGTCCACCGCCGCCCCGAGGTCGCGGGCGTCTTCCGCTGTCCCTTGGAACACGCCCCCCGCCGGTAGAGCAGCTCGACCTCGTACGCCGGGGCGGGCCTCTCGGGCCCGCTTGGCCGCACGACGGCGGCCGCCGCGTCCCCGGCCTGAATTTCCACCTCCCCGCTGTCTGCCGGCTTTTGACGGCTCGCCACGGCTGCACCTCTCTTCCCGGCGTATCTTTGGCCCTCGGCCGCTGCTACCCTGTGGCATGAAGCAAAAGCCTGCGCAGCAACGCCGCCTGTACCCGGTCCCGCCATTCGGGACCTCGCTCTCCAGGCTGGTCGCCCGCTTCCTCTCCGCGCTCGGCGTCACCTCCCTGGCCGGCCGCCACGCCGCCGAGGTCCTCCGCCGCCCCGGCTGCGGGCCCCGCACGTTCCGCGAGCTTGGGGCACTCCTAGCCGCTCACGGGATGCGGCTTCGCACCGGGCCGTTGAGCGACAGGGGAACACGGTCATCCAGCCAAAAAGCTTGTAACAGGCTATAGTTTCCGCCATTCCAAGCCGTTACGGCGTCAACACACCCTGAAAAGGGCTCGTTTGTAACGGCCCGTTACAAGCTTAACTCGTTGAAATAAAAAGAGAAACACCCGAAAATGGACGGTTTACCGTTACAGAACTTCCAGTGCACGGGTGTGCAACGCAAACGGAGTTGTCCGTCCCGGACCGCTTCGGCTGCCGAATCCAGCCCTCCCGCCTCACGCCGCCGGACCGCCCTCTCGGCCAAATGCGTCGGATAGCGTTGGAAGGTGTAACCGGATGGCCTCAGCAGCAAACGCCCAGTGATTGTCGGGAGTTTGGACGACGGCCCCGATGCGCTGCAGTTGCCTCCACACGTGAGTACAGGCAGTTGCGAACCGTGGGGTGGAGTTGTTGCTCTTAACGTTGTCCAGCCAGTCTTTCTCCGACAACCCTGTCCGGGCGGTGTTCACGTCGACGCGGTAAAACCCTTCAAGCAGGCCTTTCATCTCGTTTGCGGTAAGCCGATCGCGAGAAAGTGGTAGCGGTTCGATAACCTCCCAATTCCGTAGCATTCCGCTAACAACAACTTGGACTGGATTGTCTTTGACAGCATCGTCCAGATGTCTCTCTTCCAGCACGTAGTCGTGCTGCTTCGGGTTGGCTTTATAGTAGTGGTGGCAACTCTCGAAACCAAGCTTCTGAACCAAGTTGGGGATGCCACCGCTTAAGAAATGCAGACGAACATGGTATTCCGGCGAGAACTTCCAGCCGGAGCGGGAACACAGGGCATCGACCAGTTGCCCGAGTTCCAAAACGCTGAATGCCTGAAGCGTTTCATCCCGCGATAAGTTCCTCCCCAGCTGATCCGTGGGTGACGTGCGGTTCGCCCAGCCCGGAAGCGGCAGCGCGACGAGCCCCAAAATCGGCAATTCCTGCGACCAGTCATGTAATTCCATCAGCCTCTTGGAAAACCTCCAGACGGCGGCCTCGCTGCTGTTTTGCCCAAACGATACCTCATCGATCACCAAGACCAGCGCGTTCACCTTGCCACGCAGCAGACGGCCCCAGCGGCCTAGAATCCGGTCGAACCGCTCGGGCTGGCTGGCAACCTTTTGGCCCAGCGTCGGGAGAGGCGATCCGCTCAATACATAAGCTCCCACATTTGCAAGTGCAGTTACTGGGTAAGCCACCCTGCGCAAGATACGCGTCATCCATACCCACTTGCTCCAGCGGCCCACCTCCTTCTCTAGCTCATCGACGACGAAGGCACCCAGGCCTTGCTCTTCGACCCGCCCATCAGCTTGCTTCGGTACGTCGTTAAGGTTGATCTGGCACACAATGACCGGACTGGGCGACAACCCGGTCTGAGGAGCGGTTTGGTTTCGAGTTCCTGGCGCGCGAGGCGTTGCTGGCCGCGCACTATCTCGCGAAACTCGACGGCGCCAAAGCCGCGTTTCCTTGGACGATCCAGACGAACCGCCGCGGGGTCGTGATGCCACCGCCGATCTGTTCCCGGAAGGCCGAAGTCAGGTCGCTGCGACCGACGAACTCACTGGGGGACGCCGGTGCCGTCGTAAAAGGGGGGCGTTTCATAGGAGTGATCCTCGGGGTCGGTAACGTCGGGAGGGGCAGGCTCCGACGTAGGCCCCTCCGGGAAAGGGTCAGAGAGCAAGAGCAAGCAGAGCGGGAAGGCAAGTTCGAATAGATTGGCCCACGCAGTCGATGCGTGGACCGACTGGCGTAGTAGAACGCGAAGTCCGGCGTAGAGCGAGCAGAACACGACGCCGCTGAGGACCGGGTAGTCGCGACTTGCGAGCACGACCATTACTACCGTAAGCGACCAGCTCAGTCCAAATGACGACACCGACAGGTAGCCGAGGTGCCGTGTCGCTATCAGGCCGGTGGTGCCTACAAGTAGGCCATACACCAGGAACGCCGCCAAATACCGGGGCCGGACGGGGACGCCAAAAACGCCAGCCTGCCGCCCCAGCGAGCGTAGGCAGGGCCACTCGAAGGCCATACGGGGGGCCTGCACAACCCAAACGGCGTAGGCCGCAGCCCCCACACACACCGCGGCGGCGGCACCGATGTCAAACCTAGACAATGCCACCGGCAAAATCAACCCACCGCTTCCACCTGTGAACTCAGGCAGGGAGATCCACAGTTCGACCAGTACAACCTGCCCGAGTGCGGTCAGCAGCAGCAGCAGTCCCGGGCCGGTTCGCACCAAGACGGGTATGTGAATCAACCCCAAGGCGGCTGCAACCGCCAGGCCCGCCAGCAACGCAATCACAGGCGACAGCCCATGCCGGACGAGCAAAGCATCGGTCAACGCCGAGAGGCTCATCACGATTCCTTGAGAGGCGAGCAGGACGCCCAAGTGCCGATGTACGTGGCCAGTCGCAGCCACGCCAGCGAGCATCAGGGCGACCCACAGCAAGGCTGTGGAGAGGTCAGCGTTCACGGTACTCCCTCCAGGCGGTCCGAGTTCCGCGGTGGCGTAGCCAGAGTAGCAAGCAGCAGAAAACCGCCGCTTCGACCACCGGCGGTCCCGCCTGGCTGACGAATGCATAGCCAGCTACGGTGCGGAGCGCCGCCAGTGTGGTGGCAGCCCCGGCCAGCACTCCGAGTCCTCGCGTCTCCGCAAGCCGGGCGATCAGTACGGCGATCGCCACGTTCTTGAGGATGGTCGAGCTGAGTATGCCTGTTGTCGCTGCTGGCAGGGTTACAACGGCGTACCAACAGATCAGCGAACAGGGCATCAAGCCCCTGGGCATGGCCGAGGTTGGATGAGCCCAGTACTCCAGCGCCCAGGCGTTGTGTCGGCCCAGGCGCAACCTGGTGAACGCCGCAGTTGCCTGAATCCTGCCGATGTATGCCAGTACGGCAGCCATACCGGCGAGAGCCAAGTGCACAGGAGCGCTGCCGGGGTGCGACACGCTTACCGGTGCGTGGGCGGTCAGCCAGTCGAGGCTGAGCAACGAGAGCGAGGCAACCACAATGACTTGCACCAATGGTCGTTCTCCCGCCGAATCGCCGGAAGTGGGCCACAGGCCGTCAATGGTGGTGGCGGCAACTGCACCTGCAAATAGGGAGAATGTGTCAGGGATAGAATCCCAGGTCTTGAGCAGCCATGCGATCGCCACACCCGCTGTGTATGCCGCCACCAGATGAAAGGCGTCCACGTCCCGGCGCCTTTCACCAACCCACGCCAGGAAGCTGAGGGCGGTGAGGTAGATCCCCTGTTCCACGACAACCATGCTGAGCCGTAGCCAACCGTCGGCGGTCATCACGGCCCCCCCTGTGCGCTAAGCGTCCTGTGGAGGAACCAGGCTAGTGAACCCTCGAATGTGTCCAATAGAAGGCGCTTAAGTGGGTCGGAACTTTGGCTGCTCTTCCACTCCTCAAACTTTTCCTCCTGAGGCAAATCCCGCTGGCTTGGGAGGCTCTCGCCCTCGCTCTCCCCATCGCTGCTCAGGACCAGAGCCCGGAACCCACAGGCCAGGTAGCACAGTGCATCTCGCTCTCCGTCACTTGCCTTCAGGGCCCGGAGCGCCAGCACGGCTAGCACCGATGCGAGGAATCTTGCTATCTGGGCGTTGGTGATCCGGTTGGAGGCCAGCAGCGAGTCATTAAGTTCGGACACGGCTTCGCTCAAACCACGAGCAAATGGCTCGCTCGAAACCTCCCCATCCGCCGTTGTGCGTACGGCCTCATAACCTCGCCGCACGGCTTCGCGCACCAACAACTTCGCAATCCGCTCATCCTGCTTCTGTAGGGGCCAGGCGGTGAAGGCGTGTTCCAGTGCCCAGTTCGTCAATTCGTAGACTCCCTGCAAAAGCGCGGGAGAGCGGCCCTCGGCACTCAGATGGGAGTGCCAGTACTTCGTTGCCTCCTGGTAGATTAAGGGGAGGTGGCAAGTTATCGGTTGGTGCATGGGGAATTTCGACACCCCTTCGTAAGCTTTCTGCTGCTCAGGAGTTGGTTGCGGGCTTGCCGCATCTGGGGGTTTCTCACCGCGAGAGCGGCATAGCAGATCGAGGTAGCGGCTGCGCCGAGAATAAACCTCGTCGCGGAGGTACGCTTCGCCCATGACATCCAGAAGGCAAAGCACCGGTGGTCCGGTTAACTCGCCAACCTCCGTAGGCTGGCCGGCTAACTCGCCAGCCTCCCCCGGTTGAACTGACTGCCCGCCGGCGCTCGCGGCGTGCAAACTCCAGACCCCATAGACTTTTGTGTAGGCTGACTGGATCAGAATCAGCGAGTACTTCGGTTTGTACGGCTCTCTAAAGAATGCAGGCCAAAGGACCTCACGGGACAGTGTTCGCAGCGAAACATCGATGGCAGTGGCCGTACTTTGTTCCTGGTCATGTAGCCGCTCGAGAAAGGCGGGCGCACTGACTTGCAGCCACTCTGGGCCCGCGAACCACAGCACAGCGTCGGGCGTGACGTGGAACAGCACCGGCTGGTTTAGTTCCTCTCCTATCTTCAAGTGCGTGTCGTAGCGCACATGGTTTTTGATGATTCTGCGTTTCTGTCGCGTATTCTCCGAAAGCTCCTTGTGCTCCTCCTCTGAAATGATCCCATGCTGCCGAGCAGTGGTGATCGCAAGCCCGTGCCAGTAAGGTTCCCCCTCAAAGACGCCGTCCGACAGGATCTCAAACACGCTAGCGACACTGCTCGCCCCCCCGTGTGGGGGCAAACCACCGGAGCGCAACTGTAAGATGGATAAGGATTGTTTCCGTCTTCGAGCGAAGAGACGCCATGCCATCCATTGGTGGCGTGCGTGCAGTGAATACAGAATTTCTGTGGGGATTTCGGGACGGGGCATGTCTAGGATCCTGGACACAAAACGCGTGTGGTCGGCCGACACCATTCCGCGGACTTTACCGCACCTTGCGGGCACGCATTTCGTAGCGAAGCGTACCGTCCTTGTTTACTTGGATCAAACCGGATGCGCTTTGGAACTGGCGGACGCCGCCCATGCGATCGAGTTCTGACAGCTCCCTCTGCGGGTTCTCCCTGTGTGCGGCAGCGACAAAGTAAAAGGCATCGGCCAGGTAGAGGGCGTGGAACGGTGGGACGTCTCCGAACTTGGCTCGGTAAGCCTCGCGGAACTGGTGGGCCTCGCCGTCGTGGGGGAGTTCGCCGCGCATCGACTCGGTTTCGACTAGCCACAGTCCCCCCTTGAGGCCGGCTTTGTTGAAGTCGTCTAAGGTAAGGTTGATGTTCACGCCGCCGATGACGGGGCGGTTCCATCCGGCAGCTGCCAGCTGACCGACCAACGACTTGATCCCCGGCGGCAACCCGAAAACGATTAGTGCCTGCGCCCCTTGGGCCTTGGCCCGTTCCAAGGCGGGGCGGAAGTCCGGCGTGCCGGCCGGGTCGAAGGGGAACTCAAGGAAGGTGACGTCGCCCCTTGAGGCGGCGTGAGTGCGGAGTTCTTTGGTCAGCGCCTCGGAGTACGGGTCGGCGCTGTGGATGAGCA
>JAXMAU010000020.1:0-102340 GCA_046350215.1 Gemmataceae bacterium | reverse complement strand
GCCGGGTCGGCGACGAAGACGATCTTCTTCATCCCCTTCGCCGCCTTCTGCGCCTGGTGGTCATAGATGTTCCGCTCCTTGCTCTCAGCCGAAACGACCGGGGCGAGGACGGCGAGCAGGACCAGGGCGGTCCAGCCGCGGCGGGTGAAACGGGTGGGTGCGTGCATCAGCGGTGCTACCTCGTCACAAGCGAAAGGGTTCCGGAGGAGGGCGGGCGGCCAACGCCTGTCATGCTAAGCCGGCCGCCCGCTGGCGTCAATCAGACTGGTGGCCGCGATCAGTCGCCGCCCAGGCAGTGCAGGATGGTGTCGGCGACGAGGCGGTTGCCGGCGTCGTTCAGGTGGACCCGGTCGGTCGTCAGAATGCCGCGGTCCTTACCGCCCTCGTTGTGTTTCTTCAGGTGCTCGACGAACGCGCGGCGGAGGTCGCACAGCGACGCCCCGGTCTCCTTCGCTACCGATCGGCTGATGGCGCTGTACTGGTCGAGCTTGGCGTCGAGCGAATTGCCGCCATCGGGCTTCTCGCCGATCACGCTGGGAGTACACAGCAGCACGCGCGCGCCGGCCTTCTGGACGCGACCAATCACGTCCTTCAGACCGGCCTCGTAGGCGGCGGGCAGGGTGCCGCGCTTCGGGTCGCGCTCGCCGTGCCAGACGTCGTTGATGCCGATGTAGATGACGACCAGCGTCGGCTTCTTCTGCAGCACGTCGCGGTCGAGCCGCCGCTGCAGGTCGGGCACCTTGTTGCCGCTGATGCCGGCGCCGATGACCTCGACGCCGAGGTCCTTGTGCTTGTCCGCGAGCGCCTTGCGAATGAGGGTGACGTACCCCTTCGGGCCAACGCCGCCCTGGGTGATCGAGTCGCCGAGGAAGACGACGCGGTCGCCCTTCTTCAGGGCCGCCTTCGGCGCCTCGGCGGCGGCGAACAGGGGGACGAATCCGAGAACGAGCAGAGCAGACAGACGCATGGCGGACGCTCCGTGTGGGATGAGGCGAGTCTGCCCCGGAATATATGTGGCGTCGCCACCGCAGGACAGAGATGCGGATCCGTGCGAGACGAGGCGGAATCTGCTATCGTCGAGAAGAGTCCTGACGAGACGCGAAAGGGCATGTCCATGGGGCAGAATTCGGCGATCGAGTGGACCGAGGCGACGTGGAACCCGCTGACCGGCTGCACCAAGATCAGCCCCGGCTGCGCCCACTGCTACGCCGAGCGGATGTCGCTGCGTCTGCGGGCGATGGGGCAGCGGAACTACGCCAACGGGTTCGAGGTGACGCTTCACGAGCACATGCTGCAGGTGCCGCTCGGCTGGCGGCAGCCGCGGCGGGTGTTCGTCAACTCGATGAGCGACCTGTTTCACGCGGCAGTGCCGGAGGAGTACATTCAGCGGGTCTTCGACGTGATGCGGCGGGCCAGCTGGCACCAGTTTCAGGTGCTCACCAAGCGGTCGGAGCGCCTCGCCGCGCTGTCCGCCGCGATCGACTGGCCGGCGAACGTGTGGATGGGCGTGAGCGTCGAGCGGGCCGACTACACCTTTCGCATCGACCACCTGCGACAGACCGGGGCGGCGGTCCGCTTTCTGTCGGTCGAACCGCTCCTCGGTCCCATTCCGGATCTGGATCTGGACGGAATCGACTGGGTGATCGTCGGCGGCGAGTCGGGGCCGGGAGCGCGAGACATGAAGGAGGAATGGGTGCGGCAGGTCCGCGATCGGTGTGTCGCCGCCGGCGTGCCGTTCTTCTTCAAGCAGTGGGGCGGGCCAGTGCGGAGCAAGCGCGGGCGGACGATCGACGGCCGCACCTGGGACGAGATTCCGGATCCGAAAACGGCCCGAAACCGGCAAGCGGTTCCGGGCCTTCCGGTCATTGAGGCGGCGGCTCAGTAGTCGAGGCCGAGGGCAACCCGTCCGCCGAACAGGTTCACATTGCCGCCCACCTGGCTGGCGCTGCCGGCGTCGAAGTAGGTCTGGTTGACCGCGCTGAGCCGGACGAACGCCCGCGATCGGCCGAACGGCTGGCCGTACTCGGCGCCGACCTCCAGTTCAGTCACCGGCACCGCGGTGGTCCGTGACGCCGTCGCCTGGGTGACGGTGGCCTGCGACCCGCCGACCGTCACGCCGGCCGGGTCGATCACGTCCTGCAGGAAGCGGGCCTGTTCGTGATACCGGCCGAACACATACGAGCCGCGGGCGCTGCCGAACACCGCCAGGCCGGCCGGGCCGAGCCGGCGCGACGCCTGGACGGCGATCGTCGGACCCGCCCCGGTGAACGCTCGCTCGTTGCGTAACCGCTGCAATCTCCGGATTTCGCCGCTGGCCTCGCGTTGAACAGCCGCCGCCTCGTACACCTGCTCGATACGCAGGTAGCGAGCCGCCGGCTGTCACCAGCAAGCGCCCACGCTCCCTCCTCGACGGTCCCGACCGCCTCCAGATCCACCGCGTAGACGTTCAGCCCGCTGATAAAGGTGAGGGCGTCCTGGCCGAGCGGCGGGGTGGACTGAAGTAGCGCACCGGGGGAGGAGAACTGCGAAACGCCGTTGGGCGTGCCGGGCAGATTGAACGTCGGCACGCTGATCTGCCGGCCGGCGACGGTCTGCGGTTCGGTCTGGCTCGCCGTCAGCAGATCGGACGTCTGATCGAACTGGAAGAAGCGACCGCGGACACCGAACCCGCCGGCGCCAACCCACCCAGCCGCGATGGCGTAGGCCGGTTTGTAGGCCCAGTCGAACTCCTGCGTGCTGGTTTCGGCGCGAGCGACGCGCGGAAGCCCGGCGGTGCTGCTGAATACGGTATACGCCGGATTGTTCGTGAAACTGGGCGTCAGGGAATACAGGCTGGCGTCGACCAGGAACCGGCCCCCACCCTGGCAGTCGGCCTGACAGTACGGCGCGGGACAGGGAGTCGTCGTTTCCACCGCAGGGGTGGTCGGCGCCGGTGCCGGCATCGCTGGTGCCGGCGCCGCTGGCGTGGCCGCCACGCTGGCGGGGAGGGAAAGAGGCACGGCGGTGACGTCCGCCCGAACCGCCGGCCCATGCATCGCCGCGGCCGCAACACCCACCAGGGCGTATTTCCAGAACCTGTTCATGGCTTTCTCCGGGAGTTGGAGGCTAACTTCCCCGCGCTGGAGGGCGCTGCGCGTTCGTCCGCGGATGCCGGTGGGGAATGGCGTTCGTATTCGGGTTATCGGCAGAATACGCCCTTTCGATACATCATTCACGACCCAGAAAGTGCATACAACCGGCACGGTTCCCCCGCGCGGTGGTGATACGGGGGGACGGGGCCAGATGGGAAGACAGCGGCGGCCGTCGTCGTATACTGGCGGAAACGAACCTCCTCTTCACTACCGGGAATTGTGCGATGCAGACGGTATCCTCCTTCGCCCGCCTTTGTGCCGTCGTGGCGCTCCTGTTCACCCTGTCGCCGGCCCGCGCGGCGTCGAAACCGTTGTTCGACGGCAAGACGTTCGCTGGCTGGGAGGGCGACACGAAAAAGACATGGACGATCGAGGATGGCGCCCTCGTGGCCGGGTCGCTCGATCAGACGGTGCCGCGCAACGAGTTCCTCTGCACCACCGCCCGCTACGGCGACTTCGAGCTGCGGCTGAAGTTCAAACTGGTCGGCGACCCGAAGCACGCCAACGCCGGCGTTCAGTTTCGCACAAAGAGGATCCCGAATCACCACGAAGTGTCCGGCTACCAGGCCGACGTCGGTCAGAACTACTGGGGCGCGCTGTACGACGAGTCCCGCCGCAACCGCGTCCTCGCCGCGCCGGAACGCAAGCTGCTCGACAAGATCGTCAAGCACGACGACTGGAACGAGTACGTGATCCGCTGCGAGGGGCCGCGCATCCGGCTGTGGCTCAACGGCACTCTGACCGTCGACTACACCGAGAAGGACGACAAGATCGAGCGGACCGGCATCATCGGCCTGCAGATCCACGGCGGGGCGAAGGCCAGGGCATACTACAAGGACATCCGCATCGAGGAGCTGAGCGGCAAGTAATCGGGCCGGCGCAGCGCGCCGTCACTTGCCGAACCGTTCCGTCGCGGCCTGGAGGAAGGTGGCGTGGATCTTCCCGCCCTCCTTCCCCGCAAACCCGGCGTGATGCACCAGCAGGACGAGCACCAGGCCGGTGCGCGGGTCGACGGCCATTTGCGTGCTGTACGCGCCGCCGTGACCGAACCGTTCGCCGGCCTTCCGGCCAGTCTGCCAGCCCAGCCCGTAGGACGCTGGCAGGTCGGCGGTCTGGCAGCTGGTCATTTCGCGCACGGCGCGGGCGGTCAGCAGCTGTTTGCCCTCGAACGTGCCGTTGCCCAGCACCATGCGGCAAAAGCGTCCTACGTCGTCCGCCGTCGAGAACAGTCCGCCGGCCGGCATCGGCTGCCGGGTACGGTCGGTCAGCGGATAGCGGAGCTGGCCGATCGGCGTTTCCATCAGCCCCTTGCCGGGCGGGCCGGGGCGGTACGCCTTCGCCAGCCGCGCCAGCTGTCCCTCGTTCGGCCAGAACGTGGTGTCCTTCATCCCCAGCGGGTCGAACAGCCGCTTGTGCATGAACTCCTCATAGGGCATCCGGCTGACCACCTCGATGATCCGCCCAGCGGTGTTGATGCCGGCGTTGGAATACTGATACTTGCTGCCCGGCTCGTACACCAGCGGCGTCATGGCGTAGCTGACCACGCCGTCGCGGAGGGTGAATCGGTCCAGGGTCGGCTGCTCCAGCCGTGAGGCGAACGGCATGCCGCTGGTGTGGCTCAACAGCCGGCGGATCGTCACCGGCTTCGCGGGTCGCTTGAGGACCAGCCGATCGCCGTCCTGTTCGGCGACCACCCACAGGCCCTTCAGCTCCGGCAGGTACTTCTCGACTGGGTCGTCGAGCGCCACCTTGCCCTCATCGACCAGCATCATCACCGCCGCCGCGGTCATCGGCTTGGTCATCGAGGCGATCCAGAACAGCGCGTCGGGCCGCATCGGATTGCGGGCGGCGGACGGCGTACCCGACCGTCTCCACGCTGAGGACGCGGTCCCTGGTGGCGACCAGCGTCACCGCCTCGGCGAGGGTGCCGGCCTTCACGAACGGCTCCAGGCCGCGCCGCGATGCCGGCCGTGTCCGCGGGCGCGGGCCTCGGCCCGAATCCCCGGCAGCCCCGCGGTCAGGACCCCAATCGCCAGGACGACGCGCCGGAGCAGAGAAGACCTTGCCGCGACAACGACCCGCGAGGGAAGGACGGCGACGCGGCTTGTTCTACCGCGCCCGGGCGCGGGCAAGGGTCGTTAAGCCCGGCAGGAATCGTCCAACAGCCGCGCCTCGCCTGGTGTCGAGTGCGGCGGCGACGGGTGGGTCATCCGCGAGCCGGGTACTCAGGAAGGAGACGACCGTGGCGGACAACGGATGAAGACCGGACGAAGTGGCGAAAGCAGCTGACGGACGAGCAGTACCGGGTGACACGGAAGGGTGGGCACCGAATGGGCGTTCATCAGCGCGTACTGGAACGAGGAAGCCGCGGATGGCGTGGCGTGCGTCTGCCGCGGGCAGCCGCTGTTCGAGTCGACGAGACCAAGACGACGACCGGCACCGGCTGGCCGAGCTTCTGGCAGCCGGTGGCGGACGACAGCGTGCGGACTGAGCAGGACCGCACAAGGTCGGCAGCGGTACCAGCGCCGGTGGAGCCAGGCGGGCGCTCCACCTGGGCATGTTCGAGGACGCGGCCATCCTCGCGCCGACCGGCCTGGGTGCTTGGCATGAACTCGGCGGCGCTGGTGGCTGGTCGAAAAGCCGGACGCCGGTTGCCGCGGGTTGACCGCACCCTCCACCCTCGGGCAAGGGAGGCGCGCGATGTCCGCAAACGCAGCGACTGCATCGGCCTCGCCGTGGCGGCTTCTCGGCCGGCACTGGCCACCGCAACTATCGGCTGTTTTTCGCTGGCCAGGTATCGAGTTGGTCGACCTGGATGACCTGGCTGGCGACCGGATGGCTTTGTGTTTCGCCTGGGCGGCGAGTCAGCGGCGTTTCTGCTCGGGGCGGTCGGATTCGCCGGCCAGGTGCTGACGTTCGTGCTGTCGCTGCCTGCTGCGCGGTGACCGCTGGATCGGCACCGGCCGCTGCTGGTGATTGCGCTGGTCGCTGGTGCGCGGCGCTGCTGGCGGTGGTGGCGTTTCGCGGTGAGCTGGCCTGCCAACTACGGCAGCGATCGCTGAGCCCTTTCTGTGGGGTCATCAACGCCTTCGACATGCCGCGGCAGCGCTGGTCCAGCTGGTCGAGCGGCGGGAGGACTCCAGAACGCCACGCTGAACTCGGCACCCTGGTCAACGGCGGGCGGCTGATCGTCAAGGCTGGCCGGCGCAAGGACGCTGGTGGGCGAGGCGGTGCTTCGTGATCGACGCGGTCAGCTACCTGGCGGTGGTGGCGGCGCTGCTGCGGATGCGGCTGAGGCCGATGGCACGGCCGGCGGAGGCGGGGCTGATCGGGAGACGGCTGGTGGAGGGGTTCCGCTATGCCTTCGGGTTCCCGCCGATCCGCGCCCTGTTGCTGCTGCTCGCCCTGATGAGCCTGCTCGGGATGCCGTATTCGGTGCTATTGCCAGTGTTCGCCGCCGATGTGCTGCATGGCGGTCCGAACATGCTGGGCTGCTCACCAGCGCGTCGGGAGTGGGGCGGTGGTCGGGGCGTTGCTGCTGGCGTCGCGGCCGACCGTGCTCGGGCTGGGCCGGTGGATCGTCATCGCTTCCGCCACGTTCGGGCTGGGCTGATCGGCTTTGCCCCGGTCGCGGTCGCCGGCTGCTCGCCGTGGTCAATGCTGGTCGCCACCGTCTTGCATGATGGGGCAAATGGCCGCCAGCAACACCATCCTGCAGACGATCGTCGAGGAGGACAAGCGGGGGCGAGTGATGAGCTGGCTCAACATGGCGTTCCTCGGGGTGGGCGCCGTTCGGCAGCCTGCTGGAGCGCGCGGCGGCCGGCTGGTTCGTGCCGACGACCGTCCTGGTGAGCGGGATAGGCTGCCTGCTCGGAGGAATCCTGTTCGCCGTCCAGCGCCAATGCGCTTCGTGGGTGCTGGTGCGGCCGATCTACACCCGCCTGGCATTCTGCCGAGATCGCCGGCGGATGCAGGCGGCGGCCGAACTGACGCGGCCGCCGCAGGAGTAGGGCGGCGGTCGAGGAGCGGAGTGGTCGACGGCGGATGAAAAATGCGGCAGATTCCCCATTCAGCCGGCGGCTGGTGGGACGCTAGTCTAATGCTTGCTCCGTCCAGGCGGGCTGGCCGACGGCCGCCATCAAGGAAACGCGCGGCAATGACGCACGAGGATGCCTTTCTGGATGACATCGTCACCCACCCGGACGACGATACGCCCCGCCGCATTTTCGCCGACTGGATGTTCGACCAGAACGACCCGGTGCTGGCGGCGCGGGCGGAGCTGATCCACCTGCAGTGTGACCTGGCTCGCCTTCCCCCCGGCGCCGCCCGGCCCGCCGCACTGGTCCGCCGCGAGCGGTATCTGCTCGAACTGCATGGGCGGGAATGGGGCAGCCCCTTCCAGCGGCTCGGCTGTACTTGCTGGGAATACCGCCGCGGATTCGTCGAGGGGGTGGGGATGGCGGTTCCGGCCCTGCTTGCCGAAGCGCCCGCACCCTGTTCCAGACGAAGCGCCGATCCGCGAACTGAAGCTGTACGGCGCCGCCGGCCACCTGGCCGTCTTCGCTCGCTGCCCGTACCTGCTCCGGCTGCGGACGCTCGACCTCGAAGAAGGCGAACACCTGACGGACACCGACCTGAAACTGCTGCTGGCTGGCCCGCCGAACCTGAACGGCCATCGACAAGCATTGCTCTGGAACAACCGGATCGCCGACGCCGGCCTGGCGCGCGCGTTCGCTGACCTGCCGCGACTGACCCGGCTCGACCCAGCCGCGCAACGCCGTCGGGGACGTCGGGGTGACCTTGGCCTGGCCGGCTCCAGCCTGATCGGTCGGCTGCACCTGCTCGACCTGACCGGCAACCAGGTGGACCGCGGAGCGGTGGCACTGGCCGCCTCGCCGCGGGCGGCAACCCTCCGCTGGTCTGACCTGACCAAGAACCCGACTGGCGCCACCGGCCACCGTGCACCCCGCGATGGCGCCCGAGCAGTCGGGTCCAGGTGTGGGGTTAGCGCAACACCATTGCCCAGGCGTCTCGAACGCGCCCTCGGTCTTCATTAGCCTCGGTGATTACACCGGGAAGCGCGTGCGTGTCGACGACTACCCACGAGCTGCCTTCGACTCGCCCCCGGTGTGTTCACCGGGGGCTAAAGCACGGGGTTTCGCATCCTCACCGTTCGCGCGGCCTGTTCGTCGAGGTCTTCCAGCGCACGCCGATCGTCCGCATGCCGGCAGCCGTTCCTCGACCATCGTCCAGCGGGTTGCCAGCCAGGTACAGCCGCAGATACGGAGCAAACCGCTTGGCGCCGTCGGCGTCTGCCTTCGCCCACTTCACCAGCGGCGTCAGGCTGGCGATCTTGTTCTTGTCGAGCAGTAGCAGGCTAATCTCCGTCTGCGCCGTCAGCGGCGATACGTCAACCACCTGGTTGCCGGTCAGCTCCAGGGTCATCAGCCGGTTCACCTTGGCGAGCGGCTTCAAGTCGGCAATCTGGTTGTTGCCGAGGTTGAGAGAGGCGAGCTTCGTCAGTTCGGATAGCGGGGCGATGTCCTTGACCTGGTTGCCGGTCAGGTAGAGCGACTGCAGCGCGGTCAGCTTGGCGAGCGGTTTGAGGTCGCCCACCTGGTTGTTGGTCAGCTCCAGGTATTGCAGCTTGGCCAGCCCGGCGAGCGGGGCGACGTCCTTGATCTGGTTGTCGGCCAGGTCGAGCGACTGCAGGATCGGCAGGTCCTTCAGCGGGGCCAGGTCAACGACGGCGTTCTTGGCCAGCTTGATCTCGGCCAGCCCCTTGCAGCGGTCCAGCCCGGACAGGTCCTTGATCCCCTTGCCGTTGACGTGCAGCACCGACAGCTTCGCCAGATCGTCGTCCTTGAAGTCGGGCTTGGGCAGCCGCAGCGCGGCCTGGACGGCGGCTTCCAGCGCCTTGTCCTTGAAGGGGTTGTCGGCGCGGGCCGAGGCAGCGGTCAGCAGCCCCAGAACACAGAGCAGGGCGAGGCGAGGGTGAGTCATGGCGGAACCTCGAATGCGTGAGTAAGGAGGGACTCGGAGGAGGGACGGAGACGCGGCGGTCAGGTCTTCCAGCGGGTGAAGGTGGCGAGCCAGGCGCGGGCGCCGTCGGGGTGTATGGTCGTCTCGTAGCGGGCCTCGGCGACCTCTTCGACCAGCCACCCCTTCATGTTGAACAGGTCGATCAGTTCGCGCTCGCCGACCCGGCGCGGCCCTTCGAGGCCGGGTTCCAGCTCGCTGAAGCAGAGGATGTGCAGCTGGCCGCCCGGTCGGACCAGCTCGGCCATCGCGCGGAGGTAGCGGGTACGGTCGGTGTTCGACAGCGTGTGGAACAGGCCGCAGTCGAGCACGGTGTCATACGGTCCACCGAGGTCGGCCGGTTTCAGCGCATCGCCGACCTGGAACGTCGCCGTCAGCCCCCGCTCGGCTGCCTTGGCCTGCGCCCGCTCCACGGCCACGCCGACGCGGTCGATGCCGGTCACGTCCAGGCCCTTGCCGCTCAGGAACAGGGCGTTCTCGCCGGTGCCGCAGCCGATGTCGAGTACCCGCCCCTTGAACCCGTCGCGGTCGAAGAGCCGCACCACGTCGTCCTGCGCGCGGCCAATCTCCCACGGCGGCGCGCCCGCATAGGCGGCGTCGAAGAAAGCGCCCGGCACTCCGGTGCTGTCGGCCATTACTACACCCCCCACCGGCGGACGACGTCTTGCGTACACGGTAGTCCGGCGGGGCGTTCCGGGCAAGTCCCTGCCTGGCGACGGTGAAGTGGATGCGCTGTGGCGAAGCGCAATCGCTCTTGCGGATACACCTTGCTGCCCGCCTACATTGAATGTGTAGAGAAGTCGCTCCCCGGATGGCCTTTTCATGACCACCGTCCACTGTCCGACCTGCAACCGAGCGCTGCGGCTGCCCGACACGCTGGAAGCGGCGACGGCGCAGTGCCCGCTGTGCGGCACCACGTTTCCGGTCGCCGCCGAACCGCCGCTGGTCGCGGAGCCGGTACGGCCAGAGGTGCCGGTCGAGCGGATCGTCCCGCTGCCGGCGGAACCAGTCGAGCCGTCACCCCGCCGGCCGCGACCGCGGACGGGCGAACTGAATAGCCCCGAAGACCGCGCCGCCCGCGAGGACCGCCGTGCGGTGGTGAAGGCGGCGACGTGGATGAAGGCGGCCGGATGGCTGGGGACGTTCCAGGTGCTGACGTGCGGGCTGTGCCAGGGGTTGGTACTCGTGGCCGTGATGGACCGGGGCCCCGGGGCCGGTGTCGGTTATGTGTTCATCACCTTGACGGTGCTGCGATTCGTCGCCCTTCAACTGGTCCTCGAGGGTGCCCGCTGCCTGCTGCGGCAGACCCAGCCAACGCGGGTGCGAATGGCCGGGGGGGTGGCGTTTCTGATGGGGTTGCTGGTCCTGGCCGAGCGAATCGTGTTCCTGGCACAGTCCTCTACTCCTGCCCGCGAAGATCCCCTCGCCGTGGCGTTCAAGCTGCTCGGCTCGCTTCTCGACCTGGCTGTCGTGGTGTGCTGCTGGACCGGCGGGTACCAGGCGGTGGACGCACTGGACCGACCGGGCGTGCAAAAAGCGTTTCGGCGCTGACCGATCGTGTCGCCGCATTCTCACAGGAGACCGTACATGCCGATTACCGTGGTGGCTGCCGAGCCGATCGAGGGGCGCGTTCGCAGCGACCTGGCCATCGTGTCGTCGCTGGGGGCGCACCTGGTCGGGAACTACGTCCTCGTCCGTGTCGCCGACGCCGACGGGCACGTCGGACTGGGCGAGGCGAGTGTCACCAGCGTATGGAGCGGGGAGACGCAGACCGGGTGCATCACCCTGATCCGCGAGGTGCTGGCGCCGATGGTGGTCGGCGCCGACCCGTTCGACAGCGAATGGATCGGCCGGCGGCTGGAGAAGGCGGCGTTCGCCAACAGCTTCGCCCGCGCCGCCCTGGAGATGGCGTTGCTCGACCTGCAGGGGCAGATCCTCAAGGTGCCGGCGTACAAGCTGCTCGGCGGCCGCGACCGGCCGGTGGTGCCGACCGAACCGGGGGTGCGCTTGCAGTACGTGCTCGGCAGCGACCGCGGGCTGCGGCTGAAGTTCGTGATCGGTATGGTCGAGCCGGCGGTGGCCGCCGAACGGGCAGCGGCGATGGTCGGCAAGGGGTGGCGAGCGATCAAGGTCAAGGTCGGCCTGGACGTGGCGGCCGACGCCGAGCGGTTGCGCGTGGTGCGGCGAGCGATTGGCCCGGATGTATTTCTGTCGGTGGACGCCAACGGCGGATACACGGTCGACCAGGCGGTGGCAGCGGCGCGCCGGTTCGAGCAGGTGGACGTCGCCCTGTTCGAGCAGCCGACCCGCCGCGGCGACCACCAGGCGATGGCCGAGGTGCGCGCCCGGTGTGGACTGCCAGTGATGGCCGACGAGAGCGTGTTCACCGCCCAGGACGTGCTGGAGGTGATCCGCCACCGGGCGGCCGACGTGCTCAGCCTGTACCCCGGCAAGCACGGCGGCATCCGGGCGACGCTGGCGCTGGCGCGGCTGGCCGAGGCGGCCGGGATCGTCTGCACGATCGGCAGCAACCTGGAACGCGAGGTAGCGACGGCGGCGATGGCCCACGTCGCCGTGACGTCGCCGAACATCGTGTGCGAGCGGTTCCCCGGCGACCTGATCGGCCCGCTCTACTTCGAGCGGCCGCTGACCGCCGCCCCGCTGCGCTACCAGGCCGACCGCCTGTTCGTCCCCGAAAGCCCAGGCCTCGGCGTGCGCCTGCCAGGGTGAAGAGGAAGAAGACTCACCACAGAGGACACAGAGGGACACAGAGGGACACAGAGGGAAGAAGAGGAAGAAAGAAAAGGAGAGGGGAAAAGAGTCAGGGCGGTTTGCGGTTGGGGAATGGCCGACCGCCCACCATCGGTGAGCATCACAATCTGCTTTTCACTATTTCTGATCTTTTTACTATTTTGTATTTCTCCTGTCTTTCCTCTGTGTCCCTCTGTGTCCTCTGTGGTGAGTTCTTTTCTATCCGCACTGCCAGGGCGACGACGGCCAGGTAGGCGACGGCGGCGAGGGCGAAGTTGCCTGGCTCAGTCCACCACGCGGCCAACACGCCGCCGAGCACGAAGCCGATCAGGTTGCCGACGTGCGTCAGCGACGTCGCCAGGCCCATCAGCTGCCCGCGCTCGCGCGGCGACGTACCGCGCGACAGCACGGCGTACTGGAGCGTCGAGGTGGCGCCGACGCCAAAACCGACGCCGGCGCGGGCGATCAGCACCACCCACCACGGTGGCCACAGCACCAGCAGAAGCATGGAGGCAGCCAAAGTGGCGGCGCCCAGCGGCGTCAGGTATGGCGCGCGATCGTGCAGCCGGCCCCACCATGACGCCGTCAGCACACTTGCCAGCCCCGTCACCGTCATCGCGATGGCGGTGAAGCCGACACCCGAGTTCCACCACGCGGGCGTTGTCTCGCTGTCCGCTACCCAACTGCCGATCAGCTTGCCGGCGTAGATGGCGAATACGCCCTGTGCCACCGTGAACGCGAACTGTCCGCCGACGAGAATGAGTAATGCTTGCCGCAATGCCGGTTGCACCACCGCTCCCCGGCCGGCACGGTACAGCCCGACGAACGGGTTCGGCGATGCGGTCGGTGTGAATCCGTCCTGCCGCAGCAAGAGCCACGACACGCCGGCGGTCAGCACGATCAGGCTGCCGAGCAGGGCGTAGGTGGCGCGGAAGCCGAGGTCGCTCGCCAGTAATCCGCCGATCATCGGGCCGAGGATCTGCCCGGCCGGCGTCGCCGACTGCAACACGGCGATCGCGTGCCCCTGCCGCTCCTGCGGGGTGACGACGGCGACCAGCCCCAGGCATGCCGCCAGCACGCCGGACACCATTCCCTGTACCATGCGGATGACGACCATCTGATCCGGCGTCTGCGCCAGCGCCATCAGCAATTGAGTAATGCCTAATCCGATGCAGGCACGGACAATCTGCCGTTTCGGCCCGGTGCGGTCGGCCACCCACCCCCACAGTGGGGTGAACAGGATGGTGGTGAAGAACGGCCCGGCCAGGATCAGGCCGGTGTAGACGGCCCGCGCCGCGTCGTCGCGAACCGCCAGTACCGGGTCGTCGGCCAGGAAGAACGGCACGAACGTCAGGCCGATGTTCATCGCCAGGGTAGTCAGAAACTGCACCACCCACAGCACCCGCAGCGTCCGTTGCCAGACTTCCATCCGCCTCCCATCTTCCGCCCTGTCCGGACGAAGACTGCCAGATCACGCTGTGGTCAGCTTGCTCAACCGCTCGGCCTCGGTGCGGACGGTCCCCGTTTCCGGATCGAGGCACTCGATGAACCCGTAACCGACCGGCGCCGTCGCCACGTCGCGCGCCGCCGGGTAGCCGCGGTGGAAGATGCCCGGCGCTGCCATCACCCCCGTCGCCAGGGCGCGGTACAGCGCGTCGGGGTCGGCCAGCGAGCCGATCAGCGCCGCCAGCGGCGTCTTCGCGTCGACCGGCCGGCCAGTCGCCAGCGCAGCAATGTGCCGCAGCGTGTGCCGTGCCTCGGCGGTCAGGTGGGCGCGGCGGGCCACCACCAGCGGATGGCGCGTCAGCCGGTACAGGTCCGGGGCGTGCCGGCGGAACACGCGCACGCACCGGCGCACCAGCCGCGAGCCGTCGATCACGTCGTCCACCCCGGCGACGTGCAGTGCTTCGCAGTAGCTGACCAGGTGGATGGCGTGCGGGTCAACGATCATTTGCAGAAAGGTCGACCGCGCCAGCTGGTGCCGTGCCGCGTCCGGGTCGGGGTCGAAGCTGTCGATGCCGGTGCGCGTCTCGCGCCACAGGCGGGCGCCGAGGTTCGACCCGCTCACCAGCTCGCCGGCCAGGTCCAGCCCGGCCAGCATCTTCGCCAGGTCGCCGTGGTCGCTCGTCTCGCGCGGCTTGTTGAACTGCAGCTGAAGAATCAGGTCCTTCACGCCGTTGGCGAGCATCGTCGCGGTGATGAGCGCATAGTCGGCGACGATGACGGTGTCGTGCGCCCAGCGCGAGGAGAAGTGGTTTGGGTCGTTCATCTCCACCGGGATGCCGCGACGAGCCAGCTCGCGGACGGCCGCCTGGTGCTCGCGGATCGAGTCGCGCACCGGCGTCGGCCCGCGGCCGTCCAGCTCGTTGAACCAGTACAGCGGCACCGCCTGGTGCGACCCGACCAGCATGCCGGCGCGGATGCACGTCTCCACGAACGGCACCAGTCCGCTGACGTGGGCATACGGCTTCATGCCGGGGAAGTTGCCGCGACGCGACGCCTCAAACAGCGTTACCAGATCGTCAAAGGTTTTGTACGGCACGCCGCCGTCGTTCTTGCGGCCGGCGAACGCCGCCGGGTCGCCAAAGTAGCGCTGCGATAGATCCGAGGACCCGAGCGAGATCTCATCCACCACTCGCGCCTCGGCCAGCGCCGCCACGCCCTCGACCGTCGGCGCGATCGTCGGGGCGGGGGTGCCGAAATGCGTCCGCAGCAGCGGCAGGTCCATTTCGCGGATGCGCGCGGTGTACGATCGCCGTGCCGCCTCCGACGGGATCGGCAGCGGCGGTTCATTCTGGTAGTCGTCGCTGCCGGCCACCTCGCGGGCCAGCTGGTCCAGCTCGGGGAAGCGCGGCGGAGAAAGCTCCGGCCGCAGTTCCTCCAGCACCGTCGCCCGCTGCGCCGCCGGCACCTCGAAGAACTCCAGCACCCGGCCGCACGCCCGCACCAGGTCGCGATCCTGCGGCATCGTCCACACGGCGCAGGGCAGGTCGGCCGTCAACCCCTGGACTGCTCGCATCGTCTCCGGCAGCCCGGCCAGCGCCACGCGGCGCATCCCTCCACCGGATCGAGCGAGTAATCCCTCACTCGCCAGCCTGCCGAGACAGTGGCGGAACTCGCGCACCGCCACGTCGGGACTCAGCCGGTAGCTGAAACCGAGCCACGCCGGGTCGTGCCGGTGGACCGACGCCAGCATCGCCTCCATCGGCGTGCCCGGCGGCAGGACGTGCGCCGTCAGCCCGGCTTTCTGGGCGATGCGAGCGACGCGAAAGAGGCCCTGGGTGTGTGGATCGTCGCCGAGGGTGGCTAGCACGCATGCGCCAGGCATCGCAGCTCTCCGAGCAGGTAACGCCGCAAATACTCCAGGCCGAAGGCGCGGAGGTTGCGGCCGGTCGCCCGGACATCCGTGCCGGACTCCAGGACGTACAGGTCGATGACGCGGGTGATCGGGTCGCACGGGATACCCAGCCGCCGCGCCAGCGCCTCCAGCGGCACCAGCCCGGTCGCCACGTCCTCGTCGGCGTAGCGCGTCTGCGGCACCGAGTTCTGCTGGAAGTTGGGCGTGCGGCCGATGGCGGAGGCGAGCGACTCGCCGGGGATGCGAGTAACGCCATACGTGTAGGCGAGCCAGTGCTGGGCGGAGACGACGGCGTCGTGGATCGGCCGCAGCAGGCGGGCGCGGCGCCGGCGCAGCTCGTGCGGGTCGGCCGGCGGGTCGGCTTCCAGCGTCTGCACCCGCGCCATCAGCGCTCGCCACTCGTCCTCGCGCGGGTCGTCGCGCAGGCCGATCACCGAACAGCCCAGCGCCGCCGCGATGCGCAGGCGGATCTGGTCGACCTCCTCGACGATCGGGCCGACGGTCGGGTTGTTGGCGATGCCTTCCATGTAGAAAGAGTAGGGACGACCGGCCGCCTCGGCGGCGCGGATCGCCGGCAGGTTGAGCAGGTACGCGGTGGGGTGGAACACGGCGCCGATGTTGCCCAGCGACGTGGCCGCCGGGGTGCGGCTGAACACGATGTCGGGGAACAGACGCCGCAGCAGGGCGACGCCGTCTTGCCGCACCCGCCCCTCGGCCGACGCCACCCACGCCCACTTCCGCCGCTTGATGAACACCGTCCCCGGCCGATACACCTTGCACGCATACGGGCAGGTCTGGAACGACACCACCGGGTAGTCGTCGCCCAGGATCTGCCACAGGTACGGGGTCGCCAGCGTCCGCGACGGCGACAGCACCAGCGGCACCGCCCGCCGGGCGCGGCGGAGGTACGGCGCCAGCTCACGGGCGGTCGACTCGTGGAACACCGACGGGTGGGCGAAAACAATCAGGTCGCAGGTGCGGGCCAGCCGTTCGAGGTCGTGGCCCACCGCCGACCCGGTGAGCGGGACGAAGGAGCCGGCCTCGCCCGCCGGCCGATCCACCCGCACCCCGCCCTGGGCGGTGATGGCGTCAACCACGCCTCGGCCGTGGTCGGTCGGCCGGGCGTAGCCGTACACGCGGGCGCCCTCCGCCATCAGGTCCGCCAGGTACGCCGCTCCCGACTGACTGCTGATCCCGTAGATGCCGATGGTCGCCATCTTTGCCCACCTTCTCCAGCCTTCCCCGCCGCCGGTACACCACGGTCGGTGAAGTCGTCCGGTCGTCTCGCTCCAGAACGAGTACCGGCCAACGCATCGGAATCTGGCAGCGCGTGGCGGTCTTTTTCTCGCCGATGAACGCCCGAATACGCGACGAACCAGCAACGTAGATACCCCGTCCCAGCGGCGGTACAATGCGCCGGAGCACGCACATGGTTCCGCAAGGGTTGAGGCAGAGGGAATGGCCGAACCGATTCGACACCCGGTCGTCGGGTATCTCCTCGCCGTCGGTGGTCCGGCCGCCGTCGCCCTGGCGTCGTTCGCTCATTCCGACCTGGTCGGCGCCGTCGGCCTGTCCGGGCCGCTGGTGCTGGCGGTGCTGCTGGCGGCCGGGGCCGGCGGGTTGGGGCCGGGGCTGCTGGCGACCGCCCTCGGGCTGGCGGCGGCCAACCTCGCGGCCGACCCGCCGCTCGTCCTCGTCCAGCTGGTGTTCGCTGGCTGCGGGACGGCGGTCAGCTGGCTGTTCGATCGGCTGCATGGCGCCTACCGCCGCCTGGACCGGGACCGTGCCCAGCTGCATGAGAGCGAACAGTATCACCGGCTGATCACCGAGCTGACGTCCGACTTTGTGTGGAGCGCGCGGGTCGAACCGGACGGCACCGTCGTGACAGAGAGCGTCTCCGACGGCTTTTTCCGGCTGCTCGGCTACACGCTCGCTGATGTGCAGCAGGCCGGGTGGGTGACCGTCGTCCACCCGGAGGAGCGGGAGCGGGCAGTGGCGATCGTCGGCCAGGCGCTGCGCGGCCAGATCATCCGTGGCGAGATGCGGCACGTCGCCCGCGACGGGCGGGTGGTGTGGGTCCACTTCCTCACCCGCCCCGAGGTGAACGCCGCCGGGCGGGTGGTGCGGCTGGTCGGCGCCGCCCACGACGTCACCGCGCGCAAGCAGACCGAGCGTGCGCTGCGCGAGACTCGCGAGCGGTTCCGCGTCGCCCAGGAGCTGTCGCTCGACGGCTTCACCATCCTGCGGGCGGTGCGCGATGCCGGTGGCCGGGTCGTCGACTTCGAGTGGGAGTACGTCAACCCGGCGGCCGCCGCCATCCTCCACCGGCCGGCCGACGAGCTGGTCGGCCGGCGGCTGCTGGAGGTGCTGCCCGGCAACCAGCAGAGCAGCGAGCTGTTCGACCGCTACGTCCAGGTGGTCGAAACCGGCCGCCCGCATGATCTCGAGCTGCGCTATGCCAGTGAGGGCATCGACGGCTGGTTTCGCAACATGACCGTCAAGCTCGGCGACGGCGTGGCGGTGTCGTTCGCCGACGTCACCGAGCACCACCAGCGGCAGGAGGAACTGCGGGCGAGCGAGGCGCGCTTCCGCCAGCTGGCCGAGGCGATGCCGCACATCGTCTGGGTGGCCGACCCGGCTGGCAACAACGTCTACCTGAGCGGCCGGTGGATCGAGTTCACCGGCCGGCCGATCGCCGACGGGCTGGGCTGCGGATGGGAAGAGCAGGTCCACCCCGACGACCGGGCCGCCGTCCGTGGCCGCTGGCAGGTCTGCGTCCACGACGGCACCGCGTACCACGCCGATTACCGGCTGCGCGATCGGTCCGGCGGCTACCGCTGGCAGCTGGCCCGCGCCTTGCCGGTGCGCGACAGGGACGGCGTTGTCGTCGCCTGGTACGGCACCAGCACCGACATCGACGAGCAGCGGCGCTTGAGCGAGGCGCTCCGCGACGCCGACCGCAAGAAGGACGAGTTCCTCGCCACCCTGGCGCACGAGCTGCGCGGTCCGCTGGCGCCGATCCGTAACGCCGTCCACTACCTGAAGCTGAGCGGACCGTCCGACCCGCCCACGCAGGCCGCTCGCGACGTCATCGACCGGCAAGTCGGCCACATGGCGCTGCTGATCGACGACCTGCTCGACATCAGCCGCATTACCCTCAACAAGATGGAGCTTCGCCGCGAACGGGTGGCGCTGACGACGATCCTCACCCACGCAGTCGAGACCGCCCGCCCGTATGCGGAGAAGGCCGGCCACCAGATCGCCGTCCGGCTGCCCGACGAGCCGGTCGACCTGGACGCCGATCCGGCGCGGCTGACGCAGGTGTTTGGCAACCTGCTGACCAACGCCTGCAAGTACACCGACCGGGACGGCCGGATCGAGCTGTCCGCCGCCCGCGCGGGCGACGAGGTGGTGGTCACCGTGCGCGACAACGGTATCGGCATTGCCCCGGAGCATTTGCCGCACCTGTTCGAGAAGTTCTCGCAGGTGGCGCCGGCCCTGAGCGAGCCGCAGGGCGGCCTGGGCATCGGCCTGGGCGCTGGTGAAGGGGCTGGTCGAGATGCACGGCGGGACGGTGACGGCGCACAGCGACGGTCCCGGCACCGGCAGCGAGTTCGAGGTTCGCCTGCCCCTGGTGGGAGAGGCGACAGACCGCGCCGTGCCCGTCGCCGGCCGAAACGGGGCGACCGAACTGCCCGCGCGAGGGCCACGCCGCATCCTCGTCGTCGACGACAACCGCGACAGCGCCGAGTCGCTGGCGATGCTCCTGCGGCTGACCGGCCACGAGGTGTGGACGGCGCACGATGGGCAGGAAGGGGTGGAGACGGCCGAGCGCATTCGCCCGGACGTGGTGCTGCTCGACCTCGGCATGCCGAAATTGAACGGCTACGAGGCATGCCGCCACCTCCGCGCGCAATCGTGGAGCGGCGGGACATTGCTGGTGGCGGTGACCGGCTGGGGCCAGGAGGACGACCGCCGCCGTACCACCGCCGCCGGGTTCGACGCTCACCTGGTCAAGCCGATCGACCCGACCGCCCTCACCGACCTGCTCGCCACCCGCTGACCAGGCGGACGATTCCCGTCATGACAGGACAGGGCGTCCGCCGGCGCCCATCAAGCCGCCACGACCGAGCGGACGGTGACATCGGGCGTCCTCAAGCGCGACGCCTCCTCCACCTTGAGCACTCTGGTTTCGCCCTTTTTCAGGGTGAGCGGCAGCCGCGGGCCGGTGCCGATGCGTTGCCCGGTGAGCAGGTCGCGGACCGGGCCGAAGCGCCCGGTGTCGACGGTGAGCGGCCGTCGGCGCGGCGTGCAGCGTCAGGTACGGACCGCTGGCGTAGACGTTGCACTCCGCGTCGGTGTACAGGTGAACGCCGCCGCGGCGGGCAGCCAGCCGCAACAGGTCAACCGTCAGCCCCGGCGCGCCGACGAACAGCGACCAGCCGGAACCTCGCGCGCCGCCGCCACCGCCGTTGACCCGTCGGGGTAGCGCGCAGTGTCTCGTCCGGCCGGGCGTCGGTCGCGGCGAACAGCGGAGTGACCGCCGCATGGACTCCGAACTCCGCCGCGCAGCCCCAGCTCCTTCCCGGCCGCAGTCGGGGTCGCCCACGCCTGGACGCCGGTCAGTCGCCGCAGCCGGAAGCCGGTCAGTTCGCGCATCCCGTCCTCCGACGTCCGCTCGTCCTCCTGCCAGCCCGGCGCATAGCACCAGACGCGCACGCTCCCCTCGGTGGCGGCGAGCAGCTTCTTCCGCTCCGCCGGCGAAGCGCACCAGGCGGAGAGGAAGACGACCACCTCGCGCGCACCCGGCCGGCTGCCACGTCGTCTTGCAGGTACTGGCCGTAGGGCGCCCCATGCGGCCGAGCGGGCGGCGCCTTCGTACACTCCCCGGCACGGTGACGACGTGTCCGCCGGCGGCCACCCGCACCATGCTCCGCTCGTCCAGCACCGCCGCCACGTCCGGCCGATACGGCAGCGGCTGGCGCAGCAGCGGCTCGTCGAGCGCCCGCAGCCGGCCCATCTCGGCCCACATCCGGGCGTCGTCGAACCAGCCGGTCGCGCCCAGGTCCATCCACCAGGTGCCGAAGTTACGGATCGCACACTGGGCGGTGTTCCGCAGCAACAGGCGATTGGTCTGGTCGAGCGTCGTCGCGCCGTCCTGCCAGCCGGGGAAGGTGCCGGTGCCCAGGTGCGTCCGCGTGTCGTCCTCCGACAGCCACAGCTTGCCGGCCAGGGCGACGCTCTCCGCCGCGCTCATCGCCGGCCCACCCTGGCCCAGCCCGCGATCGAAGTACGAGATCGGCGAGCATAAAACGTCCACGTCAGGACAGTTCAGGACGCGCCGCAGAGCGTAATGCCCGGAAGTGGACGCGCCGAGGCGGATGGGCGCCGAACTCGAACCCGTAGCCGTAGAAGAACAGCACCAGCTTCCGCCCGCGCGACGCCTTCCGCACCGCCGCCGCCAGGTGACAGACACAGTCGGCCATCGCCTCCTGCTGGAACGCGGCAAAGTCGATCAACGCGCTCGGTCGCCGGGTCGTGGAGTATCCCGGACGGGCGGCGCGGCGGGCAGCGGGGGAGGGGATCGCGGTGTTTTTGCGGGCGGCGTCGTCGGGGTAGCGGCCGGCCAGCCAGCGCCGCCACGCCCGCTCGTCGGCCGGCGCGTAGCCGTTCAGCCCGTTCAGCCAGGTGTCCTGGTAAAACCACTCGCCGGTGTTCTGGCCGCACGGATGATAGCCGGCGACATGGGGGCCGAACTTCTCCTCCAGGTGGGCGACCAGCGCCGCCAGCCGCTCGGCGGCGTCCCGCCGGTAGACGGGCGACACCACCACGGCGACCGGCCGCTCATGTTTGCCGTCGTCCCAGCGCATGGCGTCGTCGGGGTGCGCTTTCAACCACCACGCCGGCGGGTCGACGCCGATGCGGGGCATGAGCAGCGCCTTCGGGTTGGCGTCGAGCACTGTCTGACACTGGGCGTCGGCGGTCGACCAGTCGACTGGGCGGCCGGGCGGCGGCCACGGCAGGTCGACCGGGAAGCTGACCAGGTCGACGCCAGCCGCCGCGGCCAGCCGGATCTGCGCCTCGAACACTCCGCCCGGCCCGCCCAGGAACACGAACGTGTCGCCCGGCCGGTAGAAGGCGACCGTCAGCTCGCGCGGGGTCGACGCCCGCGCCCAGAACCGCACCCGGTAACGATGCCCCTTGTGCAGCGCCAGTCGCGGCAGGTGGTAGAGGTGAAAGTCGGGCCAGTGGTCGCCCGGCGGCGCCTTGAGCGTCACTTTCAACCCGGCCGACCCGTCGCGGCCGACGCCTTTCTCGACGCGGACGGCGCCGACGGTGTTGGCGGCGCCGGTCGGCCAGAAAGTCCACGACCGGGCGAACGAGTCGGCCCCGCCCTCGAAATCGGCCTTCGGGAACACGGCGCCGCCGGCGGTCAGGTCGGTGACCTCGATGTCGTCGAGGACCAGCTCACCGGGCGCCTGGCCGAAGCGGAAGTGCATGGTGGCGCGAGCCGGCTCGTCCGCGGGCGGTGTGAACTCGAACGACACCACCTGCGGCGTCGGCCCGACCCGCAGCGGACGGGTGCCCGGCGCGCCCCAGAACACCCGCGCCCGCACCGGCTTGCCGTCGACCAGCAGCCGCGGCGCTCCGCCGCCGACGTCGACGCGCACCGTCTCGACGCCGCGCGCGGCACCGATAGCGCCGAGCGAGACAGCCACAAAAACGACCGCCCATAGAGCTTTCATGATGCACCCCCAACCGGACGACCTGCCGACGAGCAGTGTTTACCGTGCGGACGCCGCCGTCACCGCCAGCAGCGCCAGTACGCCGGCGCGGTCGCTGCCCGGCAGCAGGTCCAGCGCGCGGATCTCGACGTCCGGCCGCGGGTTGGTCCACTGCATCGAGTACGCCGTCGCCGACTCGTCGCCGCCCTCATAGGGCCGTGTCCACGCCAGCTGCGCACCCGGCAACGCTGCCGGCGCCTTCTGGTGGTAGTCGTCGACGTGGATCTCGGCGTAGACCGGCACCGTCTCGGACTTGCCGTCGGCGTAATGCACCACGTAGCGGGCCGCCTCGAAGCGCGTGCCCTTCTTCACCTCGTCGCGATGGCGGCGGCGGTCGATGCGCGCCGCCTGCAGGAAGAACAGGGCGTCGGCCTTGCGGTTGACCGGGATGCCCGTCACCTCGGCCGGCAGACGGCCCGGCACGTTCGGGCCAGCCGTCATCACCACCGTCGGCACCGGCGACGTCTTGAAGTCGTACACCTCATAGGCGACGCCGGCCATCGTCTGCCGGCCGGTCGGCAGGTCGCGGAACGTCCGCCGCCGGTCGCCGAACCAGCCCTTGTCGTCGCGGAACTGCGTGGCGTGCCGCGCCAGGTCGACCGGGTGATACGCCAGGTTGGCCCCGGCGATCACCGCCTTGCCGGCGAACGGGGCGTCGAGGTTGCGCAGCAGCGCCGCCAGGATGTTGCGTTTCTTCACCGCGTTGATCGGCACTTCCTCGGTCGGCTTGAAGTGCAGGTTGCACAACAGGATGCCGCCCTTGCCGCGCGGATACTCCATCAGCCCGCCGACGTTCAGCAGCGGCTTCACTCGCTCGTAGAACGCTGCCGGCCGGCGCACCTTGACGGAGATATTATCGATCCCAACAAGCGGATTCTTGCCGGGGGTCTCCTGCCAGCCGGCGATCTGCAAGGTCATCTCCTTCGCCGTCCGCGCCGGGCGGACCTCCAGCACCTGCGCGTCGCCGGTCGGCCGCACGGGGAACGAGGCGACGTCCTTGCCGAAGAGCAGGTTGATCTTCGTCTGCGGCCAGTAGTTGGTGTTGCCGATCCAGGTGACCTCGGTGACCGTCTCCTCCTTCGGGAAAGCGAGCGGCACGTCATACGGCGAGCCGTCCTTGTTGATCGGGAAGTTGATGATGAGCGGCCAGCCGTCGGCGTTGACGAAGCCGTTGACGATGTTGTCGTAGGCGAAGAACGAGCTTTTGCAGAACGGCGCGATGTCGTCATAATCGAGCACATGGCGGAACATGTCGGACACGACATAATTGCCCGCCGTCCACGAGAAGATCTGCTGCGACGAGTACATGGCCACGTCGGCGCCGGTGATCCCGGCCATGATCGGCCGGCGAACGGCGGCGGGCGTCACGCGCTCGCGCTTGAACGAACGGATGACGTGGTTCCAGCCGACGAGCTGGTTGTAACTCGCCAGTCCCTCCGGCGTCAGGCCGTGCAGGACAATCCACCCGCCGGCGGCGGTGAACCGCTCGACACGCTCGGGGTGGTCGGCCAGCGCCTTCAGGTTCGCCGGCGTGGCACTGACAACGGCGATCCCGCTGGGGCGGTCGAGCGCCGCCAGCGGATCGGCTGACCGCGTGTACTTCAGCCCGATGGCGTCGAGCGTGCCGGCCAGCAGCGAGGCGTCGGCGACCACGGCGGTGGTCGGCCGGAACGTCTGCCGGTAGCCGGCCGCATAGCCGAGCAGGTTGAGCAACAGCTGCTGCGCCGGAGCGCTGTCGGCCAGCTTGGTGCCGACCAGCAGCTGACTGAGCAGCAGCACGCCCTTGCCCGCCGGCACCTCGACCAGCGCCGAGTTGGTCAGCGTGTCGCCGCACTGAACCAGCGAGCGGGCGCCGCGCGTCGGCTTGACGTAGGCATTGCGATAGAGCAGCTCGTCCGGCCCCCAGGTGAACAGGTCGCGGTCGGTCAGTCCGCGAACCGCCGGGTGGTCGGGGTTTTCGAGGAAGCCGATGCGGCCGTCGTTGGTCGCCGGCTCCATGTCGGCCGGCAGCGCCTGATAGCGCAACGGGTGCGCCTGCTCGAGCACCACCACCGCCCGCCCCGTCGCCACCCACGCCGCCAGCCGGCTCGCCCCGCTCTCGGTGGCGTCGAGCGCATCCTTGCCGATTAGCAGCACCTTCGCCGCGTCCGGCAGCGTTTTGAGGTCCGCCAAGGTGGTGAAGCCGATGCCGCGTGCCGTGAGGAACTTCGTCACCCCGCCTGCCGGGTCGTAAACATGCAGCGCTGCGGCGTCGGTGCCGGCATGGCGCACGACCGGCGGCAGCACCGTGACCGCCTTGGTGTCGCGGAACAGTTCCTTGCCGTGTACCGTCAGCACCAGGCTCAGCGTGCCCTCGGTGCGTGCCTCGACCGGCGGGACGGGCAAGTTCAGCTCGAACTCGTGGCGCATCCCCGGCTTGACGTCGTAATCCTGCTCCTCGCCGGCCACCTTGCGGCCGCCCAGCGTCAGCGCCCAGCTGAAGCGGATCGGGTCGGCGTGATGCGTATCGTTGAAGATCGCCAAACTCCGCTTGACCGGCCGGCCGGGCAGGAATGTCCAGTCCCACTCGCGGCAGAGCACCACGCGCGGTTTGAAGTACAACCACTGGCTGTCGTCGGCATCGCCCGGGTTGCAGTAGAAGTCCCAGGCGGCGAAGTCGGCCCAGCGATAGCCCTGCTGAAACATCTGCAGGGCCAGCCCGCAGGCGCGCAGCGTGCCGGCCTTGCCGGTCAGCGCCGTCTCGCCGCCGATGGTCGCCAGCTCGGGGTGGTTGCCGGTGAAGAAGAAGTCCTCGCCCAGATAACGCGGTCGCTTCTCGTCCCACACCCACCGGCCGCGCCCGCCGCCGCTGGGGTTTGGCCGGTACGCCTGCGCCGGGTACGCCGTCAGCCCGCCAGGGGTTGTCCAGCGCGACGTAGTGATTCCCATGGACCGGCATCGCCTGGTCCTTGTTGGCCCCGCCGCCGTCGGTCATCACCGGCCGCGTCGGATCGACCGCCTGCACCGCCCGCGTGCCGCGCAGTACCTCGCGCTCGAACTCGTCCATCAGGTTGCCGTAGAGGTTGATACAGTTGATGTACAACCACTCATTTTCGATCGACCAGATCTGAATAGAAGGGTGATTCCGCTCCCCCTTCACCTGGGCCGCCATCTGCTCGACCCAGTTGTTCATCAGATCCATCTTGATCTTCGAGCGGTGCAATTTCTCCAGTTCCGGATCGGTTTCAATCGCCATGTAGCCGATCGCCTCGCCGTCGAGGATGCCGCAGCGGCGGACCGGCACGCCGTGGCGGTCGGTCCAGTCGAGCGCCTCGTCGGGCGTCATGCCGAAGAACGGCCGAATGCCGCCCTGGGTGGCTCCGGCCATGCGCATCGTCGTCTGGTGCGTCTTGCGGTAATACGTCAGCCACTCGTCCGGCGTCGACCCGTCCACGCCCATGTTCCAGCCGCGGCAGCGCACGCCGTTGAGGGTGAAGTGCTTGCCGTCCTGCCCCCACTCGCGGAAGCCGAACCGGGTGTGCCGCATGTCGACCGGCTTGCCGTCGACCGTCACCGTGGTCCGCAGGTCGTACAGGTGCGGGTCGTCCGGCCACCACAGGCGCGGATCGGACCAGTCGCCCGTCACTTCGACCAGCTTTCGCCCACCGGCGTTCACCTGGAACGACACGCCGGGCCACGTTTTCACGACCCGGCCAGACGTGGCGTCCACGGCGGCACACCCCACCTCGCCCGACACCGCCTTCCGCGTCGGGTTGGCCACCGTCACCTCGGCCGCCAGATGCTTCTTCGCCACCGACGGCTTGGCGAACACGTCGGCGGCGTAGGTCGAGCCGGCGGCGGTCAGCGTTGGCGTGGCGAGGATGCCGGACTGCATCGACCCCCACACCGGATAGGCGAGGTCCTGAAACCCCATGCGCGCGAAGTCGGGCGGCAGGTTGAACTTCTCGCGCAGCTTCATCGGCCGCGTCGGACTGGCGGCATAGCCGTACCAGTAATCCCTTATTCCGACACAGATTTCGTTGACCTGGCCAGCCTTGATGCCGGCGGTCACGTCGACGTCGAAGCGGACGAACGGGTGTTTGACGAAACCGCACGGCACGCCGTTGACGACGACGGTGGTGTTCAGGCTGTTCTGCGGGAAGGTGAGCACGAACGATCGGCCGGCCAGCGCCGCCGGCACGCGAACGCGCGTGCGATACCACAGCCGGTGGGCGAACAGCAGGTCGGGACGCAGCGTGTTCTTGTCGCCGGGCACGGCGATCGCCGTCCAGTGCGCGCGCGCCGGGAAGTCGCGGATCGGCTCGGCGACTGGCCCCGGCAACGCCTCGTCATGGCGGCACACCTCCCACGTCCCCTGCAGCGTAACCGCCGTCCGTTCGGCCGGCGTTTCGGCACCGGCCAGGTCGAAGACGTGCCGTCCGCCTTCTCATCGGCAGGCGTGCGGCCACTCTCGCCGGGTTTCAGCCGGTTGCGGGGGTGGAACGGGCCGGCACACAGGCAGAAGCAGTCAGAGGCGTAGAGGATGCGCGTCGGCTGGCCCTTGTCGTCCTTCGGCCGGGGCAACCGGATCTGCAGCGTGTGCTCGCCCTTCGCCAACTGCTGCCGGCCCATCTTCAGCCAGCCGACCTCGTTCCACACGCTCCAGTTCCATCAGGTCGACCGTCTGGTACTTCGGATCGCGCGGGTGAATCGTCGCCCACTCCCGTCATCCAGCCGCCACTGGAACGGCGACCGGACATACTCCATGCCGGCGCGATGCCAGACGTCGTAGTCCCCCGTCGTCGGAGCGGTGAATGGGTACTTCAGCACCGCCCCGTCCGCGGGCACCTTTTTGGGCACGTCAGCGGCGTCGATCGACAGGAACAGCCAGTGTTCGCCCGAGAGCCATTCCGGGTGGCCGGCGCCGGCCGGCCGGACCGGCACGTCACTCGCCGCCGGCTTTTCGGCCTCGATCCACACGAACGGCGGCGGTTCGGCCGCCGGCGCATGCCCAGTCATTCCGACAAGCGCCACCGCTACCAGAGCGACGGCGGAAACGAGGCGAGAGCTGTTCCTGGCGAGGCGCATGACACCCTCAGGTGGGAGGCGAAGGGCGACAGGTGGAAGCCGGCAAGGCGGAAGGCGGCGGGGACGACCCATGACGACGGATCAGTCTGGCGCTTATCCTACGACGCATGCCCCAGGGGACAACGACGGAGCGGCACAAATGGCGACAAGGCGATATTCATATCGCCAATTGCCGCACATACCCCATTGTCCCCTCTTCAGCGCCCAGCCCCCATGCCCAGATCGACGAATACCAGGTGCGACGGGTTTCCGACCGGGGTGTACTGCCCGGTGAAGCGGAGGCCGCCGGTCTTGCCATCGACCTGGAAGACGGTGACGTTGTCGCCGCGCTGGTTGCAGCAGTAGAGGAACCGCCCGGTGGGGTCGAACG
Organism: Gemmataceae bacterium; assembly: GCA_046350215.1. GTDB lineage: Bacteria > Planctomycetota > Planctomycetia > Gemmatales > Gemmataceae > JAXMAU01. The sequence continues at coordinate 74,839 of JAXMAU010000020.1, read as the reverse complement.
CGAAGCTGCGCGGGTAGTTGCCGCGGGTCCACTCCTCGCCGACATAGCTCAGCGCGCCGCCGGCGCCGACGGCGAAGACGGCGATGCTGTCGTGCAGCCGATTGCCGGCGTAGACGAACCGACCGTCGGCGGACACCAGGATCTCGGAGCAGAAGTTACTGCCGGCGAACCCGGCTGGCAGAGTCGACACCGTCTGCCGGGCAGTGAGCCGGCCGGTGGCGCCGTCGTAGTCGAACAGCACGACGGTGGAGGCTTCCTCCTGGATCGAGTAGAGCCAGCGCCCGTTAGGGTGAAAGTGGAAATGGCGCGGCCCGTCGCCAGGCGGCAGGGCGATGGCCGGCATGTCAGTTGGTTGAAGTAATCCCTTACTCGCCTCGAAACGCCAGACATACAGGCGATCCAGCCCGAGGTCGACGTGGAGCACGAATCGGCCGGACGGGTCGGCCTGGATCATGTGGGCGTGCGTGCGGTCGTGTCCGCTGAACGCGAAGCTGCCCGAGGGGGCGTTGGTCGCCCGGCGGGGGCCGATCTTGCCGGCGTCCGTCTTGACGTCCGTGGCAGCCCCCAGCCGGCCGTCCGGCAGGATCGGCAGCACGGCGACACTGCCGCCGAAGTAGTTGGCGACCAGCAGGAAATGGCCGGACGGGTGAAGGCTGACGTAGGTCGGACCGGCCCCGCCGGAACGGACGGTGTTGAGCAACTCCAGCTTGCCATCGGTGCGGCCGATGGCGAAGGCACTGACGGTGCCTTCCTTGCCGTCGCCGACGCGGTCGGTTTCGTTGGCCGAGTAGAGGCGGGTGCCGGCGCCGTTCACCGCCAGGCAGCTGGGGCTGGTTCCCAGCGGGTAGACGCCGGCAGGGGTGAGTGCGCCGGTGGCGCGATTCACGCGGAACAGGTGGATGCCCTGGCCATTGCCGGGCGGCAGGTCAACCTGGGTCGGTAGTACGTCGCGGAGCGGTGAGCTGAACGTCCCGACGTAGGCCATCAGCGGTGCGGCCGCTTCCGACGCGGCATGAAGCAGGCCGGAAGTGAACGGCATGGCCCCGGCCGCAGTGGCGGAAGCTTGGAGGAACGACCGTCGCGACCTGGCAGAGTGGGACATGGGAGGGCCAATCGGTTAGAGTGCCAACGGGTCGTGGTCAGCCGGTGCGGCTGATCTGCCCACTTCCGCAGAATGGGAATCGAATGCCCATGCGTCAAGCGGGCGGAAGAAAGTGGACTGCATCAAACGGGTGGCTGATCCGCAAACAGGGTGTCGCAGGCTGAGCCGTTGGCCTTGACAGGGCCAGCGCCGAAAAGTATCCCCTCCGCACCGAAATACTTTTCGCTACCGTCCGCAACGCCCCCTCCAGGGCGCGTCTCGCATCATTCGTTCGAGGGGGCGAGCGATCATGCTAACCTGTCGCGTCTGGTCAGGATGTGCCGCCTTGCTGCTCGGGCTGGGCGCGGCGCTGGCGACCGGGCAGCCGGCGGCCCCGGATCCACCGAAACCGCCGGCGAAGGCCGATTCCGTCGCGGAGCGCCTGCAGACGCTCGAAGAGCAGAACAAGAAGCTCACCGAGCAGGTGGAGAAGAACGAAAAAGAGCATGCGGAGCAAATGCGCCGCCTGCTCGAACGGAACGGCGAGACGCCGCGGCAAAACAACGAGTCCACGGACCGGGACCGTCCCGCGGAAGAGGCGGCAGCGGGGAGCGCCGGCGAGTCGGCGGCGCCGAGCACCGCGCCGGGAGCCGCTACCTCACCCGTGCCGTCGTACCTGGACCTGGACATCACCAGCAGCCGCCGGCTGCCCCTCAAATCGCTCAGTTTCGGTCCCGGCTTCCAGTTCCAGACCGAAGACGAGGCGTTCCGCCTTCAGATCCATTACGAGTCCCAGGTCGAGGGCCGCCTGTGGGGGGAAGTCGACCAGATCCCGGCCAACAACGGCATGTACCTGCCTCGTCAGCGTATCTTCTTCAACGGCAACATTACCAAGCCGATCGAGTACGAGTTCGCCATCAACCGCGGGCTGGGCAACCTGAACGTGCTGAACGCCTTCATCAACATCCACTTCGACGACGCCTTCGAGCTGCGTTTCGGCCGCTACTTCGTGCCGCTTCTCTATGAACAGTACGCAGTATCGAATTACTGGCTATTGACACCGGAGCGGTCGCTGTACTCGACGAACGTCGGGCTGAACCGCCAGTTCGGGCTGATGGGCTGGGGTTACCTGTTCGACAAGCAGCTGGACTATGCCGCCGGGGTTTTCAACGGCACGCGCAACTCGTTCGAGAACCTCGACAAGGGCGTGGATTTCGTCGGCTACCTCGATTTCCGGCCATTTCAGGACACCGATTCGGTGCGCTGGCTGAAACACCTGAACGTTGGGTCGTCGGTCGCGTTTGGCCGGCAGAACGCACCGCCGACGCCGCTGGGGTTTCGAGTCGGGGCCGGATCTCCCGACACGAACACACCCGGCCAGGCCACGGTGCCGTTCCTCCTGCTCAACAACGACGTGGTCGAGCGCGGCGACCGCCTGCAGGGATCGGCTCACCTGGCCTACTTCTACGGCGGCCTGTCGCTGTTGGGCGAGTGGCAGTACGGCTACGGCACTTACGCGACGTCCTCCCGGCCAGCCGCCCGGGTCCCACTCTCAGGCTTCTATGTGGCGGGGGGATACTTCCTGACCGGCGAGGAGGTGCAGCAGCGGACCCGCGTCACGCCACGCCGGCCGCTCATCCCGGTACGAGAAGGCGAGACGCGCGGCTGGGGCGCCTGGGAGCTTGCCGGCCGGGTCAGCCAGTTGCGGGTGGGGGAGGCCATCTTCACGCACCAGTTCGCCGACCCGGCCCTCTGGTCCAACACCGCGACCACAACCGAGGTGGGCCTGAACTGGTACTGGAATGACTACGTCAAGTTCTACCTGTTCTGGCTGCACGGGCAGTTTGGCGAGCCGGTGCAGTACCGCCCTGGCGTTGCCCAGAAGGCCGTCGACATGTTCTGGCTTCGCAGTCAGTTGTACTTCTGACGTGGCGGGTCGCCGGCTGACGATGGCAGGGAGGACAGCAACCGTGAACCCCAGCACGCCGCCTGCACACACCCACTCGGCATTGCGCACCGTCTGGCTTGGCGTCCGCGGGCGAATCCTCGCCGGTCTGCTCATCGTCCTGCCGATCCTGGTCACCTTCTGGGTCGTTCAGTGGCTCTGTGTGACCGCCATCCGCTATGTCATCGACCCGCTCGGCCAGCTGGTGCTGTGGAAGATCCTGCACCGCCATCCGGAGGCGGACTTGCCCTTCTGGTTCGAGCGGTTTGTCGCCCCACTGATCGCCGTCGCCGTCGTGCTGGTGCTGCTGTACGCTCTTGGTTTCCTCGCCCGCTCCCGGCTGCGGCGGGCGCTCGATTACCTTCTCCTGCGGGTGCCCGTCGTCTCCGTTGTGTATCGCGGTGTGCGCCAGGTATTCCAGACGTTCGACCGGCCACGCGAGGAACAACGGTCGCAGCGAGTGGTGCTGATTCCGTTCCCACACCCCGGAGTGAAAGCGCCTGCCTTCGTGACCTCCACCTGCCGGGATGAGGCGACCGGCAAGGTGGTGCTGTGCGTGTACGTGCCGACTACCCCGGTGCCCACTTCCGGCTACTTCCTGCTGGTGCCGGAGGAGGACGTAACCGAGCTGAGCTGGACGTCGGAACAGGCACTGCAGGCGATCGTCTCCGGCGGGCTGACCGCACCGGATCAAGTAAGCTATTACCGAAAGTGATCGATCCAATCGCGTTCGGGGACACACCCCCAGATCGCCCCACCATCCACGCAGGCAACACGGCAAGGCGCCACTGGCTGTCTGGCGGACTCGTCCGTACAATGGCCCGACCGTCGTGTGCGCCAGGGACGCTACCCGGCGATGCGACCGCATTGGCCAATGCACGCTCGCACGGAGGATGACGCCTTGTCCAACCCACCAGTGGCACCGTCCTCCCGGCAGAAGTTCCGGCTCTGGCACGTCCTCCCTTTCGTGCTGTTTCTTGCCCTCCTGGGTTTGTGGACCTACGAGCTTCTGGCCGAAAACCCGGTGCCAGGCTGGCTCTCGCGAGCGATCCCGAACCAGTGGAAGTTCTGGCTTGCCAAGGGGCTGCATGTCGGGGCGTATGCTGTCCTGACGCTGCTCGCCCGCTGGCTGCCGGTCCCCCGTGTCGTCTTCTGGCTGGTGATCGCCGGGCTGCTCCTGCACGGCATTGGCACCGAGGTCGGCCAGTCGTACACCGCGAACCGCCACGGCTCGACGCGCGACGTGCTCCTCGACTGGGCGGGGGTTGGGCTGGGGCTGCTGATCCTCCAGGTGGCAAGGTTCTTGTTTCCGCCCCGCCCCGCCCGCTCGCCCTCGTGGTGAGTACCCCACGGAGACCGTGACTGCTGCCGGCCAGGGCATCCCACGCGCCGGCCATGAACGGTCAAAACGATCCGACCGTCGAACCCAGGACCAGGACCACGATCAGGGCGAGGATGACGCCGACGATCACGGTCATCACCATGTCGAAGTAGCTCTCCCGGTGCGTCAGCCGGCTGACCTGCAGGATGGTCAGGACGGTGCCGTGGTGCGGGAGTGAGTCGAGTGTGCCGGCACCAAGGGCGGACACCCGGTGGAGCAAGTCGGGGTTGATGCCGTGCTCCACGGCCAGGCGCATATAGGTGTCGCCCAGCGCGTCCAGGGCGATCACCATCCCGCCGGAGGCCGAGCCGGTCAGCCCGGCCAGCACGTTCATGGCAACGGTAAGCGAAACCAGCGGGCCGCCCTGGAGCGTCAGCACGGCGTCGCGGACCGCTGAGAATGTGGGCATTGCCGCCACCACGGCACCAAACCCGACCAGGCTGCCGACAGTCAGCACCGGCAGCACGGCGGAATTGGCCCCGGCGTCCATGCTTTGCCGCAACGAAGGCAAGCGCCGGTAGTTGGCCACGATGACCAGCAGGGTTCCAACCGTCAGCGCCACCGCCACCGACCAGATGCCAGCTACTGCTGCTATCGTCGTTCCGCCCCACATCTCCTGGCCAAGAAACGAGAAGTCCAGCCGCGGGAGAATCACCAGGGACATCAGGAAGTTCATGGCCATGACGACCAGCAGGGGGAGCAGGGCGACCACGAAGGGCGGCGTGTCGCTGCCCCGCTTGCCGTGCAGCGTCTCCGCCGGGTCGAACGTGCCGTCCGCCGTGGCGTGTTCGCGCACCTTCTCGTCGACGACGGGGGCCGGGTCGGCCTCGATGCCATACCCCTCACCCGCTCGACGCGCCGCCGCCTCGGCCCGGCCCAGCCACCACAGGCCGAACGCCAGAATGATGGCCGACGCGAGAATGCCAAGGCCGGGGGCCGCGAACGTGGTGGTGCCGAAATACGGCATCGGTATGGCATTATTGATTGACGGGGTTCCTGGGAGCGCTGTCATGGTAAACGTGAATGCTCCCAGGCCGATGGTGGCCGGCATCAGCCGGCGCGGAATGTCTGCGGCCCGGAACACCTTCTGGGCCATCGGCACCAGCACGAAGAAGGCGACGAACACGCTGACCCCGCCGTAGGTGACCACGGCTGAGGCGATCACCACCGACAACATGGCCCGGCGGGTGCCCAGGCGGTCGGTCAGGAAGTTGGCGATCGAGGTGATCGACCCGCTATCGTCCATCAGCTTGCCAAACAGCCCGCCCAGCAGGAACAGCGGAAACCACTGGGCGACGAACCGCGCCGCGGCGGCCATGAACGTCTGCGTCCAGTGAGCGAGCAACGGCTGGCCTGATGCCGCGGCGACCAGCAGGGCCGCCACCGGCGCCACCAGCAACACGCTCCAGCCGCGATAGGCAAGCCACATCAGCAGGGCCAGCCCAAGCACGATCCCAGCAAGTCCCATTGCGGTTTACCCTCCGGATGATCGGTGACGCCACAGGTTCCGCGTCGCCGGGCCAGCCGGTGACGCGACTCCCGATGGGTTCTCGGCGGCAAGGCGGATAACACGAATTACCCACTCCTCAATGTCGCGCATACCGGCGTCTGCCGGCCGGGCAGAGGTGAGCAGAGTCGGCGGGAGACCGCCCGCAAAGGTGATACCACCCGCACCACCCGTCCCTGCCTGGGCGGTGGGGGCGGCCCCTGGAGGGGTGGGGATCGGAACCCGAGTGCGCAAAAACCGATAAAAGATGACAGCGAGTCGGACACGGATGACCCGGTTCGCGGCCGCACCATCCACGGAAGGATATCCCCAATGAACTGGAAACGTCTGGTGGGAGGCGGTATCGCCACCCTTCTCGGGGGCGCCCTGGCCGCCCACGCCCAGCCCCCATCGCTCCTGTCGCAAACACCCGCCCCACCACCGGCGAACGTGCAACCGGCCCTGCCCGACACCGGGGCCGCGAGTGTCACACCCACGTACGGCAATGGGAGCTACGACGGTGCGATGGACGGGGCGACCGCCACAGCACCTCAGACCGAGCGCACCAGCGGACTGGAATCTCACTCGCTGCCCGGCGAGTTGATCGAAGACGTGGCTGGTCATGCGCCGGGGGTGCGGCTTGGCCCGACCCCGGTCGAGGACGTGCGGTTTCTGATGGACGGCCTGGGCCTGGCCAACCTGTTTGGCAATAGCGGCATCCGGGCGTTCGGCTGGGTCGAGGGCGGCTATACGGGCGTGTCGGGACGATCCGGCCTGTTGGCGACCCAGCCCCGGCAGAACCGCTTCGGCGACGAGTTTCTGCTCAACCAGATCGGCCTGGTGTTGCAGAAACCGCTCAGCCAGACCGAGTTCGACATCGGGTTCAACATCCGCTACTTTGCAGGCGCCGACGCGGCCCTCGGGCAGCCCAAAGGCGGCATTGGGCAGAACAACACCGACCCCCGGTTTAATCACGACTTCCGCGACCTCTATCTGTCTGCCCACCTGCCGATTTTGACCGAGGGCGGGGTGAACCTGAAGGTCGGCCGGATGAATACCATCATCGGCTACAACGGGTTCCTGGCGCCGTACCGGCCATTCTACTCCAGCGACTACCAGTTCTTCTACTCGCAGGACGGCGCATTCACCGGCGCGCTGGCCCAGTTGATCGTCAACGATCGGCTCGACATCTGGAATGGCATCACGATGGGGGCCAACACCTTCTTCGTGACGCGCAGCACTCACTCGTACTGCTACATTGGCCAGATCAACTACTGGCTCCAGGAGGAGAAGAAGACCCGGCTGACCGCGTCTACCTACTGCGGCCCCGACGCCATCTTCGCCGCCCCTGGCATGAACGGCGACTTTGTCAGCATGGTCGAGCTGCGCGTCCAGCAAGACTGGAGCGACAACTTCACCCAGGTTGTCCAGTGCAACATGGGCTGGGACACCAACACCCCGGTCGGCACGGGCCGGTGGTACGGGTTGTACACCGTCGGCATCTACCACCTGAACGCCCAGTGGGACCTGCAGGGCAGGGCGGAGTGGTTCGATGACGTCAACGGCACCCGTACCGGCATCGCCACGCACTACTCGGAGGTGACGGTTGGCGTCAACTGGCACCCGACCCGCTACCTCGAGATCCGTCCGGAAGTCCGTGGCGACTTTGCCGGCAAGGAAGCGTTCGGCGGTGGTGGTATCCCCACCACCCGCAACCAGGTAACCGGCGTGATGAGCGCGATGGTCAAGTTCTAACCACCCCGCCGGGGCGTGGGTGTCCACGAACGGAATGCCCGCCGTTCGCGGATGCTCACGCCCCGGCCGCCTGTACTGGAGAAAACCAGTGGTTGGGGGACAGGGCACTCGAACCAAGCAGCCACGGAGCCGACTCGCCGGACCACCCAGCGGCAATCCCCAGTGCCACCTGCACCACGTCAGCCGTCACCAGTGGCGGTGGACCACACCACCGCACGCAACCCTCGCCCGTCCCAAGTGGGAATGCCGCCCGTCGCACGCCCGGCGGCGGGTCCGGCAGCTGGCTGGGCATCGGCCCGCCCACGTACAGGCTCCCACACGCCAACTCGCCGCCGAAGAACCAGCCCACCTCGTCCGGCGTCCACAACCCGTCCCAGCAAAACCGATCGCGATAAACCAGTCGGCCAGCCCGTCGCGCCTCGAAATCCTGAACGATGCGGCCAAACTGAAACCGCTCTGACAGCGCCCCTCGCTCGTACCGGCCGGCCAGCCAGATGTCGCCCCACACCAGCCGTCCCGTGCGTGCCAGGTCAACACGTCCGCGCTGGTAGAATCGGCAACCCTTGTACGGAATCGTCGGCCCCGGCAGCACCACCAGACAGGCGTCGTCCTCCACATCCACCGCCCACTGCTGGGTGGCAAAGGCACCGATCGACGGGTGGACGCGCGACGCCGACTGGCCAGTGACCACACACCGGGTGCCCCGCCGCGCCGTCAGCTCCATCAGGTGCCCGTCGCCGTCCATCAGCCCGGCGGTGAGCGTGATCAGGTAGAGCAGCGACGCGGGCTGGCCATCCAGCACAAACGGCGGCATCACCCGCAGCGGGATCTGCTGATAGAAGCCCCCCATCCGCGTCTCGTCGCCCACGCGGACCAACTCGACACGGGTGCCGCCAATCCGGCCCGTGCCGTCGGCGGCCAGCCGCAGGTCGCGAAACTCAGGTGGGGTTACGAAGTCTTCGCGCGTGATGGCAACTGCTCGCGCACCCACCGCACCACCTCCTCGACGCCCTCCTTCTGGCGAATGCTGACCATCTGGAAGGGACGCTCGCCGCGCATCCGCAGACTGTCGCGGCGCATCACCTCCAGGTCCGCTCCCACATGGGGTGCCAGGTCGATCTTGTTGATCACAAGCAGATCGCTGTTGCATATCCCCGGCCCCCCCTTGCGCGGAATCTTGTCACCCTCGGCCACGTCGATCACGAAGATGAAGCGATCGGCCAGCTCGCGTGAAAACACCGCCGTCAGGTTGTCGCCACCAGATTCGACGATGACCAGTTCCAGGCCGGGAAACATCCGCTGGAAATTGCTCACCGCGCTCAGGTTGGCACTGGCGTCGTCGCGAATCGCCGTGTGCGGGCAGCCGCCGGTCTGCACACCGACGATCCGTTCCAGCGGCAGCGCCTGGCGGCGCGAGAGGAACTCCGCGTCCTCGTGGGTGTAGATGTCGTTGGTGATGACGGCCAAGTTGATCTCGGGCCACAGTGCGTGGCAAAGCAGCTCGACCAGCGCCGTCTTGCCGGAGCCAACGGGGCCGGCGACGCCCAGGGTGAACACCTGCCGCTTGCTTCCGGCATAGCGCGCAGGTCCCGAGTGGCCCATGTAGTCGTGGCTGTGGTCCTTGTGATGCACCGCCCCCCACCGGCGGGCGCGACGCCGCCGGCGAGTCGGCGGGGTAGCCCCCAGGTCAGGACCGAAACATTCGAGCGTATAGTCGGGTCTGTTCGTCACAAAGCACCTCGTAATTGGGGCTGCCGGCCCCGGCGGTCTGGGGATCGCGGTCGTGTAGCTCGGTAGTTAGGGCGGCGATGTCGTCGTGCAGATAGGCGAGCAGTTGCTGGCCGTGGGTGTGGCCGACCGGGATGGCCCGTACCCCCGCGCCGATCACTCCCAATGCGGCCTGGTGCAGATAGGCGGTCAACACCTCGTGGGGTGTGCCGCCGGCCACCGCTCCCAGCAGACCAAACGCCACCGGGTGGTGCCAGCCTTCGGGTTGGTGGCGCAGGTACGGGTCCAGATGCGGCCCGGCCCAGCCCCAGGTCCGTCCCAGTGCGATCAGTTGCTCACCCATCTCGTGACTGGCTCGCCGCGTCGACGGAGGGACAATCGATACCTCGGCCAGCTCGTTCAGGCGAACCACACCGGACGGATCGCCACCGGCGGCCGTCCGACAGGCGGCAGCCACCAGCACCCCTTCGAGCGGCCCCAGGCTGTGCCGGAGCCAAAGCCGTGTCCACCGTTCCAGGGATTCGGGGTCGTGAACCAGCCGGCGCGCGATCGCCGCTTCCAACCCCCAGGAGTGGGTGTAGCCGCTGATCGGCAGTGCCGAATCGGAGATTTGCAGGAGTCGAAGATTCATCGGTTTCCAGAAAGCACGGTCGGGCAAGGGCCGTCCCTCACCCGACCGTGGTGCAGGTCAAAACAGGAAGTACCGCTGGGTCATCGGCAGTTCCTTGAGCGGTTCACTATATACCTTCTTGCCGTCGACGGTCACCTCGTAGGTGTCGGCATTCACCTTGATGTCCGGCGTGGCCTCGTTGCGTTTCATGTCCTTCTTGCCAATCCGGCGGCAGCCCTCGACCGGCACGACCTCTCGTTGCAGGCCATACTTTTGCGCCACACCGGCCTTGTACGCCGCCTGGGACACGAACGACAGGCACGTCTTGGCCAGTGCCCCGCCGTAGGTGGCGAATTGCGGCCGCATGTACACCGGCTGAGGAGTGGCGATGCTGGCGTTGGGATCGCCCATCTGCGCCTGCACGATCATGCCGCCCTTGATGACCAGGAACGGCTTCACACCGAAGTAGGCCGGCTCGTACAACACCAGGTCGGCCAGTTTGCCGCCCTCGATGCTGCCGACGTGCTCGGAAAGACCGTGGGTGATCGCCGGGTTGATGGTGTACTTGGCGACGTAGCGCTTCACGCGCTCGTTGTCATTGCGCGAACTGTCGCCCTTCAGCGGGCCAAACTGCACCTTCATCTTGTGCGCCGTCTGCCACGTGCGGACGATCGCCTCGCCGATGCGGCCCATCGCCTGCGAGTCGGAGCTCATCATGCTGATGACGCCCCAGTCGTGGAAGACGTCTTCCGCCCCAATCGTCTCGGCGCGGATGCGGCTCTCGGCGAACGCCACGTCCTCGGGGATGCTCCGCTTCAGGTGGTGGCACACCATGAGCATGTCGAGATGCTCATCGATCGTGTTGGTCGTGAACGGACGGGTCGGATTGGTGCTGGACGGCAGGATATTGGGCAAGCCGGCGATGCTGATGATGTCCGGTGCGTGGCCGCCGCCGGCGCCTTCGGTGTGGAAGCTGTGGATGGCCCGCCCGTTGATCGCCCGGACGGTGTCCTGGAGGAAGCCGCACTCGTTGAGAGTGTCGGTATGAATGGCCACCTGGATGTCGTATTCGTCGGCCACTTCCAGGCTGGTTTCGATCACCTTGAGGGTGGTGCCCCAGTCCTCGTGCAGCTTCAGGCCACACGCGCCGGCTTCGATCATCTCCTTGAGCGGCTTGTGCAGGCTGGCGTTGCCCTTCCCAAGAATGCCGACGTTGATCGGCAGACCCTCGAAGGCTTGCAACATGCGCATGACGTACCAGGGCCCTGGCGTGCAGGTGGTCGCCCAGGTGCCGGTCGACGAGCCGGTGCCGCCTCCAATCAGGGTGGTGATGCCGGAGCACAGCGCCACTTCAATCTGCTGCGGGCAGATGAAGTGGATGTGGGTGTCGATGCCGCCGGCCACGCAAATCTTGCCCTCGCCGGCGATCACATCGGTCCGCGGGCCAATGACCAACCGCGGATCGACGCCGCACTGGGTCAACGGGTTACCCGACTTGCCGACGGCGACGATGCGGCCGTTCTTGACGCCGATGTCTCCCTTGACGATGCCCCAGTGGTCGATGACCACGGCATTGGTGATCACCAGGTCGAGGTGGTCGGGGCTGTTGGGCGTCTGCACCGGGCACTGGTCCTGCCCGTCGCGGATCGACTTGCCGCCGCCGAAGATCGACTCCTCGCCGTAATCGGTGTAGTCCTTCTCGATCTCGATGAGTAGCTCGGTGTCGGCCAGCCGGACGCGGTCGCCGACCGTCGGCCCATATTTCTTGGCATAGGCTTGCCGGGAAAGTTTCACGCTCATGGGGTGGTCGCCCTGTCCATTCAGTGGGGTGGTTCTGACGCCGGGTTACTTGGACGGCTTGTGCCCGTAGCCCTGCTCGATGCAGCGCTTCAGGCTCTGTTCGCGGGTATAGGGATCGTCCAGTCGGCCCATCACCAGGCCGTTGAACCCATAGACCTCGCGGTGCCCGCCATAGGGCACCAGGCTGATCTCCTTGGTGTCACCCGGCTCGAAACGCACCGACGTGCCGCTGGGCAGGTCCAGGCGCATGCCGTAGGCCTTGACCCGGTCGAAAACCAGCGCCTTGTTGGTCTCGAAGAAGTGGTAGTGGGAGCCGACCTGGATCGGCCGATCGCCGGTGTTGTTAACAGTGATGGTGACGCGCGTGCGGCCGGCGTGCAGTTCGAGGTCGCCGCCGTCGAAGAGGTATTCGCCAGGGATCATGTGCGTGGCCTCGCTGGGGATTAGTGGATCGGGTCGTGAACGGTGACGAGCTTGCTCCCGTCGGGGAAGGTCGGCTCGACCTGGATCATCGAGATCATCTCGGCGACGCCCTCCATCACGTCGCTCTTTTTGAGGATTTCACGGCCGGCCGACATGATCTCCGAGACGCTCTTGCCGTCGCGGGCCATCTCCATCAGCTCGGCGGTGATCAGGGCGGTCGCCTCGGGGACGTTGAGCTTCAGGCCGCGTTTCTTGCGGTCCTTGGCCACCAGGGCGGCGGTGTAGATCAGCAGCTTGTCGCGCTCTTGGGGGGACAGGTTCATGGACAACACTCCTTGGTTGGGGCCACGGGAAGCCCGATCACGGGTCAGGGGGAGGGTCAGTTGGCCGGCGACGACCGCGGCCCAAACAACCGGCCTTCGAGCCAGGCAAGCACCAGGACGATCCAGGTGGCCAGTACGAAGGGAGCAGTCAACGCCGGCAGCCCCAGCAGCGGCATCAACTCGGTGAGCGGCTCGGCAAGCAAGATGCCCAGCAACGGGGCGAGCAGTGACCTCCGCCGCAGGAACAGGGCCACCGGGGCCAGGGTGGCGTTGTACCCGTACAGGCCAAGCTGGATGTTGTCGAACCGGGCCCGTTCGATCAGCCGCTCCGGGTCGATCGAGTCGGCGCCGACGGAGACATGGTAACTGGCCACCAGCATGCCGACGACCGAGCCAAGCAACACCCAGCCGCCATGCTCGCGGTCGCTGACGGCAATTCCGGCGAGTAAGAACATGCCAGTCCACACACTGTCCTGGAACATCACCTGGCCGATGCCGTGGAGTACCGACGTCAGAAGATACCCCAGCGGCAGGTTGGGCACCAGCGGTCCGCTGAGGACTGTCGCCTCGGCGCCCAGCGCCCGGCCGAGGAAAAAGACGGCCCAGGTCGTGACAATGAATGGCGTGGTATAGGTCGGGAAGGGCAGGTGCTTGCGCATCGCCCGCGTCAGCAGCGTCGCCACCACACAGCCGACGGCCATCAGGCCAATGCTGACGACTCCCAGCTGGAAGAAGAAGAACGTGGCGATACCGACCAGCGTCGGGTTGAAGCCGTAGATGCCGGCCTCCCATTCGCCCTGGTCAAACTTGAGCGCCTGGGCCAGGGCGGCACCGATTGCCGAGCCGACCACGGCGCCAACGGCCATCAGCGGGGAGCTGAGCCGCGATCCCCAGGACGAACAGCCCCGGTCAGGGCGTTGTCCTGGAAGAACACCTGGCCGACGCCGCGGAGGACGACGAGTACCGGCAGCGGAACGGCCAGTGCCGCGGCGGATCCGCCCGCCGGCGGGGTTGCATTGGCAGACATGAAGACGAACTCCCGTGCCGCCTCGTGGCGGCATCGCTTGGGGGGCTTACGGCCATCTGCGCCGCATCGGCACTGATCAGCTGACCAACCCAACCTTGCCCGTGGCCAGGTCGTAGACGCCGCCGACCACCTTCAGCTCGCCGGACTTGACCATCGGTGCCAGCACTGGCGACAGCTCCTGCAACCGCTTGACGCCTTCGAGCACATTGGCCCGGGTGACGGCAGCCAGCTTCTTGTTCGCCGCCGTGCCCTTGAGCCGCCGCACCACCGGCCGGATTGGATCGATCAGCTCGCCAATCGACCCGGGCAACTTGTCGTTGCCCTCGATATGCGTGATGGCCGCCTTGACGGCCCCGCACTCCGTATGTCCCAGCACCAGGATCAGCCGCGCCCCCAGCACACCGACGGCGAACTCGACACTGCCCTTCACCAGCGGCCCGGCGCCGGCGACAATGTTGCCGGCCACGCGCACCACGAACAGGTCGCCGACGCCCTGATCGAAGACCACTTCGGGGGGCACGCGGGAGTCGGCACAACCGACGATGATGGCCGGAGGCGCCTGCCCGGAGGCCAGCGCCTGGAAGTCCTTGGGACTGCGGCCGGGGTGCTCGAGCTTGCCCTCCACGAACCGCCGGTTGCCTGCCATCAGATCCTTGAGTACGTCGTCGGGCTTCCGCGTCACCGGCGCATCGGCGGCGTGCGCCAGCGCGGGCAGGGCAAAGGCAGCGGCCCCGGCGGTGGCAACGAACTCGCGGCGCGTGGGAGGGGTCGGATTACACATTACGGATCTCCTGAGAGGAACATGACGATCGATTACGGCATTGGGCTTGAACGAGGTGCATCGGGTGGCGATGGGGCCTTCGCGGTCGGAGGCGCGTTGACCAGGCCGTCCACTTCTTTCTTGAGGGCGGCCAGCCTCGGTTCCAGCGTTGCTAGCCTGGCCAGGTCGCCAAGCGCCTCGGCGTGCCACTTCCGCGCCGCCGCCTGGTTCCCGGCCCGCCAGTGCGCCATCGCCAGGTAGAGCTTGTCGCTTGGTTTGGGCGGGCGGAGGCGGGCCAACTGTTCTCGGGCGTCGGCGGCCTCCCGCCACGCCTGGCACCGTGCTGCGGCTTCCGCCAGGGTTTCCAGGCTATCCGCCGTCGGCCGTTCTTTCACTCTCGGCCGGATCAGGTCGAGCGCCTTCCGATAACAGGCCTGCGCCTCTTCTCGTTTCCCCTGCCGCTCCAGGACAAAGCCGAGGTTGTAGTGCGTGCGGGGGGCACGCGGCCCGAGTTCGACTGCCTTGCGGAACCAGGGGACGGCCTCGTCAGCCTTGCCAAGCTTCAGCAGCACAAATGCCAGGTTGTTGGCGGTCGGGGCATGACTGGGTTCCAGCTCGGCCGCCTTGCGGTAGGCGGCGGCGGCCCCCTCCAGGTCGCCCAGGTACACCAGTCCCTGACCCAGGTTCCGGTGCGCGGCCGGCAGTTTGGGGTCCAGTTCGATCGCCTTGCGGAAACTGGCCACCGCCTCACGCGCCTTGCCCTGCATCGCCAGGGCGCAGCCCAGTCCGTCGTGGGTGCTGGCCGCGGTGGGGTTCACGGCGATGGCCGCGCGGTGCGCGGCGACCGCCTCGTTCAGTTGTCGCTGGCCGGCCAGAGCGGTCCCGAGGTTGGTGTGCGCCCGGTGGTTTTTCGGATCCAGCGCCACCGCCTTGCGGAAGGCAGCCGTGCCGGCGTCCAGTCTCCCCAGGTCGAGAAGAGTAAGCCCCAGATTGTTGTGAAGATAGGAGTTGTCCGGCGCGATCTCGATGGCTTTCTGAAGGGAAGCCAGCGCCTCCGTGTGGTTCCGCTGTCGCGCCAACAACCGGGCGAGGTTATCGAGGTGGGCGATGTCCCGTGGCTCCACGTTTGCAGCGCGGCGCGTCGCCGCGACCGCCCCGTCCAGGTCGCCCATCCGCTCCAGTGCCCGACTGAGGTTGCGGTGGCCGATCACGAACTGCGGGTCGAGGGCGGTCGCCTGACGGAAACAGGCAACCGCCTCGGTGTGTTGGCCCTGGTCGAGGAGAGCGAAGCCCAGGTTGTTCAGCGCCGCCGTACTGGTCGGCCGGAGGGCCACGGTCACCCGGCAGAACTGTACCTCTGCCGCGGCCCCCTTCCGTCCGCGCATCAGATTCGCCAGCTGGAGGTTCACCCAAAAGTCGTCGGGGTGCTGGCTCTGGGCCTCGCGGAGCACACGTTCCTCCAGTTCCACCAGCCCGGCGCGGCTCAGGGCGGCAGCCAGGATTCCCAGGGTGGTGGGGCTTTGGTCCCTGGCATTCACAGACTCCACCAGTTGCCGTAACTCGGCCTGAACGGCCGGGTCGGTCTCCCGCCGACCAACGTGCCGCAGTCGGGTCCGCAGCGGATCGGGATCCAGTCGGTTCGCCAACTCGATCAGCGGCGCTGTCGCCTTGCTGTCGTTGCCTTTCCGCCGGCGGACGAAGGTCCAGTGGTCCAGCGCCACGGCCACCGCCGCGACGATCCGGCTGTGTGGGACCAGTCGCGCCACGGCGTCCGCGCACGGCAGGGACTCGACGTCGACGCCGAACCGGCAGAACGTCTCCCCGTAAGCCCGGTCGGCGCCGGCGAAATCGAACGCACCCTCTTTCCACACCGACGCCGCGGTGCGGATGCGGTCGAGTTCCCTGGCCAGTTCCAGCTCACGCACCGCAGCCGCCACCGCTGCGCGGGTGTCGTCGGCCGGCTCACCCTCGCCGATCACGGCCTCGGCGTTGCGTGCCGCCGCCAGCGCCGCGTCCCACTGTTGGTCCCGGGCCAGCCGGTCGAGTTCGGCCAGGACCAGCTCGACACGGGCGGCCAGCCGGGACACCCGATCGGCGCGCGCGCGGTCGGCGTCCGCGCGCACTGCCGCCCGGTCCCGCACCGCCCAGCCGACCCCGGCTGCCGCCACCAGGAACGCCAGGGTCAGGGTTACGGCGACGGCCAGTCGACCCTTGTGGCGCCGGGCCAGTTTTCCCAGTCGATAGGCGGCGCTCGGCGGCCGTGCCAGGATCGGCTCTTCGGCCAGGTAGCGGGCCACATCCGCCGCCAGCTCGCCGGCCGACTGGTAGCGGCGACTGCGCTCTTTTTCGATCGCCTTCAGGACAATGCAGTCCAGGTCGCCGCGCACCGTTCGGGCCGCCTGGCCGGTCAGGCGGGCGCTGGGCCGAAGCGGCTCCTCCTCGCGGATCGCCCGTAGCACGTCCAGCAGCGGAGCCTCCAGCTTCGCACCGGCCAGCGGCGTCGTCCCGGTAAGCAGCTCGTGCAGGAGCACTCCGAGGGAATAGACGTCGGTTCGGATGTCGATGTCGACGTTGTCCAGCTTCGCCTGTTCGGGACTCATGTACTCGAGTGTACCGACCAGCGTCCCGACCGCGGTTGTCGCCGGCGGCGCGGTCAGGGGCTGGCCGACCACCTTGGCGATGCTGAAGTCGATCACCTTGACCTTGGGCAGACCGTCAACCCGCCCCACCAGGACGTTCGTTGGCTTCAGGTCGCGGTGGATGACCCCCTTGATGTGGGCGTGCTCGACGGCACGACAGACCATCAGGAACAGGCGGAGCCGATCGTCCACCGCCAGTCGGTGCTCGTCGCAGTAACGGGTGATGGGAACCCCGCGGACCAGCTCCATGACGAGATAGGGACGGCCGTCCACCGTCGCGCCGGCGTCGAGCACTCGGGCGATGTTCGGGTGGTCCACCACCGCCAGTGCCTGCACCTCGACCTTGCTGCGGGCGAGGGCCTGGCGGCTCATCAGGGCGGAGTGAATGACTTTCAGGGCCACCTGCCGCTCGATCGGCCCCTGCTGGCGGGCGAGCCAAACGGTAGCGGAACCGCCCTCGCCGAGCGGCTCGACCAGGGTGTACGGCCCGATGGCCACGCCGGCGGTTTCGCTCGTCCGTGGCGCCGTCACTGTGGCGAAGCGTCGGTCCCCCCGGTCCGCCACGGTTATCGGGAGGAACTGATCGAACAATGGTTGCGGGGCGTTGTGGGCGGCCAGCATCTTCACGAGAAGCTCCCGCTGGTGCGGGTCGTTCCGGCACGCCTCCTCCAGCCAGCGCGCACGATCCTCGGCGGGCGCACTCAGCGCCTCCAGGAACAGCTCCTTGATGGATCGTGGCTCCGCCGACATCTTCGCCTCACGAGGGTATTACACTCCATGCGAATCAGACGGTCGATTCGTCTCACTTCCGGCCGGATTGTCGGAAAGGATGGCCGAGAGCCAGGCGCGAGCGAAGGTATATTCGCGGTAGGCGGTGGCCCGCGACAGTTTCAGGGCAGCCGCTGCTTCCTCGACCGACAGTCCGGCGAAAAGCCGCAGCTCGACGATTCGGGCCGCCAGCGGTTCGCTCGCGGCCAGCCGATCGAGGGCGTCCTGCAGTTCCAGCAGACGAGTGTCGGCGTCGGAAGTGTGCGGCTCGAACCCATCGAGGGTCACCCGCGGGACGAGCTGTTTGCGCCGGGCCGACTCGACCAGGATGCGCCGCATCGCCTGGGCGGCGGCGGCGAAGAAGTGTCCCCGTCCGTCCCACGCCCGGGGCTGTACCCCGCCGACGAGCCGCAGGTAGGCTTCATGAACCAGTGCGGTGGCCTGGAGGGTCTGGCCGGGCTTCTCCTGCGCGAGTCGGCGGGCCGCCAGCTGCCGCAACTCCTCGTACACGATCGGGAGCAACTGTTCGGCAGCGGTCGGTTCCCCGCGTTCGAGGGCGGTCAGGATCTGGGTGACAGAGGTCATGTGCCCGGCTCGCGGAAAAGGCTGGTGCAAACGGGTAACAGCATACCGTCACAGGAGATATGCCACCGCCCCGTGAAGATGGGAACGGGGTGTGTCCGACGGGGAACACCACTCCTGCTCGCGCCAGTGATCCGCGAGCACGAGGCACCACCCGGTTCTGCCGACGTACCTCCGCTCGGTGGTTGAAGAGAACGGTGAGGCGGGTGAAGGGACCGACGGGGAATGGTCTGTTGAAGGTCGCCGCCCGCCTTCACTTCCAGGGGGCGATCACCGTACTCATCGGTGTACTGGTGCTTTGTAGGGCGATCCCCGTTACTCGACCATGACTTTTCCATAAAGAGCGGAAGGTCCACCCCGGGGCGAAGACCAGGAGGGCGCCGAGACGCATCCCCGGGATGTCGGATGAGACGATTCAAGGCCTCTCTTACCGAGCTTGACAGATCTGAACTTTTGCTCAGTACGGTCTCGGGTGTTCACGTCCCTCTTGCGGAGTTGCCCGATGGACGAACCCGATGGAGTGGCGACGCTACACCACTGCTTGCTGATCGAGGATCCGACAGCGGTTCCGGGCCTGGGTAACGCCTACCCCGATCGGCTGCTCGACAAACTCGGCCGGCGCTACCCCTCCTGCTGTCACCTATGATGGCTGATTCGGAAGTCGTGTATCAATCATCCCGTGTGCCATCAGGGAATTCCCGACCTCCGTCGCGAGGAGGGCTGTCCTGGGTGCCGACGATGCCGATCAGGCCGAGTATACGGCCCTTCCATGCAGCCGTGGGCATTGTGCCGACTGCTGCAATCCGCTTCACCTTCCTAAACTGTCTACACTTGGCAACTTTTCCCTCTTTTCAATTCATCTCATCTTTGCCCCTTTTCCAGGATCAGGCATATTGCCAGTGCAGTAACCAACACGGCTCGAACGGGACCTTACAGAGTGGTTATGTAGGGAGAACGACGAGCCCTATCCTGGGAGAATGAGGCAATGTTCCGCCATCTGATCCGCGGCGTGCTGGCCGGCATCGCGCTGTTCGCCGCCAGCAGCCTGGCTCAGGCCGCTTGCTGTCCGCCCCCGTGCTGCCCGGCGCCGTGCGCTCCGGCGTGCGCGCCGATCACGCGGACGATCACCGTCAACGAGTGGGTGCCCGAGACCTACGAGACCTGCCGCACCGTCTACAAGCCGGTGTGCGTGACCGAGACCTACACCTACATCAAGAAGGAAATGGTCCCGGAAGTCCGCACCTGCACCAAGACGATCTGCAAGGTGGTGCCGGAGATTCGTGAAGAGTGCCGCACGACCTACAAGTGCGTGCCGACCACCGAGTGCCGGACGATCGTCAAGAAGGTCGTCGTCTGCAAGCCGGTCACCTGCATCGAGCGCAAGTGCGTCGATTGCGGTCACTGGGAGTGCTGCCTGGTGCCGGCCAAGAAGAGCCTGTGCGCCCGCATGAAGGAGCGGTGCAACCCGTGCTGCTGCGAGGAGTGCCCGAAGTTCAAGGAAAAGAAGGTGTGGGTGGCGAACAAGGTGTGGGTTGAGACCCCGGTCACCAAGATGGTGTCGACGGTCGAGTGCGTCCCGCAGACCATCACCGTCTGCGTGAACAAGCTCGTCCCGGTGCAGGAGATGGTCAAGGTTTGTGTGAATCGCACCGTGTCCGAGTGCGTCACCGAGAACTACACCGTCCTGGTGTGCAAGTGCGTGCCCTGCACCGGCACCCGCACGGTGACCAAGTGCGTGCCGGTGACCGAGAAGGTCCAGTGCACCCGCATGGTGTGCCGGCAGGTCTGCAAGACCGTGACCGAGACGCCCTGCTGCCAGCCGGTCTGCTGCGAGCCGACCTGCTGCAAGCCGGTCTGCTGCAAGCCGGTCCGCGTCCGCAAGTGCTGCAAGTAACTCGCTCCTCCCTCTGGGGATAAGCGAACCGGGGGCGGGAGACGTCAGTCTCCCGCCCCCGGTGCATTTGCCGTCCTGGCCCGTCGATCGCCGCCTCAGCTGGCGGACCCGCCAATCTTGTCGCCGACGTAGGAGAAGGTGTTGTTGGCGTTGGTGCCCAGGGTGGTGATCGCGGTAATGCACACCACCACGATCAGTGCCAACATGACCGCGTACTCCACGGCGGTCGGGCCGCTCTCGTCGTTGAGGAACCGGACGACCGACTGCAGCGTCTTCGTCACCATGTCACTACCTTTCGTAGTCCAGCAAAAGGACCCAACCTCCGCCCTTTTTCCCGGAGCGAGCAATCCGCCCGATGACGAACCGGAAGGTTCGTGGGACCCGCCAGCGGCGCGGGGTCCGGAGTGGCGCAAGCCACCCCGGTAAAAGGACTGGATCGCCGACAAAGCGTCGGAGCGATCACCTGGCGGCACATTTCCGCCTGCCACATGCCGGCGTCACAACACGATCGGCCGGTAGGCTCCCGGGTGGACTATTCCTTTCGGCGGCCTGGCGATCCGCGGGGGACCCATGGCTTTGCGTCCCACCCTCGCGGGTGGTTTGCCTTTGTCGAGGAACCCGGTGGCATTCCACTGCCCGAACACACCTGGGGATCGGCGGCTGTACCGCGACCGCGTTGTGCGTTCAGGGGACGACCCGACCTGACTTGAACCCCGGTCAGGGCCGTCATCAGGAAGGGTGGGATACGAAACGAGGGATGTCAAGGAATCCGCCGATTATTCCTGGCGCGCCGGTTCAGTCGAGTTGCAGGATTCCCGAGGGGGACTGGTCCAGAGCGAGCTGCGGGACGATGCGGAGGAAGGCGGCGGTAAGCTCGGGGTCGAAGTGGCTGCCGATCCCTTCGCGAAGGATCTGCGTGGCCTGCCAGACCGGCATGGCACCGCGGTAGGCGCGCGAGGTGGTCATCGCGTCGAAACAGTCCGGGATGGCGATCAGCCGCGCCAGCAGGGGGATCTGCCCGCCGCGCACCCGGTCCGGGTAGCCCGACCCATCCATGCGTTCATGATGGCCGCGGATGGCAGCGAGGATGGTGCGATTGCGGACCACCGGCTTGAGGATGCGTTCGCCGACGACCGGGTGCTGACGCACCACGGCGAACTCCTCTGCCGTCAGCGGGCCTGGCTTGTGCAGGATCGCGTCCGGCACCGCCACCTTGCCGATGTCGTGCAGCTGCGCTGCCAGGCTCAGCAACCGCCGCTGTTTGCCATCCAGGCCGATGGCCCGGGCGAGGCTGAGCGCATACTCCTGCACCCGGCGGGAGTGGCCGGCGGTGTACGGGTCGCGTTCTTCCATCGTTCGAGCCAGACTGGTGATCGCGGACAGGTACGTCCGCCGCACCCGATGAGTCTGCTTGCGGACCGCCCGTTCCAGCTCGCAGCGGCGGCGGACCTTCTCCTTCTCGTCGTGGTAGGTCCGCCAGGCGGTTTCGAGGACGTGGCGGAACTCGTCGAGCTTGATCGGCTTGAAGAAGTAGTGGTGCGCCCCGGCGCTGAGCGACTCGGTGGTCGCCTCCGGGTCGTGCCCGGCGGTGAGAACGATGATGCCGATTTCCGGCCAGCGCTCGCGGATCTGGCGAATCAGCCACAACCCGCCGCGGCCGGGCATCCGCAGGTCGGTCACCACCACCGGGGTCAGGTTCCGCTCCAGCAGTTCGAGCGCCTGTTCGGCGGTGCTGGCGGCCTGACAGTGAAAGTGCCAGGATCGGGCGGCACGGACGAGGACATCCTGCGCCATCGGCTCGTCATCAACGACCGTAACAGCCAGCGGCGACGTGGATGCGTTGTTCATGCTACCAGGGTATCCCGAGGGGTATGCTGACGACGGGACCGACGGTGGCACGTCGATCCGGCCGGCGAGCTACTGAGTCCTTGCCGATCGAGCGCGAGTCCGAAGGCGACCGGCAGTCTAGGATTATCGTATCGACGGAAAAGTCGATGGACTGCCCCATCCTGGCAGAATCTGAAAGAGACTATAGCTCGGCAAATTGCGCGTCGCAAGCAAAGTTTGCTGGCAAGCGAGAACCACCGCTCCCGGCACGACCCTATTATCCGTCAAACCTACCCGACCATCATCCCGGTGCGTCGACTGCCTCGGGACCCATAGAATGGCGGGAGCGACCATGACATCTGTGGCGGTAGACGTGAGAGGCCAGTCATGACCGAGAACGACCTGTCCGGCACGCCCTCCCTTCCGGACATCCAGCGACGCCTGGAGGAGGTGGCAGGGATGCTGCGCGACTCGACCGCGCTGGACGCCGAGGCGCGTGCCGTGCTGGCGGAGCTAGTGCATGAGCTGAGCGGCAACCTGGCGGGCGCGCCGATGGCGTCGGATCAATTGACGCACCTGGCGGGGACCACGACGCACCTGGCGGAAGCCCTGCATCACCGGCGCGATCCGCGGCGCGTGGCCGCCTGGCGAGAGCGGTTCGAGGACGCCGTCAACCGGGCCGAGGTCGACCACCCGGTCACCGTCGGGGTGGCGCGCCGACTGCTTGATGTGCTGGCGAACATGGGCATCTGAACCTCGCGATTCGGTCAGTTGCTGGCGGCGACCTCGCGCTGGATCGCCTGCTTGACGCGCTGGGTCAGCTGCAGGACGAACGCCATGTCGCGGAGCATCGCCTCGGTCCCGGTGCGATTGCTCGGGGAGGAGACATCCGCCTTCACGCGGGCCGACGAGATGCGATTCGCGGCGGTGAACCGGGACGGGTGCATGAGGTGGATCCTTGCCTTGCCTGGGATAATGGGACAGGAGATGGTTCTTGTCTAACGCAAGATCCATGCCATCCTCCGGAGGCTGCGCGTGATTCGCACCAAGCCGTTGCCGGCTCAATCGTTCGGTCGAGCAGAATCGGAGCGGCATGATCGGCATCGTGCGTCCGATTGTAATCCCCGGAAGTAAAAACTGCCGCAGGCCGCCGGCTGACGTCCGGCTACCCGGCTCGTGAACGCCACGATGGCGGCCCGGTCGGATCCTCCAGCGAGCGACTTACGCGAGAAACCACCCATGTCTGCGCACGAAAACGACCAGCCGAACTGCTGTCACCATCCGCGTGAAAAGACCGGCTTCAGTCTGCAAATGGCCGCCACCGCCACCGCCACCGATCCCGTTTGCGGCATGACGGTCAACCCGGCGACAGCTGCGGCGAAGGTGACGCACGACGGTCAGACATATTACTTCTGCCATCCCGGTTGCGCGACCCGCTTTCAGGCCGATCCCGACCGTTATCTCCACCCGCGGCCAGCCATGTCGGAGCAGCCGGCCCCGCCGGGGACGATGTGGGTCTGTCCGATGGACCCGGAGGTGCGCCAGGACCACCCCGGCAGCTGTCCGAAGTGTGGCATGGCGCTGGAGCCGGAAGCGCCGCCGGCGGTTCGGGTGGAGTATGTCTGTCCGATGCACCCGGAAGTGGTGAGCGATCAGTCGGGAGCGTGTCCGAAGTGCGGCATGGCCCTCGAAGCGCGGACGGCGGAGGCGGAACCGGCCAGCCCCGAGCTGGCGGACATGCGGCGACGGTTCGTCATCGGCCTGTCATTCGGCCTGCCGGTGTTCGTGGTGGCGATGCTGGACATGCTACCTGGCGGACTGCTGCGCGGGTTCGACATGCACCGGCTCAACCTGCTGCAGCTGCTGCTGGCAACGCCGGTGGTGCTGTGGTGCGGCTGGCCTTTCTACCAGCGGGCGTGGACCTCGGTCGTTCACCGTAGCCCGAACATGTTCACGCTGATCGCCCTCGGGGTCGGCGCCGCGTACCTCTACAGCCTGGCGGCGACGCTTGCCCCCGGCCTGTTCCCGGCCGGCTTCCGCACAGCGCATGGCGCCGTCGAGCCGTACTTCGACACTGCCGTCGTGGTGACGGTGCTGGTGCTGCTCGGGCAGGTGCTGGAACTGCGGGCGCGCAGCGCAACCACCGGGGCGATCCGCCGACTCCTCCGCCTTACACCGGCGACGGCGCGCGTCGTGGAAGCGAACGGTCAGGAAAAAGACGTCCCGGTCGCGTCGGTGCGCGTCGGCGATCGGTTGCGGCTACGGCCGGGCGAGAAGGTGCCGGTCGACGGCGTCGTGATCGAGGGCGCCGGGGCGGTCGACGAGTCGATGATCACCGGGGAGCCGATCCCGGTGGAGAAGGCGGCCGGTGCTGCGCTCGTCGGCGGCACGGTGAACGGCACCGGCGGATTCCTGATGCGCGCCGAGCGCGTGGGATCCGACACCCTACTCGCGCAAATCGTGCGGCTGGTGAGCGAGGCGCAGCGAACGCGGGCGCCGGTGGAACGGCTGGTGAATCAGGTGGCCCGCTACTTCGTGCCGGCGGTGCTGCTCGTCAGTCTGCTCACCTTCCTGGGGTGGGGGCTGTTCGGTCCCGAGCCGCGCTGGGCGCTGGCGCTGGTGAACGCGGTGGCGGTGCTGATCATCGCCTGCCCGTGTGCGCTGGGACTGGCAACGCCGATGGCGGTGATGGTCGGTACCGGCCGCGGCGCCGAGGCCGGCATCCTGATCAAGAACGCCGAGGCGCTGGAGGTGCTCGGTCGGGCCGATGTGCTGGTGGTCGACAAGACCGGCACGCTCACCGAGGGCAAGCCGCAGCTGGCGACGGTCGAACCGGCGGCCGGCGTTTCCGCCGACGAGTTCCTCACGCTCGCGGCGGGGCTGGAGCGAGCGAGCGAACATCCGCTCGCTCATGCCGTGGTCGAGGCGGCGCGGACGCGAGGTCTGACCGTGCCCGACGTGCGCGTGTTTCAGTCGCACACCGGCAAGGGAGTGACGGGCGAGGTGTCCGGCCGCAGCGTCGTCCTCGGCACAGCCAGCCTGCTCGCCGAGCGTAACATCCCCATCCCGACCGATGACCGCGCCGAGAGCCTGCGCCGCGACGGGCAAACCGTGGTCCTCGTCGGCGTGGATGGCAAGTACGCCGGCCTGCTGGGGGTGGCCGACCCGATTCGCGCATCGACCCCGGAGGCCATTCGCCTGCTGCACGCGGACGGGTTGCGCATCGTCATGCTGACGGGCGACAATGCCACCACGGCCCAGGCGGTCGCCGGCAAGCTGGGCATCGACCAGGTGGTTGCCGGCGTTCTTCCCGCGGGGAAGGCCGACGCCATCCGCGAGCTGCAGGCCGCGGGGCACATTGTCGCGATGGCCGGCGACGGGGTAAACGACGCCCCGGCGCTGGCGCAGGCGCAGATCGGCATCGCGATGGGCACCGGCACGGACGTCGCCATGCACAGTGCGGGCGTAACGCTGGTGCGCGGCGACCTGCGCGGCATCGCGCGGGCGCGGCGGCTGAGCCGGGCGACGATGGCGGGCATTCGTCAAAACCTCGCCCTGGCGTTCGCCTACAACGTCCTGAGCGTGCCCGCAGCCGCCGGCGTCCTCTACCTCCTCCATCCCTCCCCATCGCTGTTCGTCAGCTCCATCTGGGCGAGTGTAGCCATGAGCCTCAGTTCTCTTTCCGTGATCGCTACCTGCAAGCGTGCCTGAGGACTCAACCACTCTGATTACTCTTCTTCGCGGTCTTCTTTCTTTGTGCTCTTTGTGTCCTTTGTGGTTCCCCTCT
The DNA here is from genome assembly GCA_046350215.1 of Gemmataceae bacterium. GTDB lineage: Bacteria > Planctomycetota > Planctomycetia > Gemmatales > Gemmataceae > JAXMAU01. The sequence continues at coordinate 49,023 of JAXMAU010000020.1, read as the reverse complement.
ATTCTAAACGGCATGTTGCGCGAACTATCGGTTCAGAATCTGGGCGCTGATCGAGGACGTCCGCGTCGAGCTGTCGGGCGGCTTTTGCGTCTGGACCGGCGAGACCGGGGCCGGCAAGTCGCTGCTGCTCGGGCGCCGTCGGCCTGCTGCTCGGCGATCGCGGCTCGGCCGACCTGCTCCGCGCAGCGGCGCCGAGGAGCGTGCGTCACCGGCACCTTCGAGCTGACCCGGCCGGAACTGCGAAGCGAGATCGAAAACTCCTCGACACGACGTTGTCAGATGCCGAGGTGCTGCTCGCCCGCCGCCTGACCCGGTCGGGTCGCAGTCACGCCTACGTCAACGATCAGCCGGCTCGCGCTCGGCACCCTGCGGCAGATCGGCGCGTTGCTCGTCGACATCCACGGTCAAGCGCGAGACGGAAACCCTGCTGCATCCCTCGCACCAGCTGGACATCCTCGACGCCTTCGGCAACCCGGGCAAGTATCGCCAGGCCTACCTCGACGCCGCCGAGCGGTTTCGCGCCGCCCGCAAAGCTACACCACCCTGGCGGCCGGCCGCCAGCAGCGGCAGCGCGGAGTTATCGCTATTCGCTTCGAGCCGCGACGAGCTGGACACCGCCAAGCTGGAGCCGGGCGAACTGGTCGAGCTGGCCCGCGAACGCGACCGGCTGGCGAACGCCCAGCACCTGCAGGCGTTCGCCGAGGCCAGCTATGCCACCCTGTACGACGAGGAGGGGTCGGTCGTCGAGCGGATCGGCCGCGTCACCCGCGAGGCCGAGGGGTGGGCGGCGATGGACGCCGACCTGGCCGCCCTGGTCGAGCAGCTGGAAGGCCTGCGCAGCCAGACGCAGGACGTCGCCCAGCGCTGCACCGGCTCGCCGATCGGTGGGAGTCCGACCTCGCCCGACTCGCCGAGGTCGAGCGCGCTACAGATGCTCCGCAAACTGGAGTCGAAATATCGCCGGCCGATCGACGAGCTGATCGTCTATCGAATCTCGCTCGACGAGCAGGAGAAACGCCTGCAGTCGGCCGAGGACGACCTCGACGGGCTGGAGAGCGAACTGTCCGCCCTGTTCCGCACCTTGCAGGACACCGCCGCGGAGCTGTCGAAGCAGCCGCGCCAAGGTGGCGAAAAAGCTGGCGGCCGATGGACACGAAGGAGCTGACCGCGCTGGCATGCCCGAGGCCCGGCTCGGCGCCGAGCTGACCGTGGTCGAGCTTGCCGGCGACGCCGCTACGGTCGAGGTGCCGGCGCTGGGCATCGACACGCTGGAGCTGACGCTGGCGGCCAACCCCGGCGAGCCGGCCCGCCTGCTCCGCAAGGTGGCGTCCGGCGGTGAGCTGTCGCGGACCATGCTGCCGCTCAAGACCGTCCTCGCCGGCTCCGACCGCATCGGCACGCTGATCTTCGACGAGATCGACGCCAACGTCGGCGGACGGCTGGGCGACGTGCTCGGACAGAAGCTGGCCGCGCTCGGCCAGACGCACCAGGTGATCTGCGTCACCCACTTGCCGCAGGTCGCCAGCTACGCCCGCCACCACTGGACCATCCGCAAGATTCGCCGCGGCTCGCGTACCGTCACCGGCATCACCCCGCTGGAAGACGCCGACCGGCTGGAGGAGCTGGCCAGCATGCTGCGCGGCGAGCGCGCAGCGAAACCACCCGCCGCGAGGTGGCCGCCATGCTGGAAGCCGGCCGCCGCTGCTGGTAAACTCCCGCCGAGGATCCCGTCGATGTCCCGTTTCGTGATCTACCTGGCGATTGCCCTGGCGCTGACGCACCCGGCCGCAGCCGGCGACGGCAAGCCGGCGGCGAAGGTGTACGTCGTCCTGTGGTTCGACACCGAGGACTACCTGCTGCCGGCCAGCGACGACGCGGCGCTGCAGGTGGCCGAGATGCTCACCCGCCACGGTATCCGCGGCACGTTCAAGGTAGTCGGCGAGAAGGCGCGGACCCTGGAGGCGCGCAAGCGCTTCGACGTGATCGCCGCTTTGAAGAAACACGAGATCGGCTATCACTCCAATTTCCACAGCGTCCAGCCGACGCCGGCGATGTACGCCTCCAACCTCGGCTGGGACGAGGGCGTGGCTGAGTTCGAGCGGCGCGAGGGGGCGGGAAGACTCGACGTGCAGCGGATCTTCGGCGTCGCCCCGACCTGTTACGGCCAGCCGGGTAGCTCGTGGTGTCCGCAAAGCTACGGGGCGCTGAAAAAGTGGGGCATGATCTACCTCGACGCCGGCCGGCACGTCGCCCTCGACGGCCAGCCGTGCCACTTCGGCGGCGTGCTCAACCTGTATCAGCTGACACACACCATCCGCGCCGACCTGAACAAGCCCGAACTGCTGGAGAAGGCGAACGAGCGGTTCGCCGAGGCGCGACGGGCGCTGCTGGCCGACGGCGGCGGGATCGTCAGCACGGTGTATCACCCGTGCGAGTGGGTCCACAAGCAGTTCTGGGACGGGGTGAACTTCAGCAAGGGGGCGAACCCGCCGCGATCAGCGTGGAAGCGCCCGCCGCAGAAGTCGGCCGAGGAGACGAAGCTGTCTTTTCGGATCTTCAATGACTACCTCACGTTCATGAAGCGCTTCCCCGAGGTGCAGTTCATCACCGCCGGCGAGGCGGCGCGGCTCTACGCTGACCGGGCGCGCGGCAAGGCGTTTTCGCGAAGCGACCTGAAGGCGATCGCCGCCGAGGTCGGCGACGATGTCACCTTCCAGCGGCATGGCGACGTCACCCTCTCGGCCAGCGAGGTGTTCGACCTGCTCACCCGGTTCGTCGCTGGGCACGGTGCCGGGGCGAAGGCGGCGGCGGCGCTGGAGCTGGCCGACACCCCGCTCGGGCCGACCGGCGCCGTACCGACGCTGAAAGAGCCGGTCATCACTGATGCCAGCCAGTTCCTCCGCACCGCTGCGGACGTCGCCGACCAGGTCCGCAAGTCCGGCCGGGTGCCGAGCGCCGTCTGGCTGGGCAGCAGCGCAGTCCCGCCCGAGGCGTACCTGCGAGCGGTGGCGGCGGTGGCGGCCGATCTGCTCACCGGCAAGCCGATGCCCGAGCGGATCGAGGTGCGGCCGGCGCGCCTGGCAGCGGCAAAATACGTCAGCGACGACGACCCGCGGCTGTGGGGCTGGGTGATCTTCCCGCCCGGCTTCCGCGCCCCGCACCTGATGGACGTGGCGAAGCGGCAGGCGTGGACGCTCAAACCGGCGGTGTTGCACGCCGATAGCCGATGAAGGTGGAAAACGGCGGACGATGGCCGTATGGCTTTCCAGCCGGCCGACGGCGCCGCTCGGTCCCCTGGCAACTGCCCGTCCGATTTCTACACTAGCGGGGACTCCGGCGGATGGGGAGGGCGACTCTCCGGCTCGCCGGCCTTGTGCCAGGGACGGCGTAAGGACCGGACCTCGACCGACCCCGGTCGGCCGGTTGGGATCCCGAATGGGCGGACGACCGCCCGTTCAACATGTGAGGGCAGCAAATGGCGACGAAAGGTAAGCTGGCTCTGGTCGTCGGTGGTGGACCGGCCCCGGGTATCAACGGGGTCATCAGTGCGGTCACCATCGAGGCGATCGAGCAGGGGATCGAAGTACTCGGCTTCCTCGACGGGTTCAAGTGGCTGGTCGAGGGGAACACCGACCACCACCTGAAACTGACCATCGACCAGGTCAAGGCGATCAATCTCCGCGGCGGCTCCATCCTCCGCACCTCCCGGACCAACCCGACCAAGTCCGAGGAGATGATGAACAATGTGCTCGACAGCTTTCGCCGCATGGGCGTCACCATGCTGGTGACGATCGGCGGCGACGACACCGCCTACTCCGGCAGCCAGGTGTACAAGCACGCCGCCGGAGCGATCCGGGTGGCGCACGTGCCGAAGACGATCGACAATGACCTGCCGCTGCAGGGGAACACCCCGACGTTCGGGTTCGAGACCGCCCGGCAGGTGGGTGTCGGTATCGTCCGGAACCTGGCGGAAGATGCGCGCACCGCCTCGCGGTGGTATCTGATCGTCAGCATGGGCCGGGCCGCCGGCCACCTGGCGCTGGGTATCGGCAAGGCAGCGGCGGCAACGGTGACGATCATCCCGGAGGAGTTCCCCAACCGCAAGGTATCGCTCGATGAGGTGTGCGACATCATTGTCGGCTCGATCATCAAGCGGAAGGCTCGCGGGTTGAACTACGGCGTGGTGGTGCTGGCCGAAGGGCTTCTCGAAGCGATCGGCGCCGAGGGGCTGGAAACGATGATGAACGCCGACCAGCTCGGCCGCTATGGCGAGGTGACCCGCGACGAGCACGGGCACATCCGCCTCGGCGAGATCGAGTTCGGCCGCTTGCTCAAGGACCGGCTGGTCGCCAAGCTGAAGGAACTGGGGCTGAGCATCACCCTGGTCGACAAGACCCTCGGCTACGAGCTGCGTTGCGCTGACCCGATCCCGTTTGACGCCGAGTACACCCGCGATCTCGGCTATGGGGCGGTGCAGTTCCTGCTCGGCTCGGAGTCGGCCCAGTACGGGGCGATCATCAGCCTGGTGGAAGGCCGGCTGGAGCCGCTCAAGTTCGAGGACAAGCTGGATCCGAAGACCAGGCGGATGAAGACCCGCGAGGTGGACGTCGCCAGCGAGGGCTACCACTGTGCCCGCCGCTACATGATCCGCCTCGACCGCAGGGATCTGGAGGAGGCCGAACGGGTCGAGCCGCTGGCCAAGGTGGTCAAGATGACCGCCGATCAGTTCCGCCAGCGGTTCGGTTACCTGGTGAAGAAGTAACCGATCGCGGCGTTCCGACAACGAGAGGGGCGGGGATATCGGTCCGATATCCCCGCCCCTCGTTCGCGCGGCGACACCCACCGGGTCAATCACCCCCCTTGGGGCCGAACTTCTCCTCGATCTCCGGCGGTGTGTAGTTGAAGATCAGCCGGCGGACGGCAAACTTGCCGGTGAGGTACACGATGTAGATCACGATCACATTCACCCAGATCTTCATCCCGGACGAGGTGATGAAGCCGTACCAGGCATCGCCGAAGAATTCGGCGTCGGTACCGAAGATGTACCAGCCGTCGAAGCCGAGCAGGCCGAGAGCGGCGAGGGCGCAGGCAATTCCCGGCAGCAGCCAGAAGAAGTAGTCGCCGCCGGTGATGTCGCGCACCTTGCGCGTCCGCGCCCGCACTCGCGTCGTCGTGTTGTACCCACAGTGCAGGCAAATGACGTCATCGTCTTCCAGAGCGTTGGCGCATTCCGGACAGCGGCGGCCGATATACTCCTCGGTCACCCCGTAGGGGCGATGGTCGTCGTCGTCGGCAGGCGACTTCGGCTTCTCGGCCGGCTTGGCCGCCGCCTTGGACCCGGCCTTGGCCGGTGCCGCCTTGGCCGGCGCCGCCTTGGCTGGCGCTGCCTTGGCCGGTGCCGCCTTCGCGGCGGAGTCGCGGGCGGCGAAGGTGGCGCCGCACGCCTTGCAGCGGATCTTCTTGCCCAGCACGTCGCTCGACGCCTTGAGCTGGGTATCGCAGTCGGGACAGGTGATCGTGATCGTACTGGCCATGCGTCGGTTCGTTGAGGGAGAACGCGGGTGCGGAGGATTGGGTTTCGACTCTCTGTAAGATAGAATCCGTCCCCCCGCCGATGCAAGGAGCAACCGGGCAATCTTGCCGTAGCACCGCCGTCGCGATGCCGGCGGCAGGTGCCATTGACAGGGCCGGCCGGAGCGATCTACGATCCCTGGTGGCCGCGGGAACGCTCGTGTGGACGGGGCCTGGCGGCGGTCATCGAGAAGCGGAGGGGATTTGTGGCCTCGATCCTGTTCAGCGAAGTCCGCAAGGGCATGGTCATCCGCAAGGAGGACGGCCAGCTTTATTACGTCGTCGACCGCGAACTGCGGACGCCGGGCAACCTGCCGTCCAAGCTCACGCTGAAGCTGAAGAACATCAAGACCGGCTTCGTCACCGACCAGCGCGTTCACCCCGAAGACAAGGTCGAGCAGGCGTATCTCGAAAAGCGCGAGATGCAGTACCTGTACAAGGACAGCGACGGCTACGTGTTCATGGACACCGAGACCTACGACCAGGTCACCCTCGGCGAGGACATGGTCGGCGAGGAAATGATGTACATGAAGGAGAACAACCACATCCAGGTGACGTTCAACGACGACAAGGCGCTCAGCGTCGAGCTGCCGGCCACCGTCGAGCTGGAAGTGATCGAAACCGAGCCGTCGCTCAAGGGCGCCACCGCCGCGGCGCAGTACAAGCCGGCCACCCTCGAAACCGGGCTGAAGCTGTCGGTGCCGCCGTTCATCGAAATCGGCGAAAAGATCGTCGTCGACACGCGCGACGGCAAGTACCTCAGCCGCGTCAAGTAAGTCGGTCGGACGGCGGAACGCTGACCGCGGGGCGCCGCCCCGCCGGCGTTCCGCCCGCCAGGCCGTCATTTGCCGCCCACGAAGCGCACGGCCGCGCCCGCTGCCCCGTCCTCGATCTCCAGCCGCACTTCTCCCTGCTTCCCATCCCGGTTGAGCGCCAGCGTCAGCGTGTGGACGCCGGGTGACAGCGTTATCGCTGTCCTGTCCTGCACCGGCAGCGGTTCGCCGTCGAGCCACGCCGTTCGTCCGCCGGCCGCATCAAGGATCAGCGTCGCCTTGCTCGGCGCGGTTGCCTCCAGCTGCGTTCGCACCACCGAAAGCGTCGCCTCCTTGCCGGCGCGGAACGACGGCAGCTCGCCGACGGGCAGCGTACCGGCGACAGTGCTGTACACCGGCTCCCACACCAGGCCGGGAGCGTTGGCGGCGACCCCGGTCATCCCGAGGCGATTGACCACGCGACCCACTTCCGCGGTCGGCTGGAGCACCTGCCACCGCCGCGCCAGCTTGCGCGTGCCGACCGACCAGCGATCGCCCTTACCCAGCTCCGACAGAAAGCGGACGAGGTCGACCACCTCGGTTCGCGTCAACGTGTCGGTCAACCCCTCGGGCATCAGCGACACCTTGCTCAGCCCCTGCTCCTCAACGTCGCGGAGCGGGATCGTCACCTCGCGGTCCTGGTCGGTGCGCAGGACGAGGGCGGTGTCGGTCTGCCGTACCTTGATGCCGGTGAGCTGCTGGCCGGTGCTGGTGGTGACCAGGGTGGCGTGATAATTCTCCTTGATCGCCTTGCTCGGCTGCAGGAGCGAGTCGAGCAGGTAATCAACCTGTGCGGTGGTGCCGATACTCACCAGGTCGGGACCGACCTGCCCGCCGGAGCCGCCGACGGAATGGCAGCCGCAGGCACAACTGATCGGGCCGGCGGAACAGCTTTTCGCCTCGTTCCGCTTCCGTGGGCGGTGACGTCGGCGACGAGCCGCCGCCAGCTCGGCAGCGGTCAGCGGCCGCTTCGCCTCGGTCAACCCGCCGGCTTTCGACAGCCGCCGCCAGCAGGTCGGAGCGCCTCGCGACCGGAGATCCGAATCGTCCGCACCCCGACCTTGGCGACGTCGACCGGCAGTTTCTGCCCCGCGAGCCGCTGTCGCCAGCTGAGCGGCGCTCTTGCGCGACAGGAACGCTTCCACGATCTCATTCACGCCGTCGGCAGATGTGCGGCTAGCCAGGAACGGGACGGCGCGTTTGGCGGCGGCCGGCAGGTCGATCCTCGTCAGGGCGACCAGCGCGGTGCCGCAACGCCGCCGGATCGCCCTTCTCGATCAGGTCGGCAAGGTCGCCACCGTCGCCGCGCCGCCGAGCCGATGTCAGGCCATCGACCGCCGCCTGCCGCACGGCCAGCTCGCGCTTCGTATCGCGGGCAAGGTCGGTGAGCGGACCGCGCGCCTCGGCCAGCCGGTACAGTCCGACGAGCCGCGCGGCGGCCGTCTGCACTCGTTCGTCGCGATCGGAGAGCGACGACAGCAGCGTCCGCCCGTCGCCGGCAGCGCGGACGTTGCGCTGCCGCGCCGACTCCTCCAGGGCGGACAGCAGCCGGGCACGCCGCTCCGCCGGCAGTCGCGCATCGACGGCTTTTTGCAGGACGATGGCCAGCTCACCCGGCCCGCCGACGCCGGCCAGCAGCGTCAGCACACCCTCCTCGCCGTCGGCAGCAAGTTTGCCGGCGCGGGCGAGGTTGGCGAGCGGGCCGACGACCTTCTGCGACCCGACTGCCTGGAGTGCGAACGCCAGCCGCGCCACGTTGCCGCCGAAGTCGAACTGGCCCTGCCGCAGCGCCGGCAGCCACGCCGGCTCCAGCTCGCGGAGCGTTAGCCACAGCGAATAATCGAGATACTCGTCGAGCGGCCGGTCGAGCGCGCGAAGGGCGATCTCGGCGGCGCGCGTGGTACCGAGCTGCGCCAGCGCGCGGACCGCCTCCAGCCGCACCTGCGGGTGTTCGTCGGCGACACGAGCCTCCAGCAGCCCCGCCACCCCGTCGAGGCGATCGTGCCACGCCGCCAGCACCCGCACCGCCGCCGCCCGCACCCGGCCGTCCTGTGCGTTCAACAGCGTTCGCAGAAGATCAGGTTGAGCGACATCAAGGGTCTGGTACGTCCACAAGGCTTCGAGCAGGTGCGGCTCGTTCGTGGCAGTGCGCGCGTCGAGCGTCTGCACCCGAGCGGCCAGCGCCGGCACGACGGCGGCGCGGCCGCGGTCTTTCAGCACGCGCCGGGCGAAGTGGCGCGTCCACCCCTCGGGCGATTCCAGCTGCCGCACCAGTTCGTCGGTGGACGCGGCGACGAGGTTCGGCCGCTTGAGCGGCGGTCGACCCTTGGCGGTGATCCGCCAGATGCGGCCGCGGGTGACGTCGCGGCGCGGGTCGCGGAAGTCGACCTCGCCGTGCTGGATGATCGGGTTGTACCAGTCGGCGACGTAGATCGCCCCGTCCGGCCCCATCTTCACGTCGATCGGCCGAAACGCCGGGTGGGTGGCGCGGATCACGTCGGGCATCAGCCGGGCGGAGTAGCCGGAACCGGACGGCGCGAGGACGAACCGGCAGACGCGGTGGGCGCGGAAGTCGCAGGTGATCAGGTTGCCCTGCCAGTCGGCGGGCAGGTGGCGGCCGGAGACGATCTCCAGCCCGCAGTATTTCGGGCTGCCGGGGTTCAGCCCCTTGAGCGTCCGCGCCGCACCGGGCGACGGGTCGTAGGTGGCGCCGGGGAAGCCGTAGAGGACGCCCATGAATCCGGCGCCGTCGGTCAGCAGCGATCCGCCGAAGCGATCGAAGTGGTGGCCCCAGCTGTTCCACATGCCGCGGACGAATACCTCCAGCCGCAGCGTGTCGGGGCGGAATTGCCACACTCCGCCGGCGTTCAGCCGTCGTACTCCATGCGGCGTCTCGATGTGACTATGGATATAAACCGACTGGTTAAAGTAGAGATTTCCGTCGTGTCCCCAGCGGAACGAGTGGATGATGTGGTGCGTGTCCTCGGTGCCGAAGCCGGAGAGGACCACGCGCCGCCGGTCGGCCTTGCCGTCGCCGTCGGTGTCGGCCAGGTGGACCAGCTCGGTGCTGTTGGCGACGTAGGCCCCGCCGTCGCCCGGCTCGACGCCGGTCGGAATGAGCAGCCCGTCGGCGAACACCGTCACCTTGTCGGCCTTGCCGACGCCTTTGGTATCCTCCAGCACCAGCACCTTGTCATTCGCCTTCTGGCCCGGCTTGATCTGCGGGTACGCCTCGGACGACGTCACCCACAGCCGGCCAGCGGCGTCGAAGTTCATCTGGATCGGCTTGACCAGCAGCGGGTCGGCGGCGAACAGGTTGACCTCGAACCCGTCGGCGACCTGGAACGAGCGCCGCTCGATCTCCGGATCGGGATCGGGAATGGTCGCATTACGCTGCGCCGGAGCGAGCGGAACGAGGAGGAGAAACGGGATCGCGAAAAGCAGGTAGCGCATGCGGGGTCAACCTGAAGGATGCGGGGGTGTTCGCGGCGGGTTACCGGGCGGGCTTCAACCCGTACAGGTGGGCGGTGGGGCGCGCCAGATCGGCGATCTCGCTCTCACGGGCGGCGACGAGCGGGTCGAACTGCGGGATCTCGCGGGCGTTCTGCCCCTGTTCGTGCTTGCGGAAGCCGAACAGGTACGTCACGTTCTGCGGCCGCCAGCGGTGGAAGTACAGCTCATTCTTGGCGATGATCGCCCGCCGCAGCTTGGCGACCTGTTCCGCCTCGGGGCTGGCGACGACCACGCCTTGCGCCCACGCCTTCGCGTCGGCAGTGGCGGCCGGCTTGCCGTCGACGGTGAGGGTGAACGCGCCGGCCGGCAACCCGCGGACGACGACCGTTCGATCCCCCAGCGGCAGTTGGGGGGCGACGACGCTCACCCCGCTGGCCCCCGGCTTGAGGTCGAGGACGAGCCGCCGGTCGTCCCAGCCGAGCGCCGACTCCAGCCGCGGCGCCGACCAGCGGTAGCCGCGCTCGGTCAGGTGGATGCCGTTCTCGGTGACGCCGCGGGGCGCCTTGCCGAGATCGCCGAACAGGTCGTAGAGGTCGACGAACCGCAACCCACGTTTCGTGGCGACATCGCGGAGAATATCGGCATAGAGGCGCAGATTCCGGTTTTGCACGGTCGGTTCCGGCAACGGCCGCCCCATGTCGCCCTGGCGCAGCGGCGACAGCAGGACAATGGGCGCCTTGGATGGCGCCAGCCGGTCGAGCAGCGTTTCCAGCCCCTTGCGGAACGCCGGCAGCCCGTCGGGGCCGGCGAACGACTCGTTGCGGCCGTAGCCGAGGACGATCAGCGTCGGCTTGAGCGCCAGGGTGTGCTCGACCAGCGCCTTGAACCCGTCAGCGGGCGTGCCGAACCCGGCGCGGGCATCACCGAAGACGGTGTCGCCGGACCAGCCGAGGTTGCGGACCTGGATCTTCGCACCGGGGAAACGGGTCGTCAGCGCCAGCTCCCACCAGCCGCTCGCCTGCTCGCGTTCGATCAGCGTATCGCCGACGAGGACCACCCGTGCCCCGTCGGCGAGGCGGAGCGGTTGGTCGGGTGCGAGGGCGGGGGGAAGGAGGAGGAGAGAGAACAGCAGGCTGGTCGTCACGAGCTACTCCAGGCGGGGTGATTCCTGCCCGATTGTAGCCTCCTTCCCACCGGATGCAATCCGTCGGCTGCGGGTTTTGTCCGCCGGCCGACGAATGGGCCGGTGAAACCATCGGCGGGGTGGCGGGGTACAATGGCGGAATAGTCCGTTCGATTCGGGACACGGGATGAGGGTGGGTGCATGATGCGACGATTCGCATTTTCCGGCGGGATGCTGGCGGCGGTCGTGATGGCGTCGGTGACGGTGGCCGCCGAGGGCAAGGCGCGAACGGTTCAGCCGTTCACCCTCAAGGATGGCGCCGGCACAAGCTGGTCGTTCGCTGAACAGCGCACGAGCAAGGCGGTCGTCGTCCTCTTCCTCGGCACTGAATGCCCGGTCAACAACCAGTACCTGCCGACGCTGGCGCAGCTTCACAAGGAATATGCGCCCAAAGGCGTGACGTTCGTCGGCGTCAACAGCAACGTCCAGGACGGGGCGACGCGCGTCCTGGCGCACGCGCGGGCCAATGGCTTGCCGTTCCCGGTACTGAAGGACAGTGCCAACGTCGTCGCCGACGACTTCAAGGCGCGGCGCACCCCGGAGGCGTTCGTCGTCACGCCGGACGGCCGCATCGTCTACCAGGGCCGGATTGACGACCAGATCGGCGTCGGCTTTCGCCGCAAGGCAGCGACGCGGCGCGACGTGGCGATGGCGCTCGACGAACTGCTCGCCGGCAAGCCGGTGTCGCAGACGCTCACCGACGCCCCCGGCTGCCTGATCGCTCGCGTCCGCAAGCCGGCCGAGAGCGGCGCGATCACCTACGCCAAACAGGTCAGCCGCATCGTGCAGAACCGCTGTCAGGAGTGCCACCGGCCCGGCCAGGTGGCGCCGATGCCGCTGATGACTTACGAGGACGTGGTGTCGTGGCAGGAGATGATCGCCGAGGTGGTCGAGGAGCGGCGCATGCCGCCGTGGCACGCCGACGCGAAGCACGGCACGTTCGTCAACGACCGCAGTCTGACTGCCGAGGAGCGCAAAACCCTGCTCGACTGGATCAAAGCGGGCTGTCCGAAGGGCGACGTCGGCAACCTGCCGGCGGAGAAAACCTGGGCGCAGGGCTGGACGATCGGCAAGCCGGACGCGGTGTTCGAGATGCCGACGGCGTTCCCTGTCCCGGCCGAGGCGGGGCCGAAGGGGGTGTCGTACAAGTACTTCGTGGTGCCGACCAACTTCGCCGAGGATCACTGGGTGCAGGCAGCCGAGGCGCGGCCGGGCGCCCGCGAGGTGGTGCATCACATCATCGTCTACGTCGTCGATCGCTCGAAGCTGCGCGGCAAGGACAACAACAAGCCGGGCCGGCCGACCGAGTCCGACACCGCCCGCCGCGACAACATCGGCAACGGCTTCCTGACCGCCTACGCGCCGGGCGACATGCCGCTCGTCCTCGAACCGGGCCGCGCGAAGCGGATCCCTAAAGCGCGCCGTTCTGGTGTTCCAGATGCACTACACGCCTGACGGCGTGGAGCGCTCGGATCGGTCATCGGTCGGGCTGGTGTTTGCCAAGGAACCGCCGAAGCAGGAGGTCCGCACCCGTGCCGTCGCCCAGCGGTTCCTGATGATCCCGGCCGCGCCGAGGCGTATGAGGCGAAGGCGAAGGCAACGCTGGAACGCGACGTCGACCTGCTCAGCCTGCTGCCGCACATGCACCTGGCAAGGATTTCAAATACGAGGTCGTCTACCCCGACGGCAGCGCGAGACGCTGCTGTCGATCCCGCGTACGATTTCAACTGGCAGAGCACCTACCGACTGCTCGCCGAAAGCCTGCCGGCGGGGACGCGGATCGAGTGTACCGCCCACTTCGACAACTCGGTCAAGACCTCAACAACCCCGATCCGAGCAAGATGGTGTTCTGGGGCGATCAGACCTGGGAAGAGATGATCGGGTTCGTCGACTATGCGTTCGTCGACCGGAGCAATGAACCGGCAGAATCAGCCGTCACTCCTCCGGCCGAGCGCAAACGACGCACATCCCTCCGAGTCCTTCGTAAGCCCGGCGGTAGTGGCGCGAAGTCTGCCGTTACGCCTGCTGGCGGGTCGTGAAGCGTGACGGATCGGGTGCTCGAATTCGGGGACAACCTGTGGCCGATGGCGTCCTGGAATGACGGGCACGCTGTCGGCGTCAGGTCGAAGACGGCCCGGTCGATGTATGCAATTGGTAAATTGCCATGCGAGGATCACCTTTAGCCCCTCGACAGTCGTGGCCTGAATGTCCGCCGCGAGGCGATACTCACGGGCCAGCCGGACGAGGTCATCGATCGACGTACCCCTCACATCCAGGGTGATCTGGGCTTCGAGGTCGGCCTCCTCGACCTGAGTGCCGCAGGCGGCCAGTATCATCCGCAAACAGGCCAGGGCGCAGGTGTTCTGCTTCGCCTGGGAGTAATGGGGAATGTCGATGGTACCTGCCCTCGTCACCGTCCTGCCGTGTCGCCGGCGATCTGGCAAGCCCGCTCCTCCATCACCGCTGGATCGGTGAGGAAGGTGAACGCCTCGCCGTCGTACAGCAGGTCGCCGATGGTCCCCTCTTGCCCGGCGGTCAATCGCAGTGTCACGGTGATGACCCAGACTGCCATCCCGCGGATGCGCAGCGGACGCGCCCGGGTGGCGACCAGGAACATGCCGTGCTTTTGAATCAGGTAGAGGGTAGCTTGCCGAAGGATTTGCTCCTCCGCCGTGTCTACCTTGCCCGCTCGGGCAGGCGCCGTCGCCGGACGGACCTTGCCGCCCGCATGCGCGCTCATCTTCTTGACCATGGCAGACTCTTCCTCGGCACGAAACCAGTCGCGAGGCTCGCCCGTTGCTGGTATCGGTGCGGGACGGTTATCCTCAGCCACCAGATTGACGATACTTCAGACGGCCCCCCTGTCAAGGACGTGAAATGACGTGACCGGACCGGACGATTCCTCCCGGCTGGGCTGGTCGGTACAATGCCGACAACCACGGGAGGAGGACGTATGACCCTGCTCGTCCGCGACGACCTGTTCTTGCAGCATCGCACCGGCGCGCACCCGGAGCGGCTGGAACGGCTGCTGGCGATTCACCGCCAGCTGGACAATGCTGGCTTGATCGCACGCTGCACGCCGCTGGCGTATCAGCCGATGCCCCGCACGGAGGTCACGGGAATCCACGCGCTGCCGGTGGTCGAGGAGGCCGAGGCGGTGGCGAACGCCGGCGGCGGACACCTCGACGCCGACACCGTCGTCAGTCCGCGGTCGTTCGAGGTGGCGTTGGCGGCGGCCGGCGCCTGCGCCACGGCGGTCGACGCGGTGCTCGACGGACGGGACACGACGGCGCTGTGCCTGGTGCGGCCGCCGGGGCACCACGCCACGCCGACGCGGAGCATGGGGTTCTGCCTGTTCAACAACGTCGCCCTGGCGGCGAAGCGGGCGCTCGACCGCGGGCTGGCGCGGGTGCTGGTGGTCGACTGGGATGTCCATCACGGCAACGGCACGCAGGATGTCTACTACGCCGATCCGCGGGTGACGTTCTTCAGCATCCACCGCTACGGCTGGGGGTTCTATCCCGGCACCGGCGCCGCCGACGAGACTGGCACCGGCGCCGGGCTGGGCTGTACCTTCAACGCGCCGATCCGCCACGGCGTGACCCGACCGAATTATCACGCCACGTTCCGGCATGTGCTGGAAAAAGCCGCCGACCGGGCGAAGCCGGAGCTGGTGCTGCTCAGCGCCGGCTTCGATGCCCACGCCGCCGACCCGATCGGCTCGCTCGGGCTGGAGACGGAGGACTTCGCCGAGCTGACGCGGCAGGTGCGGCAGGTGGCTGCCACGCACGCCGGCGGCCGGCTGGTCAGCTGTCTGGAGGGCGGCTACGACCTCGACGCCCTGGCGGAGTCGGTGCAGGTGCATCTGGAAGAGTTACTCATAGAACAGGGAGGTGAGCGGACGTCGGCCGGTTGAGCGGTCGGTCGGCGCTCGGCCTGGAGACGTCTTCATGAAGCTCATCCTCGCGATCATCCAGCCGTCGAAGCTCGAGGCCGTCAAGGAGGCGCTGAACAAGGTCGAGGTGTTCCGGCTGACCATCATCGACGTGCAGGGCTTCGGCCGGCAGAAGGGGCAGACCGAGGTCTACCGCGGCCACGAACTGACCGTCAACCTGCTCCGCAAGGTGCAGCTGCAGATCGCCGTCAACGAGGACTTCGTCGAGCCGACGGTGAACGCCATCATGGAAGCCGGCCGCACCGGCCCCGAAGGCCGCATCGGCGACGGCAAGATCTTCATCCTTCCGCTCGAAGATTGTATCCGCATCCGCACCGGCGAACGCGGTCCCGAGGCCATCTGAACTTCTTCCCATGCGCATCACCAACCTCGAAAAGATCACCAACGAGAACTGGGTCAACCTGTTCGCCGTCCGCTACGAGCACGGCGACCACGTCGGCCGGTGGGTGTTCGCCTCGCGGCACGACACGCCCTACCAGGGCAACCCGTGCGACGCGGTGGTGATCGTTCCCATTCTGCGTAACCCCGGCGAGCCGCCGCGGCTGGTGGTGATCCGCGAGTTCCGCGTGCCGGTCGGCGACTACGTCATCGGCCTGCCCGCCGGGCTGGTGGAAAAGGGCGAGCCGATCGAGACGGCCATCGAGCGCGAGATGCGCGAGGAGACGGGGCTGACGGTGGCGAAGATCCACCGCATCACGCAGCCGGTGTTCTCGTCCGCCGGGCTGACCGATGAATCGGCGGCGCTGGCGTTCATCGACGTCACAGGTCATCCCGATGCGCCCCGCGCGCTGGACCCGAGCGAGGACATCGAGGTGGTGCTGCTCGACCATGCCGGCGTCTGCCGCCTGGCCGACGACCGGTCGCTGCTGGTCGACGTGAAGGCGTGGATGGTGCTGTGCCTGTTCCAGATGCTCGGCAAGGTGGAGTAGCCGCATGTCCGCGCCGCCGATCGGCCTGCTGCTGTGCGACGACCTGATCTTCACCAGCCGAATCACCGGCACGGCGAAACAGCTCGGCCTGACCGTCCAGTCCGCCGGTGACGCGGCGACACTGCTGCGTCTGGCGACGACCTCTCCGCCGGCGTGCGTGATTGTCGACCTGCACAATCCCGGCCTCGACCTGCCGGCGCTGATGCGCGACCTGTCCGCCCTGGGCACGCCCATGCCGCGGGTGATCGGCTACGGCTCACACGTTGACGTCGACAGCCTCCGCGCCGCCCGCCAGGCCGGCTGCGACCCGGTACTGCCGCGGAGCAAGTTCGTCGACGACCTGCCGACGGCACTGCCGCGCTGGCTGGGCGTCGACGATGGGGGAGCTGACGAAGGATGGACCAGCGGAACGGTACAATGATTCGCATGCTCGCCCTGTGAGCCGCGGGAGAATGAAGCAGCCAGGCCCAGACCGAAACCGAGCCCGGCGCCGGCGAACGCCCCGGCGGCGCCGCCGCTACCAGCAGGTGTTCATGCTGACGAGGCGGCCGCACCGCGGCTGGCGGAAGTGGATGCTGCGTTGATGAGCAGGCGCCGGCACGGCGCTGGCGAACGAGTGGCGGTTTCGAGCGGCCATCAGCACTGGCTGAGCACCTCCGCCGAGAACAGCGGAGCGCAACGAGCCGTGGCTGGGTCACTCAAGGATGACCCCGATCTTGTGTCGATGGTGGAAGAGATCTACCGTCGCGGGCGACCGATCACGGAGGACGGTTCGTACAACCTGCTTCATGGGCTGGAGTCGGGGAGTGGGACGAAATGATCCTGCTGGACACGGACACATATACTCTGCACCTTAACCGCCCAGAAGAGGTGCTGGAGCGATGCCGAACAGCCAGCGAAGTCCCAGCGATCACCATCATCACCGAAATCGAGGTACTTCGGGGTCGCCACCATGCGTTGTTCACGGCCGAAGACGGGAGCCGACTACTTCGGCACAGCAGTTCCTGCACTACCTTGCACCATATGATGCAGTTTCAGGTAGTTCCGTTCGATGCCGCGGCCGTGGCGGAGTTCGATCGGCGCGCCAGCACAAAGGATGAAGAAGATCGGGCGGGCCGATCTGCTCATCGCCAGCATCGCCCTGGCCAACGCGCCACCCTGGTGACTCGCAATAGCCAGGATCAGGTGCCGGGCTTGCGAATCGAGAACTGGGCCGACTGAAGGCGATCCGGCTCGTTACCCGTCATGACCGCGAATCGGGGCCGCGAAACGGGTATACTGAAGATAGGTCGACGCCCTGTCGCAGCCCTGCTTACCACCCGATCGGGAGGTGTGTCATGTCCGATCAACTGCCGCTCGTCGGTCCGGTTCATGAGGTGCAGCCGGCTGTTCACGCCGTCGCCGAGGGGCGGGAGTTTCCGCCGCCGAGCCACGAACAGGTGCGGCTGGCCGATGACGTCTTCCAGCGGGACGAGGCGGAGATGGCGGCGTCGCTGATAGCCGCCCAGGCAGCGCTGGCGTTGACGCATAACCTGATCCGCGACGCCCTCAACGCCCCGGTCGAGGAAGAGCCGCACCGGAAACCGCGCCGGCTCGACGAACCGCACTGCTGCTGACCGCCGGGAGAGCCTTCATGCCCCGCCTTCGCGTCGCCCTTGTGGTCGTCGTTGCGCTCCTGGTCGCGACGGTGCTTACCCATGTGCCCAGTCAGGCTGACGAGGCGACGAAATCGGCCCTCCCGATCAACGGCAAGGCGGATCCGAAGTTCGCTCGCTTCGACGAGGCGATGACGACGCTGCTGGAGAAACACAAACTGCCCGGCGCCACGCTGGCGGTGGCGAAGGACGGGGTGCGCGTCTACTCGCGCGGCTACGGCTACGCGGACCGCGAGGCCAAGCAGCCGATGCGCCCCGACACGCTGCTGCGCATCTCCAGCATCGCCAAGCCGATCACCGCGGTCGCCGTACTGCAACTCATCGAGCGCGGCAAGCTGCGGCTCGACGATAAGGTGATGGATGTTCTCAAGCTGCGCGCCCCGGCGAAGGGGTTCGATCCGCGCTGGAAGAAGGTGACGATTCGCCACCTGCTCGAGCACCGCGGCGGGTGGGACAGCGAGAAGAGCAACGACCCGATGTTCATCTCGCCACTGATCGTCCGCGAGATGGGCGGCAACCACCCGGCGATGCCGTGGACGATCATCCGCTACATGCTCAAGCAGGAGTTCGACTTCGAGCCGGGCGAGCGGTTCGCCTACGCCAACTTCGGCTACTGCCTGCTCGGCCGGGTGATCGAGAAGGTCACCGGCAAGTTTTACGAGCCGGCGGTGAAGGAGAACGTCCTCGCGCCGCTCGGCATCAAGCGAATGCGGCTGGGCAAAACGCTCTATCCCGACCGGGCGAAGGACGAGGGACGGTACTACTCAGCGACGAAGTCGGTGGCGGTGATGGGGCCGTTCGTCGGCCGGCAGGTGGCGGCGCCTTACGGCGGGTTCTGCCTGGAGGCGATGGACGCACACGGCGGGTGGATCGCGTCGGCGGAGGAGCTGTGCGACTTCGCCTGCGGGGTGACCAACCCGGACCGCTGCAAGATCCTGAAGCCGGAGAGTGTCCGCCGCTATTCGAGCGGCCAGAGGGCGAAAAGGCGCGCCGTCTACTACGGCAAGGGGTGGGTGGTGCGGCCGTTCGGCAGCGATAAGTTCGAGCGCCTGGCACGACGGCACGATCGAGGGGTCGTCGTGCCTGCTCGTCCACCGGGCCGACGGGGTGACGTTTGCCGTCCTGTTCAACAGCCGCGAGAAGGACAGGAAGCTGGAACCGGCCGGGGAAATCGAGCTGCCGCTGCACCTCGCCGCCAACGCCGTCTTCAGCGGCAAGTGAATCAGGCCGGCTTGTGAAAGGCGTGGCCGACGTCGACCTGCTGGAAGCCGAGGTTGAGGAACAGGTTGCGCGCCGGCTCGTTGGTCAGGTCGACCTGCACCTCGAACAGTGACAGCGACTGGCGGTTCAGGTGCATGAGCAGCTGCGACACGAGGTAGCGAGCCAGCCCCTGGCGCCGGTGCTCGGGCGACACCTCCAGGTCGAGCATGCCGACACACAGGTCGTTCCACAGGAAGCGGTACAGGTCCATCTCCCACAGCGTGGTGCGGGCGACCACCCGGGCGGTCTGTTTGTTCTGGAGCTGGAAGTTGATCGGCTCGATGGGACCGATGACCGCCTCCTGCCACCAGGTGCCGCGAGCCGGCGGGGTGTAGACGATGTCGTACTCCTGGCGGATGCGCGAGAAGCGCGGGTCGCCGGGCAGGGTCATCCGGTCGAGCTGGCGCTGCAGGATGCCGCGCGAGTTGGCGATCTGGTAGCCATGCCGGGTGAAGAACGGGGCGGCGGTCGGGTAGCTGTCGAGGACGCCGGGCGAGTCGGCCCCGCCGTAGAGGGCGAACGTGAACGGATTGCGCGGCGACTGCGGACCGCCGAACAGGTTTGTCGCCCCGCGGCCTTTCAGGTAGGCTTCGCACCGCCGTAACAGCTCGCTTCCGATCCCCTGACGGCGGTGGGATGGCAGCACGCCGACGGCGCAGGTCACGCCGGTGGTCACGTCCACGCCGCTGCCGTCGGCGCGCGGGCCGAACCCCGCCAGCGCGAACCCGACCATCCGGGTGCCGTCCAGCGCCAGGAACATCCCCTGCGGGTCGAAGTACGGTTTGGCGAGCAGCAGGTGTTCGAGTAACGTGGTACTGCGCGGCGAGACGCCGACAGTGCGCGGACCAGCCAGGCTGGCGGTCCACACTTCCGCCAGTCGCGGCGGGTCCGGGTTACGAAACGTGCGGTACTGGATCACGAGTGGACCTTTCGACGCCTGTCCGTGGCCGACTCCGGTTCGCGGAAAAGGCGCCGCGAACGCCGTAGCATTATAGGTGCCCGACCCGCCGGTGTGTAGAACGGGCGTGGCGGCATCGCGGCGCAGGGGGAAGTTGCGATGAATCTGACCGAGGCGCAGTGGTTCGCCGGCGACCACCCATGGTCCATGATTGAGTTACTGGAAGACCGGATCCAAGCCGAACCAACGCGGCGGTTCATCGAAGCCTGTGCCTCCCGCCGACCCTTTCCAAGCGAGGGGTTCACGATGTATGGGATCGACACATCGGCTCCGCAGGACTGGCTGAACCTTGTGGGGTATTCCCAAGGGTTCCTGCACGCCGCTGGTGCCGCGCGAACGCAGGAGATGGCGATCCAGTGCCGTCATCTCCGCTGCCTGTTCGGCAACCCGTTCCGCCCCCGTCTGGTATTCGACCCCTTCTGGCGGACGTGGAGCGATGGCGCCATCCCGCGGATCGCGCGGGCGATCGCCGCCGACGGCGACTTCGGCCGGCTGCTGATCCTGGCGGACGCACTGGAGGAAGCCGGCTGCCAGGATGAGTGGCTGTTGCGCCACTGTCGCGGCTTCGAGTGGTGCGGCCGGTGTGGAGGCACCGGCCGCTCGGAGTACGACTTCGGCTACTTCCCGCCGCCACGCGAGCCGTGTCCGGAATGCGGCGCCATCGGCTGGCGGTGCCCCGCCATTCCGCACGCGCCGGGCTGCTGGGTGGTCGAGCTGCTGCGGGATGACGGGTAGGTGCTTGCTCAGTTCTCCGGCGGCAGCGGCTTCTTGCCCTTGGTCTTCGACGCCGGGCCGGTGTCACGCCACTGCCAGTCGGTCAGCTCCATGGTCTGATCGAGCTTCGCCCACACTTCCGCTTCGGCCTTGCGCACCTTATCGTCGACGCGCACGAGCAGGACGATCTTGTAGTTCAGCCCGGCCACCACCTGCGACTGGGCGCTGACGATCTTGACGAGGGACATCTTCTCCGTCTTGCTCCGCTCCGCCACGGCGAATTTGGCCACCTTCATGACCTCCTTGCTGTTCGGAGAGATCGGCCGATAGGCGCCCGGCGGCTGTCCGACGCTTGGCGCCACGGCGAGGACGAGCAACGGCAGGGTGAGCAGCAGCCAGCGTAGCGCGAACATCGGCCACCTCGGAAGGCAGGCGGGCGCGCCCCTTCGGCGCTCCCTTGACCTCAGGCGTACCCTGAAACAGCCGCGGCGTCAACCGTCGCGCCGTCGGAACCGTTCGCCCCGGGAGAGCCAGCCAATGCGATCTGAACGCGACAAGATGCTCGCCGGCGAGCTGTACGACCCCTTCGACCCAGAGCTGGTGCAGGCGCGCGAGCGCGCCCGCGACCTGTGCTGGGAGCTGAACGCCACCCGCGATCGGGACGCCGATACCCGCCGCCGCATCCTCCGCGACCTGTTCGGCGCCGGCGGCGATTCGGTGTGGATGCAGCCGCCATTCTTCTGCGACTACGGGACGAACATCCATCTCGGTGAGCGGGTGTTCTTCAACTTCAACTGCGTCATTCTCGACGTCTGCCGGGTGACGATCGGCGACTACACGTTATTTGGCCCGGCGGTGCAGATCTACACCGCCACGCACCCGCTGAACGCCGAGCTGCGACGCCAGCAGGAGTTCGCCAGGCCGATCGAGATCGGTTCCGACGTGTGGGTCGGCGGCGGGGCGATCCTCTGTCCCGGCGTGACGATCGGCGCGCGGTCGGTGATCGGCGCCGGCAGCGTGGTGACGCGCGACATCCCCGCCAGAGTATTCGCCGCCGGCAACCCGTGCCGGGTCGTCCGACCGATTACCGACGACTGAACATCAGCCCCGATGGAGGGTGGCACGCCCTGAGGCTCTGCGAAGGGCGTGAGCGTGAGGATGACCGTGAAGCGCTACCACGCCCGTCGCTTCGCTCCGAGCGTGCCACCCGGAACGCAGCCAACGGGGATCTTTTTGGTGCCATGCCCACGCTTGCCTGGGCATGCGGCGTCACTCCGACCGGCCCAGTCCGCGGAAGGATGCCCGCACCACATGGCCACGCAAGCGTGGCCATGGCACCCATCACTCGCCTTCTTCGGTTTTCCTGCTGACTACTGACTACTGACTACTGACTACGGCGACTAGGATGACACCGTCGCCCGCATCCTCCGGTCGGAAGAGGTGGTCATGACCGTTCGTCGTCCGCGCAGCGAGGCAGCGTTTCAGCGTTCCTGTCGGCTCATCCCTGGCGGCGTCAACAGCCCGGCGCGGGCGTTTGGTGCGGTCGGCGGTAGCCCGCTGTTCATCGCCCGCGGCGAGGGGCCGTACCTGTTCGACCTCGACGGCGGTCGTTACCTCGACTTCATTGGCTCGTGGGGACCGCTCATCCTCGGCCACGCTCACCCGACGGTGGTTGCGGCGGTCGAGGAGGCGGTGCGCCAGGGGGCCAGCTTCGGCGCCCCCTGCGAACGCGAGAGCGAGCTGGCCGAGCGGATCATCGACGCGGTGCCGTCGATCGAGATGGTGCGCATGGTGTCGTCCGGCACCGAGGCGGCGATGAGCGCCATCCGCCTCGCGCGCGGGTTCACCGGCCGCGACGTCATCATCAAGTTCGCCGGCTGTTATCACGGCCACGTCGACAGTCTGCTCGTCCAGGCCGGGTCGAGCGCCACCACCCTCGGCGTGCCGAACAGCCCTGGCGTGCCGAAAGGGTGTACCGCCGACACGCTGTCGCTGACGTACAACGACACGCAGGCGCTGGAGGACGCCTTCCGTCGCCGCGGCGATCAGATCGCCGGGGTGATGCTCGAGCCGGTGGCCGGCAACATGGGCCTGGTGCAGCCTTCGGCGGAGTTTTTGAAGACGTTGCGCGACCTGACGCACAAGCACGGCGCGCTGCTCATCTACGACGAAGTGATGACCGGCTTCCGCCTGGCCTACGGCGGGGCGCAGCATCTGCTCGGCCAGACGCCGGATGTGACGGTGCTCGGCAAGATCGTCGGCGGCGGGTTCCCGGTGGGCGCCTACGGTGGGCGGGCCGACGTCATGAAACACGTCATGCCGGCCGGGCCGGTGTTCCAGGCCGGCACGCTGTCCGGCAATCCGGTGGCGATGGCCGCCGGCTGCGCCACGCTCGCCGAGCTGCAGCGCACGAACCCGTATCCGGAGCTGGAGCGGCTCGGCCGATTCGTCGCCGACGGGCTGCGGCAGGCGCTGCGCGAAACCGGCGTCGCCGGCACCGTCAACCAGGTCGGCAGCATGTGGACGCTGTTCTTCACGCCCGACCCAGTAACCGATTACGACTCGGCGCGGCAGGCCGATACGAAGCGGTTCGCCCGGTTCTTCTGGGCGATGATGGACCGCGGCCACTACCTGCCGTGCAGTCAGTTCGAGGCGGCGTTCAACTCGGTGCTGCACACCGAGGAACTGCTCGGCGGCACCCTCGCCGCCGCCCGTGAGGCGCTGGCCGAGGGGACGGCCTGACCGGCGCTCACGCCGACTCGTCGACCACCACCGCTTCCCCGGCGGCCAGGCCGACGCCGCCGAGCCGCGGCAGCAGGAACTGGCCGCATTCCGGGCACGGGACGGCACCCCACGCTGCAGGATCGCCGTCCGGTCCAGGTGACTGCCACCCCACCGCCTCGTCGACCCGCGGCAGGAACTCGTGGAACGTCCAGCGAAACCACCGCTCCAGCAGCCGCGCCAGCCCGTCCACCTCGGCGGCGCAGCGGAAGGCGTCGCGGCCAAGCGTCAGTTCGTAACCGAACACCTTCTTCCGCACCTCGACCCGGCGAGGCGGGATGATGAACAGCAGGTCCTGCACCCACACCCCGGCGACCGTCACCGCCACCGTCGCCGGCCCGGCGCGGCTGCGGTCGCCGACCGGCGTCAGCGGAAAGCGGCGGTCCTGCTGCCACAGGAGCAGATCGGGCTGATCGGCCAGCGGTCCGGCGCGGTCCGCCGTCACCGCCAGGTCGAACGCGGTGTATACGTCACCCATCCGCCCCCACGGCCGGGACGCGCGCAGCGACCACACCAGCCGCAGCGCCGCCAGCCGTCGCGGCGACTCGACGCGGAGGATGTCGCCCAGCGCCGGGGCCGTCTGGCCGAGGTCGAGCAGGTTCTCGACCTCGAACCCGGCCTCGAACGCCCGGTCGCAGGTCAGCACGCGCAGCCGCGCCAGCTGCCGCGGCGTCCACCAGTCGGTCGCCCACTCCTCCAATAGTTCCTGGGCGAACGCCAGCGGCAGCTTGCCGGTGAGACACCGATCCAGCCAGCGCACTACCAGCGGCACCGGGTCTTCCTCATCGGCCCACGCCGCCTCGATCTGTAGCCGCACCAGCGCCGCCAGGTGTGCGGCCGGCGCCTTCCCCGCCTCCACCGCCGTTTCGGCGATCCGCACCAGACGTGCCAGGTCGTCCTCTGGCGGGTCGGTGCGCCCCTCTTTCGAGTAGAGCCGCGCCAGGCCGGTGACGAACGCCGAGTCCGCCAGGTCGAACCCGTCGGCGTGTAACCGCGGCACCAGCCAGCGCCAGGTGTGATCGAGCACCCGCTCGCCAACCGCCTCGACATTTTTTCCAGTGGTGCGGAACAGGTAGTGAATCAGCCAGGCGGCGAACAGCAGCACCACCACCGGCCGCAGCGGCAGCCCCAGCGTCAGCGGCCAGAACAGCGCGCACCCCAGCGCCAGCGCGATCAGCGTTGCCGCCCACAGAAAGGCGGCTCCCCGCGGCGTCCACCCGCCGTCCGGTTCCCGATCGCGGTACAGGATGCCGCGCGGGGTGATGATCTCCAGCCACGGCCGGAGTCCGGTGTCGTCGACAGTTACACTGGTGCCTCCACCCGCCAGCCGGCGGCCGCGGTGGACGAGGACGGCGCCCGGCTCCTCGCGCGGCAGCGGCACAAGGGCGTAGCACCACGGACAGCAGGTGGCGTGCCGCTCGCGCGCCTCGGCGAGCACACCCTCTTTCACCTCCTCGTCGGCTAGCCCTCGCTGCAGCAGCAGGCGAACCAGGCGCCGGGTGCCCTGCTGCGGGTCGATCTTGTCGGCGGCGACGCCGCAGCGGTCGACCCACGCCGCTCGATCGCCGGTCCGCGCCCCGTCGAGCCACTCAGCCAGTACCGTCCACGGGTCGCGGACGCGCGTGCCGTCGAGCACCAGCCGGTGTTGCTCCCACAGATGCGCCGCCATCGCCGCCGGCCGTAGCTGGACGTCACAGCGCGGACAGCCCATCCGCAGCCGCCCTTCGAGCTGCACTCGCGTTCGGTCGAGCAGCGGCAGCGGCCCGGTGCGCTGGAGTAGCCGGCGCACCCGGTCGAGCCGTTTTGTCTTGCCATGCCTGCCGAAGAACGCCTTGAGCAGCTTGCGACCCTGCGGCGATTCGCCGAGCGGCGGCAGCGCCAGCGTCATGGCGTCCAGCCGGTCGTCGAGCGGCACCTGCCGGTCGCGCACCAGCCGGCGGACGGCGCGGCGGACCGGGCGGTCATGAGGGCGCGGAAGGCGGACCAGTCCGGCCAGAGCGAGACGCCGTGCCGCGGCGACACGCGACACGGCCAGGGTGAGCAGCACGTCCGCCCCCTCGCCGGCCAGAAGCGCGGCGACGGCCGGGATCACGAGGTCGAGCGAGGGGGGCGGCAATCGTTCGAGGCGAACCGCCAGCTTGGCGGCGACATAGCGGTCGGCGTCGGCGCCGCGCTCGTCGGTCGCCAGCCGTTTCAGTGCCCCCCACGCGGCCGGGTCCGGCGGCGCGGTCAGCAGGTCGACTGTGATGGCGTCGAGAGTGGCGTCGAGGTCGCGGAAGACGTCGCGGTAGCGGAACAGCCGGTGGGCGGTGCGCAAATGGTCGTCCTTGCCGTCGGCAGGCAGATCCTGTCCGCACACCGGACAGCCGACGACGCCGGGCGACGCGGCCGCGGGGCGCAGGGAAGGACTGTCACCGTCCGGCATGGTCGGCACCGTCGCGCAAGCTCAGGAAAAGGACGACATCCTTCAGGATACCACGGCGGCGCGCGCCGGCCTACTTCTTCGCGGTCCGCGCCTTGATGACGTCGATGGCGTTCTGGGCGGAATCCTTGCTGAACGGATCCTTGAGCAGCCGCTCCAGGTCCGGCAGACTCGTCTCGGTGCCGACTTCCTTGATCACCTTGATCGCCTCGGCGCGGACGAACGAGCTGGAGTCGCCGACGCACTTGAGCACCTCGGTCTCGCACATCGGGCCGAAGGCGATCAGCGCGTCGACGATGCCGCGCGTGCGGTCCCAGCCATCCTGCAGCCGACGAGCGACCGGGGCGACGCCGCGGGGGTCGCGAATCTTGCCCGTTGCCTTCGCCGCCGCGATGCGGACCGCATCGGCCCCGTAGCCCGCCGGCGTCGAGCTGGGCGATCAGCTTGACGACGTTCTCCGTCGTCTCCCCAGCGGATGCACGCCTCGGTGGCCGCCTTGCGCGCTTCAGACTGTTGCTGTCGGAGAGCAGCCGGTTCAGCTGCTGGGCGACGACAGCGATGTCGTCGGTACTTTGCGCTCGGCGGAGGGCGCTTCGTGATCGCGTTTCATCGTCATCGTCGGCTCGGTCACCGCCAGCCGGGTGGCGATCTCGGTCAACCGGGGGATCGACGGCTCCTTGCGCAGCTCGGCGATGGCGTCGGCCAGTTCCTTGTCGGAGAACGGCTTCGGCGGCGGGTCCGCCGGCTTGGCCGGCGCAGCCGGCGGACTGGGCGCCGCCGGGGTGGTGGTCGTTGTGGTGGTGCCAGTCACGACAGGGGCGGCAGTCGCGGGAACACCGCTGCGGATGAGGTAGAGCAGCAGACCGATGACAAGTAACCCGATCGTCCCGACGACGATGCACAGGACGCCCACCCGGTTGCTGATTCGCGGTCCCTTCGGCGGCGCGACGGGGCCAGGTTCGCTCACTTTCCGGGACCGTGGGGCTGCTGCTCTCCGTACCTCGACCGGCTCGGCGTCGAGGATTTCGTCGCTCACCGCGCCGGGCCGGCGACGACCGGCCGGCAGCCGATCGAGCAGGCGGAGGACGGCGGCGAAGTCGGCGGGCCGCTCGCGCGGCGGGTCGGACAGGCAGCGGCCGAGCAGCTCGGCGAACGGAGCCGGGATCTTCTGCCAGTGCTGGAACGTCGGCTGCGGGGTGCCGAACAGGGCGAAACAGCAGGTTTTGGCGAACCCGTACACGTCCGACGCCGGGCCGACCGTCACCCCCGGCAGCTTGCCCATCTGCTCTGGCGCTGCGTAGTCGAGCGTACCGGCGATGCTGGCGCCGGCCAGCGTGCGGTCGAGCGACGCCCGCCGCGTGCTGCCCGGCGTGGACGCGCGCAGCGCCAGGCCGAAGTCGATCAGCTTGACCTCCAGCCCATCGGCGCCGGGACGCACCAGCACGTTGCCCGGCTTGACGTCGCGGTGCAGGATCCCCTGCGCGTGTGCCCGTTGCAGCCCGCCGGCCATCTGCCGGGCCAGCTCCACCACCTCGCGCGTCGATAGCCGGCCGTTCGCCTCGACGAACTCGGCCAGCGACACGCCCTCGAAGTAGTCCATGACGAAGTAAGATCTTACTCGCTCCGGGTCGGCGTAGTCACAATCGCGGATACGGATGATCGCCGGGTGCTCCAGCGCTTCCAGCGTCTGCGCCTCGCGGAACACCTCGCCAAGATCGCGCGCCAGTCCATCGCGGCGGAGGGTTTTGATGACCACGCGGCCGCCCGAGTGGCGGTTGCGGCACAGGTAGGCCACGCCAAAGCCGCCAGCGCCAAGGATGCGTTCCGGCTCGAACTTGCCCAGCGGAAACGGCGCGAAGCGGGCGGCGTCGTGGCGAATCGCCTCCTTCAGCCAGGTCAGCGCCTCGGCCCAGGCGCGGCGCTCCAGCGCGGCCTGGAAGGCGTTGTTCGCCGCCTCCGCCCGCGCCACGGCGTCCGGAACGAGCGTCGCCACCTCGCGGAAGTCGCGCTCGGCCGACTCGAAGTCGCCGGTCACCACCTCCAGCTTGCCGACCGCGTTGAGCAGCGCCGGCATCCTGCGCCGCTCCTCTGTCGGCAGCGCCCGATAGCGCTTGACCAGCTCGCGGACCAGCCGCCGCTCACCCTCGTCGCGGATCGACAGGCTGTCGCCGGCGCGCACCTCGCGGCGGGCCAGCTGATGCTGTTCGAGCGCGCGGAGGACGGCGTCGCCCAGCTCCTGCATCCGCTGCCCCTGCCGCGCCAGCTCCGCCTTGACGTCGAGGACGTCGGCGTGCGTCTGCACCACCACCGCCTGCACCTCGGCGAGCAGACCGGCCAGCCGTTCGCCGTGCCGCTCCAGCGTCTCGCCCAGCCCGGCGAACCCGGCCGCCTGCCCGACGGCCAGCGCCTCCAACCGGGCATACGCCAGCCCGTGGAACAGCTCGGGGTCTTTCTCGACCTCACGCTGAAAGAAATAGCGCATGGCGCCGAGCAGCAGCGGGGGACCACCGGCGGGCCGCAGCGTGAGGAACGTCGCCAGCGCCTCGTAGCCGGCCTTGCGCAGTACCCCAGCGATCTCGTCGATCGCTTTCAGCTCCCCTTCCACCACGCCGGTCTGGTCGCCGTAGCGCGACAGGTCGCCAACGCGGCGCGCCAGGTCGCCGGCGCTGAGCTTGCCCTTGTCGAGCAGCCCGGCCTTTCGCGCCGCCTGCAGCTGGGCGAGGCATTGACCGCGAAAGTCCGGACCATGACCGTCGATGCCGTCGAGCGGGTTGGCGTCCAGGTACGCCTGCACTTGGGCGCGGATGCCGCGGGCGTCGCCGCTGGCAAGCGATACCTTGCAGCGCTCCCACCACGACGAGCCGGCCAGCGCCACCTCGACCGCCCGCCAGGTGTTGCGCGTCGCGCGGTCGAGCGCCTGCACCAGCGGCCCGCTGTTGTCCCGGAACCGCGCCTCCAGTAGACCGACGACGGTGCCGACGGTGCCGCCGGCGGCGCCCACCCCCGCCACCTCACAGACGGCCTGACCGGCGCCGCGCAGCGCCAGCGACGAGAGATGCGTCAGGATGCTCACGGGAAGACCTCGACGGGGCGAAGCGAAGATAGGATCGACTCTCCGACCTTACCCGACGACGGCCTCGCCATCAATGGCCGCCGTCAGCGGAATGATGCCAGCACCGCCGCCACGTCGGCTCGCGGCACGTCGTCGAACAGCCGTACCTCGCCCAGCCGCACCGGCAGCACGAAGCGCAGCCGGCCGGCCTCCGCCTTCTTGTCGGTGCCCATGATGCCGATCAGTTCGTCGATCGGCCAGTCTTCGGGCGCGACCGGCAGATCGAACCACTTCAGCAGAGCGATCTGCCGCTCGGTGATCTCCGCCGGAATCAGCCCGCGCCGCTCGGCCAGCCGGCTGGCGCACACCATGCCGGCGGCCACCGCCTCGCCGTGCAGCCAGGTGCCGTAGCCGGCCGCCGTCTCGAACGCATGGGCGAAGGTGTGCCCGTAGTTCAGCACCGCGCGCAGCCCGGTCAGCTCCCGCTCGTCGCGCTCGACCACGTCGGCCTTCAGCCGGCAGCTGCGGGCGACGATGTGCTCGACGTGGCGAGCTTCCTGCCGCAAGATCCCTTCGGCATTCGCTTCGAGGTAGGTGAAGAACTCGGCGTCGAGAATAACGCCATACTTGACCACTTCGGCCAGGCCGCTGCGATACTCCCGCACTGGCAGCGTTTCGAGGGAAGCGGTGTCGATCCACACGCCGACCGGCTGGTGAAAGGCGCCGATCAGGTTCTTGCCCTTCGGGTGGTTGATGCCGACCTTGCCGCCGACCGAGCTGTCGACCATCGCCAGCAGCGACGTCGGCACCTGAACGAACGGCAAGCCGCGGTTGTACGTCGCGGCGGCGAACCCGGCCAGGTCGCCGATCACCCCGCCGCCGACCGCCACCACCAGCGACTTGCGATCGGCGCGCTCGGCCGCCAGCGCGTCGTAGAGCGTCGCCGCGGCAGTCAGCGACTTGGTCGGCTCGCCGGCCGGCATCACCTTGACGACGGTGCGAAAGCCGACCTGCTGGAGCGCGTGGGCGACGCCGTCGGCGTGCGCGACGACGTGGTCGTCGCACACCACCAGGGCAAACGTGCCGGCGCAGCGGGCGCGAACGAACGGGCCGAGATCGTCCAGCGCATCCGTGGTGATGGCGATGTCGTAGCTCCGCTCACCCAGCTCGACACGAAGGTTCGCCATGTCCGCTCCTTTCCGCCTGATGCATCCATCACTCGATCTCGTCACGATACGGGTGGGGCCGACCGCCCGCCAGCGGCAGGGCGAGAAGCCGCGGTGCCGCTTCACCTTGCGTATCCGTCCGGCGCGACTTACATTGACAGTTCAACCAGCGAGCATGCCCGCGACCGCGGGGGGGAGTGGAGGAGGCCAGTCGTGGCACTCGCCGACGTCGATCGGATCTGTGTCGTGATCGGGCGAACCCGGCACGGGATGGTGCAGATGGAGATTCAGGAGGCGGCCAGACAGGGCGCGCGCCTGATCGAGGTCCGGCTCGACTTCCTGAAGAAAGCCCCCGATTTCAAGCGGCTGCTGGAAAACAAGTCGTGTCCGATGCTCGCCACCGTCCGCCGGCCGCCCGACGGCGGCAAGTACGACGACAGTGAGGACGCGCGGCAAAAGCTGCTCCGCCAGGCGATCGTGTCGGGTTTCGACTGGGTCGACCTGGAAACCGACATCGCCGACAAGATCCCGCGCTTCGGCCCGGTGCGGCGGATCGTCAGCTACCACAACTTCCGCGAAATGCCCGCCGACCTGGAGAAGATCCACGAGGCGATGTGCAAGCAGGACAGCGACATCGTCAAGGTGGTCGTCCGCGCGCAGCACCCCAACGACAACCTGCGGGTGCTGGAGCTGGTGAAGAAGGGGCCGAAGCCGACCGTCGCCTTTTGCATGGGCGATCTCGGCTTTCCCAGCCGCATCCTTCAGGCGAAGTACGGCGCGCCGTTCACCTACGCGGCGTTCAACAAGGAGCGCAACATCGCGCCGGGGATGCCGTCGTTCGCCGAGGTCAAGCGGATCTACCACTACTACGAAATCAACGCCGACACCGCCGTGTACGGGGTGATTGGCGACCCGATCAGCCACAGTCTCAGTCCGGTCATCCACAACACGGCGTTCCGCAAGCTGGGCATCAACGCTGTCTATCTGCCGTTCCGGGTGCCGCGCGACACGCTGCCGGCGTTCTTGAAGGCGTATGAGGCGCTGCCGGTGGCCGGCTACAGTGTTACCATCCCGCAGAAGGAGGCCGCCGCCGAGGCAGCCACCACGCGCGACGAGACGGTCGAGCGGACCGGCGCCGCCAACACCCTGATCCGTGTCGACCGGGAGGTGTTCTCGGCGCACAACACCGACTACGACGGAGTGCTCGAATCGCTCCGCGCTTTCCTGCCGACGTTCAACACGCTGCCGAGCGGGTCGGGCGAGATCGTGCCGGCCGCCACCATCACCGCGCGCGTGCAGCTGCCGCCCGGCGCTCTGACCAGCCGGCCAGCCGACCCCGGCAGCACCGACATCACCCAGGCCCCCTACGCGGCACGCCGGGTCGAGGGGCCGGAACCCAGTCCGGCCGCGATCGCCAACCGGGTCGTGCTGGTGCTCGGCGCCGGCGGGATCGCCCGCGCGGTGGCCCACGCGCTGCATCGAGAGGGGGCGCTGGTGACGATTGCCAACCGCACCACCGACCGGGCACAGGAACTGGCCCACGAGGTCGGTTGCCGCTACGTCGAGTGGAAGGCGCGGCACGGCGTGCTGTGCGACCTGCTCGTCAACTGCACCTCGGTCGGCATGCACCCCAACGTCGACGAGATGCCGGTCCACCCGAGCTATTTGAAGCCTGGCCTGATCGTGTTCGACACCGTGTACACACCCGAACAGACGCTGCTGGTCAAGGAGGGGCGGGACCGCGGCTGTCATGTCATCACCGGAGTCGAGCTATTCGTGCGGCAGGCGGCGCGGCAGTTCGAGCTGTTCACCCGCCACGTCGCCCCGGTCGACCTGTTCCGCGACACGTTGCGCCGTGTCCTGTCTCCGGTGACGATCCGTGACGAACAGTGACGCTGTGGCGGCCGGCCCGAACCGGCTGTTCCTGATCGGCCCGCGCGGCAGTGGGAAGACGACCGTCGCCCGCCTGCTGGCCGAACGGCTGGGGATGGGCTGGCTCGACGCCGACGCGGTGCTGGAGGAGCGCGCCGGCACCACCATCCGGGAGATCTTCGCCGCCGAGGGCGAGGCCGGGTTTCGTCAGCGCGAGGCCGACCTGCTGGCGGAGCTGTGCGGCCTCGACCGGCAGGTGATCGCCACCGGCGGTGGGGTGGTACTGCGCCCCGAGAACCGCCGCCGGCTGCGCGAGAGTGGCTTCGTCGTCTGGCTGACCGCCGACGTCGACACCCTGTGGGCGCGGATCGCCGGCGACGCCACCACCGCCGCACGCCGGCCGAACCTGACCACCGGCGGCCGCGACGAGGTCGCTCACGTAGTCGCCACGCGCCAGCCGTATTACCGCGAATGCGCCCACCTCACCGTCGACACCACCCACCGCTCCCCCGCCGACATCGTCGCCGCCATCCTCGAAGGAAGAATGTGAACCACAAAGGACACAAAGAACACGAAGAGAAGAAAGAGCACAAAAAGAGAAGAAAAGAGGAGAGGAAGAGTTTTTGAATGGTAAATTTGCGTATTGCGTGAGCTTGGTGTCTTCGGTGGTGAGGGCGCTTCCTACAATGCGTGGGTTGTGCGAACCGATGGCCTGCGAGGCAGAGGGGACATGACGCTGCTGCCGCTGTGGTATCTGTACGTCCTGCTCGTCGGGCTGTGCGTGGGCAGCTTTCTAAACGTGTGCGTCGCTCGCCTGCCTTACGAAAAGAGCCTGCTGTGGCCCGGCTCACACTGTCCGCTCTGCCTGCAGGCGATCCGCTGGTACGATAACCTGCCGCTGCTCGGCTACTTGCGGCTGAGAGGCAAGTGCCGCTCTTGCCGGGCGCCGATCTCGCTCCGCTACCCGCTGATCGAGCTGGCGACGGGATTGCTGTTCGTCGGGCTGTTTCACGTCGAGATGGTCGCCAACTGGCTGCACCTGCCGATGCTGCGGCAGCGCTGGGGAATGGCGCCGGGCCTCATCCCGCCGGAAGCGGTGGTGGTGTTCGCCCATCACGCCACACTGCTCTGCTTCCTGCTCGTCGCGTCGATCTGCGACCTGATCGACATGGAGATCCCGCTGAGCGTTACCCTGACCGGAACGGTCGTCGGACTGGCGATGGCGACCATGCTGCCGTGGCCGTACCCAGAGGCGATGCCGGTGCAGTCGACGCCCCTGCCGCCGTGGCCGGGCGCGTACCCGTGGCCGGTGTGGTATCCGCTACCGGACTGGCTGCCCGCCGGCAGCTGGCGGCTGGGGCTGGCGACCGGGCTGGCGGGCGCCGCCGTGGGCGCGGCGCTGCTGCGCGCGGTGCGGTTTCTGTTTCAGCTCGGCCGCGGCATCGAGGGGCTGGGCGTGGGCGACGCCGACCTGATGATGATGGCCGGGGCGTTCGTCGGCTGGCAGCCGGTGGTCCTGGCGTTCTTCGTCGCCGTCGGACCGGCCCTGGTGTTCGCGGTCGCGCAGCTGATGGCGCGGGGCGAACAGGCGATGCCGTTCGGCCCGTCGCTGTCGCTGGGCGTGCTGATCACCCTGCTGGCGATGCCGGTGCTCGGCCCGCACTTCGCGCCGGGATTGTTTGACGCGGTGATGATCACGGTCCTGGGTGTCGCCGGCGGGCTGTCACTACTCGCCGTCAGCTTCGTCCTGCGGCTGATCCGCTGACGACAGGTCGGCGTCGCCGTGGCTCCGCCGGCGGGTGGCGTCGCGGTCGATGCCGTTGAGCGGGGCCGAGGCGTTGCGGCCGACGTCGGGTTCGGTGAAGGCAGCGCCCTCGGGGTTGCGGGCGAGATCGCGCTTGAGCGTGTTGCGGCGCTTGCGGTTGCCGGCCTTCTTGATGTCGCGCTTCAGCTCACGATGGCGGCGTTTGTCGTCGTTCATGGCAGGTGGACACCGCGGGACGAGGATCGGTTCACGGTTCCGGCCATCAGAACCGCCGGTTCAGTTTAGCCGATTTCTCCCCCGCGCGTGCTGGGCACCCGATAGACCGGCCATATAACGCGGGTGGACGGCTGACCCCACCGCCGCCGAACGCCGGGGTCCGTCGACCTCTGATCAGAGGATATCCCGATGGGCGAGTGGACCAGGGACAACTTCGGTAACGACGGCGCCCGCGACTACCTGGCGATGATGACGGCCAAGTTGGTCGCCACCATCCGCGAGGTGGTCAACGACGACGAGCGGATCGCCCCGGACGAGGACGGCGAAAGCCTGCTCATGCCCAGCGTCGAGATCCTGGCGCTGTTGTGCGAGCGCTGCTACGCCGTCCCGCCGCGGCCGGCCACGGTCAAGCAGTGGCGGGAGAAGTACCTGGTCGCCTTCGACGCCGGAGCAGGCCGGCTGAGACTCACCCCTGAGCGGAAGGCCGAGCGGCGGCGGGTGATCGACAACACGTTTCGCTGGCTGGAAAGTCTTTCAGAAAGCTACTTTGAGAGCTAAAGGTCTTCTAAGTCGCCGAGGGCGGCGGGGTACTTGTCATTCGCGAGAATGCGCTTACCGTAATCGGGAGTCGGAACGGATCGCCGGCCGGAGGAAACCGGCCGGTCGACTGATTCGCCAGGCGACAACTCGTTGCGGCCGTTCGACAAACAGCCGAGAACGAGGCCGACCGCGGGCCTGGCACAGAAGTTGCTTTTGGAATGCGTCGAGCAAGCACCCTCGGCGTAGGTGGATTTATCGCAGGCAGGGGAAACACGATGCCCCAGATTTTTCATCGCAGCTTTAACACGCTTTCGCTGGTGTCGATCTATGGCGCCGTCTTCATCCTGGCGGTTGCCGGCTGGTTGCTCGCCCTGGCGGTGCGGTCGTCCTACGCGACCAACGCCGGCAATGCGCGCGAGCAGCCGATCCCGTTCAGTCACCAGCACCATGTGAACGAGCTGGGTATCGACTGCCGGTACTGCCACACCTCCGTGGAGGACTCGCACTTCGCCGGCATCCCGCCGACCAAGACGTGCATGAACTGCCACTCGCAGATCTGGGTCGGCAGCAAGATGCTGGAGCCGGTTCGCGAGAGCTATCGCACCGATCAGAGCATCCCGTGGGCGCGCGTCCACAAGCTGGGCGACTTCTGTTATTTCAATCACTCCATCCACGTCAAGAAGGGCATCGGCTGCGTCACCTGCCACGGGCGGGTCGACCAGATGCCGCTGATCTGGCAGGAGAAGTCGTTGCTGATGGAATGGTGCCTGGACTGCCACCGTCAGCCGGCCCAGCACGTCCGTCCCCGTGACCAGATTTACAACATGACGTGGTCGTACGCCGACGCCCGCGACGAGAATGGCAAGCCCTACGCCAGCCAGGCAGAGCTGGGGAAGAAGCTGGTCGACGAGTATCAGATCAAGTCGAAGATCACCTGCAACGCCTGCCATCGGTAGGCTGCGGCGGGTCCGCGAATGCCCCCCGCCGCCCGGGGGGCAGAGACGTTCCTGTCGCTGGCTGATCGACCGGGGTGCGGCCCGGTCGGTGACTTACCCTGAAAGCCGATAGCTGATACCCTCATGAAGCGAAAACCGATCGATCCCGAGCTGCTGCGTGACCGCCTGAGCGCCATGCAGGGCAAGCAGTACTGGCGGTGTCTGGAGGAGCTGTCCGACGACCCCGAGTTCCGCGACATGCTGACGCGGGAGTTCGCCCCGGACAGCAGCGTCTGGGCGGACGGGTTGTCGCGGCGCAAGTTCCTCGGCCTGATGGGCGCCTCCCTCGCCCTTGCCGGCCTGTCCGGCTGCCGCCCGCCGACTGGCAAGATCATGCCGTATGTCCGGCAGCCCGAAAACCTGGTGCTGGGCAAGCCGCTGTATTACGCCACCATCAAGACGCTGAGCGGTTTCGCCACCGGCCTGCTGGCCGAGAGCCACGAGGGTCGGCCGACCAAGATCGAGGGCAACGAGAAGCACCCGTCCAGCCGCGGGGCGGCGTCGGTGCTCCACCAGGCGTCGATCCTCAACCTGTACGACCCGGATCGGTCCCAGTCGGTGCTGTTCCGCGGTCAGGCGCGGGCGTGGGGCGACCTGATCGAGGTGCTCCGCGCTCGCCTTCGCCCCGACACCCCGCGTGCCAAGGGGAAGGGCGTCGCCGTTCTCACCGAGGCGATCGGCTCGCCGACGCTCTTGTGGCAGAAGAGCCAGTTCCTCGCCGCCTATCCTGAAGCGAAGTGGTACACCTACGAGCCAGTTAATCGCGACAACGCCCACGACGGCGCCGAGATTGCCTTCGGCCGGCGGCATCACAGTTACCCCAAGGTGGACGCGGCCGAGGTCATCGTCTCGCTCGACGCCGACTTCCTCGGCACCGGCCCGGCGCAGTTGATATCGGCCCGCGAGTTCAGTGATCGGCGGCGGCTGGTCGAGGTGACCGAGCCGAACGGCAAGAAGGAGATGCGGCCGGGTGGGCGGACCGGACTGAACCGCCTCTACGTCATTGAGACGGACTATACCATTACGGGCGCCTGTGCCGACAACCGGCTGGCGGTCAAGCCGTCGCAGGTCGACACCTTTGCCCGCGCCCTGGCGGCCCGGCTGGGTGTGCCCGAGACGATCGCCCCTGAAAACCTAGACCCCACGCTCGCCAGGTGGGTCGACGCCATCGCCAAGGACCTCCGGGAGCGGGCCGCCGGTCAGCCGCGGTCAGCCGGCACCACGTTGGTGCTTGCCGGCGACGGCCAGCCGCCTGCCGTTCACGCGATCGTTCACGCGATCAACGCCCACCTGGGCAACTTCGGCAAGACGGTGCTGTTCACCGACCCGCTGCCGTTCGCCGAAACGCGCAGCAACACATCGCTCGAACAGCTCATCAAGACGATCGACGCTGGCGAGGTCGACACGCTGTTGATCCTCGGCGGCAACCCGGTCTACACCGCGCCGTATGACCTGAACCTTGGCGTCGCGCTGGAAAACCAGCTGAAGAAGCCGCTGGACAAATGGCTGGCCGTCCACGTCGGCATGCTGATGGATGAAACGTCGCGACTTTGCCACTGGCATGTTCCTCAGCGCACTTCCTCGAAGAGTGGAGCGACGGCATCGCCCACGACGGGACGGCGTCGATCTGCCAGCCGCTGATCGCCCCGCTGTACATCAGTCGTTCGCTGCACGAGGTGCTTGGCGCGGTGACCCCGGCCGGGAGCGAGGGCAGCTACGAAGATCGTTCGCCGATGGAACTGGTGCAGGCGTACTGGCGGGCCAATCGACCGGCGGCGACAGCCAAGCAGGCGTTCGACGACTTCTGGGCGACGGCGCTGCACGACGGGGTGGTTGCCGGCACCAGGCGGCCGACCGTCACGCCGGCGCTGGTGAAGGGGCTGTTCGGGCGGCCCGAGATGCAGCCGCCGGCGGCCTCCAGCGACAAGGGCTATGAGCTGACGTTCGCCCCGGACCCTGGCGTCTACGACGGCCGATTCGCCAACAACGGCTGGCTGCAGGAGTGGCCGCGGCCAATCACCCGGCTCAGCTGGGACAACGCCGCCCTGATGAGTCCGGCCACGGCGGAGAAGGTCGGGGTCAAGCCGGCCATCGGCACCTGGAAAGGTGGCGAGCACGGCGAGACGATCACCAGCGTGGTCGAGCTGAAGGTTGGCACCAAAACGCTCAAGGTGCCCGCCTGGGTCGTCCCCGGCCACGCCGACGACGCCGTCACCCTCTACCTCGGCTACGGCCGGACGCACGCCGGCCACGTCGGCAAGGAGCGCGGTGCCAACGCTAACCGCATCCGCCAGGCGCGGGCGGCATCGTTCGCCACCGGCGTGACGGTGACGCGGACCAACGAGCGGGTGTCGCTGGCCTGCCAGCAGGCGCATCACTCGATGGAAGGCCGCGACATCGTCCGCTCCGGAACGGTCAAGGACTACGCCGAGGACAAGCACTTCCCGGCCAGGGCTGACCACCCACACTCGCCCAAGGAAGGGGAGGGCGGAGCCAGCGGCAAGCACTCGCTGTCGCTGCTGCCCGAGACGTTCCAGTACACCGGCTACAAGTGGGGCATGGCGATCGACCTCGGCGCCTGCATCGGCTGCGGCGCCTGCGTGGTCGCCTGCCAGGCGGAAAACAACATTCCGGTGGTCGGCAAGGACCAGGTGCTCCGCGGTCGCGAGATGCACTGGCTGCGAATCGATCGCTACTTCGCCAGTCACCGCGAAACCAGCAGCGGACACTCGTCGGAAGACAAGGGCGGCAAGACAGGCGAGCTGACCGGGCTGGAGGTGCATTTCCAGCCGCTGCCGTGCCAGCACTGCGAGTATGCCCCGTGCGAACTGGTCTGCCCCGTCGAGGCGACGGCGCACGGCGACGAGGGCACCAACGACATGGTGTACAACCGCTGTGTCGGCACCCGCTATTGCCAGAATAACTGCCCGTACAAGGTGCGGCGGTTCAACTTCCTGCAGTACGGCGACTACGAAACCTCCAGTCTGCGTGGGCTGTACAACCCCGACGTCACCGTCCGAACGCGCGGCGTGATGGAGAAGTGTACGTTTTGCATCCAGCGGATCGCCTATGCCCGCATCGAGGCGAGCAAGGAGGCGCTCGACGAGATGGCGCTGCCGCCCAAGCAGCGAAAGCGGGTCGACCCCTACGGCCGGACCGATCACGGCCAGGCAATCGCTTACATCCGCGACGGCGAGGTGGTGTCGGCGTGTCAGGCGTCCTGTCCGACGGAGGCCATCGTGTTCGGCGATTTGAATGACGAGGCGAGCAAGGTGCGGAAGCTGCACGACGCCTCGCTCAAGTATTACCTGCTCGACGCGATGCTGAACACCCGCCCGCGGGTGGCCTACCTGGCGTCGGTGACCAACCCCAACCCCGAGCTGGAGGCGAAGTGACCATGGCCCAGGCTCCCGCACAGGCCCCGCTCGGCGACGACGTGATCATCGCGCCGGGGCACACGTTCGGTACCATCACCGACAAGATCAGCACCATCGTCCAGACCCGCCGCACGCCCAAGCGGTGGTTCGCCGGCTTCACCATCGGCTTCCTGCTGGTGCTGGTGCTGCTCAACGCGATCGGCTACCTGCTGCTGGTCGGGACCGGCATCTGGGGTATCAACCAGCCGGTCGGGTGGGGCTTCGCGATCGTCAACTTCGTCTGGTGGATCGGCATCGGCCACGCCGGCACGCTGATCTCGGCCATCCTGCTGCTGTTGCGGC
Organism: Gemmataceae bacterium; assembly: GCA_046350215.1. GTDB lineage: Bacteria > Planctomycetota > Planctomycetia > Gemmatales > Gemmataceae > JAXMAU01. The sequence continues at coordinate 10,005 of JAXMAU010000020.1, read as the reverse complement.
AGAAGTGGCGGACGTCGATCAACCGCTTCGCCGAGGCGATGACGCTGTTTGCCGTCGCCTGTGCCGGCCTGTTCCCGCTGTTACACATGGGCCGGCCGTGGTTCTTCTACTGGCTGATGCCGTATCCCAACACGATGCAGCTGTGGCCCCAGTTCCGCAGCCCGCTGGTGTGGGACGTGTTCGCGGTCAGCACCTACGCGACGGTGTCGCTGCTGTTCTGGTTCGTCGGTCTGATTCCTGACATGGCAACCTTGCGGGATCGATCGAAGAACTGGTTCGGCCGGATCTTTTACGGGGTCCTGGCGATGGGCTGGCGCGGTAGTGCGGTCCACTGGCATCGCTATGAGCTGGCGTACCTGCTGCTGGCCGGGCTGGCCACGCCGCTGGTGGTGTCGGTGCATACGGTGGTGTCGTTCGACTTCGCCGTCAGCATCGTGCCTGGCTGGCACACCACCATCTTCCCGCCGTACTTCGTGGCCGGGGCCATCTACTCCGGCTTCGCGATGGTGATCACCCTGGCGGTCCCGCTGCGGAAGATGTACGGCCTGCAGGACTTCATCACCGACAAGCACCTCGACAACATGGCCAAGATCATGCTCACCACCGGCCTGGTGGTGGGCTACGGCTACGGGGTCGAGGCGTTCATGGCCTGGTACAGCAACAACCCCTATGAGCGGGCGCTGCTGCTCAATCGCGTCGGCGGGCCGACCTGGTACATGTACTGGACGCTGATCCTGTGCAACGTGATCGCTCCGCAGTTCCTGTGGTTCAAGTCGGTGCGAGCGAGCCAGTGGGTGCTGTTCGCCCTGGCCATCGTCGTCAACATCGGCATGTGGCTGGAGCGCTACGTGATCGTCGTCATCAGCCTGTCGCGGGACTACCTGCCGTCGTCCTGGGGCCGCTACGCCGGCACCGAGTGGGACTGGATGCTGTACATCGGCACCCTCGGTCTATTCCTCACCCTCCTGTTCCTGTTCATCCGGTTCCTGCCGATGATCTCGATCTTTGAAATGCGGACGCTGCTGCCCGAAGCGCAGGTCCACGGCGAGCACGGTTCGGGCGCGAAGGAAGGGGGCCACGCATGAGCCAGGAAACGATTCCCCCCTATGGGCTGGTGGTGGAGTTCGACAACGCCGCCCAGCTGGTGCAGGCGGCGGCGACGGCCCGCGACGCCGGGTTCAAGCGGATGGATGCCTACAGCCCGTTCCCGGTCGAGGGGCTGATGGACGCCCTGGGCCACACGGCGCCGATGCTGCCGTTCGTGGTACTGATGGGCGGCATTCTCGGCGGGCTGGCGGGCTACCTGCTGCAGTACATCAGCAGCGTCTACTGGTATCCGCTCAACATCGGCGGCCGACCGCTGCACAGCTGGCCAATGTTCATCCCGGTGACGTTCGAGTGTACCGTGCTGGGGGCGTCGCTGGCGGCGGTGTTCGGCATGCTGGCGATGAATGGTCTGCCAATGCCGTACCACCCGCTGTTCAACATTGAGCGCTTCGCCCAGGCGAGCCGCGATCGCTTCTTCCTGTGCATCCGGTCGGTCGACGCCAAGTACGACGCGGTCGAGACGCGGCGGTTCCTCGAAGGACTAGGCGGCCACCATGTGACGGAGGTGCCCCAGTGATGCGGAATGGCAGACTCATGCTCCTGGGCGTCGGCCTCCTGCTGCTGCCGGCGTGCGCCCAGCAAATGGCCGATCACGCCGGATACAAGCCGCTCAGCGCCAGCGACTTCTTCACCGACGGCCGTTCGGCCCGGCCGGTGGTTGCCGGCACCGTGGCGCGCGGCCAGCTGCACAGCGATCGGGCACTGTACGACGGCCGCGACGCTGCTGGCGAGCTGGTAACGCAATACCCGATCGAGGTCAGCAAGCCAGTGCTGGAGCGCGGCCGCGAGCGCTACAACGTCTTCTGCTCGGTGTGCCACGGCCTGACCGGCCACGGCGACGGGCGCGTCGTCAAGCGCGGCTTCACCGTGCCGCCCAACTATGTGACCGACCTGTCGCGCGGCTACAAGCTGCGCGGCGTCGACAAGAAGCTCATCGACGTGCCGGTCGGCTACATCTTCGAGGTGATTACCAAGGGCTACGGGGCGATGCCCGACCATGCGGCGCAGATCCCGGTGCCGGACCGCTGGGCGATCGTGGCCTACGTGCAGGCGCTGCAGTACAGCCAGTCGCAGGAGATGCGCAAGCGGATGCAGCCCGAGCTGGAGAAGGCGAAAGGGGGCGCGAAGTGAGTACAGCTGGCTCCGTCGAACGGACGGACGTGGCCGCGTGGCAGCGGCAGGCGCTGATCGCGGGCGCCGTCGGCGTGGTGGTGTGCCTGCTGGGGCTGGCCCTGCCGGACACCCGCGCCACCTTCTTCCGCGCCTGGCTGGTGGGCGTCAATCTCGTGCTCGGCATCGGTGTCGGCAGCCTGGCGCTGCTGATGATGCAGTGGCTCACTGGCGGCGCCTGGGGCTACGCCCTGCGGCGCCCGCTGGAGGCGGCGACGCGCACGTTTCCCGCCCTGCTGGTGCTGTTCCTGCCGGTCCTGCTCGGCCTGCCGCTGCTGTATGAGTGGGCCGACCCGGCGGCGGTTGCGGACAACGTCAACCTGCAGCACAAGGCGCCGTATCTGAACGTGCCGTTCGTGATCGGCCGGCTGGTGATCTACTTCGCCATCTGGGGCGGCCTGGCGTGGCTGCTCAACGGCTGGTCGCGGCGGCAGGACGAGTCGCGCGATCGGTCGCTGTTCGACCGCTGTGCGACGTTGAGCGGGCCGGGTCTGGTTCTGATCGTGCTGTCAATAACGTTTTACTCGATCGATTACCTGATGTCGCTGGAGCCGGAGTGGTACTCGACCATCTACGGCCCGATGATCGGGATTGGCCAGGTGCTGTCGGCGTTCTGCTTCGCGGTGTCGGTGTTCATCCTGGTGTCCGACCGGCCGCCGCTCGACCAGGTGGCGGTGCCGCAAACGCTCCGCGACTTCGGCAGCCTGATGCTGGCGTTCGTGATGGTGTGGGCGTACATGTCGTTCATGCAGTTTCTGCTGATCTGGTCGGGCAACCTGCCGGAAGAGGTGCCGTGGTATCTGGCCCGGCTGCAGGGCGGCTGGCAGTACGCGGCGCTGGCCCTGGTGTTCTTCCACTTCGCCCTGCCGTTCGCCCTGCTGCTGTCGGTGGACATCAAACGGAACCGAAGGCGCCTGCTGCGGGTGGCCGGAATGGTGCTGGTGATGCGGATGATCGACCTGCTGTGGCTGATCGTGCCGGCGTTCCACCACCACCACGACGCAGAGCACTCCGGCGGGATCGGCGCGGTACTGGGCGGGCTGCTCTACCCGGCGGCGCTGATTGGCATCGGCGGCCTGTGGCTGGCCTATTACTTCTATCAGTTGCAGCGGATGCCGCTGTTGCCTGTTCTGAACCCGGGAGAGGAAGTGACGAACCATGGCGCAGCCGCACACTAACGACTACACCAACCCGGAGGTCCGCTACGAGCGGACCGACGCCAGCCTGAAAGAAGTGATCACGTTCGGCACCTTCCTGCTGGTGCTGGCGCTGGTCGCAGTATTCAGCATGTACTGGTTTGCGGGCGAGCTGCTGCGCTGGGACCGGCCGCGCAAGTCGACCACTCTGCCGGCGGCCGAGGTGGACAAGAACAAGCTTTCACCCGGGCCGCGCCTGGAGGCGTTCGAGGACATCGACCAGCGCGATCCGCGCCTGTTTCCGGCACGCGGCGCCGACTACCTGAAGCCCCAGGAAGAGGTGCTGAAGCAGGGGAACCCGAAGCGGAACGTCGAACCGATCGCCGCCGCCATCGACCAGCTGGCCGGGCGCCTGCCCACCCGCGAGGGTGCCATCGCCTCGCCGGCGTCCAACCCCGTCCGTCTGCCGAGCAAGGCTGCTTCTGGACGTACTGAGACCGGAGGGAAGTGAGTGATGACGAGGCTGTGGCATGTCGCCCTGCTGGCGGTGCTGGCGGCGGTTTCCCCTTGCCGGGCGGCGGCCGAGGACCTGCTCGCCTCACGCGAGAAGTTCTTCACCCCGCATCTGGGCGACCGCGTGCCGCTCGACCTGACGTTCAAGGACGAGACCGGCAAAACGGTGCAGCTGGGCGACTACGGCAAGACGCGGCCGCTCATCCTGGTGCTGGCGTATTACAAGTGCCCGATGCTCTGCACACTGGTTCTCAACGACCTGGTGAGCGGGCTGCGCGGCGTGCCGTTCACCGCCGGCAATGAATACGAGGTGGTGGTGGTCAGCTTCGACCCGCGCGAGAAGCCCGAGCTGGCGGCCGCCAAAAAGGAGTCGTATGTCGAGGAATACGGCCGGCCGGGGGGAGAAAGCGGCTGGCACTTCCTCACCGGCGAGCAGCCGGAGATCGATCGGCTGATGGAGGCGGTCGGCTTCCGGGCGGTGTGGGACGAAAAGGGCCAGCAGTTCGCTCACGCACGCGGCATCATGATTCTGACGTCCGACTGGATGGTGACGCGCTACTTCCTCGACGGCGCTTTCCCGCCCCGCGATCTGCGGATGGCGCTGGTGGAGGCGTCGGAGGGCAAGGTCGGTTCGCCGATGGACCGCATCCTGCTGATGTGCTTCAACTACAACCCGGTCACCGCCAAGTATTCGGTCACGATCCTGAACATCGTGCGGATGGGCGGCGCGGTGGTGGTGTCGCTGCTGCTGTCGTTCTGGGCCTTGTCGTGGTATCGCGGGCGGAGTCGGCGCGCGGCGGTGGCGGCCGTCGGGCCGGTCGCCGGGGCGGATGAGGCGGGCGGCGACACCCCGCGGATCACGCCGAGCTGACAGGAGAGGCAACCCATGAATACTGATTTTCGCTTATTCCCGGAAGCGGCGTCGACGCTCGCGCCGCGGGTCGACGCCCTGTTCTGGTTCATCGTCGCGGTCTCGATCTTCTTTTCCCTGCTGATCGCGATGCTGTTACTCTTCTTCGCCATCCGGTATCGGCGGCGATCGGAAGATTTCTACCCGCGGCCGGTAATCGGCTCCACCTTGCTGGAAACGGTGTGGACCGGGGTGCCGCTCGGGCTGGTCATGATCATGTTCTTCTGGGGCGCCAGCGTCTATTTCGACATCATGCGGCCGCCAGAAGACGCGATGGAGATCTACGTCAGCGGTCGGCAGTGGATGTGGCACCTGCAGCACCCCGGCGGGCAGCGTGAGATCAACGAGCTGCACGTCCCGATCGGCCGGCCCGTCAAGCTGATCCTGACGTCCGAGGACGTGATCCACGACTTCTATGTGCCCGCCTTTCGGGTGAAGATGGACGCCGTGCCCGGCAAATACACGAACCTGTGGTTCGAGGCGACCAAGACCGGCTCGTTCCACTTCTTCTGCGCCCAGTACTGCGGCACCGAGCACTCCCGCATGATCGGCAAGGTGATCGCGATGGAGCCGGCCGAGTACGAGCGCTGGCTGTCGCTCAGCGCCGATCGCTCGCTGGCGTTGCAGGGGCGGCAGCTGTTCCAGAAGCTGCAGTGTGTCACCTGCCACCACCCCGACGCCAACAACCGGGCGCCGATTTTGGAGAACCTGTTTGGCAAGCGGGTCGAGCTGGAGAACGGCATCAGTGTGCTGGCCGACGAGTCGTACCTGCGCGAGTCGGTCCTGTATCCAGCGAAGAAGGTACGGGCCGGCTGGCGGCCGATCATGCCGTCGTTCACCGGGCAGGTGAGCGAGGACGACCTGATCCGCCTGGTGGCGTTCCTCAAGGGGCTTCAAACGGGCGGCACCCCGCCGCGGCTGGAGAGCTTCCCGGCGCCGGAGGCCGATCTGAAGAAAGACGACAAGAAGGCGGACGACAAGAAGGGTCCGGAGAAGGCGCCGCCGCCGCGGAAGGATGACGACAAGGAGAAGGCGCCCGCCAAGAAGGACGACAAGGCCGCCGCCAAGGACAAGAAGTGACACCCCGTCGGCACCGGCCGCCCGTCGGTGCCGACCTTTCCCGATCCGGATTATCTCATGAGCACTGCATTCGTTGAACCACGGCCGGACGCCTACGAGCCGCGGCCGATCACTCGGGCCGACTATCTGAACGTGGCCTATGGCGTGCGCTCGTGGCTGCTCACGCTCGATCACAAGCGGATCGCCCTGCTTTACCTCGTATCGGTCTCCGTCTTCTTTTTCGTCGGCGGGGTGTTCGCCGCCATCGTGCGGATCGAGCTGATGACGCCGCGCGGCGACCTGGTGTCGTCGGACACCTACAACAAGCTGTTCACCATGCACGGCGTGGTGATGATCTTCTTCTTCCTGATCCCGGCGACCCCGGCCACACTCGGCAACTTTTTGGTGCCGCTGATGATCGGGGCGAAGGACCTGGCGTATCCGAAGCTAAACCTGGCGTCGTGGTACATCTTCATGCTGGGTGGGCTGTTCGGCATCTACGCCATGATTACCGGGGGCGTGGACACCGGCTGGACGTTCTACACCCCGCTGAGCACGCGCACGGCGCACAGCCAGGTGATACCGGCGGCGCTGGCGGCGCTGATCACCGGCTTCTCATCGCTGCTGACCGGGCTGAACTTCCTGGTCACCATTCACAAGATGCGGGCGCCCGGCCTGACCTGGTTCCGGCTGCCGCTGTTCATCTGGGCGATGTACGCCACCAGCCTGGTCATCCTGCTGGGCACCCCGGTGGTGACGATGGTGCTGATCCTGGTCGCCATCGAGCGGCTGTGGGGCATCGGCATCTTCGATCCGTCGATCGGCGGCGACCCGGTGCTGTTCCAGCATCTGTTCTGGTTCTACTCGCACCCGGCGGTGTACATCATGATCCTGCCGGCGATGGGCGTCATCAGCGAGATCGTCACGACGTTTTGCAAGAAGGTGATCTTCGGCTACCACTTCATCGCCTTCTCCAGCGTGGCGATCGCGACGCTCGGGTTTTTCGTCTGGGGACACCACATGTACGTGTCCAGCCAGTCGCCCTACGCCGGGCTGATCTTCTCGCTGCTGTCGATGCTGGTGGCGATCCCGTCGGCGATCAAGGTGTTCAACTGGACGGCGACGATGTGGCGCGGCAGCGTGTCGTGGCAGACGCCGATGATGTACGGCTTCGGGTTCATCGGCCTGTTCACCGTCGGCGGGCTGACCGGGCTGTTCCTGGGCGTGCTCGGCACCGATGTCCACGTCACCATGACCTACTTCGTGGTGGCGCACTTCCACTACGTCATGGTCGGCGGGGCGATCATGGGCTACCTGGGCGGGCTGCACTACTGGTGGCCGAAGATGACCGGCCGCATGTACCCCGATTACTGGGGGCGGCTGGCGGCCATCATCATCTTTATCGGCTTCAACCTGACGTTCTTCCCGCAGTTCCTGGTCGGCTACCAGGGGATGCCGCGCCGCTACCACGAGTACGTGCCGGAATACCAGGTGCTCAACGTGCTGTCGACGGCCGGGGCGAGCATTCTCGGCCTCGGCTACCTGATGCCGGCGATCTACCTGCCGTGGTCGCTGCGCTACGCCAAGGAGGCGGGCAAGAACCCGTGGGGGGCGACCGGCCTGGAGTGGAGCACCACCTCGCCGCCGCCGGCCGACAACTTCGCCGTGACCCCGGTGGTGACGATGCCCCCGTACATCTACTCCAAAGAGGAGGCCGAAGTTGTCTAGCACTGCCGCGCACCCGCACTCGCTGGTCGCCCACCACTTCGAGAATATCGAGCAGCAGCGTGACATCGGCACGCTCGGGATGTGGCTGTTCCTGGCGTCCGAGGTGATGTTCTTCGGGGCCGTGTTCACCGCCTACACGATGATGCGCATGCGCGACCCGGCCGCCTTCTCGGAGGCGTGCAATCACCTGAACGCCACCCTGGGCGGCATCAACACCGCCGTGCTGCTGACCAGCAGCTTGACGATGGCGCTGGCCGTGTGGGCGGCGCAGACCAGGCAGCAGGGCCTGCTGCGCCTGTTCCTCGCCCTCACCCTGTTCTTCGGCGGCTCCTTCCTGGTCATCAAGGTGACCGAGTGGCACCACGAATACGTCGAGGGGCTGGTGCCGGGGCCGAACTTCGGCACCAGGCCGGACGGCAAGCCGGCCCTGTACGAGAAACAGGCAGGGGAGAGCGGCGGACACGGTGAATCGACTGGCGGCACCCCCCTGCGGTCCGACCGGGTGCGGGCGCTCGAGATGTTCTTCGTGTTCTACTTCATCATCACCGGGTTGCACGCGCTGCACATGATCGTCGGCCTGGGGGCCCTCGGAATACAGCTGGTGCTGGCCATGCGGTCCGACTTCGGCGTCCGTGATTTTGGGCCGATCGAGATTGCCGGGCTGTACTGGCACTTCGTCGACGTGGTGTGGATCTTCGTCTTCCCGCTGCTTTACCTCCTGCGTACCTGAGGTGGTCTGTCATGGCTCATTCATCCGGCGGCGCATTGCGGACCTACATCGGGATTTACGTGTCGCTGCTGCTGCTGACCACATTGACCGTGCTGCTGTCGACGCAGGCGCACCTGGGCCGGTGGGAATTGCCGGTGGCGCTGGGGATCGCGACGACCAAGACGGTACTGGTCGGCCTGTTCTTCATGCACCTGATTCACTCCAACCGGCTGACGTGGGTGATCGTCGCCGGCGGGATGCTGTTCTTCCTGATCATGATCCTGTTTACCTGGGTCGACTACCAGACGCGCAATCACATCCCGGGCCGTGACAAGGAAGGGCCGGGGCCGTCGGTGACGATGGTCCGCTGACCTCTCGGGAAACGGGAACGGGTAATCCGGCCGGCGGCCTTGCGAGGTCGCCGGCCGTTTCCGTGCGCGGGGAAGTTTTTGGCGGTATTCGTCCGTCCGGTTCGGTATAGTGCAACCATTCGCCTCCCGCCGCCGATTTGCCCTCCGCAACCCCCGCCTGCCATGCGACGCTCGACCTACCTGTTATTCGGCATCCTCCAGGCCGTCCTGCTCGCGCCGACTGTTGGCGCGGCGGACGCCGATCTCACCCTCTTTCCGGCGACCGTGACGTTACAGGGCACGACGGCCCGTCAGCGGGTGATCGTCACTGAGCGGCGCGACGGAACCGACCGCGACCGACCCCGCGACTGCACGTTCGCGTGTGAGCCGGCGGGCCTGGTGGCTGTCAACGGCGACGGGGTGGTGACGCCGCGCGGCGACGGCGACGGGGTACTCGTCGCCCGGCACGACGGCCGCGAGACACGCGCCCACGTGAGTGTGCGCGGCGCGAAGGTGGTCCCGCCGGTCACGTTCGAGCGCGACGTCGAGCCGATCCTGACGCGGGCCGGGTGTAACGCCGGGCCGTGCCACGGCAAGGCGCGCGGGCAGAACGGCTTCGCCCTGTCGCTGCTCGGCTACGACCGCGACTTCGACTATCACGCGCTGACCGCTGAGGCGCGCGGCCGGCGGCTGTTCCCGGCGGCGCCGGAGCAGAGTCTGCTGCTCCACAAGGCCGCCGGCGTGGTGGCGCATGGCGGCGGTAAGAAACTGAACGTCGACGGTCGCGAGTATGACCTGATTCGCCGCTGGATCGCTGCCGGCGCGCCGCGGACGCCGGCGGACACCCCCAAACTGCTCCGCGTCAGCGTCGAGCCGGCCGAGCGGCTGCTGGCGTTCCGCGGCGAGGCGCAGCTGGTCGTCACCGCCCACCACAGCGACGGCACGACCACCGACGTGACCCACCTGGCGACGTTTCAGTCCAATGACTCCGTATTCGCGTCGGTGGACGACACCGGCCGGATCAAGGCCGGTCCGTTGCCGGGCGAGGCGGCGATCATGGCGCGCTACGACGAGAAGTTCGCCGTCTGCCACGTCCTCATCCCGCTGCCGGGCGCGGTCGACCCGGCGGTCTACGCCGCCCTGCCGCGCAAGAACTTCATCGACGGGCTGGTGTACGACAAGCTGCGCCGGCTGGGGATCACGCCGTCGGACTCCGCCCCGGACGCCACGTTCCACCGGCGCGCCTACCTCGACATCCTCGGCCGGCTGCCGACGCCGGACGAGACGCGAGCGTTTCTGGCCGACCCGGCGCCCGACAGACGG
>JAXMAU010000019.1:0-102469 GCA_046350215.1 Gemmataceae bacterium | reverse complement strand
AACTGCTGTTCATCCGTCGATCTCCTCGTCAAAAACGATGACTACCTTGATCGCCTCTCCGCCGGCGCGGGCGGTGTCGAACGCCTGCTGCATGTCAGCCAGCGGGAAGCGGTGGGTGATGAGCGGGCGCGGCTGCACGCGCTCGGTGCGGATCAGGTCATAGGCTCGCCGCGTGTCGTCTGGTCCGCATGAGTAAGACGGTACGAGGGTGATCTCGCGGAAGTAGAGGTCGCCCAGGTCGAGCGCCGTGCGCACGCCAACGGCAGTGGGGGTGAACAGGCTGGCTTGCCCGCCGTCGCGGACGTAGCCGAGGGCGGCCTCGATCACTGGCGGGAATCCCGGCCCGATGACGACCGCATCGACCGCCCGGTGCAGGAGGGAGGCCGCCTCCTCCGGCGTCAGCGCCGCGTTGGCCCCGCACGCCAGCGCCGCCTGACGGCGGGCCGGATGCGGTTCGACGGCGACCACCTCATCAGCGCCGAACGCCCGCGCCGTCATGACGTTGAGCAGTCCCATCACCCCGCAGCCGACGACCGCCACCCGCCGGCCCTCGATCGCCGCTCGCCCGCCCAGGCGGACGAACGCCTTGACGCAACAGCCGAGTGGCTCGATGAACAGCGCCTGTTCGGGCTGCAGGTCGTTGACCGGGAAACAGTCATTGGCGACGATTTCGGCGGGCGCGCGCAGGTACTCGGCCATTCCGCCGGGGTCGAGGCGGGTCCGCCGCCACGTCGCGCAGTGGACGACCGCCCCGCGGCGGCAATCGGCGCATTCGCCGCACGGGGCGTGATGGTGGACGAAGACCAGGTCGCCCGGCCGAACATGGCGAACGTCCTCGCCGACGGCTACGGCGTGACCGACCGGCTCGTGGCCGAACACGGTGCCCACCTTCTTCGCCAGGTACCACGGCATCAGGTCGCCGGAGCAGATGCCGCACGCCGCGGTGCGCAGAACCACCTCGCCGGGGTCGCGGACCGTCGGCGTGTCGGCCGGCCGCACCTCGCAGCGATCCGCGGCGACGATGACGGCCTGGCGCATGCGCTCGGGGATAGGTGCCATGCGGGGATTGTATGCGCCCGGCGGAGGAAGAGGGGAACCACAAAGATCACAAAGAACACCAAGAAAGAACAGAAAGAAGACAAGAAAGATAAAAAAGATAGAACTGGTAAAAACACCGCGTTTATCGCGATTTTGTCCGCCCACCCTGCGCAGCCATGTGGAGCGGGGCGACTTTCACCGACGGGGTCGGTCAGAGTCACGCCGCATGCCCACGCTTGGGCATGGCACCCAAACTCGATAAGTATTCTTTTTATCTTTTAACTCTTCTTTGTCTCTTCTTTTCTGCTCTTTCTTTGTGCTCTTTGTGTCCTTTGTGGTTCAGCTCTTCTTTGTGGTTCAACTCTTCTATCTCAGGTTGATGTCGATGCGGGCGAGGTAGAGGTGTTTGCGGTCGCCGCGCTCGTAGAGGTCTTCGAGCAGCACCTCCAGGCTGGGGGTGACCTTGCGGTTCCAGTACACGGTGAAGCCGACCTTGACGTTGACTGGCTTCTCGAAGTCGATCATGTACTGGCCGGCCGGGTTGCGGCCGATCCACAGCGTCACCTGGTTCAGTCCGCTCGTCTTCAGCGTCACCTCGTTCGTCGAGGCGTCGATGCGGCCGGTGAGCGTCGCCGGGGTGACGGCGTTGCTCCATCGCTCCGGTGGAACGGTGTTCCGCGGGCTGAGGCCGCTGGTACTCAGCCAGTAGAAGCGGTTGTCCTCCGGCCGCAGCGTGCAGAACTCGTTGCCGAACTGGCTGCCCACGCCGTCGGTGCCGACCTGGCTGAGCGGGAAGAACCGGGTCTGGTGGCGCATCCAGTCGAACAGGCCCGGCACCTCGGCCGGGAAAAACTCGGTGCCGCGCCCCTTGTACTCCACCCACAACGCCGGATAGCCGCGGATCACCCAGTGCTCGAACTGCTCGCGGAGCAGCGTCTGGCTGTCGCCGGCGCGAGTGCCGTTGACCACGTAGAACGGCAGGTACTGGGCGTTGCGCCAGTAGCGGCGAGCGTAGCGGTTCGGGCCGGCGCCCATCGGCAGCACGCCGGCGAACAGGTCGGGGTGAGCCAACCCGACGTCGAACGCCATCTTCGCCCCCTCGCCCAGCCCGAACAGGAACACCCGGTCGGAATCGATCTGATAGCGCTGCCGCACGTCCCGCAGTGCGTCCAGCACGGCGTCGTGCTCCACCTCGGAATAGCCGTACTCGTCGACCACCCCGCTACCGCCCCACTCGGGGGCGACCAGCAGGTAGCCGTGGTCCGCTGCCGCCTGCTCCCAGCGTTTGAGCATCGTCGCTGCCTTCTCGCCGGCGTTGGCCAGCACAATCAGCACCGGGTAAGGCCGGTTGTGCGTGTACTCCGGCGGCAGCTTGAGCAGGTAGCTGCTCTGCCGCTTGGTGCGGCCGACGCGCCGCTCCAACACTTGCCGGGTGTCGATCTCGCCCGGCTGCACCGGCGGGAGCTTGTCGATCAGCCCGGCGATCTCGTCGAGGTCGACGCGCGGCGTGACATCCTTCAGGTACGCCGCCAGCCCCTTCTTGCGGGCCGCCTCGTCCTTCTCCTGCAGGTAGGTGAGCAGCATCTGCCGCGTCTTCCACAGGTTGAGGGCGTACTCCGACCGGGCCTCGGCCGACGGGCTACCGATCATCCAGCCGGAGACGGCCAGGCTGAGCAGCCCCTCGGCGGTGAGCGTCGGCTTCTTCCCCTGCGCCTTCTGGCGTTCATGCTCGCGCATCTGACCGAGAAAGGCGTCCAGCCGGCCGACGTTGGCCGGGTGTAGCTCGTCACGCAGAACGGCGACAGCCGCCGCCAGCGATCGGCCAGCCGGCGTGTCCACCCCCTTGACGCACTCGTCCAGCGCGCGGCCGGCCTCGTCCAGCACGGCGGTCGAGTTGGTCAGTCGCTCGCGCATCTCGCGCAGGTCAGCCAGCACCTTGTCCGCGGCGTTGGTCGCCGGAAACCGCTCCAGGCGCTGACGGACACCCTGGTAACGGCCGGCCTGATACCAGTTCTTGATCTGCTCCCACTCGTCGCGGGCGCGGAGCCGGTCGAGCTGGGCGCGGGCGTTCGTCGTCCGCTCCTTCTGGTCGGGGAAGGCGGCGATCAGCGCGTCCAGCTCCTTGCCGGCGTGGTCGTACCACCCCGCCTGGGCGAGAAAGTCGACCAGCCGCATCCGCCGCGCCACCCCGGCCTCCGGCTTCTCGCCCGTCACTGGCAGAAAGTCCTTGTGCGTGCGCAGCAGCCGGATCACCGTGTCGGGATCCCACTCGCGGGTCAGGTAGACCGAGTTCCAGCGGAACTTGGTACTGGCATCCACCTGGATGTAGTACGGCGTCAACCCGGCGACCGCCTGCTTCAGTCCCACCCGCGGAATCTCGGTGGAGCGGAAGAAGTATTCCCGCAGCCAGGTGTTGAAGTCCCACTTGCCGACCTCGAGCACTTCCTGAATCGGCGGCAGCGGGCGGGGGTTGAGCAGCAGCCGCGGTCGCGGGTTGAGGACGCGGTCCTGCGCCGGCGCAGCGTAGCGCTCGGCGATGCGCACCTGCGACGGGCTGAAGTACATGCGCCGCGGCCCGTCGTCGAGCATCAGGAACCCCTTGGGGATCAGCGTCATGTCCTTGCTGACCGGGTCGAACTCGGAGGTGTACTCGCGGCGGACCTGTCCCTGCAGGACGAAGCCGTCCTTGAAGAAGATCAGGTCGGCGCGGGCGACTCCGGCGAGGGCGAGCACGACGGCCGCGAACAGCCACAGACACGAACGGACGGGCATAAACGGCTCCTGGCGGGTGACGGCACCCGATCCCTTCCCCCGGGGTGAATGCGTCTATTGTTCTCGCCTGGCCGGCCGCGCGTCAAGCCGGCCCGACGCCGCTTGCCCGCCGCCGGGTCATCCGGCATACTGATCGGATCGAACCCACCCCCGAAGGATCCCGCCGATGCCGCGAAGCCTGCCGCGCCTCTGGTTCCTGCTCGCCTTCGCCCTGCCGCTCGCTCCCGCCCAGTCCGCCTCCCCTCGTCCCGTCGTCCCTGGCTACGAACGGTTCTCCGCCGATGGCCGGCTCGATCCGGTCCGGGCTGGCCGCTTGCTTCTCTCCGAGCTGCGCCGCCGCCACGGCACGACGAAGGACGCTGGGTCGCGCAAACAGCGCCCGTGCTCGACGAGATCGGAGCGCGCGCGGATGCCGGCGGTTCGGCGGTTCCTGACCGACCCGCACGGCGTCAAGCCCGGCACCTCCATGCCCGACCTGCTCGCGGGCGACCCGGAGAAGGCGGCGAAGGTCGAGGCGCTGGTTCACTTCCTGGCGACCACGGGTCAGGTCCGGCAGGAGCGGCCGCTGGCGAAGCCGGTGGCCGAGGGACGGAAGCTGTATGGCCAGGTCGGCTGCGTCGCCTGTCACGGCGCGCAAGGCGGACGGCGAGCCGGACCGGGTGCTGCCGTCGTCGGTGCCGCTCGGCCCACTGGCGGCCAAATACACCATCCCGTCGCTTGCTGCGTTCCTCGAAAACCCGGTGCATTCTCGTCCGAGCGGACGGATGCCGCGGCTGCTCAACGCGAAAGAGGCGAAGGACGTCGCCAACTACCTGTTGCAGGGCGTCAAGCTGCCCGGCGGCGGGGGCGGCCGGGGAAGTACCCGGTTTGCCTACTACGAGGGCGACTTTGGCGATCAGCTGCCGGACTTCGCGCGGTTGAAGCCGCAGGCGACCGGCGTCGGACCGGCGTTCGACCTCGGCCGCTCGCCGCGGCGGCCATTATGCTCTGCGGTTCGAGGGGGTGGTGACGCTGCCGCGCTGATGGCGAGTATCACTTTACTCTCGCCAGTGACGATGGGTCGCGGCTCTCCATCGACGGCCGGCCGGTGGTGAGATAACGACGGCATCCACTGAAGACGAGCCGAAGGACGGCAGTGTTCGGCTGGCGAAGGGCGTGCATCGCGTCGTCGTCACCTTTTTCCAGGGCGGCGGTGAGGCGGAGCTTGAGGTGTCAGTCGCTGGACCGGGGCTGAGCACCCGCCCCCTCGGCGAGCTGATCGCCGACAGCGAGGAGGGCCTGAAGGGTCGGCCGGCGGTGAAGCTGGCCGACGACGACTCGGTCGACGTGAAGCCGGAACTGGCGGCGAAGGGCAAGGCGCTATTCGCCGCGCTCGGATGCGCCAGCTGCCACGCAATGAAGGCCGACGGCAAGCCGGTCGAGTCAACCGTGCGGGCGCCGGGGCTGGACCGGCTGACGGCGAACAACGGATGTCTGGCCGAGCAACCGCGCGTCGGGCTGCCGCGCTATGACCTCGACGAGGCGCAGCGGAAGGCGATCGTCGCCGGGCTGGCGGGCAACCCGCCGGCCGCCACGCCGCAGGCGGTGATCGAGGAGACGATGACGCGCTTCAACTGCTACGCCTGCCACGTCCGCGACAGGGTGGGCGGTCCGCCGGAGACGCTGAACGCGGCGTTCCAGACGACTCAGCCGGAGATGGGCGACGAGGGCCGCCTGCCGCCGCCGCTCGACGGCATCGGCGCCAAGCTGCAGCCGGACTACTTCCGCATGTTGCTTGACCGCGGCGTCCACGATCGGCCGTACATGCACACGCGCATGCCGGGGTTCGGGCTGGCCAACGTGGAAAAGCTGCCGGCGGCGTTTGCCGCGCTGGACCGGCTGCCGGCGACTCCGCCGGTCGCGCTGACGGAGCCGCCGGCGCGGGTGAAGGCGACCGCCCGGCACCTGGTCAGCGGCCAGGCGTTCGGCTGCATCAAGTGCCACACCTTCGCCGGCCACAAGGCGGAAGGGGTGCAGGGGATCGACATGGTGCTGATGCCCAAGCGCCTCCGCCGCGACTGGTTCCACGCCTACGCGACCGATCCGCAAAAGACGCGACCCGGCACCCGGATGCCGGCCGCGTTCATCAACGGCAAGAGCGTGCTGCCCGATTACTTCGACGGCACCGCCCGGACGCAGCTGGAGGCAATCTGGCAGTACCTCGAAGACGGTCCGCGCGCGCAGGTGCCGCCGGGGATGGGCAAGACGTTCCTTCCGCTCGTGCCGACCACCGGCGCCATCCTGTACCGCAACTTCATCGAGGGCGCCGGCACCCGTGCGATCGGCGTCGGCTACCCGGAGAAGGTGAACCTGGCGTTCGACGCCAACGAGCTGCGGCCGGCGCTGCTCTGGCACGGTGCGTTCATCGACGCGGCGCGGCACTGGACCGACCGCGGCGCCGGCACCGAGGGGCCGCTCGGCGACAACGTGCTGAAGCTGCCGGCCGGCGTGCCGTTCGCCCGTCTCGACCGCGGCGACACCCCCTGGCCGACCGCTTCCGCACGCACACAGGGCTACCGCTTCCGCGGTCTGTCATCGCCCTCCCGACGACTTCGGCCGACGTTTCGGGTGGCCGAACCGGGGTGGCGAAGTGGAGAGTTCTACCAGCCGTCGACGCGCGGCAAGAACGTGACGCTGCGGCGGACGTTCACTGAAGCGGCGGAGAAGCCGAACGACGACCTGACCTTGCGGGCAGCGGTCGGCGGCGAGGTCGACGTAGCCCGGCGGCAGTGTCGGTGGACGGATTCTGGAAGGTGCGGGTGAGCGGTGACGCCCGCGTCCGCACCAGCGGCGGCCGCAGCGAGCTGCTCGTCCCCGTGCCCTTCCGCGACAGCACCGCCACGCTCACCCAGGAATACGACTGGTAACCCGAACACCGACCTCGCGAAGATGACTCGCGGACGATGTGCAGGTCATGGCCATGCCTGCTGCCGGCCGCTGTTGCCTGGCGATGCCGGCGACTGGTGTCGGACAGGGCAGGAAAAAGGCGGACCGATCTGCCACCGGCGGCGGCATATTGCCGACGCCACCTTCAACCCGCACCAGGGCGGCGAGGTGCGGTGGTGCCATCGAGATCTGCCCAGCGACCGGGTGGCCGTCCGGCACCCGCCGCGGCGAGGTGTGGATATCGACCGGCCACGATCGATCCGGAAGAACGAGGTCAGCCAGGTTCGCGCACAGGCCTGCACGAGGTACTCGGGCTGGCGTGGAAGGACAGCTGTACGTCACCCAGCGGCCGGACGTGACGCGGATCAAGGATACCAACGGCGACGGCAAGGCCGACGCGATTTCCGAGGTGGTGACGGACGGCTGGGAGATCAACGGCGACTACCACGAGTACGCCTTCGGCAGCCGGTTCGACACGCACGGCGAGATGTGGTTCACGCTGTGCCTGACCGGGTCGTTCAACAGCAGCAGCAAGTTTCGCGGCTGGGCCGGGCGAGTGACGAGGGACGGCCGGTTCGTGCCAACGACGAGCGGAGTGCGGTCGCCCGGCGGGATCGGGTTCAACGCCGCCGGCGACGTGTTCTACACCGACAACCAGGGACCGTGGAACGGCACCTGCGGACTGAAACAGATCACCGTCGGCGGGTTCGTCGGCCATCCGGACAGCTTCCGCTGGTACAGCGAGCCGGAGGCGAAGTACCTGGGCAAACCGCCGGCGGTGCCGAGCGGCAGCCGCATCATGACCGAGGCGAAGCGGATTCCGGCAGGGCGCCCGCGACGGCGGTGTTCCCCTACGGCCAAGATGGTCAGTCGGCGAGCGGGGTCGAGTACGACACCGTAGGCGGCGCCGAGTTCGGCCAGGTGCGGAAACAGCTGTTCGTCGGCGACCAGACGCACAGCACGGTGATGGGAGCAACTGGAGAAGGTGAGCAGCCGCTACCAGGGGCGCTGCTTCCCGTTCCGCGCGAGTTTGGCTCGGGCGTGGTGCCGGTGCGGCAGGGCAAGGACGGCTCGCTGTTCGTCGGCGGCACCAACCGCGGCTGGGGGTTCGCCAGGCCCCAAGCCGTTCGCCATCGAACGGCTGGTGTGGACGAAGAGCGCCTTCGAGATCGAGCAGGCGAAACCAGACGGGTTCGAGCTGACGTTCACGAAACCGATCAGCAGCGCGACGGCAGCGGCACTGAAGTCGCCATGCTGCTGGACGTTCACCTACATCTACCGGGCCGACTACGGCAGCCCGGAGGTGGATCGCACCACGCCGGAGATTACGAAGGCGACGGTGAACGCCGACCGCCGCAGTGTGCGGCTGACGGTGAAGAGCATGCAGGAGGGCCACATCCACGACCTGCGGCTACCCGGCGTGCGCTCCGCCGACGGCGAACCGCTGCTGCACCCGCAGGCGTATTACACGCTCAATTACGGGCGTCCGGCAGAAGTCAACAGGTAACGGACTACTCGATAGCCGTAGCTCGACCGTCTCCCTCTCGCGTGGCTCGACGGGGTGCGCTCACTGTGCGGCCGTTGAGCGTCGCCGGTCACGGTGAACGGGCCGCACGGGTCGACGGCGGCCTGGCGTGGGTCGGCGGTCGGTTGGCGGTGGCAGCGGGTCTTGGTGACGGGGATGTCGCGCACCTCGCCGGTTGCGTCGGCGGGACCGCGGAAGATGGTGGCGGCCGCTGCGGGTCGGTCACGGTCACCGTCGCGGCAGGGGCGGTGCGGACGCGGAGCAGTGCGCCGGTGCCGACTTCTTCGCCGCTGTCCCGCTCCAGCCGCTGCCAGTTCGGCGCCGCCGCGCAGGCGGGTGTCGAGGATCACCACGTTGCGGACCGCCTGCGTCCAGCTGCCGGCGTGGACAGCGACGAACAGGCGGGCGGCGCCGGCGGTCGATCGCACCAGCGTGTTGCCGGTCAGCGTCAGGCCGTCGACGTCGCCCTCGCCGTCTCCCAGGGTAATGGCCGAGTCGTTGCTCTCGAGCACGTTGTCGCGGATGTGCAGGTCGACGCCAGCGTCCAGGCCGGCGACGGCCAGCAGCACCGCCCGGCCGGTGTCGGCGCCGCGGGCGATCGCCCTGAGCGTGTTTCGCTCCAGGCGAATGGCGTCCTTCATGCTGCCGTCGCGATTCTGATGGGTGACGCGGACGGCGAACGCGCGGCTGCGGCCCGCCGTCGGCGTGGGCGACGGGTGTTGTCGTGGACGCGCAGCCGGCGGTGAGCGCGCGGGCGTCGACGGTGTTCCGCAAGCGCACAGTGCAGGGCTTCCAGCCGGGTCAGTATTCACGGTTGAGCCGCTCGCGCGCCTCGACGTGGTTGTGGCGGATCACCCGTCCTCGACCGGCTCGCGGCGGTAGCTGTCGACGTCGATACCGCGGCCGTTCTCGGCACTGATGCGGTTTTCGGCGATCTCAAAATTCCGCGAACCGGCGATGGCGATGGCGTAGCCGTTGGTGACCACCGTCCGCTGCTGGAACGTGTTGCGGCGGATGCGGAGCGGGCGGCCGGATCGGGCGCCGTCGAGCAGCAGGCCGACCTGCGGCACGGCGAGGAAGCGGCAGTCCTCGACCAGCACCGGCCCCTCCACCTGGCCCATCCGCAGTGCCGCGACGGAGCGGAGGCGGTCCGAGATGTTGGCGACGTCGTGCTGCGGAAGGTGCAGCGGCGGACGGTAACGCCGGCAGCGCGGTCGGCGAGCACGGTGCTGGTATCCATCCCGCCGGTGAACATCTCGACGTCCTCCAGCGTCACCCCACGGGCGCCGACGAGGTAGAGCGGTGAACTGTCGTGGCCGCGACCAGCACCCTGGCGGACGATTGCCGTTCTTGACCGTCAAACGAGCGACCTTGCGCTTGAGCGTGCGCATCGCCGGGGCGATGTTCTCCCACCCCGGAATCTCGCCGGTCCAGGAGTTGGTCACCAGCACCACCGTAATCCCCCATCGCCAGGACGACCGCGTCATCGAGGTCGATACGGGCTGGCTTGCCGGGGGCGGGGCTGACGTCGACGCGCTACCACCCCGTCCGCGCCCGTACCGGGCCGGAACCCGCGACCGCCGAACTGCCGCGCTCGACGTTGGGCGACGTCCCGCTGCCGAGGATCTGGCCGCTGTCGGCGTCGAGCACGGTCAAGCGCAGCGTGGTGCGGAAGTCGCCTCGCGCCGGGGTGATGGCGGCGACGTGCAGGTGATTCGTCGCCGGCACGGCGATCGACGCCGAGACGATGCCGGCTGCGGATCCGAGAACGCCGTCAGCCGCAGCACCTGCTTCCCGAACAGGTAAGTGCTGTTGGCCGCGACCGCCGCCGCCGGCGCCGCGCCGAGATCCCAGCCCGGCACGGTCCGCCCGCTCCCCTCCTCGAACCCGCCGTTACGGACAGCGAGAGGCGGCGCATCATGCAGCACCCTTGTGTGCCGGCTGGATCGGACGACATCGGGGGCATCGACGACGAACGCGGTCCCGGCGGTCCTTACATCCGTCGCCAGCCGATAGGTCGTCCCGGCCCGGTCAAGCCGGTACGGCCCCACTCCAAGTCGGGCGATCCACCCCGCATCGATCGTCACTTCTCACCGTGGGCGGCACCCGACGTCAGGCCGGCAATCAAAACGAGCAGGATAATGCGGCGCATGGCTTCCTCCCCTGTCCGCCAGTGTCGCCGCAATCGGCCGTCGAATGCAACCCCGACCAGCGCCTCTCGATATCCTCTTTCCCCCCTCCTTCTCCTCTTCTCTTGTCTTCTTTCTGATCTTTCTTTGTGCTCTTCGTGTCCTTTGTGGTTCACTTTTCTTCTTCGCTTGTGGCGAGGGTGATGGCCACGCGGCGAGGCATTCGAAGAGGTCGGGGTCGACCGTACTCCTCGGTGGTGTGTGGATGTGGTGCTGGCCGGCGCCGCAGGTGACGGTGGGGATACCGTGGCGCGCCAGCCAGTTGGCGAGTCCGCCGTTACTGGCGCGCGGGTGGTCGGCGTCAGACCGGCGGCGGTGGCAGCGGCGACGGCGCGGCGGACGACGGGGGCATCGTCCTTCAGGCGAAACGGGTGGTAGTCGATGGTCGACTGGAACTTCTTTGTCGCGCTGTAGCCCATCGTCGGTCACCTGCGCCCGCCGCGGCGAACGCCTGCCGGTAGGCGAGGATGATCTCGCCGGCGAACAGGCTGCTCGTGGCTGCGGGCCTCGCCGGTCAGCCGGGCGAAGGCGGTGACGACGTTGGTGGCGTCGCCGGCGGGGCGGTTGTCGAGGCCGCCGAAGCTGCCGACGTTCGACGTGCCCACCTTGTCGCCTTGCTGGATCTTGCCGAACCAGCCGTTCCGGTGGATCTCCGCCAGCGCCAGCGCCGCCACCAGCGTGGCCGATATTCCCTGCTCGGGGTGGACGCCGGCATGCGCCGCCTTGCCGGTGATCTCCGCCACCCAGCGCTCGGCCCCCACGGCGCCGATGGTGATCTCGCCGGGGTCCCTGCCGTCGAAGTTGAAGCACAGGCCGATGTCGCCGAGGTCAGCCGGATCGAGGTGGCGCGCGCCGAACAGTCCGCTCTCCTCGCGGACGGTGAACAGCAGGGTGAGCGGCGGGTGCGGCAGTTGCTGGGCGAGCAGCTCGGCGGCCAGGGTGACGAGCACCGCCACTCCGGTACGATTGTCGCCGCCCAGCGCCGTCGGCCCCTGGGCCGTGATCCGCCGGCCCGACCGCACCGGCACCGCGCCGGCCGCCAGCGGCACCGTGTCCAGGTGGCAGGCGAACAGCAGCCGCGGGCCGGGCCGGGTGCCCGGCAGGGAGACGATCAGGTTGCCGGTCTGCGTCGGCAACGGGATACGTTCGTGGGCGCTGTCGTGGCGAATCTGCTTCGCCGGCACTCCTGCCTCGCGGAGCGCCTGCGTGACGGTGCGGGCGATCGCCTTTTCCTGCCCGGTCACGCCCTCGACGGCCAGGAAGCGCATCAGCCGCCCGATGGCGGCCTCGGGGTCGAACGACACGGGAACGGACATGGCTGCCTCGGGTGCGGACCGGCGGGTTCGGGACTGCGGTGCATCCTACGCCGACGGCGGCCGGCGGGTAGAGGCTCGCCAGAACCCCCCGGTACGCTATAATGCGAAGTCGATCCCCGGCCGATACGGCCCGGGACGCGGATCCGACGGCGTGTTTTCCGGATCCCGCGGCACCGCGACATCGCCCGCCGGCGCGGCTTGCCCCGCCCGCCCGAGGGCCGCAGGTCACCTACTCCATGACGACACCGTCGACCGGCTCCCCTTCCCCCGGATCGTCCAGTTCCGGCTCCAACCTGACTCACCGCCTGGTCCGCCACGCCGGCGTCATCATCGTCAGCAGCGTGATGTTCACGTTCATCAGCTACTGGCGGACGGCGGCGGTGGTGCTGTGTGACCTGGCCAGCACCGCCTACTACATCGGCGGCATCGTCGAACAGGCGATCGGGCCAGCGGCGCCGTGGTTCATCCTCGGGGTGCTGGTGCTGGCGTTCGCCGTCGGCCTGGTGTACATCGAGAGCTGCTCGATGTTCGTCCGCGGCGGAGTGTACCGGGTGGTCCGCGAGGCGCTGGGCAGCACCGCCGCCAAGTTCGCCGTGTCGGCACTCATCTTCGACTACATCCTCACCGGGCCGATCAGCACCGTGTCGGCCGGGCAGTACGTGGTCGGCTTGCTGCTCGACTCCATCCGCGAGTTCCAGATCGCCGAGATCTCCGACCCGATGCGGTTGACGCTCAAACGGTGGGGGGCGGTGTTCCTGGCCTGCGGCGTCACCTGGTACTTCTACCGGCAGAACATCCGCGGCATCCACGAGTCGTCCGACACGGCGCTGAAGATCATGAAAGCGACCGCCGTGATGGGGGCGATCATGATCGTCTGGTGCGGGGTGACCCTGGCGCTGCGGCCGCTCGATCAGGTCAACCCGGTGCCGCTGACACCCGACCTGCACAAGAAGTTCGAGGAGCAGATCGACCCGGAAACCGGGCAGAAGCATCTGGTGCCGCGCATGGACCCCGGCACCGGCCAGCAGGTCGACCCGCTCGGTTTCCTCGACCATCTGCTGCCGACGGCGTGGACCGACAGCCTGCGGATGCCGTTCCGCTGGCTGAGCGTGATCGGCCTGATCGGCATCCTGATCGCCTTCGGCCACTCGATCCTGGCGATGAGCGGCCTGGAGACGCTCGCCCAGGTCTACCGCGAGGTGGAGTCGCCCAAGCTGCAGAACTTCATCAAGGCCGGGCTGATCGTGTTCGTGTTCGCCTTGCTGCTGACCGGCTCGATCTCGTTCTTCGCCGTCATGCTGATCCCCAACGACGTGCGGATGAAGGAATACTCGGACAACCTGATCGGCGGGCTGGCGATGAACGTGGCCGGCCCGCCGGTGGCCCGGCTGATCCTGAACGCCTTCGTCACCATCGTCGGCTTTCTACTCCTTTCCGGAGCGTGTAACACCTCGATCATCGGCGCCAACGGTGTGCTCAACCGGGTGGCCGAGGACGGCATCTTGCCGGACTGGCTGCGGCAGCCGCACCGCCGCTTCGGCACCACCCATCGCATCCTGACGATGATCGTCGGGCTGCAGCTGTTCACCATCATCGCCAGCCGCGGCGACACCTTCCTGCTCGGCGAGGCCTATGCATTCGGCGTCGTCTGGTCGTTCGTGTTCCAGGCGTTCTCGATGGTGGTGCTGCGCCTGAAGGACCCGCGACCGCGCGAGTTCAAGGTGCCGCTCAACCCGCGGCTGTTCGGCCGCGAGGTGCCGGTCGGGCTGCTCCTGATCCTGCTGGTGCTGCTGGTGTCGGCGTGCCTCAACTTCCTGACCAAGGAGGTGGCGACGGTCGGCGGGCTGGTGTTCAGCGCCGTGTTCTTCGGCCTGTTCACCCTGACCGAGCGCATGACCGCCCGGCGGCTGCGGGCGGCCGGCCACACCGAGCACAAGCACGTCGAGCTGTTCAACCAGGAAACCACCCCGGAGGTCACCGCCCAGACGCTCGACCTGACCCGTACCTATCGCAAGCTGGTGGCGATCCGCAGCACCATGAACCTGTTCATGCTGGAGAAGGCGCTGGCCGAAACCGACCCGGAGACGACCGGCGTGGTGGTGATGACCGCCAAGTACATTCCGCCCGGCTCCGGCGAGGACCCCAACCACTTCGAGCAGTCGGAGCTGGACGCCTACGATCAGCAGCTGATGACGGCGGTGGTGGAGCGGGCCGAAAAGGCCGGCAAGGAGGTCACGCCGATCATCGTGCCGACCAACAACCCGCTGCACGCGGTACTGAAGATGGCCAAGGACATCCAGGCCCACGAGCTGCTGATGGGAGCGAGCAACAAGTACACCGCCGACGAACAGCTGGAGCAGATCGCCTTCTACTGGATCAGCATGCACGACGGCGAGCCGGCGCCGCTCACCGTTCGCATTCTGTCGCGCGAGCGCGACATGTACCTGGACCTCGGCGGCGGCAACCGCATCCCGAAGATCAGCGAGCGGCGGGCGCGGTCGGTGGCCGAACTGCGCGCCGCCGGCGTCGGCGTCGACCGGGTGCTGCTGCTGCACGACGGCAGCCCGGCGTGCAGCGATCTGTTCCAGGTGGTGCTCACCATGCTCGACGACAAGGTGGCGCTGGGGCTGGTGTCGGTGGTGCCGGCCGGGTCGGACCCGCTCAACGGGCACAGCGTGGTGCATCAGGACGAGCAGCGCGCCGAGCAGCTGGACCGCCCGCTGCACCTGTTCGAGCTGAAGACCGGCGACGGACCGGAGATCGTCGAGCTGGCGCGGAAGGAGTTATATGACGTCATCGTCCTGCCATTGCCACCCGAGTCGCCGAGCGACCCGCTCGGTCAGCTGGATGCGCGCGGCAAGTACATCGTCCAGCACGCTCACTGTCGGGTGATGCTGGTGACGCATCCGGTGATCCCCGACGAGGTGGTCGACCAGACGCCGTCGGCGCGAGCGTGAGGTCAGCCGGCCCGCTCGCGCCAGTCCGCCAGCCTTTCCCGGAGCGCCCCGAACTTGTCGCGGTAGGCGGTCAGCGCCGCCTCCTCGACGGCGAGCAGCTGCAGCAGCTGTTCGGTGTCGGCGTCGGCCCGGTCGAGGCAGGTCTGCCACGCCGCCAGCCGATCGTCGAAGGGCCGCAGCGCCGCCGTCGGGTCGATTTCCTCGGCCAGCGGCGGCCCCGGCGGCGGGTCGACGAGGCCGGCGAGGATGGTTTGCAGCGATTGTTCGATGTGGTCGAGCACGCCCATCCAGGCGAGCAACCGGGCATTGCCGGCGGCGGAGTCGGTCATGACGGTCCCTCCCGAACCGGGCGCCAGTATGCCAGGAAGCGGCGGACGGGACCAGTCTGACTGATGAAGGAGTTACGGCGTTGGCCGGTGGCGCTTTCTTCCCAGGGTTGACACCCAGGGCTATTAACTTTCGCCCCTTCGGGGCTTCGGAGCGGCCGCGAAGCGTCTTAGCCCCGTAGGGGCGGTAGTGAATAGCCCAGGGCGTCAGCCCTGGGAGGTGGGCTGGCTCGGTCCGAATTCCGTCCGGTTTTCTGTCCGGTCCGCTCGGCCGGTGCGATGAAGAGGTGGGCGGGTCTGTCGGCGCCGACGGCCGGCACGGGAAATGCCAGGCACGCTCCTTGACGATTTGGTCAAGGTGGATTAGCCTGAAATAATTAGACGCCGCTCGCAGCCGTCGATACCCTCCCCCTGCCCAACGACAGGGGTGAGGATACCCGAATAACCGATCTCGTTCTCCCATTCTGTCCGGGGGTGCCTCATGGTGCGTGGTTCCGTTCAACGTCGGTCCGCAGCGGCAGCGTTCACGCTGATCGAGCTGCTCGTCGTCATCGCCATCATCGGCGTGCTGATCGGCCTGCTGCTGCCCGCCGTCCAGAAGGTGCGCGAGGCCGCCGCCCGCACCCAGTGCTTGAACAATATGCGACAGCTGGGACTGGCGGTTCACAATTACCACACGACCCGTAAGGGCAACGCGTTCAAAGCAGACCCTGTTGCCGTTGGTGACATGCAACGAGGTCGTTCATCGCCTTGCTACCGTATATCGAGCAGAGATGACTACATATCGTCCGGGTTTTCGCCCAGATGATCCCCACAACGTCTGCCCGCAAGATCGTCACCGTTCGAACTTGGTACATCTGCGTTGGACCTTCCCGCCGCTGCGACGCTACGTGCCCGGCGATTTCTAATGTTTCGGTGACCCCGCGCCTGATCATTAGCTCAACCTTTACGGATCGGCACCTCTCAAACGATCCTGTTTGGGTGGTTTTGGTTTGACCAGCTAATCGGGGCCAACTTCAGGTGTTCGGTGGTCAATCCGGCACGCATCGGTATTTGCGGGAGCGCTTGCATCGTTCACCTTCTCCGACGTCACCTTAACGCAAAAGTACGATTGCTCCTCCCTATTTTTCCTACGGACGATGCCTCAACGCCTCCGCCAGCGGACCTGCTGGGCATCCGCCGTACTCCCAGTGGTGCAGCCACGGCCTGAACAACGCTCCTCTTTTCGGCATGGTGTTGGCAGTTTGTTCTGGAACAAGCCGAACACCGCCAATAACCTTCTGGTATCCCAACTCCTCACACACCGGTGGCATTCAGGCCTGTTTTGCTACGCTGACGGTAGCGTTCGTCAAACCATCAATACCGAAGTCATGCCCTCGACCTGGTCGCCAGCCCTGACGCCGGCAACGACCGTCCGCTGGGCGACTACTGATCCGCCCGCTCCGTGACATTGCGACTCGAGACTCTCCGCGACTCCCTTCACACGTTGCCGACCTGTGCGTGCCGATGAAGAATCGATGCCCGCACTTGGTTTCGGCACCGGGAAGGTCGTATGTCCGCCTGACCGACGACGTCCAGGCATTTCACCACTACATCCGCGCCCGAACGCGGGCTGGCGGTCAACGGCCTGCTCGCCTACGGCCGCCGACCTCGAACGCTTCGCCCTCTGGGCCGACCCCGGCCTCGCGGACTACCTCTTCCCCACCCTGCGCGAACTGTCCAACTACGTCAGCTTTTTGCGTGAACAGGAGGGGCTGGCGCCGGCGAGCGTCGCCCGTCATCTGGTCGCGCTCAAGATGTTCTGCCTCCGCCTGGAGGAGCGAACGACGCAGACCAGCGTCGACCTGCTCAGTGCGCCGGCGCTGTGGCAGCGCATCCCGCAGGTGCTCAGCCCGGAGAACGTCACCAAACTGCTCGAAGCGCCGCAACCGCTCGACCGCTACTTCGTGCGCGATCGGGCGCTGCTGGAAACGCTCTACGCCACCGGCAGCCGGGCGTCGGAGGTGGTCGGCCTGCGCCTGGGCGACCTGCATTTGCAGGCCGGGTTCTGCAAATGCTTCGGGAAAGGCAGCAAGCAGCGCATCGTCCCGCTCGGCCGCATCGCCGTCAACGCGCTTGCAGACGTACCTCGACCGACTGCGGCCGGTGCTGACCCACGGCACGTCGGACTGTCCGTGGGTGTTCGTCAGTCGCGGCGGCAAGCGGCTGACGCGCGTGCTGTGGGTGCTGGTGAAGAAGTACGTCAAGCCGGCGGACTGCACAGCAAGGTCAGCCCGCACACCCTGCAGCAACTTCGCCACCCACCTGCTCGCCGGCGGCGCCGACGCGCGGTGCAGGAACTGCTCGACCATTCCAGCATTCGCACCACGCAGCAGTACCCACGTCGACCGCGATCGCCGCCGCGCCATCGCAGTTCCACCCACGCGGGAACACGCAACAGCAACAACCCGAAGCGTAGGCAACCCGACGCAGCGAGTCCGACGCGAGCGAGGATGGAAAAACCCTCGCTGGCGGCCCGCTTATGGTAGCGGGCTGTTCGTACAATTCCCCATCACCCGCCAGGTTCCGAACGACGAGGGAATGCGACATGCCACCGCAGGAGTTCGAGATGCACGGTCCTGGGCAGCAGGCGGCTTGCACGCCGGTCAGAAACCCGACCCGGCCACCGGGTCGCGGCCCATGCCGATCCACCAGACCACCAGCTACTGCTTCCGCGACACCCAGCACGCCGCCGACCTGTTCGCGGCGCTCAGGAGATGGGCTGGATCTACACCCGCTCATGAACCCCACCACCGACGTCTTCGAGCATGGCCGCCCTCGACGGCGGGATCGGCACGCGCCCTGTCGAGCGGGCAGCAGGCGATCACCGTCGCCCTGCTCAACCTGGCGCACTGCGGCGCGCATCGTCTCGGCCGAGGCGGCTCTACGGCGGCACCATCACCCTGCTCGGCCAGACGTTCGCGGCTCGGCATCAACGTCACCTTCGTCGACGCCACCAACCCGGAGAACATCGCCCGCGCCCATCCGCCGGAACCCGCGCCGTCTACATCGAGTCGCTCCCAAGCCGAAGAACGACGTCCTCGACTGAGGCGATCGCCGAAGTGGCGCTGATCACGGCCTGCCGGTCGTGTGCGACAACACCGTGACGCCCCCGGTGCTGTTCCGGCCGTTCGATTACGGCATCGACATCACCGTGTACACACCAAGTTCATCGGCGGACACGGCACCAGCATCGGCGGGTGCATCGTCGACAGCGGCAAGTTCGACTGGACGAAGCAGCCCGACCGCGGCCGCAGTTCACCAACCCGACCCGTCCTACCACGGCGCCGTGTTCCACGACGTCGTCGGCCGCTGTGCTACATCATCACCTGCCGCACCCATGGCTGCGCGACATGGCGCCATGGTCCGTTCAATGCGTTCCTGTTCCTGCAAGGACTGGAAACGCTGCACCTGCGCATGCCGCGACACTGCGAGAACGCCCAGGCGCTGGCCGAGCATCTGGCGAGGCACCCGAAGGTGACGTGGGTCAACTACCCCGGCCTGCCGTCGCATCCGTCGCATGCGCTGGCGAAGAAGTACCTGCCCAAGGGCGCCGGCGCCATCCTCGGCTTCGGGCTGAGCGGTCGCGCCGCCGGACAGAAGTTCATCGAGGCGTGCAAGATGGCGTCGCACCTGGCGAACATCGGCGATGCAAGACGCTCGTCATCCACCCGGCGTCGACCACGCACAGCCAGCAGACCGCCGAGGAATTGAAGGCGGCCGGCATCACCGAGGACTACGTCCGCGTCAGCGTTGGGCTGGAGGACTTTGCCGACATTCGCGCCGACGTCGACCAGGCGATCGCCGCCGCCACGTCCTGACCGTTTCCTCCGGGTGCCACGATGGAAACCGACCTGTTCAACAGCAGCGACAGCCAGCGGGCCGGCCGCTGGCCTACGCCCGCACCGTTTCGTTCGACCACCCGCTGCAGCTGGAGTGCGGCGGGCGTCGCCGGGCGACCGTCGCCTACGAGACGTATGGTCGGCTCACCCGGCGCGCGACAACGCCGTGCTGATCTGCCACGCCATCTCCGGCGATTCGCACGTCGCCCGCCACAACGACCGCGACGACCCCGGCTGGTGGGACATCGCCATCGGCCCCGGCAAGGCGATCGACACCGACCGCTACTTCGTCGTCTGCCCCAACATCCTCGGCGGCTGCCGCGGCACCACCGGGCCGAACAGTATCAACCCGGCCACCGGCCACGAGTTCGGCCCGATTTCCCCGATGATAACGATCGGTGATATCGTCGAGGTGCAAGGCGGCTGATCGCCATCTCGGCATCGACGGCTGCTGGCGGTGGTCGGCGGCTCGCTCGGCGGGATGATGGTGCTGACCTGGGCGATTCGTCACCCCGAGCGGATGGCCCGGCCTGTCGCCCTGGCCACCTCGCCGCGGCTGACCAGCCAGGCGCCGGCGTTCGACGTGGTCGGCCGCAACGCCATCCTCCGCGATCCGCACTACCACGGCGGACGCTACTACGACCGGGCCGGCGGTCGGACGGCGATCCGCGCATGCTCGGGCACATCACCTGTCGCGCGAGTCGATGATGAGCAAGTTCGGCCGGCTGTCGCCGCGCGACGTCGGCACTCAGTTCGAGACGAAATTCTCGGTCGGCTCGTACCTGGCGTACCAGGGCGATCGCTTCGGCGAGCGGTTCGACGCCAACAGCTACGTCACTCTGTCGATGGCGATGGACCTGTTCGACCTGGGCGGCACGGCGGAGATGCTGGCGGCGTCGCTGCGGCCGGCACGGTGCCGCTGGCTGCTCGCCAGCTACACCACCGACTGGCTATTCCCCATTCCAGACCCAGGAACTCGTCGATGCGCTGGTCGCCAACGACCAGCCGGTGAGCTATTCCAACGTCGAGCCTGTGCGGCCACGACGCCTTTCTGCTACCGAACGACCTGAACACCTACGGACGGATGATCGAGGGGTTCCTGGCCAACCTGAACGGGATGGCCGACCAGAGTCCCGACGCCGGCGGCCCCGACTACGGACCGACCAGCATCTTCCACGACCCGCAACGGCAACTACAGCACCATCGCCGAACTCATCCCGGCCGGCGCCGACGTGCTCGACCTCGGCTGCGGCAGGGCGGACTGCTGTCGCTGCTTGCGCAGCGCGCACGGCGGCTGACTGGCCTGGAGCTGGACGAACACGACGTCGTCACCTGCGTGCGACGCGGGCTGGACGTGATTCAGGCCGACCTGAACCGCGGTCTGTCGACGTTCGCCGACGGGCAGTTCGACGTGGTTGTACTGTCGCAGACGCTGCAGACGGTGATCGACGTGCCGCGAGTGATCAATGAAATGCTGCGGGTCGGCCGGCGCGTCGTCATCTTCCCAGCGGAGGCTATCTCAAACTGCGGCGGCACTGGCCGACGAGGGGCGACGCGCTCGTCGCCGTCGGCAGCGGCACGCCTTGGTACGACACGCCCAATGTCCTGACGATCGCCGACTTCGACGAGTTCTGCCGCGAGCATGCCATCCACATCCACCAGCACGTCCCGCTCGACACCGAGACGGGCCGGCTGGTGGAGGAAGACCCGAACCGCAACGCCAATCTGGCGATCGTCGTCCCTGAGCCGGTAATCGCTTACTGGTTTTTGCCGCGACCGCCGTGAGCACGCAGCCGGCGAGCGAACGTCTGGGTGGCATGCAATGCCGATGACGTCAAGTGGAGGACTACTGGCGAAAAAGCCGTCCCGATGAGCTTACCACAATGTCGAGCAAGGCTCGGGGCCAGGCGGCGGCGGCTGGCTGCCTGCACACCGGCGGGCCTGCCGACCACCTCGCTGGACGCTCCTGTTGCTCACCGACGCACCGGCGATTCCCAGCCCGAGCGGTTTGAGACGGCCGCGGCTGTCACGGCCCCCCCGGCCAGACGGTCAGCGTTCAAGCCCTCGCCCGCTTGCCGCTGCCCCCTCCCATCGCCGCCGGCATCCGACGCCAGTTCGCTGCTGGCGGTCTGGGTGCCGTTCGCGACCCTGGCCGCGGACGAGTTGGGCATGGCGCGGCAAGCCGACGGCCGGTCTGACCGCCCTGGTACACTGCCGACCGGGCTGCTGTGGAGCTGGCGGTTGGGCCCGCCCGCGACCGTCGCCTGCTGCCCTGCCTCCTCGGGCGGGTGGCCGACGCCGGGTTCACCGGGTTTGAGCTGGCCGGCCGCCCGGGTGGCCAGCGGGTCGCGGTGGCCCCGTGTACTACTGGCCGGACGCGCGACGGCGGCCCCTGCGCCGGCATGGCGACGAGCGTGCTGGATCCGGCCAGTTGTCGCTGGAGAGGCGCACTGTACTTGGGAAAGCGAGGGCTTCTTCCCACGTACAAGCGGATGGTCGGACGGTAGCCGGAGGGAGGTCGCTGCTGGCGGTTCAGTTGCTGCTGGCGCGACGGGGCTGCTGGCGGGCCGGTGAGCAGCCCGCGGCAAATCCTGCGGGAGATCCGCCGCGAGATCCGGCGGTCCAGCACGCGGATCGGACGGGCGACGCGAGAGCGGCGGCGGCGACGCAAAGAAGCGGCCGTGGCCGGCCGCAGCTCACCTACCAAAAGCGACGACTCGCCAAGGTGCGTCATCGGCATTGGGTGGCATGGCCACGGCTTTGCACCAGCGAAGGGCTATGACAACCATTGTAACTAATGGGCGGAAAGACCTTCGCCGATGCTGAGTTGGGCGACGTCCAACACAGCAGTTGTCGCGTCGGCTCGCCTCGCCTCGCACCGGAATGCTTCAACTGGAACGAACTCCGCAGTTTCTATCGCCTGTGCAACCGCTCGCATCTCGACGCCGCCCTCGCCATGGCATCGATCCCTGGACTTCACCCGCCATCCCGCCGACCCCATCGCGACGTCTCGCACAGGCGATCGACCCCCGCGGCTCCCACCAGATGCGGTCCGACCGCGAATCGCATCTCCGACGTGGCCGCGGACATCTACAAGCGGTGGCCGCCCTGGGACACCAGTTCCTCTTCGATGCGCCTTTCTGGACGAGGCATCGCCGCGCCGAGCCACCGCGATTCCAGGCCGCGGCGCCGGCCCAGGTCGAACTGGCCGGCTGCCATCGGCCGGCGACGCAGCCGGTCGTGCCGGTGTGGGTGGTGCCGTCGCCGCATTGTGCTGCTGTGTTCGATCCGCCAACGCCGCGACTGGTATTGCCAGGCTGGTGGATCCGACGTGGAGAAGAATGGCTGGGAAGCTCGAGACGGCCGAGCGGATGAATCTTGAGTATCGTGGCGGTGCGGGTGATGCGGTGTTGCGCGGCCGAGAGGTGGCGACCAAGGTGGAGTGCCAGCTGATGCGGCGCTGCGCTGCCGGTTCCTGGGTCAGATGCCGGGCGTCCGCTGTGGAGGTCCGCACAACTTCGTACCCAACCTTTGCGTGGCCATGTATGGCTCTCCCAGTCAGTGGGCAATACAGAATCCCAATCGCGATAATTCGAGTAATCGCTTACTGGTTGCCGCGACGGCGAGCACCAGGTCGACGACCAGCTCGCTCCCTCGGCCGCCGGCGACCAGGAAGGTGACGTCCGTCGCCGCCAGCAGCGCCGAGGCCGCGCGCGCTGGCCGACGCCGCCGTCGGCCCACAGCGGCGCCGGCGCGCCGCTCGACAGCACGAACAGGTTCTCCTGCCCGGTCGGCCGCACCGCGTCGGTCAGCCCGATCTCGCCGGCGAGCACCTCGGCCAGCCCCGGTGCGATCGGCAGATCGACCAGGCCCGCCACCGCCGGCCGGCGCAGGTTGGCGTCGACGACCACGATCCGTCGCCCGCTCGCCGCGGCGGTGATCGCCAGGTTGAGCAGCACCGTGGTCGAGCCGATGCCGCTGCGGACAGCGGTGAACAGGAAGACGCCGGCGGTGGACTTCCTGCCCCGCGCCGCCTCGACGACGGCGCTCAGCAGGTCGCGAAACGCTGTCGCCGCCGGCGCGTCGGGCGTGTGGTAGGCGATCAGCCCGGCGGCGAACTTCGCCCGCGGCTTCAGTCGGTCCAGCGAGCGGAAGGCGACGCCGTGCGGCCGCGGCAGCGCCGGCGTGGGTGGATCCATCGCCAGCACCCCCGGTGATGCCGCGACGATCTTGCGCCGCGGGCCGATCTCGATGAACGGGACCTCGACGGCTTCGTCGTCGACCGCAGGCGGGGCCTCGGCGACCACCGGCGTCGATGCCGGGGTCGGCGCCACCCAGGTCGGGTCGGCCGGCCGGAACGTGTCGAGAATCTTGCCCATGACAACCGTCCTCCTGACTGGTCGCGCTTGTGACTTCCGCTGCGCGCCCCGGCGGGTTACACCGCCTCCGGCGCCTCGTCCTCGACGGCCAGCCCGAAGTCGGCCAGCGCCGCCAGGGCGACCTCGACATCAATCTCCGCCTCGTTCTCCGCCGCCAGCCGCAGCGCCAGCTGGGCCGTCTGGTTGAGCAGCCGCGGCACTCCGCCGGTCTGCCGCGCCAGCAGCTCCAGCGCCTCGTCGCCGATGATCCGGTCGACCCGCCCGCCGGCGGCGCGCAGGTGGTGCAGCAGGTAGTCGGCCGCCTCCTCGACCGGCAGCGGGTCGAGCTGGACGCGGACGCTGATCCGCTGTCGCAGCGACGCCAGCGCCGGTTGCGCCAGGGTGGCGGTGATCTCCGGCAGCGCCGCGAGGACGACCTGTACTGCCTTGCCGGCCTGCCCCTCCAGATTGCCCAGAAGCCGCAGTTCCTCCAGGCTGGCGCCGGTGAGGTTTTGCGCCTCGTCGATCACCAGGACCGTTCGCTTACCCTCGCGATAGCGGCCGAGGACGTGGTCGATCAGCGCCAGCCGCATCTCCTGCTCGGACCGCGTGCCGTGCGGCAGCGACAGGTCATAGAGCAGCGCTTGTAGCAGGCTGGCGGGGTCGCGGAGGTTGGTGTGCGTCAGGAAGGCGATGCTGGCGTCACGGGCCAGCCGGTCGAGCAGGGCGTGGCAGAGCAACGTCTTGCCGGTGCCGGGGTCGCCGGTGACGAGCAGGAAGCCCTCACCGTCGGCCAGCCCGGCGAGCAGGGCGGCGAGCGCGTGCTCGTGGGTGCCGGCGGCGTAGTAGCACGACAGGTCGGGCGTGGTCGGGAACGGCCGCCGCCGCAGGCCGAAAGGCAGGTCGCTCATGGGCAGGCATCCGCCACGCCGCGGGAACGACCGGACGCACCGCTGCGGGACCGGGGCGCCTGGGCAGCGCCGGCCGGTCCCCTACGGTGCGTGGCGCGTCGTCGCCCCGCGGCAGTACCTCCTGGGCGGGACCGAGGTCCGTCTCGGCCCCTGCTCTCAGGGATCGGCCGGGGCGCCGCCACAACTTGACGCGAACGCGGCCAGCCGGGCGAATCAGGTCAGCGCGGTTTGCAGGTGAAGTTTGGAAACGTCGGCAACTTCCTGGTGCAGCGATCGACCGTGCGAGTCCATCGTCACCACCGCCGGGAAGTCGCGCACCCGCAGCTGCCAGACCGCCTCGGGGCTGCCGAACTGCTCCAGATACACGCCGTCGACGTTTTCGACACACCGGGCATAGATCTGCGCCGCCCC
This sequence comes from Gemmataceae bacterium, assembly GCA_046350215.1. GTDB lineage: Bacteria > Planctomycetota > Planctomycetia > Gemmatales > Gemmataceae > JAXMAU01. Next base: position 77,860 of record JAXMAU010000019.1, on the reverse strand, counting down.
GCCGATGCCGTGCAGATAGACGCAGCCGAACTTCTTGCACGCCTCCAGCGTTTTGGCGCCCATGCCGCCCTTGCCGATGACCGCCTTGACGCCGTACTTCTCGATCACCGCCGCCTGGTACGGCTCCTCGCGGATCGACGTCGTCGGCCCGGCGGCGACGACGCGATAGCCGCCGTCCTTCTTGAGCACCACCGGCCCGCAGTGATAGATCACGCCATCCTTGAGGATCGGCAGATCGCCGCCCTTGTAGAGATACTTGTGGACCTCGTCGCGACCCGTATAGACGGTTCCGCTCAATAGCACCATGTCGCCGGCCTTGAGGTTGCGGACGGCGGCCTCGGTCAGCGGAGTTTCCAGGCGGATGGCGGTGGCGCCGGAGCTGCCCAGCTCCAGCCGATCGCCGCCGGCGGCGGAGTAGTCGCGATCGAACTCGCCGGGGCTGTGGTACAGCCACTCGACCACCTCGCCCTCGGTGTCGAGGACCACACCGCGACGGCGATAGGCCCAGCACATGTAGGCGACGCTGACGAAGAACGACGCCGGCAGCCGGTTGCGAGCGCCGACCTTGCAGCCGCCGACGGTCAGCTTGCCGCCGAACCCCATCGGGCCGATGTCCAGCTCGTTCGCCTCGTGCAGGATGCGCGCCTCCAGCTCCGCCAGCTGCGGGTCCGGATTGGTGTCGTCGGCCAGGCGGAGCAGCTGTTCCTTGGCCGCCTCGAACCCGGTGGCGCGGTCGCCGCCAATGCACACGCCCAGAAATCCGGGGCCGCACCCCTTGCCCTGCGCCTGCCACACGGCGTCGAGCACACAGCCGCGGACGCCTTCGAGGTCGCGGTCAAACCGCTTGCCGTTGAGCACCGCCGGCAGCGAATACTGGGCGCTCATGTTCTCGCAGCCGCCGCCCTTGAGGATGAGGCGGACGTCAACGGTGTCGCCGCGGTGCTGGTGCCAGTGGATGACCGGACTGCCGGGGCCGAGGTTGTTGCCGGTGTTCTTGCCGGTGACGCTGTCGACCGAGTTCTGCCGCAGGTAACCCTTGGCGGTGGCCTCGGCGACCGCCTCGCGGCACAGCACCTCCAGCTCCAGCTGGTTGAAGCCGACGGGGGTGGCGATGTAGAAGGTGATGGTGCCGGTGTCCTGGCAGATGGGGGCGCTGAACCGCTTGGCGAGCGCAATGTTCTGCGCCACCAGGGCGAGGGCGAGGTCGGCCTTGGAGCCGGCCTGTTCGAGCGCCCGCTGCGTCTCGATCACCTCGGACACGTCGGGCGGCAGGAAGGCGGAGGTGCGGCGGATCAGCTCGAGGATCTGGGCGTGGAAGCGCGCCGAGTTCATGATAGACGATGCCTCTGCGACCGGGAGAACGGAACGTCCCGAGCGCTCACCGCCGGCGTCCGCCGGGGAGGCGGGCAAACCAGAAAAAGCGCTCTGATTTTAACCTAGGAAGACGGCCTACCGAACGCAAGGCGGGGCGCGCCGGGCGGCGCGCTGTCTCCGTTCGACGGCCAATCAGGGCCGCGTTTTCCGCGCGCCGGGCCGTTTCACCGTGATCGTGACGTCATTGGCGCCGGCAACGATCTCCTGCTTCAGCGGCGTGCTCAACGGATCCTCGAACACCGGGTCGACCGTCGGCGGGGCACCGTAGACGTCGTTCTTGCCGACCACCACCACCGAGTAGTTCCCCGCGGGTGCCCCCCTGCCGCCGTCGAACGTCAACGTGAACGTGCCGTCGTCCTTGATCACGCCCACCGCGCTGACCTTCTTCTCCTTGTTATTGAACGTGACAGTCCCGCCCTTGACCGCCGTGCCGTCGTCGTAGACCACCTTGCCCTTGACGGCCGGCAGCCCCCCGGAACAGCCGGAGAACAGCAAGACCAGGAGGCCCACACCGAACAGAACCAGTCGTGACGCGCGAACAGGGAAAAGGGTCATCAGGATCGCCCCGGTTTCGAGAGGAAGGACGAAAGGGAAAGGGCGAGCGGCAGCAGGTCCGCCCGCCCGACGTGCGCGACTTCGCGACAAAGCCTACGGGAGCGGGTTGTCCACCCGACCGTCGCGGCGATCGGCCGCCAGCAGGAGGACTTCCGTGCTGGTGTTGTTGTTCAGACTCCGAACGCTCCCGTCGCCCATCAAGAACTGGGTGACGTTGGTGTGCCAGCTGCCGAGCTTCTTGCGGTAGTCGCCGGTGTTGTCCTGCGACCCGCCGCCGAGGGCAAACTTCGCGTTGCGGATGACCATCCACGTCTTCCAGTCGCTGACATGCCAGAAACCCCAGGTGCCGTCCCCGGCGTTGGCCGCTTGCCCGAGGGCGACCGCCGGCACATGCTTCTCGCCCAGCAGCGTGGTGTTGCTCAGCCCGTCCGTCACGCTGGCGAAGTTCGTGCGACTCCTCACGTTGGGTTGAGGGCTCGATGCATAGATGATCATGTTCCAGTGCTGGTCCGAGTTCACGTCCAGCCGGTCACAGTCGTTGGATTGTTCGCGGTTGCCGGTCAGGACATAGTCGGTCGCCGGCCCCAGGGTCGTCATCCCCTGCCCGCGGATACTCGGGCACAGGAAGGTGTTGACCACCGACGATTGAGACATGAGTACGGTGTTATTCGTGCCGGACGTCATCGGCTGCATCAGGTTGAACTGCTTGTACAGGTTTTCCTGTTCGATGTACGGCAGGATGAGCACAAAGTGGGTGGCGTACTGATCGCCGAGGGCGGCTGGGGGCAGCTGGCTCATCGCGTCGTGATAGCTGTGGTAGGCCAGGCCGAGCTGCTTCAGGTTATTGGCGCACTTCATCCGGGCGGCGGCTTCGCGGACCTTCTGGACGGCCGGCAGCAGCAGGCCGATCAAGATGGCGATGATGGCGATAACGACCAGCAGTTCGATCAGGGTGAAACCGAGTTGCCGGAGCGAGAAAGAACGTCGTGTCAACATGCTAAACTCCCGAAAGTGCCGCTTCTCACGCGGCCGAGGCCTTCTTGCGCGGATGCAACCAGGCCCGTGAAGGACTCTTCGCATCAACGCTCGCTCATATCAGCTTATTGGGCCGGCCGCCTCGCGTCCAGGCGTCGCCAGCGGATTATTCGCCCCCGATAGCCTGTTTTCGCGCAAACGCCCGCCGCCCAACCAGGTGCGCCGCATCAGTTCCGCTGACACGGTCGGGAAGGGGCAGCCCAAAACAGACAAAGCGCGCTCTGTTTCAGATGGGGATGACGGCTGGACAGACGCAAGACGAGATGGGCATCTGAGCGGGGCGAGGTCGGAACCTGATCACGGTCGACGCGGTTGGTCCGGTTTGCTTGCCGGGGGAGCAGTGCCGACGCGCTGCTCCCAGGTGGCGGTGTCCCACACCTTGACCGTGTGGTCCGGCCCGGCGGTGGCGAGCAGCGTGCCGTCGGGGCTGAACGCCACGCCGTTGGCACCCTTGCCCCCTTTTGTGTAGCCCTTCCAGGAAGGCAGCTCGCGGATGGTGTCCCCGGTCGCCAGGTCGGTGAGGACGGCGTGCGCGGGGTCGACCAGTCCGCCGACGGAGGCGACCATGCGGCCGTCCGGACTGACAGCCATGCTGAAGACGCCGAACAGGTGGCGGCGGAAGGTGTAGCGTCGCTTGCCGTCGGGCAGGGCGTAGACGGTCAGGGACGCACCGGTGCCGGCGACCAGCGTCTTGCCGTCGGCGGTGAACGCCAGGCAGTGTACCTGGGGAAAGGCGGCCCCGGGCGTCGACTCGTCACGAGTGAAGAGGTGTTTGCGACCCGCCACGTCCCACAGCCCCAGCGTCGTCTTCGGCCACCCCAGGGCAAGCCGTTTCCCCTCCGCGTCGAAAGCCAGACAGCTGAGCGTGTCGGACTCCCCAGTGAGCGAACCGACCTCCTTGCGGGTGGCGAGGTCATACAGTTTCACCGAGTTCTCGGGGCTGGCGGTCGCGACGATCCGTCCGTCCGGGCTGAACGCCACCGGCGCATACCCGGTGGCATCGGACTCGAAGAAGGGGATTTCGCGGGCGGCGGCGATGTCCCAGAACTTGACCATCATGCGTCGTCCGGGGGGGCCGGGGACATCGGACCAGGCGGCGATCATCTTGCTGTCGCGGCTGAACGCCAGGTTGGCGACCTTGCTGCGCTGCGGTAACGTCGCCCGCTCCTTGCCGGTTTTCACGTCCCACACCTTCACCACCCCGTCCTCGCCGCCGGAGGCGAGCAGTTTGCCGTCCGGGCTGAACTGGAGCCGCGAAACGGTGGTACTGTGCTCCAGCGGGTAGAACCCCAGGGCAATGCCCGGCGACTCGGTCTCGGCCGGCGGGTCCTGCTTCCCTTCGGCCGCCTGGACCGCCGAACGGTTCGCCTGGCCCGGGCCGTCCGGCTGGCGATCACCCCGCAAGAGAAGCAGACTACCCGCGAGCAGGCCGACACCGACAACCGCCGCGCCGGCGAGCAGGGACACGCGGCGACCGCGCGCGACTTTTCGGCGTGGGGTCGCCACCAGGGTCGCATCCTCGCTGACGGCCTCGATGAGTTCGGTGAAGGGTGAGGATGGGTTGACGCTCTCTGTTTCTGGCAATGGCTGCTTCGCCTGGGCAAAGGCTGGCAACGGCGGCGGGCGCGAGGCGATTCCGCGCAGGGCGGCGATCAGCGCTCGCGCCGACGCCGGACGGTCCTCGACCTTCTTCGCGAGCAGCTGCAGGATCAGGTCGTTGACCGCGGGCGACAGGGCGGGGTTGTGTTCGGCCGGCGGGCGCGGCGTGTCGGTGAGCAGCGAAGCGAGGACGGCCAGCGGGGTATCGCCAGAGAACGGCATCTGGCCGGTGCCGGCGCGATACAGGAGCACGCCCAGGCTGAACAGGTCGCTCCGCCCGTCGAGCGGTTCGGACCGGGCCTGCTCGGGAGACATGTAGGCCGGCGTGCCGATGATGGCCCCGCTGCGGGTCAACTGGACGTCATCCCGGGCGGTCCGGGCCAGCCCGAAGTCAAGCAGCTTGACCCGTCCCTGGGGCGCTTCCAGCCAGACGTTGGCCGGCTTGATGTCGCGGTGAATCAGCCCGCGCTCGTGCGCCACCGCCAGCCCCTCGGCGATCTCCCGCCCCAGCTTGAGGAGCTGCGAACTCGTCGGTCGGTGCCGACGCATCCACTGATCGAGCGACTGGCCGCGCAGCAGTTCCATCGCCAGATAGGGGACGCCGCGGTCCTCGCCGACCTGGTAGATGGTGATCACATGGTCGTGCTTGAGGGCAGCGGCGGCTCGGGCCTCGCGCAGAAACCGCTGCACCCCCTCCGGGTCGCGGGCGACGTCCGGGCGCATCACCTTCAGGGCGACCGGCCGCCGCAGGGTGAAGTCCTCCGCCTGGAAGACCATGCCCATCCCGCCCTGGCCGAGCAGCTTCAGGATGCGGTACGACCCGAGCCGACCGATCTCGTCCGCGGCCTGTGCCGGAGCCAGGAAGTCATAAGGCCGATCGGCCATCGAATGCACCTGGAACGCCCTGGGGATGCTGGCCGTCAGGTTTCGCTGATTGCGCTCTTTAGCCTACTCTGGTCGCGAACCGCCGTCCACCGCTCGGTGCCAATCACGGCTTCTTGGCGGGGACGAGCGATTTCAGATTGAGCCGATCCAGATTAGCGCCGACCGGATCGCGCAGCTTGAGCGCCAGCCGATCGAGCTGCCACCGGCCCGACGGGAACACCGGGTAGACGGTCAGCTCGCGCGGGTCCTGCACGCCGGGCGTGCCCCAGAGGCCGCGCCAGCCGGCGAACCACGGGGTATAGCGCTCGCGGGCGTCGGGTATCCCGGCGGACAGCGAGGCGACGGTGAAGTGCAGGCGCGGGTCGAACGCCTCGCGCACTCCACTCCACAGCAGCAGCCCGCGCGACAGCGCCTCACCGTCGCAGGTGAGCATTCCGGCCTTGAGCGGCACCGTCGCGCTGAACGGGTTCAGGTAGGCGCACTCCCGCGCCTTGACCAGTACCGCCTCGGCCGGCACTCCGGCGGACGGCGCGTCACCCAGGCGAACGACCGACCGCCTGGCGGCCACGGTCACGTTCTCCAGCGAGCACTGGACGGCGGCCCGGTCGCGGCACTTCGGACCGGGCAACAGCTGCACCGCATCGCCGCCGGCGACCAGCAGGCTCTGCCGCACCGCCAGCCGCGCGCCGACGCCGGTGACGCTAACGCCGGCGGCGCTCGACAGCAGCACCGACTCGTTGATCGTGCAGGCCGCCGCCTTCTCCGGGTCGCCCGAGCCGTCGAACGCCACCGCCGTCTGCCAGGCGTCGGGCGCCTTCTGCTGCGGTCCTTCCAGCCGGCAGCGGTGCAGCCGCAGCGGCCCGCCGCTCACCTTCACCAGCGAGGAGACGCGGGTACTGTCCAGGTCGGGAGTGCGGAGGTTGGCGCCGATCAGGTCCTGGCCGCCGTTCGTCACCTCGATGAGCGGTCCGCCGCCGGCGGCGCGGCCGGGCGTCAGGACCGGACGGGGCGGTCCTTGTCGGCCGGTTCCTCGAAATACAGACCAGGCTGGTATCCTTCACCCGGATCGGCGAGGTCGCCAGTCGCTGCCGCCGGCCAGGTGCAGCACCAATTTCGGCCCGAGTTTCCAGTTCGCTCGCGCCCGGAGTCAGGAATGCCGAGGTCGGCGACCTCCTTCTGGTCGATCCGCCCACCGTGGTAGCGGCCGTCGACCGACGGCGGGATTTCGGGCGGCGAGTCGTCGGCGAGTGGTTCAACCACGCCGGGCGCTCCGGGTGAGGAACTGCGCCATCCAGCCGTCGCGACACGGCGGCAGGGCGGCCAGGTCGCAGCCGAGCGGGCGGTCCGGGGCGACGGTGGCGGCGAAGCCGCACGCGGCCGGCTGGCTGGTAGGCTGCCGCCGGCTGGCTGGCCGGCTCGCCGAAGACCTGCTCCGGCCACGGCTCGCGGCTGACCCCGTCCGCGTCGGTGCGGCCCCAGCGCCAGCGCCACGCCACCAGATCGTCGCCCGGCAGGCTGGCCGCCCCGGCGAGCAGGTGGTTCCCAGCCGGCGTACAAGGTGTTGACCGCCTCCACTCGACGTTGCGGCTATCGGCGGTGCCGGCGACGGCGAGCAGGTTGCCGCCCTCGCCCTGGTTGGTGCGGTCGGCGCAGGCCAGTCCCACGCCAGCCAGGTTGCTGCCGGCGACTGCTCTCCGCCACGGGTCGCAGCGCCACCAGCCGGTCTGACCGATCAGCGTCGAGCGGACGACGCGGATGCGGTGGGTTCTGGTCGGCATCGAGCCGCACCTGCACCAGCGGGCTGTTGCCCGCCGACGAGCAGGCAGGAGTCGATTAGCACCCGGGCGGAGGGGCGCATGCAGGTCGAGGGCGACCAACCCAGCACCGCGCACATGGCAGCGTTCCATGCGGCAGCGGGCGGATTCGCCGCGGAGCCGTGCCAGCGGGTCACCCCGCCGCGGCTGGCCAGCCGCCGACACGGTGCAATCACGGACGGTCAGGTCGCCGTCCTGAACGTCGAGGAACATCGCCGCGCCGACCCGTCCGTCGGGCCATCGCCAGGCGAACTCCAGCCCTTCGACGGTCAACCGACCCTTGCGGACGGTGAGGAAAGGTCGGCACGTCGTCGCCCGCCGCGGCGGGAGTGGCGGCAGGTCCCAGATGATCAGCGGCCGATACCCCTTGCCGGCCGCGTGGAGGACCACGTCGCGCCCTCGACGACGCTCTGCTCTGCGGGCAGCTCGAACAACGGGCCGTTGTCGCGGACCTCGATCACCAGCGGCTTGCCGGCCGGCCGCTGACTTCCACGCCGCGGCGAGGCTGCGGAATCGATCGCCGGTCGCGCCCCGCTGGAGTACCACCGATCGCCCATCAGCGGGGCGACGTCCTTCCACGGGCGTCTTCATCTCGCGTCCGCGCGCCCGCAGCTCGGCCTCCGCCGGAGCGCGCAAGCAGCGGAATGGTGCGGACAACGGTCGGCTGGGGCGTCTCGGAGGGCGGGAGATCGGCTTGGCCCCGGTCGGGGCGGGTCGCGGTCGGGCGGCGGACTGGGTCGAGGTTGCCCTCACCAGGGTGGACGGCGGCGGCTCGTTACCCGTCCCGGCTTCCACTGGCGGCACGCAGCGCCGGGGCATCGCCGCGGCGACGATGGGCGTGCCGGCGATCAGCACCGCTGCCCCGAGCCCCGCCACGGCGTACCACACCCGGCGGGAGTGGGACGGTTCGTCGGCAGATGTCGTCGGTGATCCAGCGCGATGCGGCGGTGATACGGCGAGCCTTTTGGCCGCTTTGGGCTTCCGGCCGGGCGACCGCCTTGCCTTGCAGAGTGAGCAGGTCGTCGATCAGTTCGTCGGGCGTCTGGTAGCGGTCCACGGCGTCCTTGGCGAAAGCAGTCGTTCGAGCACGGCCCACGTCTCGTCGGACACTTTCGGGTTCAGCTCGCGGGTCGGCGGCGGATCCTGCATGATCTTGATCAGCCGCTCGCCAAGGCCGCCCTCGTGGAACGGGCGGCCGACCAGCAGGTGATACCAGGTGGCGCCGAGCGAGTAGAGGTCACTGCGGATGTCGGCCGCTCCGGAGTCGCGCGCCTGTTCGGGAGCCATGTAGTCGACGGTGCCGACGGTGGTGCCGGCGCGGGTCACGCGAAACTCGTCGGCATCGACCTCACGAGCCAGGCCGAAGTCAGTCAGCTTGACCACCAGCCGGCCACTCTTCCGCGACATCAGGAAGTTGGACGGCTTGATATCGCGGTGAACGATCGCCTGTTCGTGCGCCGCCCGCAGCGCCCGCGCCGCCTGCAAGACGATCTGCCGCGCCTCTTCGGGGTCGAACATCCCGATCCGCTTGATCTCCTCGTGCAGATCGGTCCCCTCGACGAACTCCATCGCCAGGTAGCTGGTGCCCTGCAACTCACCGAACTCGTGGACGGAGACGACGTTCTCGTGGCGCAGCTTGGCGGCGCTGCGGGCTTCGCGGCGGAACCGTTCGAGCATGGCCGGCTTGGCGGCCAGTTCGGGCGGCAGCACCTTGAGGGCCACCTCGCGGCCGGATTCGGTGTCGCGGGCGCGGTAGACGGCGCCCATGCCGCCGGTGGCGATGGCTTGAACACCTCGTACTTGCCGATGGCACCACCCGTTTCGCCCTCGCCGTCCCGGCGTGCGGCACGCCGTCGGCCGGGGTGCGTGGTCGGGCGTATCGGCCCGCGTCGGCCGCTGATCGGTCGGCAGCAAGGAGGGTCGTCGGGATGCCCATGCTCCACTGGGGTGGTTGTGGGTCGAGGCGACGGTTTCGGTCGTACGTGGCTGCTGGATTATACCACGTCTATCGACCGTTTAAAGGCCGATTTAGCCGGCGGACGGCCCCGAAGCCGTCGTCCACCCGATGCGTGAGGACGCTCACCGCTCGCAAGGAGCCGCCGCCTCCTTGCGGATCGTCAGCTCCTCGCCCAGCGGACGACGCCACAGGACGCGGCCGTCATCCAGGTCAACGGCATACAGAGCTTGCACCCGCGACACGGTGCCGTTCGGCGTCAGTCGGGCGCGCCGACGTGGTCAGGCAGTAGGGCGCGGCGGTCGAGGATGGTGGCGACGTGCGTCCCTGGGAGATAAGGCACCCGAGCGACCAGATGCCCGGTCGTGGACCGACACCACCGACCAGTGATGCGTCTCGGTCAGGCGGATCGCGTGCGGGGTCGGCTGTACGGGCTGGCATCGCGCAGCCACAGGTGCTGCCCCTCCAGCCCCGGCAGCACCGTCAGCCGCTGGCCGCGGAGCAGTTCACGCGGCGGCACTTCCTTCCGGGTCCGCAAATCCCACATCCGCAGCACCAGGCGCTGCTCGCGCTTCGGCGCCGCCAGGGTCGCGCGCGGGTCAACGCCGGGGCCAGCCAGCACCTCCATCACCACCGCCGCCAGCTGGTCGCCGGTTCGCCCATACCAGCGAACGGCCAGTTTCTCCAGCTGGGGCGGCAGCTGCGCGGCAGGCCGGGGAGCGAGCAGCACCGCCGGGTCGGTCCGCACCTGTCCCGTCTCCAGGTCGACCTGTACCTGCCCCGTCGCCTGCTTGGGCGGTGCGCCGGCCGTCTGAGCGTTCGCGGTCCAGTCGAGGTAGAGCACGCTGCGGGCCAGCCGCCAGGTGCAGTGAAACGAGTATCCAGCCCGTGGTCCAGTGACGACCCAGCGCGGCAGCGTCGTCACCTCGGTCCGAAACACCCGCTCGGCCCGGCTGGCCAGGTCGAGAGCGACGACCGCCAGCCGGTTGGTCGGCGTCAGCTCCAGGGCATACAGCCGATCACCGGCGACGACTACCGGCAGGTGCGCTTCACCGCTGTGCCACACCCGGTCGCCGCGGGCCAGGTCGATCGCCTCGACGCCGTTCGGCCCGGCCAGGTAGGCGGTACGGCCGGTGGAGTCGAGCACACCGCCGGGAAACGGCGGTTCGGCGTGGTGCGCGGCCGGCAGCAGGACGCACAGCAAGGGGACAAGAACAACGGGGTGAACGCGCATGGGGGCAGGCTCCGGGTGCGTAAGACGGAATGCAGAATGCAGAATCCAGAATGCAGAACGGAAGGCAGAAGACAGCAGCAGGAGACGGTGAATGGCCTGCCGGGTTCGAGCGTCTTTCTCGTGGTGACGGCAGGCTGACGCTGTTACGACGGCGGTGGGCACGTCTCTCCGTGCGCCGGCCGGATTGAGTCATCCCACTACTCGGGTGCTTTTCATTCTGCATTCTGCATTCTGACTTCTGCATTTCTGACATCTCGTCTCGGTCCGGCGGCCGGGGTGAGCGAAACCGATGGCGACGGCGACCGGCCGGGGGCGACGGCGGTAAACTGGTCGCGGGCCGCCGGATGTGCCCGCGCCGGGACGGGCGGCGGGGGGCGGCGGAGGGCGGGCCGGTTGGCTTGCTCGCGTCGTTCAGCTATGCTAAAACAGGAGAACGGGTCGGTCGGTGCTGCGCCCGGGAGGACCGATGAACGTGAGGCGTAGGTCGGAAGCCAGCGAACCCTACCCATGAAGAAAGGTGTGCCGGTCTCGCCTGGCGTCGCCGTCGCCCACGCGCACTGCGTGGACGAGGTGATCTCCAGTCACGAGCCATACAGCCTGGACGACAGCCACCTTTCCGGTGAAGTCAGCCGGTTCGAGCGAGCCTGCGCCGCCGTCATCCGCGAACTGGACGACACCGTCGACCGCGTCTCGCGGCAGATCGGCGAGGAAGAGGCGTCCATCTTCCGGGCGCACCGGCAGCTAATTCGCGACCCCAGCCTGGTCAGCAAGGTGAAGGCGCGCATCAGCGACAAGCGGATCGACTCCGCGTCGGCACTCCACGAAACGCTGGAGGAATATGCCGCCTTATTCCGCCAGATTCCCGACACCTACCTGCAAGAGCGGCTGGCCGACCTCCGCGACGTGGTTGGCCGTATCCTGTTCCATCTGTCCCGCGACACCCAGCACCACCCGCTGCAGGTGACCGAGCCGGTCATCCTGGTCGCCACCGAGATCCTGCCGTCGCAGGCGGCGCTGATCGACAAGCGCTGGGTCTCCGGCATCCTCACCGAGACCGGCGCCGCCACTGGCCACGCCGCCATCCTTGCCCGCGCCCTCGGCATCCCCGCCGTGTCCGGCCTCCGCGGCATTCTCCGCGAGGTCAAATCCGGTGACGTCATCGCCATCGACGGCCGCGAGGGGCACGTCTACCTGAACCCCGGCCCGGAGGTCGAAACGGCGTATCGCAAGCTGCAGCGCGAGTACGCCGATCTCTACGGCAAGCTGATCGAGAACCACGAACTGGAGGCGATCAGCCCCGACGGCGTTCATGTCGACCTGCTCGCCAACGTCAACGGCGTCGGCGACGCGCAGATGGCCGGCAAGGCCGGCGCCACCGGCGTCGGGCTGTACCGCACCGAGTACCTGTTCCTCACCCATCACTCGGTGCCCGACGAGGAGGAGCAGCTGACCGCCTACCGCGATGTGATCGAGGCAGCGCCCGGCAAAACCGTTACCATCCGCACACTCGACCTCGGCGGCGACAAGCATGTGCCGTACCTCGGCACCCGCAAGGAGGCGAACCCGTTCATGGGGTTCCGCAGCATTCGCCTCAGCTCCGCCTATCCGGAGTTCTTCCAGGCGCAGCTGCGGGCGATCCTGCGTGCCGCTCGCTACGGCAAGGTCAGCTTGCTGTTCCCGATGATCTCCATGCTGGAGGAGGTGCAGCGCATCAAGCGCATCGTCCAGCGGACGCGGCTGGCGCTGCAGCGGTCTGGCGTGCCGCACGGCGAACACATGCCGGTCGGCGTGATGATCGAGGTGCCCGGCGCCGCCTTGTGCATCGAGGAACTGCTGCAAGAGGTCGACTTCGTCAGCATCGGGTCGAACGACCTGGTGCAATACCTGATGGCGGCCGACCGCGACAACCCGCAGGTGGCTCATCTGTGTGAGCCGTTCAGCCCGGCGCTACTGCGGCTGCTGGCGCAGGTGATCCGGGCGTGCAACAACCAGGGCAAGCCGGTGACGCTGTGCGGCGAGATGGCCGGCTGGCCGCGCTGCTTCCTGGCGCTGTTCGGGATGGGCCTGCGGCGGCTGAGCATGAGTCCAGCGATGGTGCCGACCATCAAGGAGATCGTCCGCCGCACCCCGCTGCCGACGGCGCGCGAAATCTGCGAGCGCGTGCTGAGCATGAACACGATGGGCGAGATCCGCGGCTTCCTGACCCGCAAGGCGCAGGAAATCTGGCCCAACCTCACCCTCGTCGACATGCGGCGCTGACACGCATGGCTGTCTCGCTCGAATCCGCGCGGCGAATCGCCGCCGCCCTGCTCGCCCCCGGCCGGTTCTCCGCCGCCGCCGGTGTGTCGCTCGTCTGGCGGCACGAGTCGGCGGAACGGGTGGCGTGGGAGGTCTACCAGGGCCGACTGCTCGACGTCCGCGGCACACCCGCGAAACGGCGACTTTCGAGAGCTGGAACGTCTTCCTTCAGACGGCCGAGGGCCATCCGGCGAGCCGCTGCTGTCGCTCAAGCTGGATACCGCGGTCGGCCGGCTGCATGTCGTCCGCGGCGTCGACAGCTACGTCTGGGAAGGGTACTCCGAGGGCAATGTCTACCTCAGCCGCGAGCGGCGCCGGTGGACGCGCGAGCTGATCGCTACCTTCGACCTGGCCGCGTGGCCGGACACCGCCGCGCTGGCCGACGAGGCGGCGCGAGCGGTGGCCGAAGCGGTCGTCGGCACGCGCCTGCCGCTGACCCCGGTCGCCGCGCCACACCCGGCGTTCAGCTTCGGACAGCTGTATTACGGGCCGGATGGCGGTGAAGATTTGCCGGTCCGTACGCCGGCGGAGTTGCTGGGCGCGGTTTCTGGCGCCGCGCACCGCTGCGGCGAGGGCGGGCGGGTGGTCGAGGCGTGGCTGCGAGCGGCGCCCGAGGGCGTGCCGCTGCCAGTCGGCGAGCTGGCGGCGCACGCCGCTGCCGCCGGGATGGATAGCTCCGCGATTCTAGCGACATTGCGGACCCTGTTTCTCGACGTATCGCTATCGCCGTGGACGGGGCTGGTCGACCGGGTGCTGGCGCTGCTGACGGGGCTGGAAGAAGGCGGCATCGTCACGCCGGTGCAGGTCATTGACTTCGAGAGCTGGCTGCTGCGGCTGGTGAGCCGGCACCTGACCGCGTATGACCTCCTCCTGTTCCACCACCGCGGCGCCAACTATCCCGACGCACTGCTGCTCGATGTCGTTCTCGGCGACTACCTGCGACGGCTGGAGCGGTTCCCCGAGCAGTTCGCCGGTCCGTCGGCGCGGCTGCGGCGGCGGGCGCTGCGGCAGGCGTACCTGTTGCGCCGGCGCTACGAGGGACATCCGGTGCCCGACGCGCCGACCTCGCCGGGCGAGCACCAGCGCGCGTTTCCGTCGTCGGTCCCGCGGGTGCCCGAGGAGCAGATCCTCGAACCGAGACGCCGCCAGCGCCGCCTCTTCGCCGACGCGCCATTGGCCGACCGGCTCGGCCCGGCGGCGTGGGCGGCGCTGCGCGAAAGCGTCGCCGATCTTGACCATCCCGCCGAACAGCAGGATCTGGGCGCCGGCCTGTTCCTCGACCGCCCGTTCGGTGGCGCCAAGGGGGCGGTCGAACCGGACGCCACGCCCTTGCTGGCGAGCGTCGCCTACAGCCGTTCCCTGGCCAGTGACCGGCTGCGGCAACTGGCCCGCGATCTCGGTATCGTCGCCGACGAAGCATCGGCGCTACCCGGCATCGCGCTCGATCGGATCGGCGCGCCGGTACGCCAGGGCACGGTGAGTCTCGCCGACGCCACCCGCTCGGCTCCGGACTGGGTGTTTCGTCACACCCTGTCTGGACACGTCGCGCAGCTCGCGGAGTGGTTCGACCTGGCACCGCTGGGTGACGTCGCGTGGCTTACCGCCGGACCCGTGCTGCTGGCCCGCTCACCGACCGGACCAGGGCTGACCGTGTACGACGCCTCGTGGACAGCGCGGCTAGAGATCGTAGCGCGGTTGGAAAGCGGTTACCGGCGGCGTCGCGGCGTCGAGCTGCCGGCGGACGGGCTGCGCGCAATCGACACGGACGGACGGACCGTGGATTTGCCGGTGCGGTGACGTGGCTTTTGGCGAGCAAGGTCCACGATTACAAGGCTAGGAATGGCCCGATCAGCCCGGACCGGGAGGAGGTGCCTCCGCCGGTGGTGGCGACAGGACGCGGATGCACTGTCGGCGAAAGCCAACGTAGCCAGCGCCGATGGTCGCCGCCGCAGTACGCGGCGATCGCCGCCGGGTGGGCACCGTGCTGCCAGCAGCTTCGGCGTATCGAGATATCGCTCCCCCGACACCCACGCCAGTGCCAGATAGCTGCCGTTTGCCAGCAGGCAGAAGTGGGCGACAAACCAGATCGCCTCGCGCCGCGCGAGGACGGCGACCGCCAGCGGGACGATCACACCGAGGAGCGGCCCACCCCAGAGTGTGATCAGCGGATGCGGGTCTGGGTCGAAGAGGCTGTAGGGCAGGTGCCACGGCATCAGATCGGCCTGCCGCAACGTCCCGCCGGACGCCCAGCCGCACACGACATGCCCCGCCTCATGAGTAAACGTCATAACACCCCACGACACCACCAGCAGCAACACCAGGTGGAAGATACGTCGAGCCATGGAGAACGATCCGGTACGTCTGTCGCTATCTTCCTACTGACTACGATCGCCCTGCCGCCCAGACTACTGCGAGCGCAACGAGCCGAGACGGCGCGGGCGCGGACGGGCGTCGGGTTCGAGTACCACCGGCTTGCCGGGGGTGTGCTGGCTGGCGGTGTAGACGAGGACCTGATGCTCCTGCTGCGCCAGGGCGCGGCGGGCGGCCTGACGGGCCAGCTCGGGGCGGTTGCAATGTTCACTCAGATGCAGCTGGACGACGTGCTGCAGCCGGCCGGGCGCCGAGCGCGCGAGGACGGCGCCGAGTAGCTCCGCCGCCTGGTCGTTCGACAGGTGGCCCTCGTCACCGAGCACCCGCGCCACCAGGAACGCCGGCCGGCGGCTGCCCCGCTCCAGGTCGACGTCGTGGTTGAACTCCACTGCCAGCAGATCGACGTCGACCAGTGCGTCGGCCAGGTCGGCGTCCCAGCAGCCCAGGTCGGCGACGTAGCCGATCGACGCCGACCGGCCGAACAGGTCGCCGGGGCCGTCCAGCCGGAAGCCGAACGTCTCCCCGCTGTCGTGCCGCACCGGCAGCGGGACGGCGGACACGCCCGTCGCCAGCTCCAGCCGGTCGCCGGCGGAGTACGACCGCACCAGCCCGAGGGTCTGCAGCTGAGCGAACGCTCCGGAGCCGCGCCCCAGGATACGGTGATGGTCGGGGTGGCAGTACAGCGGCACCTGGCGGCGGACGAGGACGTCGAGGCTGCGGTCGTTCCAGTGATCGGAGTGCGTGTGCGACAGCAACAGGGCGTGGACGCTGTTCCACGACTGGCCGACCTGGCGCAGCCGTTCGCCCAGCTCGGTGGCCGGCAGTCCAGCGTCGATCAGCACGCCGAATCCGCCAGCCTGAATGAGCGTGGCGTTGCCGCGGCTCCCGGACGCCAGCACCGTGAATCGAAGCGTCATCCCGTCCTCGCTGCCTGCCCCAGTGGGCGTCACTGGCTGACGTTATCTTACCGCCCCTCCCAACGCGAGCAATGTGAGTAGACTAGCAACGACCCCTGTCGCGCATGAGACGACCGATGACCGACCTGACCGGACACAACCCGCGCGGCCGCTTCACCGGCCTCGCCGAGCTATACGCCCGCTGCCGTCCCGACTACCCCGCTGCGGCGATCGACTGGATCGTCGCCCGGTGTGGACTGGGGCCGGGGAGCTTACTGGTCGACGTCGGCTGTGGTACAGGCATCTCCGCCCGGCAGCTGGCCGCCCGCGGCATTCCGGTGATCGGGGTGGAGCCGAACGCCGACATGCGCCGCCAGGCCGAGGCCGCCGGCGGACCGCCGCACCTGCGCTATCACCCCGGCACCGCCGAGGCGACTGGACTGCCCGACGGCGTGGCCGACACCGTCCTCGCCGCCCAGGCGTTTCACTGGTTCGACGCCCCCGCCGCGCTGGCGGAATTTCACCGCCTGCTGCGGCCGGACGGTTGGGCGGTGCTCGTGTGGAACGAGCGCAACGAGCGCGACCCGGCGACTGCCGCCTACGGCGCCGTCCTCACGTCGGCGCCCGGTGCTTCGACGATCGAGAGCGAGCGATTCCGCGCCGGCCGCGCGCTGCTGGAGTCGCCGCTCTACCAGGATGGCGAGGTGCGCGCGTTCGCGCACAGCCAGCCGCTCGACGACGATGGGCTGGTCGGCCGCGCCTTCTCGGCGTCGTATGCGCCGCGCGAGGCACCACACGCCGAGGCGTTCGAGAAGGCGCTCCGCGACGTGTTCGCCCGTTACCAGCGCGACGGCGTGTTCGACCTGCGCTATGTGACCACCGTCTACCTGGCGCGCCGGCGTTGACCTGCGAGCGGGGGCCGGCGTAGGATGACGGCATAGCCCCGCGCCGCACTCTGGGCTTCATAACGGCGCATCCACCCGATGAGTGACGTCCGTCTCCGCCAGGCGATCGCGCTGGAAGCCGCCCGCCTGATGTATGAGCGTGTCGAGTCCGAGTACTTCACCGCCAAGCGCAAGGCCGCCAAACGCCTCTGCCGCGGCAGCGTCAAACCCGAAGATTTGCCGTCGAACGCCGAGATTCGCGATCAGATCCAGCTGTTCGCGCGGCTACACGAGGGCGAACGGCGAACGCAGCACCTCCGCGACATGCGGCTGGAGGCGCTGCGCATGATGCGGCTGCTGCGGCCGTTCCGCCCGCGGCTGATCGGCAGCGTCATGACTGGCCACGTCCGCAAGGGGTCGGACATCGATCTGCACGTCTTCAGCGACTCCGCATCGCTGGTCGCCGACCTGCTCGACCAGGCCGGCTGCCAGTACGACCTCGAGCGCAAACAGGTGACGAAGCACGGCGAGTCGCGCCTCTTCACCCACATTCACGTTCACGATCGGTTCAACTTTGAGCTGACGATCTACCCCGAGGACAAGGCACACTACGTCTTCCGCAGCAGCATCACCGGCAAGGCGATCGAGCGGGCGAGCATCGCCGAGCTGGAGGAGTTTTTGCAGCGGGAATACCCCGATCTGCGGCTCGACGACGAGCTGGCCGCCGCGGACAAGGCGTCGGCGGAAGACCCGTACCCGGTGTTTCGCCTGCTGCTCTTGCCGCTGGAGAAGGTAACCGGGCCAGCCCGGCATCACCCCGAGGGCGACGTGCTGTTCCACTCGCTGCAGGTGTTCGAGCTGGCGCGCGAGGCGCGGCCGTGGGACGTCGAGCTTCTGCTGGCGGCGCTGCTGCACGACGTCGGCAAGGGGCTGGACCCGGCGAACCACGTCGAGGCTGGCCTGGAGGCGCTGGAGGGGCTGATCACGCCGCGGACGCGGTTCCTGATCGCCCATCACATGGATGCCCACCTGTATCGCTCCGGCCAGCTGGGCGCGCGGGTTCGCCGGCAGCTGGAATCATCACCGGACTTTGAAGACCTCCTTTTGCTGGAAGAGTGCGACGCCAACGGCCGGCAACCGGGGTTTCCGGTCGGCACGGTCGACGAGGCGCTCGACTACCTGCGGGAAACCGAGCGGGAGAACGGCTGACGGGCGAGGGTCCCGACCCGGAGGCGGGCAGGCTCCGGTTCAGGACCGCCACGATCACGGGCGAGCGGGGACCGGCGCCGGCGGGGGCGGCGGCTCGGCCAGCGGGCGGTTGTCGGCCGCCGGCGGGGGCGGCGGCTCGGCGGCGGGCGGGTTCCGCAACTGGGCGCTGGTCAGTCCATAATCCTCGATCGCTGCCGCGGGTCGACCTCGACCATGAAGAAGTCGCGCGGGCTGCGGGCGTACAGGGGGTTGGGGAACGCCGTCACGCCGTTGGCGTTCGGCGCCTGCCGCTGCTTCTCCTGCTCCTGGGCGGCGACGAACGGCCGGGCAGGCAGCGGCACCGGCATGCCCATCCAGCCGGCCGGCGGCATCATCGCTGCCAGCCCGGTCGGGGCCACCGGGACGACCGGCTGCGGATAGACCATCGGCATCGGCTGCGGGTAGCCGGCCGCCATCGGCTGCGGGCGCTGGCCGAGGCCGACGTAGGGGGTGCGACCCAGGGCGCTGTGGGCGTTCTGGCTGGCGAACTGCGACATCGCCAGCGACGACGCCATCGGATCGTTCGGGCGACCCTGCGGCAGCATCCACGGCGGACACAGCGCGGCCAGCGCGCTGGGGGAGTAGGGGTTATACCCGCCCATCGCGTAGGGATTGGTGCCGGCCATCGCCGGCCCCATCCCGCCGCCCGCACCCATCGCGTAAGGGTTATACCCACCCATCGGGTACGGGTAGCCGCCGGCCATCATCCCCTGGGGGTAGCCGCCGGTCGGTCCGCCATTGTACGGGTAGCCCCACATGGCCGGCGGCAGCTGCCAGCCGCACTGGGCGCCGGCCGGGCAGTACCCGGGCACGTTACCGTTCGGAGCGCACGGACCGAGCAGCATGCCCTGGAACGGCTCGAACGGCGGCCGCACACAGTAGTTCGGGCCGAAGGTTACGCCGCAGTTGGAGGTGAGGTAGACCCCCCCGCTTTTCATGTCGGGGGCGCGCGGAGGGTAGTAGTACGGGCACTGGGCGAGGGCCGCGGAGGTCAGGAGGTGCAGGCTCAACAAGCCGGCAGCGCAAACGCCGGTCGCTCGCATGGCGAATCCTTTCGGCACGGGAGGGAGTCCGTCCGAGGGCACACCGCCCTCATCCCAACCGAAACTCTACCCGACACGGCGCGGTGCGGCGGAAAATTGGCTGCTCCGGCGAGCGAAAGTCGGCCGGCGATGGACGCTTTGGCGCGACAGGGCAAGACATGCGGAGAACAGGGGAACGATCGGTGGCAGGGGACAGGACGATCCAGCGGCTGGGGAAACAAATGGAGGCGGGGGCCACCCCCCCGGTGGGCCCCCCGGGGGGGGGGGGGGGTGGCTCGCCGACGAGCCGGTGTACTGGCGACGACCGGGCCGCCCTCCTCGGGTCGTCTGGTATTACTGTCCGGGGCCGGCCGGAGTCGGCGCCGGCAGCGGGCCGCTCGGCGGGACCGGCTGACCACCCGGACCCGGCATGTGGCCAGGAACGGGGCCGCCCTGTGGTCCGGGCGCCATCATCATGCTCGGGCCGCCCATGTAGTGCGGCATGCCGACCGGCGGACCACCGGCCATCCCGCCCGGCACCGACCACTGGAACGACGGGCTAACAAACACCGGGGCGTAGTTGATCCGCCCGCAACCCATGCCCATCGGGCCGCAGCCAGCCGGGCCACAGCCATTGTTGATCTGGTAGCCGTGGTTCTTGTAGTACGCCACCCAGTCGATGGCATCCATCGACTTGTAGAAGTTCTTCATGGCATCATAGTAGTCGTGCCAGAACTTCTGCAGCCGCTCCTCTTCCGGGGTGAGGCACTTGTACCGCTTGGCAAAGACGTTCCACCACGGCTGATAGCCGCTGTAGAACAGGTGCCCCCAGCTGGCGTGGCATGTGCCGGAACTCAGTCCAAGTACGACGACGGCGCAGGCCATCACGGCGATCCGCTTCATCGCGACTCCTTTCACGCGGTTGATCCGGCCCAGCCCGGCAGTGGGTGCCGGCCGGCCTTCCCCTGATCCACCCCACCCCCCGCTCCCCGCGGATCGGTGAGGACCTTCCGACGATTCGCTGTCTCGCTCACAGGCTTCCTATCTGACACAACTAGAATCGGCTGAACGGCCCGGATAAACACAACAATTAGCAGAGAACCGACACACGGATATTTTGCGCGACCGGCACCGCCGGTAAACTGACCGCTTGTTCCCCCGTCTCGTCAGCCCTTGCCTCTTACCAGGAACACCAGCCGAGCGACTTGAGGCGAAAAACGCGAATGCGCATGGAGTGGCAGTGGCGCACCGGAAAGCGGTGCGCCGCCGGTCGTCACCGGGTCCGCCGCCCCTGTTTTCCTGGCCGCCCGCCTGCGCATGGGGCATTGTACTGACGTGTCGGGGACGACGCCCCTCGCGGGGAGGAGCAACGAAGTCCGGCACAACCAGAGAGAGGTCAGGACAACCATGAAGCGATCCATCATCACGGCGGCGCTCGCGCTCGGGCTGCTCGCCAGTGCTTACACGCCGGCACGGGCGGAATGCGGGTTCGGCATCGGCCTGGGGTTGGGGTTCAGCTTCAGCGGCTTCAAGTCGGGTTGCGGGCAAGGCAACTGTGGCCCGGTCGCTCCCCCCTGCTACCCGCCGATGTATCCGCCCATGTTTGGTATGCCCTATCCGTATTATCCGTATAACCCCATGTTCAACTACGGCATGCAGCAGCCGCACCTGCCGCCGCTGGCGTCGACCGTCGCCCCGCCTCTGCAGGACGACAAGGCGGCCAAGCCCATCAAGGCGCTGGAGAAGAAGGAAGGCAAGCTGGCCGACGGCACCGCCAAGGACGAGTAACCGTTCGCGTCCTGCACAGGGTGAATGCCGGCCAGGGCCGGGAGCGATCACTGCTCTCGGCCCTGGCCTTTTCCGTGCTTTCGAGGAGATCGCCGATGCAGCTCGACCTCACCGGGAATGTCGCCGTGGTGGCCGGTGCCGCCCAGGGAATCGGCCATGCCATCGCCTCCGCCTTCGCCGCCGAGGGGGCGTCCGTCGCCCTGCTCGACCGCGACCCGGCCGTGACCGCCGCCGCCGCCGACCTGGCCAGCCGCCATGCCGTCGCCACGTTACCCCTGGTTGCTGACGTCACCGACCACGGCCGCATGCGCCAGGCCGCCGCGGAGGTGCTGGCGGCGTTCGGCCGCATCGACCATGTGGTATTCGCTGTTGGCGTCGGCTCGGGCGGATTCGGCTTCCCGTTCTGGAATGTCGCCCCCGAGGAGTGGCCGCGGGTACTGCACGTCAACGTGATCGGCGCGGTGAACGTCGCCCATGCGTTCGCCCCACCGCTGGTGCAGGCGCGGGCCGGGACGATGCTGTTCCTGGCCAGCGTGGCCGGCCAGATCGGTTCGCAGACCGACCCGCCGTACAGTGCCAGCAAGGCGGCCCTCATCAACTTCGCCCAGTGCGCCGCCCGCGACCTGGCCGAATACGGTGTCCGCGTCAACAGCCTGTGTCCGGGGATGGTGAAGACCGCGCTGAACCGGGCGGTGTGGGAAGGGTGGGCGCGGCGGCAGACACCGGACGCCTGGCGGAGCTACGAGGAGTGGGCCGACGAGAAGGTTCGCCGCGTCGTACCGCTCGGCCGCTGGCAGACGCCGGAGGACGTGGCGAACATGGCGGTGTTCCTCGCCTCGCCGCGAGCGCACAATGTCACCGGCCAGACGATCAACGTCGACGGCGGATTCGTCATGCACTGGTGACGTCCGTTCGCCTTGCGACGGACCGCCCCGGAACCGTAAGATCGCGGCTGAAGGAGGGCGGCAATGAACCCGAGCGAAACCATTCATTACACCCAACTCCCAGCGGCCGAGGCCGGGAGCCAGATCGCGACCGAATGGGACACCTATCGGCGGGAAGTTGGACGGCTTCTCCGCGAAGGACACGAAGGCCGTTTCGCCCTCATTAAAGGTGAGCAGGTCATCGGGTTGTTCGCGACGTTGGAGGAGGCCCGGACAGCAGGATACCACCGCTTTCTGGCGCAGCCCTTTCTCATCCAGCAGGTTCGCGCTCACGAACCGTTGTACCGTCACTCGCGTTATCAACCATGCCCCACCTGACCCTGATCCGGGAGCCAGACGGCTGGGTACTCCCGATGGTCATCGGCGTGAATGGGCAGCTCACGGCAACCCTGGTGGCGGCGGGACAGCTGGTGCCACACCCGCAGCGAGTTCGCGCGCTGATCGACACGGGGAGCGACATTACCGCCATATCCGCACGAGTCATTACCCAACTCCACCTGCTCGCTATTCAGCAGCACATGACGCAAACAGTCTCAGGTTCGGCGGCGGTTCACCTCTACGAAGTCAGCTTGAGCATTCCGCGGACGGCTGGACTGGCTGGGCCACTTCTCGTCCTGGATCAACTGGTGGTTATGGGCTTACCCTCGCCGCCTGCCGGGGTTCGACGCGCTGGTCGGGTTGGACGTGCTCGATCAACTGCTCGTAATCGGATGGCTCGCGGCAGACACTCACCCTGGCGGATTGAAGGCGGTTGAGGTCGGCCGCCGCCCCTACCAGCGCCTCGTGCATGTAGCACAGCAGCAGGCGTTTGATCTCGCCCAGCACCATCTCGCGGTGCGCCTCGTCGCCGTCCTCGCACAGTGGCAGCAGTGCTCGCAGCGTTTCCACGTTCATCCGCGCCAGCAGCCGGCAGCGCTCGGCCGGCAGGTCCGGCGCTCGCGCCTGCAACACCTGCGCGACCCGCTGGAACGTCTCCTCGAGCAACAGCCGGCTCGCTTCGCCCAGGCCGGCCGACGTCGGCGACCCGAAAAAGAGCGGACGAAAGCCGGGATTGTGCCGGTGGAAGTCGGCCAGCGCGTAAATCACCTGGTGGTAGGCATCCGCCAGCGGCAGGCGCGCCGACTCCTCGGTCAGCACCGCGTTGTAGATCGCGTGCAGACGGGTGCGATAGCGCTCGGCCAGCGCACGCAAAATGGCGTCCTTGGCGGCGAAGAACTGGTAGAGTGAGCCGATCGACGTCTCCGCCCGCTGGGCGATGGCGTTGGTCGTCACCTGTTCAAAGCCGACCTCGGCGAACAGCGCGTCGGCGGCGTCCAGCAGCCGCTCGATCCGCTGCTGGCCGCGCCGCTGCACCGGCCGCCGCCGGAACGTCTCCCGCCGGGTCATGCCGCCTACCCATCCCGTAGTGCGCGGGCGAACGCTCCTCTTACTCTATTCCGGCCACACCCGATTGACAATGTGAGCGATTGCTCATATACAGACGATAGGAGATTTGTCGCTCCGATATTCCCCTGCGGCGGAGGGGCGTCATGGGATGGGTCGCGCTGAAGATGCTGCTCGGTGATCGGGCCAAGTATCTGGGCATCCTGTTCGGCATCAGCTTCGCCACTCTGCTGATGGCGCAGCAGGTATCGATCTTCGTCGGGATCGTGAAGCGGACCGGCAGTCAGATCCTCGACATCCGTGATGCCGACATCTGGGTGATGGACAACCAGGTGCGCTACATCGACGAGGTGCCGGGGCTGCCGGAGACCGACCTGCAGCGGGTGCGCAGCGTGCCGGGGGTGGCGTGGGCGGTGCGGATGTTCAAGGGACAGGTCCGCGCCCGCATCGAGCAGGGCAAGTTCCGCAACGTGATCCTGTTCGGGCTGGACGACGCCAGTCTGGTCGGCGCGCCGGCGCGGATGGTGGCGGGCAACCTGGCCGACCTGCGGCGGCCCGACGCGGTGATCGTCGACAAGGCCGGGCACCAGTACCTGTGGCCGGGTGAGCCGTTTCAGTTCGGCCGCGAGTTCGAGATGAACGATCGGCGCGCGGTGCTGGTCGGGGTGTGCGAGGCGCTGCCGCCGTTTCAGACGCTGCCGGTGATGTACACCCGGTACAGCCAGGCGGCCCGGTTCGTCCCGCGCGAACGCCACCTGATGAACTTCGTCCTGGCGGCGCCAGCCGCCGGGCAGGACGCCGCCGACGTGTGCCGCCGAATCGAGCGGGACACCGGGCTGATGGCGCTGACCCAGCAGGAGTGGTTCTGGAAGTCGATCATTTATGTCCTCAGTTCGACCGGCATCCCGGTGAACTTCGGGATCACCATCACGCTCGGGTTCATCGTCGGCCTGGCGGTGGCCGGGCAGACGTTCTACCTGTTCACACTGGAGAACCTGAAGCAGTTTGGCGCGCTCAAGGCGATGGGGGTGAGCAACCCGCGCATCGTCGGCATGATCTTGATCCAGGGTCTGGTGGTCGGGGCGACCGGCTACGCCATCGGCATCGGCCTGACGGCGCTGTTCTTCACGATGACCAGTCACATCACCCACCTGGCCGGGCTGCACCTGATCGGGTCGGTGATGGTCGGGGTGGCCGGGGCAGTGGGGCTGATCGTCGTCGCCGCCAGCCTGATCAGCATCCGCAAGGTGCTGGTGCTGGAGCCGGCGATCGTCTTCCGCTGAGCCGCGCTGGCGGATTCGCCGTCGCGCTCGTAACGTGAAGGGAGGAGGAGCCTCCCATGACGACGTTGACCGGCGCCGAGCTACCGACGGTGCGACTCAAAATTGACCGCCGCTCGTCGCACCCGTGGATCTTTCAGAAAATGGTGGAGAAGCCGGCGATACGGCTGCCGCCAGGCAGCGTCGTCGACATCCGCGACCGCGACGGGGCGTGGGTCGGCCGCGGCTTCTACAACGGCCACTCGCGCATCACCCTGCGCGTGCTCACCACTGACGCGAATGAGGCGGTCGATGCCGCCTTTTTCGCCCGCCGGATCGGCCAGGCGATCGCGCTGCGGCGGGACTGGCTGAAGCTCGACGCGGTGTCCAACGCCTATCGCCTCATTCACTCCGAGGGCGACGGGCTGAGCGGGCTGGTGGTCGATCGCTTCGGCGGGGTGATCGTGCTGGAGTTCTTCGCCGCCGGCATGTATCGCTTCCGCGAGGCGATCCAGGGGGTGCTGGCTGACCACTATCCGGGGTCGCGGTTCTACTGGTTCGCCGAGGAGCACGTTCAGAAGCAGGAGTCGTTCGACTGCCGTGCGCCGGAACTGCCGGCAGCGGAGGTCATCACCGAGAACGACGTGCGGTTTCGAGTGGCGCCGGGCAGCAAGCACAAGACCGGGTTTTTCCTCGACCAGCGCGACAACCGGCAGTTCCTGGCGTCGTTCTGTCCCGGCCGGCGGGTGCTCGATCTGTGCTGCAACAGCGGCGGGTTCGCCGTCTACGCCAAGGCCCGCGGCGCCGACGAGGTGACCGGCGTCGACCTCGACGAAGGGGCGCTCGGGCTGGCGCGGCAGAACGCCGGGCTGAACAACGTCCGCGTGCGCTTCGTCCAGTCCGACCTGTTCCCGTGGCTGCGCGACATGATCGGCCAGGGGCAGCGCTGGGACGTGGTGGTGCTCGACCCGGCCAAGCAGACGCGCGACCGCGAGGAGGTCGAGCAGGCGCTGAAGAAGTATCTGGACATGAATCGGCTGGCGCTGCAGGCGGTGGCCGATGGCGGGTTGTTCCTCACCTGTTCGTGTACCGGGCTGATCGGCGAGTATGACTTCCTCGACTGTCTGCGCCGGGCCGCCTGGCAGGCGGGCAAGGAGATGCAGATCGTCCGCATCAGCGGCGCCGGCGGCGATCACCCGTACTTCGCCCACGTTCAGGAAGGCCGCTATTTGAAAGCGGTGTACGCGCGCATCACCGCGCGGCCGGGCGGCCCGCCGCCGTTCCCGCCCCGCCCTACTACTCCTCCCACCGAAGGCTGACCGACATGGACGACCGGATCGACCGGCTGCACGACCAGGCGATCGACGCGATCGAGCAGGGCAACGCCGAGCTGGCCGAGCGGCTGACGCGGCGGCTGATCGCGGCGATCGAGGCGCGTGCCGAGCGCACCCGCGCGCTGCGCGTGCTGCTGGCGCAGACCTATTACAACCTCGGCACCCTGCTGTCCGAGACGAACCAGTCGGCAGAGAGTCGCGCTCCCTACCACCAGGCGCTGGCCCTGGTCCGCGAGCTGGTCGCCGAGGAGCCGACGCCCGACGAGCGCAACCTGCTCGGCCAGGCGTCGTTCAACCTGGGCAACAGCCACCTCGCCGGCGACGAACTGGCCGCCGCGCTGCCGGCGTTCCGCGACGCCGCCGAGGCGTGGGAGCCGCTCGCCGAGGAGTTCCCCGACGAGCCGCAGTATCGCCACGACCTGGCGCGCAGCCTGTTCAACCGCGGCTACGTTCACCGAATGCTTCGGCAGGACGAGGACGCCCAGGTCTGCTTCCGGCACGCCGTGACGGTGTGGGAGGGGCTGATCGAGTCGGTCGAGGACAACCCGGCGTGGCGGTTCGACGCCGGGCGCGGCTGTTTCAGCCTGGGCGAGATCCACCGCGAGGCCGACCGGCCCGACGACGCGCGGACGCAGTTCCGCCAGGCGGTCGAGCACATGGCCCGGCTGGTGCAGCGAACGCCCGACTGGCCCGACGCGCTGCGGCTGGTGCAGGTGTTCCACAACACCCACTGCCAGACGCTCGCCAACCAGGGCCACCAGTCCGCCATCCCGGCGGCGCTGAGCGACATGGTCGACGTGCTCGACGCCGCCTCCGACGCGCTGCCGTCGGACCGGCCCGAACAGCTGGTGCTGGCGCGCATCGCCCATGTGCAGGCGCACCAGTTGGCGCAGTTCGCCGACCAGGCCGAGGCGACCGAGGACGCCTATCGCCGCGCCGTCGCCCTGGCCGAGCGCTATCGCGAGGGCGCGCCCGACGACGCCGACGGCCGCGATGCGCTGGCGGCGATCCAGTTCGACCTGGGGATGCACCTGCGCGCCCAGATGAAGTCTGACGCGGCCGAGGCGGCGTATGCGCAGGCGCGGCAGCACCTCGAAGCGCTGCTGGTCGAGCGGCCGGACGACGCCGACCTTCAGGGACGGATGGCTGGCGTTCACAACAATCTGGGCATTTTGTATCTCGATACGGGTCGACTCCGCCGCGCCGATGCGGCGTACCGGGCGGCGCTGCGCATCCGCGAGGGGATTGCCCGCCGGAACCCCGACGGGCTGGACAACCGGGTGTTCCTGGGCGGTACGCTCTGCAACCTGGGGCACGTCGTCCGCAAGCGGGGCCGCCGCGACGAGGCGATCGGGCTGTACAACCGGGCGATCGGCGAGATGCAGCGGGCCAAGGCGGCGCCCGGCGCCGGATCGCTGGTGCCGTCGTTCATGCACAACGCCCAGGAAGGCCGCGAGCACGCCATCGACCCGCCTCCCCCGCCGAGGGACGTCGGGGTGTCCACGGCGACGATGGCCTGGCGCCCCGCCGGCCCGCCGCCGGCGCTGGCCACACCGGGCGTCCCCGCCGACCGGCCGGAAGAGGCGCTGGCGCATCTCGCCGGAGCGCCGGGCGACCCGACGGTACAGCTCGACCGGGCCGACCTGCTCCGCTCGCTGGGAAGGGCGGACGAGGCGCTGGCCGAGGTCGACCGCGTGCTGGCCGCCGAGCCGAACCGGCCCGATGCGTGGTTCGTCCGTGGACTGATCCTGGGGCGGTTCCTGACGCCCCAGGGCGGCGAGATGGAACCGTTCGAGCGCGACCGCAACGCCGAGGCGGTGGCGGCGTTCGACCGCTGCCTGGAGGCGATGCCGGACAACGCCGCCTGCTGGCGCTATCGCGGCCGCGTCTCTGTCGCGCGCCGCCCATGCGGCGCAGGCCGGGTTCCAGGCGCTGGTGTCGATGCTCGATCAGGACAACACCGGCGAGCCACGCGACGACGTGATGTCTCTGGCCGAGTACCGCCGCGGCCAGTTCTGGGACGCCTTCGGCGGGGCGCTGGAGTCGTTCGAGGAGGTGGTCCGGCTGCGGCCCGACGACGCCGACGCCTGGTCCGACCTGGGCGGTCTTTTGACGGAATTGACGCCCGGTTACGAGCAGACGGCGCGGAACGCCTATGCCCGTCTGACGACGCTGCGCCCCGACGACGCCGAGGGCTGGTATCAGGTCGCCCGCCTGGACTTCGCTGGCGACCGACGGAAACCCGCCACCGACAGCCTGCGCCCGTGCCTCGCTCTCGATTCGACGCTGCGGGAGCGGGGCCGCGCGAGGAGATGGCGGAACTGCTCGACGAGATCGGCTGACCGCGCCGGTCAGCTGCGGCCTTCGAGGATGCGTCGCCACGGCCAGACGCGGATGGCGGGCGGCCCGCGACCGATGTCCACCGACTCCGCCAGTGCCAGCCACTCGCCGTCGGGCGAGAAGGCGACACGATCATAGAAGTCGGCCGGTAGCAGCAGCGTGCCGAGCAGTTGCCGTCGCTCCACATCCCAGAGGCTGATGTGGTGGTGCGGACCCAGGGCCGCCAGGCACCCATCCGGAGTGAACTGCAGGGCTTCCACCCGCCCTCCGCCGGCGGCGTGCGGCAGGACGTGACATTTCCCCGACGGCAGGTGGTGCAGGTGAAGCTCGGTGTGGCCGCCAATGATCGCCGCGGTCGCCACCCACTGGCCGTCGGCGGAGCACTCGAGCGGGCTTGCCGCATACAGGTTCTCCCCCGGGGCCGTCCCGAGCGGGAACGCGGTCGGGTCCGGGAGCGCTGCACGTCGCACGTTCGCAGATCGACGACCCGAAGCGCCGTCACCACCCGGCCCGTCACGATCGACCGCCCGTCTGGCAGCAGCGCGACCTCCACTCCAATCCCGAGCGACAGCGGCTGATGCAGCTGCGGGGTGGTCCGGTCGTCGGGGTCGTACACCCAGACCCCGTCCCAACCGACGACCGCCAGTCGGCCCGTCCGGCGTGAATTGCAGGTGCAGCGGTGAATCGGTCGGCAGGGGGTGGACCTGCAACTCCTCGTCCTCCAGCCGGCCGAGCAACAGGGCGGCTGATGGAGAGGCACGCCGCCACCCTCCCGGTGTCCGACACCGCCAGGGCTTCAAACCCCAGTCCCGGCCGGTGGACCAGGACACGGCATGTTCCGGTGCGCAGGTTCCAGAACATCAGCCGCCCGTCCATGCCGCCGCTGACCAGCCGGCCGTCGGCCGTGAACGCCAGCTGGCGGATCAGCTCGGTGTGCCCGGTCAGGGTCGGACAGGGTCGGGGCCGACGGCCGGCGGTCCGCCCTCCTCCTGCCGGTCGTGGCAGGGGCCGCAGCAGTCGCCGGCCCAGCCGAGCGCCGCCGGCGGGCCGATGGCGCCCCGCACCGGCAGACGGCGATCAACTCCGTGCGCTCCCCGTGCTGACGAAGCAGGACCCGATCGGGATACACCTGATAAAGCGGCTCCGCTTCGAGCGGGTTGTCCGACTCATCCGTTCCCGTATTGCGTCGGCCGACGACCCGCCAGTGCCGCCGGCCGACGTGGTCGGTCCACCAGGCCACTCGCACGAGTGGGGCATTCGCCGATTGTGCGCCCTTGCCGAGGTAGGTGTGGCCCCCATCCCGCTGTCGCGCCGCACCGGCGACGAGCCGGTGCCAGAAGCCTTCGTCCTGCTCGATCCGCCCGATTCGCAGCCGTCCGTTCGCCGTCTTCGTGGCCTTCACCAGTTGCCGCACCAGCTCATCGGCCGGCGGGTCGATCAGGCGAACGTCGTGACTCGTCATGACCGATCGCCCTCTAGCAGCCGCCGCCACGGCCAGACGCGGATGACCGGTCCATCCTCCATACCGGAGCGGACCAGCGACAGGCGGGTCACTTGTTCGCCGTCAGGGGAGAAAACGACTCGTAATGGAGGCAATCCGGGGAAGGCCAGGGTGTGGGGCTTTGTTCCGGTGGTACAATCCCACCAGCCGATCAGGTTGTCGGCCGCGGCAAATACCAATCCGTCGTGGACGAATTGCAGTGCCCGCAGGCCGGTCAGGAACGAAGGATGGGTCAATGTCTGCCATCGTCCACCCGGCAGCTCGCACACATGGATTCCGAACGCTCCGTCTCGATCCCCGACCACGGCGGCCCAACGGCCGTCGGACGAGCAGGCGACGGCCGTGTTACCTTGATGGGTGCCATATCGCGGTGTGGGGTTCATCCACTCGTGCGCGTCGCCAAGGGGACGGGTGGCGCCGGTACGAAGGCTGATCCGCTGCGGTGGCTGATCGTCGTTGCCGACGCCCGTGACAATCGTTTCGCCATCCGGTACGAAGGCGACCTGGCTCCATGCCTGGAGGCGGACGTGTCGTTTCACCACCAGGTTAGCAGACGCCGTGCCCCCCAACAGCCAGCAACTGGATTGATCCGTGACGCCGAGCCAATTGCCGTCCGGGGTGAACGCGAAAGTGATCGGGAACGAGCACGGCAGCCGGCAGCAAGTCCAGCCGGCTGCGCCGTCCAGGTCGCCGAATTCCACCCAGACCGACCCCGTGCGGGCGGCAACCAGGCCGGTGGTTGAGACGGACAGTTGTTGTACCGCCCCGATGGATCGGCACAGCTCGGTTCCTTCCCCGGTATCCAGCTGGCAGGCGATGACTCGCCCGTCATTTCCGCCGCTGACCAGCCGGCCGTCATGGGAAAAGGCGACGGCGTTGATGGTGGCGGTGTGTCCGGTCCGGATCGCGCAGGCTTCGCCGGTGGGCGGCAGCCCTTCCTCCTGGCGGTCGTGACATAACCCGCAGCGCTCGCCGTCCCAGCCGAGTGCTGCCGGCGGGCCAGCCGCACCACAGCGGCAGACGGCGAGTACCTCCCGCCAGTCGCCGATTTGTCGAAGCAGCAGGCGTTCGGGATACAGGTGAACAAGCGGTTCCTGGGCAAGCGCGTGATCCGACCGATCCGCCTGGGGCTGCCGCCCGCCGATCACCCGCCAGTGTCGTCGGCCGACGTGATCGGTCCACCACGCTACCCGCACGAGCGGTAGATCTGCCGAACCCATGGCCGCGCCGAGGAAGGTGTGGACCCCCTCACGCTGTCGCGCCGCCCCGGCGACGAGCCGTTGCCAGAACCCTTCCTCCTGCTCGATCCTCCCATTCCGCAGCTGCCCGTTCGCGGCTTTCGTCGCCTTCTCCAGCTGCCGCACCACCTCATCGGCCGGCGGGTCGATCAGGCGAACGTCGTGCATTTCCATGACCATGCTCTCCCTGTCCCGCCGTCATCCTATCTGACCGGCCGCTTGCCTGCCTCACCGCAGGGGGCGTAGATTGTCCTCTCACCCCGCTGGAGGCTCCCGCCGATGACCCGCTGGCTACCGTCGTTGTTGGTGATACTGCTCGCCTCGCCAAGCCGCGCCGAGCTGGTGCGGATCGACTGGCACACCCGCGAGGCGTTCGCCGGCGGACAGGCGTTCGGCGACGTCGGGCCGTATGAGAAGCTCGTCGGCGTGGCGCACTTCGAGGTCGATCCCACCCACCCCCGGAATCGGCCGATCGTCGACCTCGATCTGGCGGTGCGGACGGCGAAGGGGCGCGTGGCGTTCGCGGCAGACGTCTATCTCCTCAAGCCACGCGATCCGGCTCGCGGCAACGGGGCGATCCTCTACGACGTCAACAACCGCGGCAGCAAGCTGGCGCTGGGAATGTTCAACGACGCCCGCGGCGGCAACGACCCGACCACCGCCGGCGACGCCGGCAACGGGTTCCTGTTCCGCCGCGGGTATACCCTTGTCTGGTGCGGCTGGGTCGGCGAGCTGCTGCCCGGCGGCGGGCGGCTGCTGTTGCAGGCGCCGGAGGCGCGCCTCAGCGGCAAACCGCTCACCGGCGTGGTCCGCTACGAGGTGAGCAGCGACCGGCCGGTCGACAGCCTGCCGCTCTCCCGCCGCGACGGCCACGGCAGCTATCCGCCGACCGAGAAGGGCGAACGGGAGGGCGTGCTCACCTGGCGGATGCGCGAGACGGACGAGCGCGTCGTCGTCCCGCGCGGGCAATGGTCGCTGGAGCGTTTGCCGGTCCCGAAAGGGGACAAAGGCGTACCCGGCACGCTGCCGCCGGTGCGGCTGAAAGTTGCCGGCGGATTCCGGCCCGGCTACCTGTACGAGCTGGTGTGCGAGTCATCGGGGTCGGTCGTCCAGGGCGTCGGGTTCGCCGCCGTCCGCGACCTGGTGTCGTATCTCAAGCACGATCACTCCACGAGTAACCCGTTACGCAGCGACGAACGCTCGGCGATCCGGCGGGCGCACGGGTTCGGGGTGTCGCAGAGCGGGCGGTTCCTGCGCCACCTGCTGTGGCAGGGGTTCAACGTCGACGAGCGCGGCCGGCTGGTGTTCGACGGGCTGATGCCGCACGTCGCCGGCGGTGGACTGGGGTGCTTCAACCACCGCTTCGCCCAGCCGACGCGGCACAACGGCCAGCACGAGGACCACCTGTACCCGGCCGACGTGTTCCCGTTCACCTATGGCGACAGCGACGACGACTTCGCCGCTGGCCCCGACCTGCTCCGCCGCCGCAGCCGACCCGACGGGATTCTCCACCGGCTCACCGCCGAGCCGTCGGTGCCCTTGCCGAAGATCCTGCACACGCAGACGTCCGCCGAATACTGGCACCGCAGCGGCTCGCTGGTCCACACCGACACGCTCGGGACCGCCGATGCGCCCATTCCGGCGAACGTACGCATCTATGCGTTCGGCGGCACGCAGCACGGCCCGGCGGGCTTCCCGCCCGGCCGCGGCGGCAGCGACCACCGGCACAACCCGGCCGACTATCGGCCGCACCTCCGCGCCCTGCTCGACGCGCTCGACGCCTGGGTCCGCGACGGCACCTCGCCGCCGCCGAGCGTCTACCCGCGGCTCGCTGATGGCACGCTGGTGGACTGGCGGCAAACGGCGACCGGCTTCCCGTCGCTGCCGGGGGTACGTTACCCTGAGGTGATCCAGCAGCCGTCGGCGCTCGATCTCGGCACCCTCTACGCCAGCCGCGGGATCATCACCGTGGAGCCGCCGCGCATCCTCGGGCACTACCGTGTGCTGGTGCCGGCGACCGACGCCGACGGTAACGACCGCGGTATGCTCCAACCGCTGGAGGTAGCGGTACCGCTGGCGACGTACACCGGCTGGAACCTGCGCAGCCGCGACGTCGGCGTCGAGGCCATGCTGGCATCGCTCGCCGGGGCGATGCTCCCCTTCCCGCGGACCGAGGCCGAGCGGAACACGACCGGCGACCCGCGTGTGTCGATCGAGAAGCGCTACGGCGACGCCGCCGGTTATCGCCGCCGGTGGCAGACGCAGCGCGACCGGATGGTGCAGGATCGCCACCTGCTGCCCGAGGACGCCGAGCGGCTGACCGAGCCATGGGACGGATCTCGGACTGGGTGCAGAAGGGCAAGTACACGCCGCAAGAAAGAGTAGACGCACATGGAGAGTGACTGTCGCACTGGCGAGGCGAGCGGGAGCGGAGTGGGGGAGTGGGGGAGGGATCCCTCCCCACAGGCCCCTCCCCAGTGCCCCGAGGCAGCCGCACAAGCGCGACGTCCTGTTTCACGCGGCGACTCGGGGCCTAACGGGACCCCGCTCGCCCCAGAAGTGGTACAAGCCAGCCAAGGGTAGTGCGAGGCCGGCCCGTGATACGCCACATGCCCACGCCAGCGTGGGCATGGCACCCAGCACCCGGCCGTTCGCGCTTCCTGATTCCCCTTTATCTCTCCTTCTTCTCTTCTTCCCTCTGTGCCCCTCTGTGTCCTCAGTGGTGAGTTCTTCTGCCCTCCCGAACGCCGCGAGGGCGGCGCCCCCGAATGGGAACGCCGCCCTCGTGTGTTGCGAGTAAGCGGTTACTTGCTCTCGCTGCCGGCCAGGGCCAGCTGTTCGCCGCGAGCGGTGATCGCCTCGAACGTCAGCTTCTTCTCGCCGTTCTCCTCGCGGACGACGACGTTGATCGTGTCCTTGCCGGCGAATTTGCCGCGGAGCAGGTCCTCGGCCAGCGGATCTTCGAGGTTGTGCTCGATCGCCCGACGGAGCGGACGGGCACCGTACTCGCGGTTGCTGCCCTTCTCGATCAGAAACTGCCGCGCCTCCTCGGTGAGATTCAGCGTCAGCCCCTTCTCCAGCAGCCGCTTCGACACCTTGGCCAGCTCGATGTCGATGATCCGCTTGAGGTCGTCGTTGGTCAGGCCGCGGAAGACGATGATGTCGTCGAGCCGGTTGAGGAACTCGGGACGGAAGTTCTTCTCCATCTCGTCCTTGAGCCGGCCCTTCATCTCGTTGTAGGTCGACTCGGCGTTCTGCTGCCGCGC
The DNA here is from genome assembly GCA_046350215.1 of Gemmataceae bacterium. Lineage (GTDB taxonomy): Bacteria > Planctomycetota > Planctomycetia > Gemmatales > Gemmataceae > JAXMAU01. The sequence goes on along the minus strand of JAXMAU010000019.1, from coordinate 43,639 downwards.
CCCGGCCAGGCCGAACGGCTTGCCGCCGGTGATCTCGCCGGCGCCGATGTTGGTGGTCATGATCAGGATGGTGTTCTTGAAGTCGATCATCCGGCCGACGTTGTCGGTCAGCCGACCCTCCTCCATGATCTGCAGCAGCATGTTCCACACATCGGGGTGGGCCTTCTCGATCTCGTCGAGCAGCACCACGCTGTAGGGCCGGCGGCGGATCTTCTCGGTCAGCTGGCCGCCTTCCTCGTAACCGACGTAGCCGGGCGGAGCGCCGACCAGCCGGCTGACGTTGTGCTTCTCCATGTACTCCGACATGTCCAGCTGCACCAGGGCGTTCTCGTCGCCGAACATGAACTCGGCCAGCTTCTTGGCGAGTAACGTCTTACCGACGCCGGTCGGCCCGGCGAAGATGAAGCAGCCGATCGGCCGCTTGGGATCTTTCAGCCCGGCGCGGCTCTTGCGGACCGCCTTGGCGATCGCCTGGATCGCCTCGTGCTGGCTGATCACCTTCTTGTGCAGCTCCTCCTCCATCTTGAGCAGCCGCTGCGTCTCGTTGTCCTCGATGCGGGTGAGCGGCACGCCGGTCATCTTGGAGACGACCTCGCGGACCACTTCCTCGTCGACAACGCCGTCGATCTCCTTCGACTTCTCTCGCCACTCGCGGGTGACCTGCTCCTTCTTCTTCTTCAGCTTGTCCGCCTGGTCGCGGAGGTGGGCCGCCTTCTCGAAGTCCTGCTCGGCGACGGCACCTTCCTTTTCCTGGTTCAGCTGCTCGATCTGGGCGTCGATGTCCTTCAGGTCCGGCGGCCGGGTCATGGCGCGGAGGCGGACACGAGCGCCGGCCTCGTCGATCACGTCGATCGCCTTGTCCGGCAGGCAGCGCGAGCTGATGTACCGATCGGACATCTCGACCGCCGTCTCCAGCGCCTCGTCCTTGATCTGAACGCGGTGGTGCGCTTCGTAGCGGTCGCGCAGGCCCTTCAAGATCTCGATCGTCTCGTCCTTCGACGGCGGGTTGACGATGATCTGCTGGAACCGGCGTTCGAGGGCGCCGTCCTTTTCGATGTATTTGCGGTACTCGTCGAGCGTGGTCGCGCCGATGCACTGGATCTCGCCGCGGGCGAGCGCCGGCTTGAGCACGTTGGAGGCGTCGATGGCGCCCTCAGCACCGCCGGCGCCGACCAGGGTGTGCAGCTCGTCGATGAACAGGATGGTGTTCTTGGCGCGGCGGACCTCGTTCATGACCGCCTTGATGCGTTCCTCGAACTGGCCGCGATACTTGGTGCCGGCGACCATCATGGCCAGGTCGAGCACGACGATCCGCTTCTCGCGGAGTAGCTCGGGCACATTGCTGTCGACGATCAGCTGGGCCAGTCCCTCGACGATGGCGGTCTTGCCGACGCCGGCCTCGCCGAGCAGCACCGGGTTATTCTTGGTGCGGCGCGACAGCACCTGGATGACCCGTTCGATCTCGTTGGCGCGGCCGATGACGGGGTCGAGCTTGCCCTGGCGGGCCAGTTCGGTCAGGTCGCGGCCGAAGCTGTCGAGGGCCGGGGTTTTCGACTTGCCCTTGCCCGCCTGGCGTTCCCCGCTGCCGGCGCCGCTGCCGCTTTCTTCCGTCGCCATGTTGTGCCCCAGTAAGTTCAGGACTTCCTCACGCACGTCTTCCAGCTTCAGCCCGAGGTTCATGAGCACCTGGGCGGCCACGCCTTCCTGTTCGCGGAGCAGGCCGAGCAGCAGGTGTTCGGTGCCGACGTAGTTGTGGCCGAGGTTGCGGGCCTCCTCGATCGAATACTCGATCACCTTCTTGGCGCGGGGGGTCTGCGGCAGCTTGCCCATGGCCACCATGTCGGGGCCGGACTGAACGATCTTCTCGACTTCGAGGCGGATCTTGCGCAGGTCGATGTCGAGGTTCTTGAGCACGTTGGCGGCGACGCCGGAGCCTTCCTTGACCAGTCCCAGGAGGATGTGCTCGGTGCCGATGTACTCGTGGTTGAAGCGCTGCGCCTCCTGGTTGGCCAGCTGCATCACCTTGCGGGCCCGGTCTGTAAAGCGTTCATACATCTGTGCCGTCTCCGATTCGGTCCGCCCCCGCCGCTCGGGGGACCGTCCCGCCATCACGGGACAGGGATCCCCCGGCTGAGGAACCGTGTCGCGCGCAGGGCGAACGGCCTCTTGCCCGACCAGGACCCCTGGGTAGTGAGGGGGAGGGTTTTTTGTACGGGGCCGCCTTCTAATCCTTTGTGATTGTAGTGTGAGGGGGTAGGCGAATCAAGCCGGGGCGACTCTGCCGACCGGGCGGTTTGTGACACCTCGGTCGCCCCCTCCGCCGGCCCGCCGCTTCCTCTCCGTGAACGGACAGACCGGCCCGTTTTTTCGCCGGTCGGACGGCCGGTTTTCCTGATGAGGTGTGCGAACGGTGTGCCGGGGACGAAGGGAACACCTCACGCCGAGCGGCCGACCCAGAGGGGTTTGAAGTACGGCACCGTGTCGAACGGCTGGCGGCGGTCCTCGATCCGCTCGCCGAGCTGCCCGATGGCCGGCTCGGCGATCTGTCCCAGCTTCATCCGGTTGCCGAGCACCAGGTAGCCGACCTTGTGCGGATCGAGCTGCATCAGCCGGCAGCAGGTGGCGTCGACCGCCAGCAGGTCGGCGCCCATGACGACCACCCCGGTCGGCCGCGGCGTGCCGTTGAGCGGACCGTCCCCTTCCATGCCGACGATACCGTCGACGATCGCCAGGTCGGGGGTGCGCGTGGCAGTGATGTCGACGATGCTGTTGTCGATCCCCCGCCAGTGCAGCTCGTTCTTCGGCCAGCCGTAGCAGGTGCCGGGCACGGTGCCGAACAGGTTCTTCATCGATAGCGTGGCGACTGCCCAGTGGTGCGTCTTCAGCTTCGGTAGCGAGATCACCACGTCGGCGGTGGCGATGGTTGACGCCAGGTACAGGTGCTGCAGCCCGGTCAGCCGGGCCAGGTTGACGCGACGGACCGGCTCGTCATGGTTGAGGTCGACGAACGACACCTTGTAGTGGCGGATCACGTCGCCCAGCCCACTCGCCCGCACCAGGTACTCGGCGTTGCGCCAGTGCCCCGGCCCCTCGGCGACGATCACCTCGCTCGCCCCTTCCCGCTGGCACAGCTCGATGACGGCGGCGATCAGGTGCGGATGGGTGTTGATCACCTTGTCGCGGTGGTATTCGACCAGGTTCGGCTTGAGGACGACACGCTTGCCCTTGAGCGGCACACGGTCGCGAAAATGCGCGAACTGGCGGGACAGGACGTCGGTCAGGTTGGCGTTGTAGTCGCCCACCGGAGCGATGTGGACCGGCACCGTCGGGTCGAGCGGCTTCAGCTGGGCGGCGGCCTTGATCGCGATCCCCTGCAGGAACGACCGCACCCGCTCGCCGATCGGCCGCGCCGGCCCGGTCAGCTTGCCCGGCTCCAGCGGCGCGGCGGCGGCAACGGCGGGCAGACGGAACGGGTTGCGGCGGGAGACGTCGAGCGCCAGCGCCAGCAGCGCCTGCCGCAGCGGTGCCTCGGTCAGATACGGGGTGGCGGCGCGGGTCGCGGCGGCGATCTGGAGCCGTTCCCGGAGGGCGGCGAGCATGGCGTCGGTCACACCGGCGGGTCGGGTGGCGTCGAGCGCCAGGATCGACCAGGCCAGGTGTTCCACGTCGTCGGACTCGGCGGCCTGCCGGCGCAGGTAGTCGGCGGTGCGAATGATGCGATCGTCGACCGGCTCACCCTGCAGGGCCAGCAGGGCCAGCGCCGTCGGCGTCGGGATCGGATCGAGGCTGATGCCAAAGATGCGCCGGTTGCCATAATTCAGCCCGCCGGCCTCCAGCATGCGATTGAGCAGCAGGCGCTTGCCCTCCCGCACCCGCGTGTGCTCGCCCTGGCCGACGCGGCGGAGAGCGAGCATCGCCCACGAGGTCGGCTCGACCCACGAGAAGGTGCCCTCGGCCCACGACCAGCCGATCAGCGAGGCGTCGATGTCGTTGACGTCCTCCTCGTCGCGGCTGTCGTAGCCACGGCCACGAAGGGCGAGCAGGGGCGCGGGCGAGCGGGGCGAGAACGGCCGGCTCGTCGCCGAGGGCAGAGCGGGTGAACAGGACCAGGGACGTCGGCCAGACCGCCTCGCGCCGCCCGCGTGCCAGCCGATAGGTGCCGTCGCCGGCAGCGGACTGTTCCACCCAGGCCCGACCGGCGGCGATCACGGCGGCGTACCGCTGCGGTTCGCGCCCGAGGGCAAGCAGCGCCAGGCACGTCGGCTCGAGATGCGAAGGCTGTCCCGCGGCGTAGCCCCAGCCGCCATCGGGACCGGCGAGCGCCGCGAGGGTGTCGAGGGGGGATACCGAGTCGCTCATCGTCGCTCCTTGGCCGCACAGAACCGCCGGATGGGTGTCATGTGCAGTCTAGAATACGATCAGCCGATCGGGGTAGAGGAAGTCGGCGGGGCAGCTGAGCAACCAAGCGACCGACGTGGTTGACCGGGGCGAGCGCCGGACGGTAGGCTACGGAAGGAGGAAGCCCATGAACCGATTGCCGACCGTCTTGAGAGTGTCCCTTGCCGTCGTCAGCGCGTATGCGGCGGCAACGGCCGCGGCGGTACTCACCCTGCTGTTGTGGAGCGGATCGCTGGAAACGATCGGCGTCGGTCTACTTGTTCCGCTGGGTGTGGCGTTCGCGTTGCTGGGGTACGCGCTGACATTGGCGTGGCCAGGGGGCGGCCGGTGGAGCCGGGTGCTCTACCTGGTTCTCGTCCTTCCCCTCCTCGTCGTTTTCGGGTGGGTGGTTCTCTTCCCGTCAGCAGGGGCATCGGCGGATGGGGCAGATCAGATGGCGCTCGCCCTACTGCTGCCACTCGTTGCAGCCGGTGTCGCCGGTTTCGTGACGCTGGAACTGTGGCAGCGCAACCACCACCGGGGCTGAATCCTGCGGATCGGTTACGGTACGAACTGCCTGGTACGACGCGAGGGTTTGCTGATGACCCCTGCCCGTGAAAAAGACGAAGCAAGCCGGCTGGTCGATCGTTTGCCGGACGACTCCACCAGGGAAGACATCCAGTATCAGATCTACTTCCGCCAGGCCGTCGAGGCGGGGTTGAAGGACTCCCAGGAAGGCCGGATCGTCCCGCTGGATGAAGCACGCCGACGGTTCGGGCCGACGACCGCGTGATCGTCAATCGGACCGGGTCGCCGGCCGCGCTGCCAGGTAGCCCCAGGTGCTCACGTTCGGTGCCCACATGTCGACCGTGAACTCGGTCATCGCCGGGTAGAGGAAGATGTCGAAGTATGCCTCCGGTAGCGGCCAGTCGTAGGGGTTGGGAGTACACACCCGCGACAGGTGCCAGGTGATCGGCCAGTCCCAGAAGCCGCCCTTCCAGCCCCAGTAGTCGACGTTACCGTATACCGTCAGCCCCTCCGGCGTCGGCTGGCCGGTGCGGCGGGAATCCAGGTGCAGCGGGTTGCGCGGCGGGTTCGCCCCCAGGCCGGTGGTATAGGTGCCGTTGCGCGGGTTCATCCCGGCCGAGAACTGCGCCGCTCGTACCGCCCCCGCCAGGTACTTCGCCTCGCCGGTCAGGGCGTGCGCCTTCGTCAGCACTGGCCCCGCCTCGGGCGTGCTGAAGTATCCCAGGAACATCGGCCGGCCGGGGTCGTGGTGGGTGAGCGCATAGGCGTTCCCCGTCGCGTAAACGAGCGCCCTGTCCGCCAGCCGTGCCATCGCCGCCTTCGCCTTGCGCTGCATGGTCGCGTCGGCCTTCTCGGCGGGCAGGCGGGCGTAGCCGAACGCGGCGTTGATCTGAACGTGGTTGCCGTAGGCGAACAGGTTCGGCGCGGCGTCGGTCAGGCAGGAGGTCGCCTTGAAGACGTCGTGCCAACGCTGCTCGCCGGTCAGGTGAAACAGCTCCAGCGCCGCCAGGTTGCGTTCGTCGCGCGTCTCCCAGTGCAGCTTGCCCTTGCTGTGCTTCGCCACGTCGGCCTCGGCCCACTCCATCGCCTTGATCGCCGAGGCACGGTAGGTTGCCGCCAGGTCCGGATCGGTCGGTGGCAGCAGCCGGGCGGCGCGGCCGGCGGCGGAGGCGTAGACGTAACTCGACAGCCGATCCGGCGCGTAGACATAGGCCGGGTGCGACTGGTTCCAGCTGACCTCGCCGGTGATCGGATCGCCGGGCGTCTCGATGCCGTAGGGCACCCCGCCGTCGGCCTTCTGCAGCCGGCGAAACACGTCCAGCTCCCACAACGCCTCGTCGAGAATGGCCGGCGCCTTCGACGTCTTCGGCAGCGGCCACGACAGCTTGCGGTAATAGTCCGGGAACAGGTCGAGCAGTTCCAGCTGGGCCATCGTCACACGCAGGTGGGTGGCGCGGCGCGGCTGCCAGTCGCCGGCGTCGTGATAGCCGCCCCACGCCTCCGGCGCCGGCTTGCCGAGTGTCGTGCTTGGCAAGCGCCTTGAAGTGGTCCTGGTCGCTGGTCCCTGGCTCGTTGCCGCGAACGTGGTGTGCGTCACGCGCACACCGTCGGCCGGGTGGAAGTCGCGCGGCTTGCGGAACGTCGTGTACGGCGGACCCAGTTCCATGCCGCAGCGGTTGTTGAACAGCCCCTTCATCTGCGTGAGGAACGCCCGCTGCCACACGTCGTCGGCGATGGCGAACGGGTACGAGCAGCCGACGCCGTCGACCACCAGCCGATAGCGGCCGGGGGTGCGGAACGTGGCGAAGTCGAGGCGGTAGACCGCGCCTTGACGAAGTTCTCGGTCCGCTGCAGTTTCTCCGATTTGTCCACAGGCCAGTGCGGCTCGACCTTGCCGGTGTACGCCGTCTCGCCGTCGGCGTCGGTTACCAGCCGGAAGGTGCGGCAGGCGGCATAGTCGCACCCACCGCCGGTGCCCATCCACAGCGACAGACGGCCCTCCTTCACCGGGTCGTCGGGACGGAAGCCGACCTGGCTGACGTGAATCGCCTCGCTGCGGACCGTCGCCGGGTCGAACGTCAGCGTCGCCTGCGGCTCGCGGGTATTCAGCTTGCCGAGATCGACGGTGTATCGCTTGCCCGGCATCAGCCGGTGCGGCAGGCGCAGGTAGACGGTGTGTTCCATGACGAAGTCGTTCGACGGCTGCGCCCAGTCGAGCGGCCGGCTCTTGCGGTGCGCCGCCGTCGGCCTGGTCGCGTCGGTGAACGCTGGGTCGTCCGTCGAGCGGACGGTGAACGTCGCGGCATCATCGGCAAGGAAGTCGAGCAGCGGATCGCCGGCGAACCGCTCGAACGTGACCAGGTCGTCTTTCTTGACGCCGATCAGCCAGCCGACGCGCTTGCCGTCGCGGTTGAGGACAATGCCCTCGCCGTCCTTCTCCTGCTTGTCACCCGGCTGCGCGGTGTAGCGCGTCAGCTTGCTCGGCGTGATGCGGCCGGCGACGATGGTGAGGCTGAGCACGTCCGGCGCCGCCGCCGAGACGTGCGTGACAGTCGGCGAGTCCGGGCCGCGCTTGCCGTGGCGGGCAACGAGGTTCTGCCGCTCACGTTCACGACGGGCCGCCTCCTCGCGCCGCTTGGCCTCGCCCGCCTGCCGCAGCCGCACCACCTCCACCGTGGGCGGGCCGGCGGTGACGGCATGGACGGTCACGCTGAGCGGTTGTTCCTTGCCAAAGTCGCCGATTAGCTGGAGTTGCGAGATTCGCGCCAGCTCCGGCGCTCCCTTGTGCTCCACCTGCGACGGGTGTGACAGCGGCGCGCCGTCCTCCGGCGCCAGTACCGCGTCGCCCGCTTTCGTCGGCAGCCGGAACATCCACGACCCCGGCCGCTCGCTCGCGTCGCGGAGCAGCAGCTTGAGCGCCCTGGCCTTGTTGTCCGGGTGAACGGTGACACGGAGATACGGCGACCAGTCGGGGTGCCGGCTCAGATCGCGGGAGATGTTCTGCCCCGCCCCGCCCTGCGGCGTGATGCCGCGCAGGATCGCCTTGCCGCCCTCGGTACGCACCTTGTTCTGCCACGCCAGGTAGGAGAACAGGAACGGCTTGCCGAAGTCGTCGATGCGCACCGCGGGTTCCGCCGCGAGCGCCAGCGCCGCCAGCAGCACCGCCAGGAGGGTCGTCCGCATCATCACTCCCCTTGTCCGGGCGCGGATTCACGCCCGCCGCGTCCACGGGGCCGCGGCGGTCAGGGGAGTATTCTACCCGGATGAGGGGGAGCGGCCAGCTTTGACGTCAGCACGGCGCGCGTTCATCCGCCCTCTGAATAATGCATTTCCCCTCCAGTCGCCAGCCTGAGGGCAGTAGATGCGGATTCTCCTGGACGCATCGCCACTCTTCGGGGGTAATGTCGGCGACGCACAACCGATTGGGCAAGTCGGTGACAGCCGCGGTGGTCTCCACCGCCGTGATGGGAGCCCGGTACCGGGTACAGACCAGTGTTCACCTCCAGCAGCCGTACCTCGTCGTCCGGCGCGCTGGTGGGCAGGTAGATGGCCTGCGTCAGCCGCCGGTCCACCAGAAGATGTTGACGCGCCAGCCATTCCGCAAACGCGGCTTTTTTCCTGTCGGCTGCCGTCAGACCCCTCTCCCGCACCGCCCGGCGGTCAGTTCGGCATCGCTCCGGCCTGGCGGAGGCGGGTGCGCAGATAGCGCGCTCGCGCTGCGTTGCGCTCCTCGCCGTCGAGTGCCGCCCCCATCAGCTTCTGCAGGTGCGCTGGCTGGGTGTGGATGAACAGCTCGTTCACCGTCGGGATGGTGATGTCGTCGACCAGCTGCAGGTTGATCCCCAGCCGCACGAACGACAGCAGCTCCATCGTCTCCTCGGACGTCATCATCGTGGCGGCGCACAGCGTGCCGTGGGCGCGGGAGATCTTGTCCTGCAGCCCTTGCCGGTTGTCGCGCAGCCAGCTGGTCCGCGCCTCGCGCTCGTACTTGATGATCTGCGGGATGACCGACTGGATCTCGCTGAGGATCTGTGGCTCGCTCTTGCCCAGCGTCACCTGGTTGGAGATCTGGTAGAAGTGGCCGGACGCCCGGCTGCCCTCGCCGTACAGCCCGCGGACCGCCAGGTTGATCTTCTGCAGGGCGCGGAAGACTTTTTCGATCTGTTTGGTGTGCTCCAGCGCCGGCAGGTGCAGCATCACGCTCGCGCGCATGCCGGTGCCGACGTTGGTCGGGCAGGCGGTCAGGTAGCCGAACTCCTCACTGAAGGCGTAGGTGACGCGGCTTTCGAGCAGGTCGTCGACCTTGTCGATCTCCTGCCACGCCTCGTCGAGCGTGAACCCGGAGCGCATCACCTGCAGGCGCAGGTGGTCCTCCTCGTTCACCATCACGCTGACGGTCTCTTGCGCCCCCAGCGCCACCCCGCGCGGTCCCTCGGCGGTGGCCAGTTCGCGGCTGATCAGCTGGCGTTCGACGAGGAACTGGCGGTCCAGCGTCGACAGCGCCGGCACGTTCACGTACCCCAGCCGCGGATCCAGCTCCAGCTTGCCGATGCGATCGCGCAGGAGCGTCTCGATCTCGGCCTTCTGGTAACTGCTGGCCCGGTTGGTGAACGGGAAGGCGGCCAGGTTGCGAGCGAGGCGAATGCGGCTGGAGATGACGATGTCGGACTCCGGGCCGCTGCCGCGCAACCACTCGCCACTGGTATGAGTCAGGCTATCCAGATTCATCCGTGGCTTCCTTCTTGCGGAGCAGGTCTCGTAGACGAGCGGCCTCTTCGTACGCCTCGGCATCCACGGCCGACTGCAGCTGCCGGCGTAACTGAGCGATCTCGACCAGCCGGTCGGCGGCCGGCACCCCCTTGGTGGGCGACTTGCCGACGTGCCGGGTGGCCCGGTGGATACGGTACAGCAAGGTGTCCAGCCCGGCCTTGAACACCTGGTAATCGTGCGGGCAGCCGAGCCGCCCCTGCGAGCGAAACTCCATGTACCGGATGCCGCACACCGGGCAGCACAGCCGGGCCAGCTCGTCCATCTGCGGGCCGATGTGCTGGCCGATCAGGTTTTGCAACAGCACCGGCAGGTTCAGCTCCTGCTGCTTGATCAGCTGCTGGGCCTCGGCACACCCTTGACAGAGGTGCAGCTCGCGCTTCTGATTGTCGACGATGTCGGTCAGATGCACGGTGGCCGGCTTGGAGCAGAACTGGCACTTCACGTGCTTCCCTTCCCGTCTTCCCATCTCCCCGCGATCGCTACCCCGGCTCAGCTTTCCTCGAGCTGGCGAATCCGGTCCCGAAGACGTGCCGCCTCCTCATACGCCTCGCGGTGGACGGCTTGCAACAGCTGCTTGCGCAGGCCCATCAGCTCGGCCTGCGCCTGGCGGTTCTGCGGCAGCCGGCGGGGCACCTTGCCGACGTGGCGCGTCTCGCCGTGGATGTTCTCCAGCAGCTGCACCAGCTCCTCGCGGAACACCTCGTAGTCGTGCGGGCAGCCGAGCCGGCCGGTGTTACGGAAGTCGACAAATTTGATCCCGCACAGGTCACATTCCTGGTGGATACCGGCCGGTTCCTCGACGTCCTCCGCGGCCGGTGCCGGCTTGCTCGCCGCCTTGGGCGGTTCCGCCAGGTACTTGTGGGCGCACACTTCGCACAGGTGCAGCTCTTCCCAGTGGTCCTCGCTGACGATTTCGGTGATGTGCAAGGTGGCGGCATTCGGACACTTCTGACACTTCATGGCCGCAACCCCCCGACCGGTCGGGCCGTTCTGCCAGGCCCCAGCGCCATTCTAACAGGGGGGCCACCCCTGTCAAGCAGACCGGGGGGCCACCGGGAGCGCCGGTTTCGACCGCTCCGCCGGCATTTTCGCCCCACTCAGGACGGCTTGTCCCGGCTGCCCGTCGCGGCTACCATCGCACCGCTATGAGCGACCCTCTCTCTCTCCCCGCGACCGCCCAGCCCCGTCCGTCCGGCGACTCGCCGTGGTGGCTGCTCGGCCTGCTGGCGCTGATCGGCTGGCAGGCGTGGCTGACCCTGGGGCTGTTCGACGTGGGTCGGTCGTGGCGGCGGATCGTCGACCCCGAGCCGATCGTGTCCGGGCGACACCCGCTGCACCTGTACCACGGCTACCTGGGCGCCCGTGCGCTGTGGGGGCGCCTGAGCCTGTCGTGTTACGACCCGGCGTTCTATGCCGGCTACCCGAAGACGCCGGTGTTCGACCCCGGCAGCCGGCCGGCCGAGGCAGCACTGGCGGCGGTGGGCGGGGCGTATCAGCCGGAGGCGTACAAGACGGCGGTGGCGGTCGTTTGTCTGCTGGTGCCGTGGATCCTCTACCTGGCGGCGCGGTGGACCGGGGCGGTCCGCGGCGTGGCGGTGCTCGCCGCTCTGCTGGCGGTGCTCGTATGGTGGGGCCGGCCGGGCCGGTCGGCGGTGGAGGCTGGCGACGTCGACCTGCTGCTCGCCACCCTGATGACCCTGGCCACGGCCGGACTGCTGATCCGCTACCACCGCGACCCGGACGTCCGCGGACTGCTCGGCATCACCGCCGGGGGGGCCATCGCCTGGTTCGCCCACCCGCTCCTGTGTCTGCTGGCGGCGCCGCTGTTTCTGCTCTATTACCTCACCGTCGGCCCCAAGCACCGACTGGCGTGGCACACTCCGCTCTTCCTCGCCCTGTTCGCCGCCGTCGGCGCCAACGCCTTCTGGCTGGGTGACTGGGTGAGCTACTGGTGGATTCGCGTCCCGCCGTGCCGCGACGTGTCGCTGCTGACCGGCCGCACCGTGCGCGCGTTCTGGGAGGCACCGCTTTGGGGCGGCGGGGAGGATCGAGTCGTGGCGGTGCTGCTGATCGCCGCCAGCGTGGTCGGGACGGCGCTGCTGGAGCGGGCCGGATGTCGAGCCACCGGCCGGATGTTCGGCGCCGGCGTCGTCGGCCTGCTGGCGCTGGCGGTGGCCGGGGTCAGCTGCGAGCCGTTCGCCCGGCTGGGCGCATGCCACCTCCTGCCCACGGGCGCTGCTGTTCGCCGTCGTTCCGGCAGCGCTGGCGCTGGGCGCGCTGGGCGGCCGGCTGAACCGCTGGACACGCCTGCTGGTTGCCTCGGCGGTGGTGCTCGCCCGCCTGCCGGCGGCTTTCGGGCTGGCGTACCACGACCCGTCCCGCGCCTGGCTGCGGCACCTGGTCGAGCCACAGCCGCTGCGGATCGGGCTGGACGCCGACCGCCTTGCCCTGCTGAACACCCTCCGCGAGCACACCTCCGATCGCGCCCGCGTCCTGTGGGAAGATCGCCGCGGTCCCGCCGCTGCGTCGCGGTGGACGGCGCTGCTGCCGCTGCTGACCGAGCGCGTCTACCTGGGCGGGCTGGACCCTGACGGCAGCATCGAGCATGCGTCCACCGCCCTGGTCGACGGCTGGCTGGCGGGTCGGCCGGTGACGGAGTGGACCGACGCCGAGCTGACTGACCATGCGCGACGCTACAACCTCGGCTGGGTGGTCGCGTGGACCGCGGAGAGCCGGGCACGGTTCAGTCGCTGGCCCGGCGCTGCCGCCGGCCCACCGCTGCCGCTGATCGACGGCGAGGAACCGACCCTGTTCACCCTTCGCCGGGCGCCGAGTTACGTGCTGACCGGCACCGCCCGCTGGATCTCCGCCGACACCCGCGGTGTGCTGCTGGCCGACGCGGTGGGCGAGCCGGTGCCGGGGGAGGACGAGCGGCAGATCGTCCTGAGCCTGCACCATCAGGCCGGCATGCGGGTCCGCCCCGGCCGCGTGCGCCTGGAGCGCGCCGTCGACCCGCAGGACGCCATCCCGTTCGTCCGCCTGCGCCTCCGCGAGCCGGTCGGCCGGGTGTTCATCACCTGGGAAGGGAGATAGGGCATGCGCGACGATGGGGGCAATGACGTGACCATGAACGCCTGGCAGGCCTCTCCGGTCCTCGGCGTGCCGCATGTGCGCCAGGCCGCGGAGTACTATCGCGACGTACTCGGCTTCAGCCTCGACCCGGTGGACGGGGTATTCCAGCCCTCGGCCGCCGAACCCGGCGGGGTGTACGCCATCGTCAAGCGGTCGGGGGTGTGGATTCACTTGCAGATCCGCCGCGACAGCCTGCCGCCCCGTACCCGCCCGCTGTTCGAGCGCGATGTCTACCTGTACGTGGACGATCTCGACATCCTGTACGCCGATCTACACCGCCGCGGGGCGGTGATCCTGCAACCGCCGCACCTGGCCCCACACGGCATTCGCGAGCTGGTCGTGGAAGACCTGAACGGCTACCGCATCGCCTGCGGCGAGCTGGATCGGTAGTCTCTGGCCGCGGCGAATGGGCGTTGGCCGAGTTGCACCGCCGCGTCGTGCGGCTGGACGGTGCTGCTCTGGTAGAATGGGGCGATGATCCAGGAACGCCTGCTCAGACTGAGGTGTCCCATGCCCGCACAAGGTCGGAACGAAGGGTTTCACGTTCTCGACGATTTCGTCTGCGAGGCTATCCCCATCACCTCCGTACCGCCGACTTGCCCGACTTCCCACGGGCGGAATGAAGGGGTGTCGGTCGTCGATGAACTGGTGTGCGAGCTTAACTTATGTGACCGCGCCGCTGCCGTGCTTGACCAGTTGCGACGCCGGCCGTCCGATTGACCTGGGGTTGCATCGACGCCGCCCGAGATGGGAAGATGGGCACCCTCGGACGACCCTGCTCGACGCACACGGAGGTGCCGGCGATGCCTCAGCCCACCGGGTTCAACCTGCCGCTGCCGCTGCCGCGACGGCTGATGACCGACTTCCTTCACTTCGCCAGCCAGGTGCCGACGGTCCCGGTGCAGCGGCGCATGGACCTCGGCGCGCTCGTCGCCGCTCGCCGCGTCGCGGTGCCGCGGCCGGGCTGGTGCGCCCTCTTCACCAAGGCGTGGGCCATCGTCTGCGCACGGCATCCCGTGCTCCGCCGCGCCTACCTCGGCGGACTGTTCCCCTGCCTGTACCAGCACCCGATCAACGTCGCCACCATCGCCGTCGAACGGCCTTACGCCGGCGAGGAGGCGGTGTTCTTCGCCCAGATCACCCGGCCCGAGGAACGCTCGCTGGCGGAGATCGACGAGCGGCTCGCCTGGTTCAAGGACCGTCCGCTGACGTCGGCGGCGGCGCTGCGGCGGCAGCTGCGGCTGGCCCGGCTGCCGTGGCCGGTGCGGCGGTTGATCTGGCGGGCGGCGCTCAACCTGAACGGCCGCCTGCGGGCACGGTTCTTCGGTACGTTTGGGGTGAGCGGCTACGCCGGCCTCGGCGCCTCCTCGCTGCACCCGCGCGGGCTGCTCACCAGCACCCTGAGCTACGGCACCGTCGAGCCGGACGGCGGAGTCGACGTCCGCGTCATCTATGACCACCGGGTGATGGACGGCAGTACCGTCGCTCGCGCACTGGCCGACCTGGAGCGCGTCCTCACTCACGAGATCGTCGCCGAACTCGGCTACCTTCGCGCCTTTCGCGTCGCCTGACCTGTCGCGCATTGGCAGCACTTTTCTGCCAGGGCGCGAAATGCGCAACGATTCGTCTGATAGCGACAATTGGCCGGCTGCCGTGACGTAGACTTGGGAATCAGGTGAGCACTGGCTCGCCGGTTCCGGGAAGTACGGTGGCGGTCATGGTTGTTTCCAGCGGTCTGGTGCATCGATCGCCGGTTCGCGCGTTCGCGTTCAAGACGCGGCCGGGATCGGTAGGCGTGTGCGGTCCTCTGGCGCTGCGGGCGTTGCTCCCGGCGCTGGTCGGCGGCGGCGGAATCGCGGCCGGGTTGCTCGTGTGGGTGGGGTGGGCCGGGCTGGCGTGGCTGCCGGTGCTGGTGGTGGCGGCTGTCCAGGCGGTGGTGCTGCACGTCGCTGCAGCGCCCGGCGGCGGAGCTGCTGGAGGAGTGCGGCGACGACGCGCGGCGACCTGGAAGCGTGGGGCGCCGGCGGGTGGGGGTGCTGACGCAACTGGCCAACGCCGTGAATGCTCTGGCCGAGCGGACCGCCACCACGTTCGTGCAGCAGCGAGTGATGGGGCAGGCGCTGCAGGCGGACGAGGCACGGCTGCGGTTCCAGACGCGCCTGCTGGATACGGTCGGCCAGGTGGTGCTGGCGGCCGATCCCGCCGGGCGGATCAGCTACGTCAACCGGGCGGCGGCCCGGCTGTTCGGCCAGGCGCCCGCCGCGCTGCTCGGCCGACCGTTGGCGGAGACGGCGTTTGCCCCGGCCGACCGCGCGGTGGCGGCCGAGGTGATGCGTCACGTCGACGGGGGCGAAACCTGGGCCGGCGAGCTGCCGCTCTGCCGCGCCGACGGCTCCACCTTCCTCGCCCTGTTCACCTACGACCCGCTGGTCGACGACCAGGGCCGGCCGGCGGGCGGGATCGGCGTCGCTGTCGACCTGACCGACCGCGAGCGGGCGGCCCGCGACGTCGCCGAGCGCGAGACGCTGCTCCGCGGCCTGCTGGACCACACCCCCAATATGGTCTATATTGAGGATCTTCAAAATCGTCTGTTATTCGTCAACCGGCGCTTCGAGGAAGCGCTCGGCTGCACCCGTCGCCAGGCGGTCGGCCGGTCGCTGCACGAGCTGTTCGACCCGGCGACCGCCACGGCCTTCGCCGCCCGGGCGCAGCAGGTGGTCGCCACCGGGACGCTGCAGCAGGTGATCGAGCGCGTGTCGTCCCCCACCGGCGGCGAGCAGGTGGTGCTGTCGACCCGGTTCCCGCTGAGCCACGCCGACGGCACGCTCTATGCCGTCTGCTGCATCACCCGGGACATCACCGAGCAGAAGCGGGCGGAGGAGAAGATCCTGGCGCTCAACGGCGAGCTGGAGCGGCGAGTGGTCGAGCGGACCGGGCAGCTGGAGCAGGCCAACCGCGACCTGCAGACCGAGGTGGCCGAGCATGCCCGCGCCGCCGATGCGCTGCGGCAGGTGCAGGAGACGCTGCGGCAGCGCTCCGAGGCGCTCAGCCTGGCCAACGCCGAGATGGCCCGCGCCGCCCGCCTCAAGGACGAGTTCCTCGCCAGCATGTCGCACGAGCTGCGGACGCCGCTCCACGCCATCCTGGGGATGGCCGAGGCGCTGCACGAGCAGGTGTACGGCCCGCTCACCGACCCGCAGCGCGACGCCGTCCGGCAAGTGGAGGACAGCGGCCGGCACCTGCTCAGCCTGATCAACGACATTCTCGATCTGTCGAAAATCGAGGCCGGCAAGGTGCAACTGCACCCGGGACCGACCGCCGTCGCCGATGTGTGTCAGGCCAGTCTGCGCATGGTCCGCGAACCCGCCCACAAGAAGCGGCTGAAAACCGAGTGCCACCTCGATCCGACAGTCGGGCTGATCGAGACGGACGGCCGGCGGCTCAAGCAGGTGCTGGTGAATTTGCTGTCCAATGCCGTCAAGTTCACGCCGGAAGGCGGCACCGTCGGGTTGCGGGTGAGCGGCGACCCGGAGCGCGGGGTCGTGGCGTTCGAGGTGTCGGACACCGGCATCGGCATCCGCCCCGACGACCTGGGCCGGCTGTTCCGCCCCTTCACCCAGCTGGACGGCCGGCTGTCGCGGCAGTACGCCGGCACCGGGCTGGGGCTGGCGCTGGTTCACCGCGTGGTCGAGCTGCACGGCGGCGGAGTGGCGGTGGAAAGCGAGCCGGGTAAGGGCAGCCGCTTCACCGTCGTCCTGCCGTGGTCGCCAACGGCCGCCGCCGACGAGGCCGGCCTGGCCACGGCGACGGCCGACGAGGCCGCCCCGGCCGGCTGCCACCGAGTGCTGCTCGCCGAGGACAACGAGGCGACGGCCCGCGTGGTCGCCGACTACCTGCGGTCGCGCGGGTACGCGGTGTCGGTCGCCCGCGAAGGGATGGAGGCGGTGGAGCGGGCGCGGGAGGAGCAGCCGGACCTGGTGCTGATGGACATCCACCTGCCGGGGACGGACGGCTTGCAGGCGATTCGACTGATTCGCGCCACTCCGCACCTGCAGACGGTGCCGGTGATCGCCGTCACCGCGCTGGCGATGGCCGGCGACCGCGAACGATGCTTGCAGGCCGGCGCCACCGACTACGTGTGCAAGCCGATCGGCCTGCGCGACCTGGCGGCGGTCATCCGGCCGCACCTGACGCCCGGCGAGAGGGGGGCTGTTGGTGGAAACTGAGAGTGTTGTACTGATCGTCGATGACGAGCCGGCCGGCCGCAAGACGCTGGAATCGGCGCTGCTCGGACACGGCTATCAACTGGCGCAGGCGGCCAGCGGCGCCGAGACGCTCGCGCAGGCGGCGGCGCTGACGCCCGACCTGATCCTGCTCGACGTGATGATGCCGGACATGGACGGACTGGAGACGCTCCGCCGCCTCCGCGGCGACCCGCAGCTGGCGGAGATCCCGGTGATTCTCGTCACCAGCCTGGACGACCGCGACAGCCGGCTGGCCGGTCTGGACGCCGGGGCCGACGACTTCGTTTCCAAGCCATTCGACCGCACCGAGATCCGCGTGCGCGTGCGGACCATCACCCGACTGAACCGCTACCGCAAGGTGCAGGAGGCGACGCGGCTGCGCAAGGCGCTGGCGACCGCCGCCCAGGTGCAGGCGCACCTGCTGCCGCGGCAGCTGCCGGCGGTGCCGGGGCTGGACGTCGCCTGCCGCTGCCGCTATTGCGAGGCGGTCGGCGGTGATACCTACGACCTGTTCCCGCTCGCCGACGGAGCGGTTGGCATCACCCAGGGCGACGTGACCGGCCACGGAGTGCCGGCGGCGCTGGTGATGGCCAGTACGCAAACGCTCATCCACTGCCTCTCGGCCGCCCACGGCCTCGACCCGGCGCGGATGGTGGCGGAGGTCAACCGCTACCTGCTGGCGAACACCCCGTTCGACTATTTCGTCACCCTGTTCTATGCTGTCTACCAGCCGGCCAGCCGCACGCTCCGCTACGCCTCGGCCGGCCACGAACCGGGGATGTGGTACTCGGCCGCCGATGGACGGATCACGTCGCTGGAGTCGACCGGCCCGCTGCTGGGGCTGCTGCCGGAGGTCGGGTTCCGCACGGCGCCGCCAGTCCAGCTGGCCCCTGGCGACATCGTCGTCTTGCCGACCGATGGCGTGGTCGAGCTGCACGGGCCGGAACAGGAGTTGTTCGGCCGCGACCGGCTCGAAGAAGTGGTGCGGGCGAACGCCGACCGGCCGGCGGCGGAGATCGTCGACGCGGTGCTGGCGGCGTGTGATGCCTACCGCGGGTTGGCACCGGCCAGCGATGACATCACCCTGGTGGTGCTCAAGCAGGAGTGACGCCGTGACTGCGACGCCCAGTCGACACGGAACGAGTGGGCGCCCGATCATCCTGATCGTCGACGATCAGGCGGTGGTCCGTGACCTGCTCGCCGCGCTGCTGGCGGACGTCGGGGCCGACCTGGTGTTCGCCGAGGACGGGTTCGAGGCAGTCGAGAAGGCCACTCGCCACCCGCCCGACCTGGTTCTGCTCGACGTGATGATGCCGGCGATGGACGGGTTCGAGGTGTGCCGCCGGCTGCGGAGCGAGGGAGCGCTGGCGGACGTGCCGGTGCTGCTGATGACCGCGCTGGACGACAGCGAGGCGTGCCAGGCCGGACTGGACGCCGGCGCCGACGACTTCCTCAACAAGCCGTTCGACCGCGGGCTGGTCCGCGCTCGCGTCCACACCCTGGTGCGGCTCGCCCAGCACCGGCGGGGCGGCGCCCGCTTCGAGTGGCTGATCGACCATGCGGCCGACGGCTACCTGTTCCTCACCGCCGCCGACCGTATCATCTACGCCAACGCGCAGGCCCGCCGTATCCTCACCCTGCCGGCCGACCCAATCGCCGAGCCGTTCCTGACGCTGGTGCGCCGGCAGTTCGCCCTCGACCCGCCCGACGCCTGGGCCGTTTGGCCCCCCGCCGGCGCGGACGACCTGGCGCGACACCTCCAGTCCGCCGAGGGAGTGGCACATCGAGTCGATGTGCTTCACCCACCGGACGGGGGCGTCGTCGTGCGGCTGGTCGCGGCATTCACTCCGGAGGACGACCCGTCATGACCATGCAGCTCATTGAAGACGCGATGGGGGACCCGACCAACGCCGCCACGCTGGCGACCGCGTGCGATCTGGCGTACTTGCCGGAAGACGCCGGCAAGCAGGCGTTCCGCGAACAGCTGGGGATGGAGGCGCGGCTGATCAGCGTCGGCAACACCCAGGCGTATATTGCCACCAACGACGAGCATATCGTCGTCGCCTTCCGCGGCACCGAGGGGCCGACCACGCTGGAAGGGCTGAAGGACTGGCTGCTGACCGACGCCGGCAACCTGCTGATGGTGCCGGAGGGGCAGCTGGGCACCGACCTGGCCGCCGCCGGCGTCGGCGCCCGCTTTCACCAGGGGTTCGTCACCGCCCTGGCGGCGGTGTGGGAGCCGGTGTTTACGGCGGTGCAGGCAGAGCTGGCGAAGAGCGAGCGACCGTTGTGGGTGACCGGGCACAGCCTGGGCGGAGCGCTGGCGCTGCTGGCCGGCTGGCTGTTCCGCCGCCGCTTCATCGGCGTCCACCAGATCTACACCTACGGCGCGCCGATGATCGGCAACGACGACGCGGCGACGGCGTTCGACCGCGAGCTGGGCGGCCGCATCTTTCGCTTCGTCAATATGCTCGACCCGATCCCACGGCTGCCGACACTCAGCCTGGTCGGCAACAGCTACCGGCACTGCTTGCAGGAGATGGCGCTGACCGGGGCGGTGGCGGAGGCGGCCGGCAAGACGGTCGACTTCTTCGAGGGCGTGGCGTCGCGGGCCACCGACGGGCTGCTCACCCGCCTGCTGATCGACGACCTGTGGGGCGGGCTGATGCAGCGGATCGGCGCGCACTCGCTGGAGCAGTATCTGGGGCTGGTGAAGGTGTTCAAGAAGGGCTGACGGCGCCCAGGTCGGGCTGCACCAGCCGTTCGGGCCGGCCGAGCCGGGCCAGCAGCGCCTCGGCGGCCAGGTAGCCGCTGCGCACCGCCCCCTCCATCGTCGCCGGCCAGCCGGTCGCCGTCCAGTCGCCGGCAAGGAGGAGATTGGCGATCGGTGAAGTGGCCTCCGGCCGCCAGCGGTCGACGCCGGGCACCACGCTGAACGTCGCAGCGTGCTCGGTCACCACGCGGCCGCGGCGGAGGGTGGCGGTCGCCGCGGCCGGGAACAGCGATGCCAGCTCGGCGACGATGCGCCGCTGCACCTCGTCGTGTCCCAGCCCGCGGAACGCCCGCGCCGCGCTGACCACCACCTGCAGGTAGTGGTCGCCCTGCTCGGTCGGCCCGCGATCGAACACCCACTGGCCGACGCAGTCGACCAGCACGACATGTGGCAGCGGCAGCACCGGCCGGTCGTACCACAGGTGGACGCTGGTGATCGGCGCCGTCTCCAGCCGCCGCAGGTTGGCGAAGATCGGCCGGTCGGCAATCGCCGCCGGCAGCAGCTCCAGCAGCCGGTCGGACGGGACTGCGCTGATGGTCCAGTCGGCCGTCACCGTCTCGCCGCTCCGCAGGGTCAGCGCCGTCACCCG
This sequence comes from Gemmataceae bacterium, assembly GCA_046350215.1. Taxonomy (GTDB): domain Bacteria; phylum Planctomycetota; class Planctomycetia; order Gemmatales; family Gemmataceae; genus JAXMAU01. The sequence continues at coordinate 23,226 of JAXMAU010000019.1, read as the reverse complement.
GTCGCCATCGACGGTCGCGGCGCGAACCCCGGCGTTGAGCCGCAGGAGGACGCCGTGCCGATCGAGCCAGCTGTTCAGCTCGGCGCCGTACAGTCGGCCAAGCGGGACAGTCGGCACCTCCACCTCGAACCCGCGGCGATGGCGGAGAAAGCCGTCGACGAACACCTTGCGGGCGTATTTGAGGCCGACCCGGTCGGGGTCCTCGTTCAGCGCGCTGACCAGCACCAGCCCCCAGAACCGGGCGACTGTCCGCGGCGTCTGCCGGTGCTGCCGCAGCCAGTCGGCGAACGGCCGGTCGTCGTCGGGGTCGGCGAAGCGCAGCCGCGCCAGTCCCCAGGCAATGCGGCATTTGTCGGAAAAAGACAGATAATGAGCGCGAAGGAAGCTCCGCGCCAGGTGCAACGGCGGCGGCAGCGGATCGGCACCGAACGGGCTGACGCGGCGATCCGGCGTCATGAAGTACAGCCGCGGTTGCGGTGCCAGCAGGTGGGCGATGCCGGCAGTGCGGCAGAAATGCGCCAGGTTGGTGCAGCACCCCATGCTGACGTGCTGGCAAGCGTCGACCAGCTGGCCGGTGGCAGCGTCAATGAACGACCCGGCCCGGCCGCCGGTGCGGCTCCGCGATTCCAGCAGCGTGACGCGGCACCCGCGGGGCGCCAGCGCCTGCGCCGCCGCCAGCCCCGCCAGGCCGGCGCCGATGATCACCACCTCGTCCGCCATCCGTCCCTCGCTCCGTGGGCGTCATCGCCATTAGAGTAGGGGACGAACGGCGGACCGGCTGCACCGACGGGTTACGACCCGTACACGAGCCAGTTCAGGTTCGGTCCGCCGTAAAGCGGATCGACGATCAGGTCGTTGAACACCGTGTCGTTGAGTACCAGCCGGTAGGCGGCGGTTGGGTTCTGCAGCGCCTTCTGCCGGGCGGCGAACGGCAGCGTGGAGAACCACACGTCGGCGACACTCCGCAGCGCCGCCTCGTCAGCGTCGTAGCGGGTGGTGCCGCCGATCAGCAGGTCTTCGCCGGCGCCGCCCATTAGCACGTCGCGGCCGGCGCCGCCGATCAGGATGTCCCGCAACCATCCCCCGTACAGCCCGTCGTTGCCCGCCCCGCCGACGAGCAGGTTGTTGCCGTACCCGCCGATGAGTGTGTCGTTGCCGTCGCCGCCGTACAGTTCGGCGTTCTGGTGTACCCAGGTGTAGACGCGGAGGGTGTCGTTGCCCTCCTGGCCGTAGGCGATCACCCGGCCGGTCGGGTGAAACGTCTGGCTGACCCACTGGCCGTTGATGTATAGCCGCACGTCGCCCGTTTTGGCGCCCGGCCAGAACAGGATAACGTCGTTGCCGCGCGTGCCGCCGACGACCAGGGCGGTCTTCGTCGGGTTGGTCGGGTCGACCTGCAACTCGTAGCGCGACACCGACACCGGGTAAGTCGCCGCGGCCCCCGCCGTGCCGTCCTGGTCGACCGCGGTCACCGTCACCTGGAAGTCGCCGGTGTTGGTGAAGACGTGGGTGACCGGCACCCCGGCGGCATTGCCGGGCTGGCGGTCGATGGTTTCGTCCGGGCTGCCGTCGTTCCAGTGGATGACATAGCGGAACCCGGCTGCCTGGTCGGCGGCGGAACTGTCGGTCGCGGCGAAGGTGAACGTCCGCGGCTGGCCAGGTACGCCAGTGCTCGGTCCGGTGACGACCGGCGTCGGGGCCGCCGACGTGATCACGACCGTGGTGGAAACCGCCTCACTGACGGCACCGGCATTGTCGGTCACCTTGAGGGCGACCGTCCACGACGACGGGCCGTCGAGGCCGGCGGCGGAGAACGTCGGCCGGGCGCCGACCTCGGCGCCGCGGGTCGCGTCGGCACCCGTCTCGCCAAAGATGCCATCGCCGTCGAGGTCCCAGGCGTAGGTGAGCGGGTCGCCGCCGGGATCGGTGCCGGCCGCAGCGAGGACCACGCTGCCGCCCTCGGCCACCGTGTTCGGCCCGCCGATCCCGGCGATCGGCGCCCAGTTGGTGATCCGCAGGCAGGTGGTGACGGTGTCGCTGGCCCCCTGGTCATCGGTGACGCGGAGGCTGATGAGCCAGTTGCCCGGACCGTTCAGCCCGCTGGCGGAGAAGGCAGGCATTCGGCCGACCTCGTTGCCGTGGAGCGCATCGGCACCCGTTTCACCGAAAAGGCCGTCATTGTCGAAATCCCACGCGAACGTGAGTGGGTCGTTGGTCGGGTCGACGCCGCTGCCAACCAGAACGACCGACCAGCCCTCGGGCACCGTGTACGGTCCGCCGGCGTTGGCGGTCGGCGGGGCGTTGCCGACCCGTACGTTGGCGGAACGGGTGTCGCTCAGCCCATCGATGTCGGTAACGCGGAGGGACACCGTCCACGTCGAGCCAGGGGCCAGATCAAACGGCGCGAAGGTGGGCCGTGCGCCGATCTCGTCGCCGAACCGGGCGTTCGATCCGCTCTCGCCGAAGGTGCCATCGCCGTCGAGGTCCCAGGCGTAGGTGAGCGCGTCGCCGCCAGCGTCGATGCCGGCTCCGTTCAGCACCAGGGTGCTGTTCTCCGGCACGTAGTAGGGTCCGCCCGGATTAGCCGTCGGAGCGACGTTGAAGATCGTCATCGCGGTGGTACAGACTTCGCTGACGGCGCCGCTGTCGTCAACGACCCGCAGGGCGACCATGACCGCTGACGGGCCGTTCAGCCCGGCGGCGGAGAACGTCGGGGTGAGGCCGGTTTCGTTGCCGTGGAGCGCGTCGGCGCCGGTCTCGCCGAAGACGCCGTCGCCGTCCAGGTCCCATTGATAGGTGAGCGGGTCGCCGCCAGCATCGACGGCGAAGCCGGCCAGGGTGACCGTGCCGCCCTCGGCGACGGTGTACACCCCGGCGATACCGGCGACCGGCGCCACGTTGGTGACGGCGATGGCGGTGGACACGGTGTCGCTCAGGCCGTCGGTGTCGGTGACGCGGAGGGCGACGGTCCAGGCGGACGGGCCGCTCAGCCCGGCGCCGAAGAACGTCGGGGCGGCGCCGACCTCATCGCCCTGGAGCGCATCGACGCCCGTTTCGCCGAAGAGACCGTCGTTGTCGAGATCCCAGGCGTAAGTCAGCGTATCGCCGCTGGGGTCGGTGCCGGCGCCGGTGAGCCTCACCGACCCGCCTTCGGCGACGGTGTACGGCCCGCCGATGTCGGCCGTCGGCGCCACGTTGGTGACGGCGATGGCGGTGGACACGGTGTTTCTCAGATCGTCCTTGTCGGTGACGCGGAGGGCAACGGTCCACGACGACGGGCCGTTCAGCCCGGCGGCGGAGAACGTCGGGGCGGCGCCGACCTCATCGCCCTGGGGCGCATCGGGGCCGGTTTCGCCGAAGAGTCCGTCGTTGTCGAGGTCCCAGGCGTAGGTCAACGGATCGCCGCCAGGGTCGGTGCCGGCGCCGGCGAGGACGACCGTACCGCCCTCGGCGACGGTGTACGGCCCGCCGATGTCGGCCGTCGGCGCCACGTTGGTCACGTAGATGGCCACAGGACGGGTGTCGCTCAGCCCGCCGTTGTCGGTTACCTGGAGCGCGACGGTCCAGGTCGACGGGCCGCCGAGGCCGGCGGCGGAGAAGGTCGGGCTGCCGCCGGTTTCATGCCGCGCGGCAGCCGCGCCGGTTTCGCCGAAGACGCCGTCGCCGTCGAGGTCCCAGGCGTAGACCAGCGGGTCGCCGCCGGGGTCGGTACCGGCGCCGGCCAGGGTCACGGTGCCGCCTTCCGCCACGCTGTAGGCGTTGCCCGGCAGCGCCGTCGGCGCCGCGTTGGTGATCGACACGGTGGTGGACACGATACTGCTCACCGCGTCGTCCTTGTCGGCGACCCGCAGCGCGATCGGCCAACTGGACGGACCGTTCAGCCCGGCGGCGGAGAACGTCGGGCTGGCGCCGACCTCGTCGCCGTGAAGCGCATTGCTACCCGTCTCGCCGAAGGTGCCGTCATTGTCCAGGTCCCAGGCGTAGGTCAGCGAATCGCCGCCGGGATCGGTGCCGGCGCCGACCAGGGCGATCGATCCGCCCTCGGCGACGGTGTACGGCCCACCGATCTGCGCCGTCGGCGCCGTGTTGCTCACGATCACCGTCGCCGTTGCCACTGGACTGATGCCGCCGTCCTTGTCGATCGTTCGCAGGGAGACGGTGTAGACTCCTGGTCCGTCGATGCCGGTGGCGTTCAGGAGCGGGGGTGCTGCCGACCTCGTCGCCGTTGGAAGCGCATCGTCGCCCGTTTCGCCGAAGATGCCGTCATTGTCGAGGTCCCATCGATGGCCGCGTGCGACCGAACGTGTCGATCGGGTCGGTGCCGGTGCCGGTCAGCGCACCGTACTGCCCTCGGCGACGGTGTACGGCCCGCCGGCGTTGGCGGTGGGCGGGGCGTTGGTGACGGTGATCTGACCGAGGACTGGCGCACCGACGGCGTCGTCGGCGTTCGTGCGTACCTGCAAGCCGACGTCCCAGGTCCGCGGCCCGTCGAGTCCGGTGGCCCAGAACGTCGGGGTCTTGCCGCCCACCTCCTGGCCACGGGGTGGCAGACCCGCCGGTCTCGCCATAGTGGCCATCGCCGTCGAGGTCCCACTCATAGGTGAGGGCATCGTCGCCGGGGTCGGTGCCGCCGCCGGTGAGCACGACTCGACCTGCCCTCGGCGACGGTGTACGGCCCGCCAAGGTCGGCCGTCGGCGCCGTTGATGATCGAGACGGCGGCGGTGTCGGTCTCGTACAGGTCGCCGCTGTCGAAGACCGCAGGGCGACGGAAACGGTGGCCGGGTTGCTCAGACTGACGGCCAGAACGTCGGCGATTCTCCCGTCTCGTCGCCGTGGAGCGCATCGACGCCGATTTCACTGGAAGATGCCGTCGCCGTCGAGATCCCACCAGTCAGGTCGCCGCCTTCCGGGTCGACGCTACCAGCGGCACTCAGACGCTGCCACCTCGCCTCATAGGGGCCGTTCGCCTCGGCGGCTGGCGGGGCGTTCGAGAAAGCGAGGGCGAAGACGTCCGGCGCGACGTTCGTGTCGGCGGCCGACAGGCTGCCGGCGTCACTGGTGAACACCACCACCCGGCCGTTGCTGCTCAGTTGCGGCGTCTCGGACATGCCGTTGCCGGTGAGCAGCGAATTCCTTCGCGGCCGCGTTGACGAGCGTAACTTGCCCGGACACAGTGTCGTAGACGAAGATGTCGAGGGTGTCGTTGAGGTCGGTGACGCCGGTGACCAGGTCGGTGCTGATGCTGGCGAACGCGATCATGCGGCCGTCGGCGCTGAGCGACGGGGACATCGAGGTAGCCCCGGCCCGGGTGGGCGCCTCCGGGGGTGCGGGCTGACCAGCACCTTCTGGCCGGTGGTGGTCGTGCTGGAAGACGTCGAGGTCGCCGTTGGTGTCGACCTGGCCGCTCACCAGGTTGGCCGCGACGCTCTCGAAGACCATGTACCGGCTGTCGTGACTGAGGAGTGGGTTCCTGGAGAAGTCGTCGCCGCTGTCGCTGCCGGTTGCGTTGCGGTTGACAGCCACAGTGGCATCGGTCGCTCGCACCCAGGGCGAACACGTCGGAGTTCCAGTTGCTGTCGGCCTGGCCGGCGACGAGGTCGGTGGCATAGCTGCTGTACGCGACCACGCCGCCGTCGCCGCCGATGGTCGGGAAGTCGGACTCGCGGTTCCCCGTGGATCAGCGAGCCGCCGCCGCGGTGGCTGACGAGGGTAGGAAGCCGCTGGCGCCGAACAGGTAGACGTCCAGCGCCGTTGCCGTCGGTCACCCCGGCGACCAGGTTGGCGGCGTAGTTGCGGTAGACAACGTAACGGCCGTCGTCGCTCAGGGCGGGGGCGTTGTACTGCCGTTCGCCGCGGTCGTCGCCGCGTCGGCGGCGTGGCTGACCAGGGTGGCGGTGTCGCGGCGACGTCGTACAGAACACGTCGCTGGTCCAGGTCGGGTCAACCCGACTCGTCACTTGCCAGCGCGGTGTTGAACACGACGTGGCTACCGTCGCCGCCGAGGCGGCCTGGGTGGAGCTACCCACCACGGCGATGAGCGACGAGCCGGCACGGTGACTGACCAGTCGCGTCTCGTTACGGAGACGGTCCCAGAGAAACACGTCGGGCGTTTCGGCTGGCATCGCTCATTGGCGACGAGGTCGGCGGCGAGGCTGAGGAACAGGACGAAGCGGCCGTCGGCGCTGATGGTCGGGTTGAAGGAGTTGCCGGTGGCGGTCATGGCCGTCGAACTGGCGGCGTGGCTGACGAGGGTCGTGGTGCCGGCGAGACGGTCACAGAGGAAGATATCACCGGTGCCGTTGTCGTCGATCACGCCGTGGTTGCGGTCGGCCGACTGCCTCTGAAAGACGACGTAGCGGCCGTTGGCACTGACCGCCGGGCCGCCGTTGTATCCCAGAGTGCCGCCGACCGACCCGCCGGACAGCAGGTCGACGGCGAAGGCGGTGCGGTCCTCGAGCGTCTCCACGCCGGGCCGGCGGCGGGACTTCGCGGCGGACGAACGGCGAGACAGGCAATTGAACAGACGGGCGCCAGCTGGAAGGGATCACGGCACGCTTCTCCACGCGAACGGGTAGGACGACCCGGCAGCCGTCGGTCGGTGGGCATGGGTCAGGGGACGGCGGGGGCCGCCATTGTGGCGAGGGCATCAAGTCCTCGACACGACAAGCGTAGGCTGTGATTCTTCTGTGGTCAAACGGCTAAAAGTATCACATAACACATCGCAACACATAACAAATATGACTTGTGTCTCTATTCAGCTGGCAGGATAGATTTGTGGTGTGGCCATCGCTGGCAATCTGGCGTACGAAGAGAAACGTACGATGGAAGACCGATTCCTGCGTCGGCCGAGAGTGAGTACAGGGCGGGCCGAATGGCCCGCCGCGAGGAGGGTTGCGTGGTGCGTCCGTGCGATCGTCGGGTCAGCTGACCGTGGTCTGGATCTCTCGTTCCCGGCCAGGTCGGAGATGACGTCGGTCGTGCTGAGCCAGAAGCTGGGCGTCGCGGTCGGCGTCCTCTCGAGGCGGTGTCGACTGTGTCCGCGCCGCTGTCGGTGATGGCGGCGTCGCTCAGTCGGTAGCCGCCGTTCATACCGCCGGAGGGCGGTGCCGAGGATGCGAGCGACGCGCGTTTCGTGGGAAACGCCATTGCGGCTCCACTCCGCCATGATTGCGCTGAGGGGCGCTAACGTTGGCGTCCATGGTGGACTTGCCGCCGACCACCAGATCCTCGCCGGCTCCGCCGTTGAGGGTGTCGTTGCCGTCGCCGCCGATGAGCATGCCGCCGGCGCCACCCAGCAGAGTGTCGTCACCGCCGTTGCCGACCAGCACGTCATTGCCGCCGCCGCCGATGAGCGTGTTGGCCAACGAATTGCCAGGTCAGGCTGGTCGCCGTCGATACCGCCGGTGACGTTCTCGAACTGGGTCGTGCTGGCCGTCCCGGTGGCCAGGCCGGTGCCGAGGTTGACGCGAACGCCGGTGTTGCAACCAGCGCATGACAGCAGGTCGACTCCGGCCCCGGCGTCGATCGTGCCAGTCAGGCGGGCCGTGTTAGCGGTAGTTGAACGCATCGGTCGACTTGGTGCCGACCAGGGCGGACACGTTGCTGAACGACAGCGACCCACCCACGTTGCCGGCGTTGGTCGCGGTGATGTTCACCGTGATTCCGACGTCGTTGCTCTCATCGGCATAGGTCAGCACGTTGCTGCCGACACCGCCGTCGATACTGCCGGCGAACACGGTATTGTCCTTCACCTTGAAGGTGTCAGCCGCGGCCCCACCGACGAGGCTGTTGAAGTTGCTGAAGTGCAACGTCGCTGTCCCGTCGTTGTAAGTCGCATCGGTCGCCAGCGTCCAGGTGCTGACGACGTGCTCGCCCTTCAGGCTGCCGTGGGCAGTGGTGTTGGCGGTGACGGTGTCGATGGTGTCGAACCCGTTGGTCAACAGGGAACCCATGCCCTGATACCCGGCCGCGCTGCTGCCGGTCAGGATCACGCTCGCCGCCGAGCCGTAGCTCGCGTAGGTCAGGGTGTCGGCGTCGGCGCCGCCGCTGATCTTGCCGGTGAGCAACGCCCGCAGGTCGAACGTGTCGGCCCCGGCATCGCCGGTTAGCCCATCGTTGACGGTGGCATCCGCCGTGACGGTGAACGTATCCACCCCGTCACCGCCGGAGATGCCGCCGGACAGAGTGCCGCCGGACAGGTTGAACGCATCGTTGTCGCCCATGCCGGACAGGTTGCCGGCGTGGTCGTCCGACACGTTGAACGTGTCCACCGCACTACCGCCGGTCAGGTTCTCGATGGCCGAGAACGGCAGCTCTCTATCCCCGCTGGTGTACTTCTCGCTTCCGCCGACGGCCCAGGTGGCAACGACGTTGCGACCGATGAGTGTGTCGTCCTGATCGCTGCCGACGAGTTCGTTGACGTTGGTGAAGCCGCCCACGCCAGTGGTGTTGCCGGAGTAGCCGTCCGTGCCGAGGCCGGTCAACGTGATGGTGCGGCCATCGGTCGAGCCGTCGAAGCTCAGCTTGTCGCTCTCCGATCCGCCGTCGATGGTCCCGCTGACCGACGAGGTGCCGGCCAGGGTGATCGTGTCGGCCCCGGCCCCGGCGTCGATGCTGCCGGTCAGGACAGCGTCCCCGGACAGGTTGAACTGATCAGCCGCGCCGTTGCCGGTGAGCTTGCCCGTGTGGGCGACGCTGACATTGAAGATGTCGACGTCGCCGTCGCCGGTCAGGTTCTCGATCTCGCTGAACGCCAACTCACCACCGACGTTCTCGGTGAAGTCAAACGTGTTGCTACCGTCCACGGTGAATGTGCCCGCTTCGCCGGTGTCGTTCACCAGGGTGTCGCCGACGACCGCCCGGCCTTTCAACTCGTTCAGCCCGGTGATCCCGCCGGTGATGCCAGTCGCGCTGGCCGTCAGGCCATCCACCGTCGATGCGGTGACGCTGACGGTGATGGTATCAGTGAACCCGGTATAGTCCAGCTTGTCGATGCCCGCACCGCCGGCGACGCTACCGGTGATGCTGGCGGCATTCCGCAGGTTGACGACGTCGTTGTCGTCCCCGAGGCTGACGTTGCCGGTCAGGGCGCGCTGACCGTCACCATGTCGGCCTCGGCGTTGCCGGTCAGGTTGCCGGAGTGGACGGCTGATGAGGAACGTATCGGCGTCGCCGTCGCCGGTCAGGTTCTCGATCTCGCTGAACGCCAGGCTGCGTTCGGCGGCGTTGCCCTTGTCGCTGGTGAACGTGTTGCTGGCCGTAGCACCGCGAATCCGGTGGACTTCCGTAATCTGTCCGGTCAAGGTGTCGGTGTTGCTGCCGACCAGGACGTTGATGTCGGTGAACCCGCCGATGATGCTCGCCTGATCCGTTGAACCCGTCGTAGCGCCCAGGCTGCTGAGGGTCACCGACCGGGCCGTTTCATACCCGTCGAAGCTGAGGTGTCACGTTCGCGTCACCGGCAACACTGCCACCGACCGTGCCGGTGAGCGTCAGGCTGTCGTTGCCAGCGCCCATGAACAGGTCGCCGCGATTACTGCCGGTGACGGTGGCGATGTCGTCCTCACTGCCCAGGTCGACGTTGACACTAACCTCGCCGCTGACGGTGACGGTGTCTCCGCCTGCCCCGGTGTCGAGGTTGCCGGTCAAGGTGCCCTGACCGTGGCCGTGTCGGCGTCGGCCCCCAGATTGACGTTCCCCGACGCTGCCGTCGCCATTGATCGTGAACTGATCAGCTCCGTCGTTGGTGTTGACGTGCCCGGTGAGGGCGGGCGCTAACCGTCACTACGTCGGCGTCGCCACCGCCGGTTAGGTCGCCGCTGCGGGTGGCACTGATGATGAACGTATCGGCGTCGTCGTCGCCGGTCAGGTTCTCCATGGAGCGGAAGGTCAGGACATGCTGCCCGTCGCCGCCCTTGTCGCTGGTGAACGTGTTGCTGCCGTCCACCTCGAACTCGGCCGTCTTGCCGAGATTGACCCGGTTAGGGTGCTGGTGTTGCTGGTGCCGACGAGGTCGTCGATCCCGGTGATACCGCCGGTGTCGTCGGCGGTCCTGTCGAAGCCGTCGGCCGCGGCCGCCTTTCAGTTCGACGGACACACCAGCCCCACGGCCGGTGTAGTCGAGGGTGTCGATCCCAGCCCCACCGGCGACCGTGCCCGTGACCGAGCCAGTGAGCGTCAGTTTGTCTTTGCCATGCCTCATGAGCACGCCGCCGACGATGCTGCCGCTGACAAGCGGCGGTGTCGTCTCGCTGCCCAGGTTGAGGTTGCCGCTCGATCCGCCGCTGACGACGACGGCATCCGCGTCCGCCTCGTGTCGACGCCGCCGCTGACACTGCCAGCCGCCTCGATCGTGACCTGATCGCCGCCGGCGTTGGTGGTCACGCTGCCGGTCAAGGCGCGCTGATCGTCACCACGTCGTCCCCGCCGCCGCCGGTCAGATCGCCGGTGCGCCGCGGCAATAGTGAAGGTGTCGACCTGCCCTCGCCGATCGGGAATTCTCCATGTCGGAGAACTCGAGGTTGTTGCCTCCGCTGGTGTAGAGGTCGGTGCCATCGACGTCCCAGTTCGCGTTGGCGTCTACGCCCTGCAGGGTGTCGTTCGGGTCACCGCCGACCACCTCGTTGATGTCGGTGAACCCGCCGGAGATGCCGTTGGCTGTGCCGTTGAATCCGTCGATGGCACCGACGCCTGCGAGGTCGACCACGACAGCGGCGTTGTACGAGGCATAGCTCAGGCGATCCTGGTCGGCCCCGCCGGCGACCGTGCCGCTGACGCTGCCGCTGGCGTTGATGTTGATGATGTCGGCCCCTACGCCGGCGTTGATCGACGCGGTGAGGGTGGCGCCGATGTTGAAGGTGTCGACGCCATCCCCGCCGGACAGCCCGCCGGTGACCGTTGCTGCGGCGGTGACGTCGAAGGTGTCGTTGCCGGCGTCGCCGGTGACGTGGCCGGCGACCGAGCCACCATCGAAGTTGAAGTGGTCGTCACCGGCGTCGCCGATCAGGTCGCCGGTCACGATGCCGCCCGTCAGGTTGAAGACGTCGCCGCCGCCCTGGCCATCGAGGTTGCCAGTGTGATTGACACTGACGTTGTAGGTGTCGACCCCCGACCCGCCGACCAGGTTGTTCATGTTGAGCGCCAGGGTCCGTTCACCGCTGGCGCAGGACTGCGAAGCCCCAACAGTCCAGGTGACACGGCGTCGAGGCCGGCGGGTGATCGAGTTGGCATAGCCGACGGTGTCGCGCTCCTGGCGGTGATGGCGCTGATGTTGTCGAATTTGCCGGCGATGCTTTCTCGCCGCCCTGGAAGCCGTCGGCGGTCCCGAGGCCGCTCAGGCTGACGATGACGTTGTCGGTGTTGCCGTAGCCGGTGTAGTCCAGGGTGTCGCTGCCGGCTCGCCGTCGATACCGCCGTTGAGAAGGGCCGGAAACGTCGTCGTTCAGCGAGAAGACGAAGGCGTCGCTTCCTCGCTGTTGCCCTTGAGCACCATGCTGGTGTCGATCTGGATGGCAAACGTGTCCACGTCGCTGCCGCCCTGTAGCGTCTCGAAGCCGGAGAACGCGATGGAGGTGGAGCTGTCGGTGTAAGCCTGGTTGACGTCGAGGTTCCAGGCGCGCTGCATTTTCGCCCTTGAAGGTGTCAGTGCTCGACCCGGCGGTCAACGTCTCGACGCCGCTGAACGCGACGCCCTGGCTGCCGCTCAAGGTGCCGGCGCGGGCGTTCATGTCAGTGATCTGCCAGACCTCGCCGGCCTGGTTGCCGATCAGTTCGTCGGTGCCGGACCCGCCGGTGAACGTGACCTTGCGGGTTGAAGCCCAGCAGGATGCGTCGAATCGAAGGCGCCATTGCCGAGGTTGACAACGATGCTCTTGACCGGTGCCAGCACCCAGGGTCAGCGCTCTGATCGCCCGCTTTCGACGGGTCGAGGTCGATGGATGACGCTACCTCGCTGCCGGGTGACGTTGCTGTGCTGGAGCACAGATATGCTTGAGCCGGGGTAGGTTTCGACGCGGGCCAGATGAGGGTGCTGCCGGTGTTGTCTCCGGTAAAAGTCACCTGACTTGGTGACGGTGTCTAGTCCGCCGATGGTGACTGCCGGGACGGCCCGATCCTCCAGGCACTCGAAGCCGAGTCGCGAGTTGCGACGGATGGGAGTGCGGCGGGTGTACGGGCGGAGGAAGCGAGTACGCAGGAGCTTGATCCAGATGGCATGACGGGTCCTCGGAGAGACAGTCGGGGAGGGTGCGGTTATGGCGAAAGCGAAACAGCCGGAAGGGGAGCCGTGGTGTAGTTAAAGGTGAATTGAGTTTGCGGCGAAGTCAAAAGACGGATGCGCCGCGCATATATGCAGCAAGTATTTGATTTTATTAGACTTGCGTTGACAGTATGCCGTCACATGACTATTATTGTGATGGGTTCGCGGCCCATTGCATCAATCGTTTGAATTGTCGCGGCGAGGCTGATTCTGGTGGGGTGAGAACGGTCCGGCTGCCGAAACGGAGGGAAAAAGCGAAAGAAAGCTGACCCGCCGTGTCTGACGCATGCCGGACCGACGTCGGCGGACTCGGGGAGGTGGGAACCGTGGAAGTTGACTTGCCAACCCGCCGATGGTGCGGTAGAAAATGACTATTCCTCATCGCGAGGATAGACATTCCCCGATAGCTCAATGGTAGAGCAACCGGCTGTTAACCGGTTTGTTGTAGGTTCGAGTCCTACTCGGGGAGCTGTACACGGCACGTCCTTGCACGATGTTGTCAACGCCCGCTGTCCAGCCTCGTTCTGCAACAGCAAAGCTCGGGCGGCGGCCGCTCGCCCTTCGCTTCCTGGAAGTGCGCTCGTTGGCCAAGCGCTCTCGCCGTACCCTCGGCGTCGTCGCCGGCGGCGCGCAGCCGTTCGCGGCCTCGCGGAGCAGCTTCAACCCCTCTTCCTCCCGGCCCCTGATCAGCACGGCCAGCCCCAGGTTCGCCTCCGCGTCGCCGCGGCCCGCTCACCCGTCGCTGCCCCGGCGAGTCGCCTCCTTCAGCAAGGTGATCGCCTGGTCCACGCTCCCCGCCTCGAGCTTGACCGCTCCCAGGACCGCCGTGCTGCCTCGGCGGCCAGACCGGGTTCTTCTCCGCGGCAAGTCGCGTCAACAGGGCGGCCGCCGCCGGGGCTTGTCCGAGCCGGCCAGCGCGACCGCGCCTGCGCTGCTGGAGCTGCAGCCGACTTGCTCGCTCGGTACACGGCTGGCGGCCTCGGCCCGTTTGAAGGCGATCGCCGCGGCGTCGGCCTCGTTACGGTTCAGCCGGGCCATGCCGACACAGCATTTGAGCAGACACTCCCCCGCCGTGTCCCCGTCTCCCCCACCCACTCCCATCGGTCGGGTGGAACGGCGAAAATCGGCCATCGCCTCCGTCGGCCACGCCTGGCCGGCTGGTCGGTGAAAGCGCATCGCTCCAGCAGCGTGACGTCACACAACGGCGTCGGTCGTGCGAGCAGCGCCGCCACCTGGACGAACGCCGCCTGCCAGCGTGGCCGGCCTCCTCGTTATGTCCGCTGTGTGGCGGAGCCGCCTCGCTATATCCCATCGCGACGGCGCGCTGGTGGGGCAGGTCGACGGCGCCGCCATCGCCTTTGCAAACGCCTCGACCGCGTCCTCCGCCCGGGACGCCGCCAGCAGAGCCGCTGCCGCGCAGTTGCCAGGCGTCGACCGTCAGACACGGAGCAGACCCGGCAGGTGCCGCCTCCACCAGCCGGACTCCAGCCGCCTCCTCCGCCTTTCCTTCTTTTTTACAGGCCGCCACCTGCCGCCGCGCCTGGTCGTAGAAGCGCCAGACGCGGTCCCGCCGCCGCCAGAACCGCGGCCCAGTTCGCACCGGCGTGCTGGTCATAGGTGGCGGCGATCTCCTGCATCGCCGGACTGCCGGCCCGATTGATCCCTTCCGTTTGCAACGCCTCCAGGGCGACGTCCGGGAACGACCGGATCATCCGCCGGGCGGATCGCACCTCGACCGGCGTTCACCCGCTCCTCGACGCCGGCCAGCAGTTGGTCGGGCCGAGCGTTGCCACGTCCGGCTGGATCAGCCGCGGTCCGTTGCCGTCGATCTTCACCGTCCTGGCCGCTGCCGGCACGGGGACGGCGGGCGAGCCGCTTCGCCGCCGAGACGGTACACCCCGCGACCGCCACCACCGCTGCCGCGAACAGGTACATCGGGACGTCATGTCAGAAGTCCTTCGGGGTGATGGTGCGGACCCGGAAGATGGTCTGCAGCGGCGTTTGCGGCGGGTTCGGTCGCAGTACCTCGTGCGGCAAGAACGTGTTCAGCGTCCCCATCGCGTCGGGCGACATCGGGTGAATGCTCAGGGTGTTTCATCAGATCGTGCGCAGTCGTGCCGCCGCTGACTCGATCGGCGTGAAGAACACGTAGGGGCGGACGAGGATAACCTGCTCCCGGCGGGTCCGAACGGTTTGCTGGCGGCGGAAAAAGAACCCCAGGTACGGTATTTCAGCACCGGCACCTCCTGCCGGTGGTCGTTCAAGCCTCCTCGATCAGCCCGCCGATCGCCACCGTCGTGCTGTCCTTGGCGACGATCGTCCCCGAGAACAGCCGCCGCTGCACGATGTTGATCGGGATGTTGGTGAACCCCGCTGGTGTTGGCGAGATCAGATGTTGCCGCCGTTGGGTAGCACGTTGGAGTTCTGCTGGGTGATCCGCAGCGAGACGGTGCGGTCGGCGTTGATGTTCGGGGTGATCAGCAAGGTGGTGCCGATGTCCCTGCAGCGAGGTGATTGGCGTCGGGGTGACGACGGCGTTGGCGGCCAGGCCGTTGGCGACCACCGCGCCGGGGTTGAAGCCGACGATGGGCTGGGTCTGGCCGATGAAGATGCGACTGACCCTGCTGTTCGCCGTCAGCACCATTCCAGGTGGCGATCTGAGTGACGCGGTTCTGGTCCTCCAGTTGCTGCATGCGGAAGCGGAAGCTGTCGCTGACCACCTGGAAGATGAGGTTGCCGGCGCGGTTAAAGGTCGGGTCGGTCCTCGCCAAGCGCCGCCCGGAAGCCAGCCCCGAGCGGGGTGCCCAGGATGTCGCCGTGCTGAACGACCCGGCCGCCGTTGGGTCCGCCAAACTGGTAGTCGAACACCGACGTGAACTCGTCGCGGAGGTCGATCGATGTGCACCTTCACCTCCAGCAACACCAGCGGGGTCGGCACGTCGATCCGGTGGATCAGCTCGTGATTTCCTGCGCTATCGCGCTGATCGCTGGTGCGAACGACGACCTGGTTCTGCCGGCGAACGACGGTGACGTAGATCGAGACGTTCTTGTCCTGCTGGGCGGTCGATCCGGTGCCGCCGGCGGGCGCCTGGCCCCGGCCGACCGCTGGGCGCCGATTCCACCGCCACCGATCCCGCCGCCTGTTCCGCCGATGCCGCGCCCACGCCGGTGCCTGGCGTGTACTCCACGCCGCCGCCCAGCCCGCCGACGCCGGTCCCCACCCCGCCGGCTCCGCCAAAGCCGCCCACTCCGCCAAAGCCGCCCGCTCCGCCAAAGCCGCCAGCCCCGCCGAACTCGCCGACCCCACCAAACCCGCCGGTCCCGCCGAAGCCCCCCGAAGATGCCGCTCGAGTTGTTACGCTGGTCGACCAGGTCGAAGCGAGTAAAGCGATACTGCAGGTCCTGGTACATGTTGGTGTCGGTGTCCAGGCCATAGGTCAGCGCACCCGCGACGGGCCGAACAGGTCGCGAATCGCCGCCGACGTCGAACGCATTGGGGTACATCAGCGTGAAGACCTTGGTCAACTCCTCGCGGAAGCTGGTCAGGTCCTGCCGGTACTCCTTGCGGGGTGTACAGCGTCACGATCCCGCTCACCGGGTCGCACCGCTGCATCAACCCGTAGCCCGCACGATCGCGTCCAGCACGGCGGAGGTGCTGGACGTTCTCCATCGACAGCGTCACCTGCTGGCGGCCGGCCTCCGGCGAGTGATCACCTTCAGCCCGGTCTGGCTGCAGAACAGCCGCAACGCTCGTCCAGCCGCAGGTCGCGGAACTCGATCTGATCCAGCATCGGGCCGGGGACGCAAACCAGCGGCAAAGTCAGCGCAGGTGCGGTGCTCGCAAAGCTTGGGCGAATCGTCGAACGGCAGGCCCGGCACCGGGGCGGGAAAGGGCGGCGGATCGGCGGGGACAGCCGGGACGACCGGGTCAGCCGGCAGCGGCGGAGGCAGAACCGGGGCGGCCGAGCAGGCCGCCTCCAGCCCGTTCGGGACCGGGAGGCTGGTCGCGGTCCGGCTGCCGACCGAGGTCGGGCGAACGGGCGGGCCGCCTCCGAGCCGATCGGCGGCAGAGGCACCTGGTCAGATCGTTGTAGGGGTTGAAGGTCACGTTGGTGCCGATCAGCGGTGTTGGCAAAGAGCTGCAGCCGGTTGATCTCGAGGCCGCGCAGGGCGTTGGTCTGCGGGCCAGTCAACTGGGTGACCGCGAGAGGTGCCGGCCATGCCCAGACCGATGTTCCCGTGGACGCCATCGGTACCGTCCAGCCAGGTCAGCGGGGTGGTCGTCCTGTCGGTCAGGGCGTCCCAGTCGTTGGGGTATTTGGTCCAGGCGGCCTGGAACGTCTGGATCGTCTTGTAGATCTCCCGGCTGTTGGTGGCACGGGCGGCCCGCTCGGCCCGGCCGATCAGGCCTGGCAGCAGCGGCACGATGATCGCCGCCAAGCGCGATCAGGATCGTCATGACGATGATCAGTTCCATCAGGGTCAGACCGGGGCGGCGTAATGTCGCGCGTGGGGTGTACTAAAAGCATGAGACCACACTCCCGGGTAGAGCCGGGCGTCAAGAGAACATGACGAAATAGTAATCCACCCGACGAATGGGGTAAAAGTCTTCGGGAGGGTGACCTGCCGGAATTTGGCCAGGAGAAGCCGCGTCCGGCAGCGATCCGACTGGTCACCCTGGCTGGATCGCTTAGGATAGCCTGGCTCGACGGATGAGATCGCTGACCTCCTGTCCGCATCTCCGGAGAACCATCATGGTGGACCCGCAGCAGCTCACTACCGCGATCATCGAGGGAAACGTCTCCCCGGCACGCACCATCACCCAGCAGGCCCTGGCGGAGCAGCAGACCCGAGCAAACTGGTCAATGACTACATGGTGCCGGCCATGAACGAGGTGGCCGGGCGCTACGAGTGTAACGAATACTTCAACCTGAGCTGCAGCTTCTGGCCGCCCGGGCGATGTCGGCCGGGCTGGTCTTCATTCGTCCCCTCCTTGGTGGCCTACTCATTACGGGTATCTTCAGAGATGAAGGGGAGAGGTTTACGGGCAAGGCGGAAGCCGAGGACGCGGTCATGTAAGCACTCCAAGCCCCGCCAGAGCACCTTCAGGCCGGGGGGACCGTCGCCCTTGCGTCCCAGGTGCCCGCCCAGCCGCGCTACCTCCGCCACCGCTTCCTTCACCGTCTGGATCGCGCCATTCTGACGGCCACGCGTCCGTGTCGCCCGGCTGCACGCCAGCACCTCCCTCTCCTCCGCGCTGAACTCCTGCTCCGCCGCCGCTTCCGGCTGAACACGCAGCAGATACGTCAGCCGTTGCACTCGCGCCGCCACCTGGCTGTACACCGCCACCGCGTTGGCCAGTCGGTCCGCGTCCGCTAGCTGCAACGCCTCGATCTGGCAGCCACTCTTGAGCACGAAGTGAAACCGCTCGATCAGCCAGCGCAGCAGGTACTCGCGCAGAGCGCGCAGCCCCTCTTCCCAGCTGGTGATCGGCTCGGTACTCACCAGCCGCCACAGCACCGCTTCGCTGCCCGCGGGCGGGTTTTCCTCCCAGGCCTCCAGAACCCATACCGGCACCGGCTTCAAGCGGCGACGCTGCTTGGCGCTGTGCGGCGGCTGGATCTGCATCGCCGCGGCACGCAGCGTCAGCACCGCCTGGCGCGCGGGCTGGTCGTCGGCTCGGGGCACGGTAATGGCGTGCTGGCCGAGCACCGCCGCCTGCCGCACCACCTCAGCCAGCGTCCCCGGGGTGTCGTCGGGGCCGTGGACCACCACCCGGTGGCCCTGAGCGACGCGCACCAACAGGTGGGTCTGGGCCGGCCGGGGGGCCGCCAGCCAGTGGTAGATGTCGCCCTCGCGGTCGGCGATATGCACCACGGTGACGTCGGCGGGCACCGCGGCCCGGGCCTGGGCCGCGTGGTCCTGCCAGCGGAAGCTCTCCTTGTCCTGGGCCGGGCGGCGGCGGCGGTCCTTGGCGCAGCCCTTGTGGCTGGGCGGGCGTGCCCAGATCTGCTGGGTGAGCAGGCCGGCGGGCAGGCCGTCAGCGCGAACGGCCAGCGTGGAGTGGAGCTTGAGACCTCGGCCGCCCGGCCCGTCGATCTGTCCCAGGCCCGGGGTGTCGAGCAGGCCGGAGAAGTTGAGGTCGGTGGTGTCCTGGAGGGCGAGGACGCGCGGGCAGTCGCGCAGGTGCTGCAGGGTATCGGGCAGGCAGGGTGGTAAGCACGGGAAGGGGGCTGGACTCGGGGTGTTCTTGAAGAAGGCGTAGGTGGCGTCCATGGCGTTGCGGTTGCCGCTCTTGTGGGGGATGGAGCGGCTAGGCTGCTGCTGAAGGTCTGAATCATCCCCTCCAGGCGCTGGGCGCAGGCGGCGGTCAGGCAGCCCGGCGGCCGGGGCACCCAGCGGTGCGTAGGCTTGCATCGGAACTCTTCAGCGAGCATGATAGCGGAGCCACGGCCGCCGGGGCATATTCCTCCTCCTGCTGTCCGGTAAGATACCCGTAATGAGTGCCGGCAACGGGGTGCCCAGCCGACCGGAAGGGTGATCATCGGCACCGTGAAGGGGATCTCCACGACATCGGCAAGAACTCGTCGCCGCCATGCTCGAGGGCAATGGGTTCGAGGTCATCGACCTGGGCAGGTCAACGTCACGCCGACCAGTTCCTGGCCGCCGTCCGCGAGAAGAAACCGAACATCGTGGCCATGTCGGGCGCTGCTGACGACGACGATGCTGGCCATGAAATCCACCATCGAAACTTGCGGCAGGCCGGCGTCCGCGATCAGGTCAAGATCCTCATCGGCGGAGCACCTGCAACTCCAGAAGTACGCCGACGAAATCGGCGCGGACGGTTACAGCGACACGGCGGCCCGGCCGCGCGCCTGGCCCGAACGATCCTGGCCTGAACCGCCAGGGGAGATCGATCATGACACCACGCGAACGCCCTCCAGGCCACCCCTCGAACATCGCCAACCCGACCGGGTCTGCGTCGAGTTCGGGCGCCACCTTCGTCACCGGCATCCAGCCGTTTCCATCGTCCACCGCCTGCGGCAAAAGCCACTCGGCCAGCCCAACTACCGCGTTCGGGTGATCGAGCCGTACCAGATGCTCGGCGAGGTCGACGATGAACTGCGTGCCGCGCTGGGGATCGACGTCATCGGCGTGCTGCCGCGGACGTCAATCTTCGGCACCGAGTCGAAGGATTGGAAGGAATTTACCCTCTTCGACGGCACGTCCTGCCTGGTCCCCGGCCAGTTCAACCTGACCAGCGCCCGACGGCGGTTGGCACATCTATCCCGAAGGCGACACCTCCGTACCGCCCAGCGGGCACATGCCGGAGGGAGGCTATTTCTTCGACGCGGTCATTCGCCAGGGACCGATCGACGACGAGCGACCTCGACCCAGCCGACAACACCGAGGAATTCGGACTGCTCAAGCCCGAGGACCTGACCTATTTCCGCACCAGCAGCGGTTCGAGGAACGATCGGACTGCGGACCATCCTGATCATTCCCGGCACTGCCTTTGGCGACATCGCCCTTGTCCCCGCCCTCTTCCTGAGCTGCCCTAAAGGATTCGCGATATAGCCGGAGTGGTATATTTCCACAAAAACGCGCCGCGACTACGTCTGGAAGGTGTTCGAGAAGCAGTGCGAATACGCCCTGGAGAACCTGAAGCTGCTGATCGACCTGTTCGGCGACCTCGTCCAGGTGGCGCTCATCACCGGGACGGATTTCGGCACGCAAGCGCGGTCCCTTCATCTCGGTAGCAGCCTACCGCGACCTCTTCAAACCGTTCCACAAGCAGGTCAACGACCTCATTCTACAGCCGGAGTCGGTAGCGCACCTTCATTCATTCGTGCGGGTCGATCTACCGCTGCTGCCCGACTTCATCGAGGCCGGCTTCGACGTGCTCAACCTGGTGCAGTGCTCGGCGGCGGAGATGGGCGCGCCGCGGCTGAAGCGAGAGTTCGGCAAGGACATCGTCTTCTGGGGCGGCGGGGTCGATACGCAAAAGACCCTGGCCTTTGGCACGCCGGACGAGGTCTACCGCGAGGTGCGCGACCGCATCGCCCTCTTCAACCGCGATGGCGGCTTCGTCTTCAACTCGGTCTACAACGTCCAGGGCAATTCTCCCCGGAGAACGTCGAGGCGATGTTCCGGGGCGCCGCGCGAGAGTGCTGTGTGAGGACTCGGCACGGCAGACCTGCACTCGGAGGAGTGAGGACTTCCATGAGGCCGACCGAAGGTGGTCAACGTATGTGGCCCTGGTGCGCCTGGTAGCGTCCTGCGGTCTGCTGTTCGGCTATGACACGGCGGTGATTTCCGGCACCATCGGCTTCTCCAGGAGCACTTCGAGCTGACGGCGACGCTGAAGGGCTGGGCGGCGTCGAGCGCCCTGCTGGGCTGCGTGCTGGGAGTGTCCTTCGCCGGGCTGTTCAGCGATCGACTGGGGCGGAAAAGACACTCGTCCTGGCCGGGCTGCTCTTCCTGATCTCGGCCATTGGCACGGCCTTGCCGCAGACCCTGGCGGCATGGATGAGCCAGCGGATCGGCCAGGTGAGGCCAGCTTGTCGAGTATCTTCCTCTGCTTTGTCCTCTTTCGCATCGTCGGAGGCGTGGGCGGGCGTGGCATCGATGGCCTCGCCGATGTACATCGCCGAGATCACGCCGGCACGGATTCGCGGCCGCATGGTGTCGGTCAACCAGCTGGCGATCGTCAGCGGCATCCTGCTCATCTATTTCGTCAACTATTCGACGTGGAGGGGCTGGGCGATCACGCCTGGAACGTCAGCACCGGATGGCGGTGGATGTTTGGCTCGGGCGTGTTGCTCGGTGCTGTTCCTCGCCCTGCTGACCTGGCCCCAGAGTCCGCGCTGGTTGATGGAACAGGGCAGAAACGACCAGGCCGAGCACATCCTGAACTGTGCTGGCGCGCTGCTCGCCGCTGCAGAGGCCGCCTCGATCCGCGCCAGCATCGCTCTGGAGAAGCAGCAATCGGTGGGCTTTCAAACCCCGGCATTGGCCGTCCCCTGGTGCTGGGAGTGGTCCTGGCCATCCTTCAGCAGGTGACTGGCATCAACGTCTTCCTATTACGCACCGGAAATATTCAAGACGCTTGGCTCCAGGATCGATGCCGCTCTCCTGCAGACTGTCGTCATCGGGGGAGTCAACCTGGCCTTGCCGTTGGTGGCCATCTTCACCGACCTGCTCGGCCGCAAACCGCTGATGATCGTCGGTTCGCTCGGCATGGGGCTGGCACTGGTCGCCCTGGGTTTATGGCCCTTCCTCGCGCTGCCTCTGGCCAGGGCACTGGGGTTCATGCTCGCGTACATCGCCTTCTTGCCCTGTCGGTCGGCCCGGTGACGTGGGTCCTTCTCGCCGAGATCTTCCCCAACCGCATCCGCGGCCGGGCACTGTCGATCGCCACCTTCAGCCTGTGGACCGCCAACTTCGTCGTTTCGCAAACCTTCCCGATGATGGACGAGAACGCCTGGCTGGTGGAGAACTTCCGCCATGGCTTCCCGTTCTTCCTCTATGCCGTCTTCTGTCTCGTACTGGCCCTCATCGTCTGGCTGGCCGTCCCCGAGACGCGCGGCCGCTCCCTGGAGGAGATCGAGAAAAGCTGGACCGCCGGCACAGCCTCCGGGGGAGTCACGCCGGGTTGACCGTCGAGCCGTGCCGCATGATCAAGAGCCAAACTCGTGCCTGCCCACGATCCGGCTCACTTAACCTGAATCGACACCGCCTCGATGTCGCAGCGGCCGGATTTCTTGAATGGCCGGGGCATCGGCTGAGCCTGTCCGCGGGCGTCGACCGTGCGACAGCGCAGGGTGTAATCGCCGGGCGCCAGGCCGGGCAACAGGGCGGCCCAGTGGGCCTTCGCCAGCGGCATCGGCCAGGCCGTCGGCTTGCCGGTCGCATCGAACCCGATCGTTCCTTTCGGCACGGCGTTGCCCGGCAGGTCCCCGCCCCACCGGGCCGGTGGTGCCAGCAGGTGGGCGTCGGTCCAGCGTGCGGTCGTGAAGTACGGATCGCTGTCCGGCCAGCGCGTCCCGGCCGGGGACACCCACACCTGGACCTTCGCCAGCCCGGAGACGCCCACCTGGGCGTACCCGGTCACCGGGATTGGCTCGTTCGCCCGCGCGGTCCGGGGAACCTGCAGGGTGGCCGCGAACGTCTTGAGCGGGCTGTCGATGTCGTTGTTGCCGCTGATGTACGTGTCGTTCGCCGCGGCCTGGTTGGACAGCGTCAGGGTGGTCAGCCACTTGACCGACTTGAACCCGTAATGCTCCGGCACCACCATGCGTACCGGCCCGCCGCGCTGCGGGCTGAGCCAGCCGCCGTTCAGCTTGTAGCACAGGATCACCGGCGGTAGTCCGTCCGGGTCCTCCAGCACCCGGCCCACCGGCAGCGAACTGCGGAACAGCTGCTTCGGGTCGTCGTTGTGATACCCGTGGTAGAAGACGCGGCGCAGGTTTTCCCTGGGCCGCGTCAGCCAGAGCACGGTTCGCAGCGGCACTCCCTCCCAGATGCCCATGCCCAGTGGACAGCCGATGTTCAGACAGGTCATGACCTTGGCGAACCGGACGGCGTGCCTCGCCCCCAGCGCCAGCAGGGCGGCGAAGTCGAGGGCGGTGCCGGCCGCCCGGGTAAACGTCCTGCCCAGTGCCGCCGGGTGGTCGGCGTCGGCCACGACTTCCAGCGCCCAGGTGTCGCGGGTCAGCCCGACCGCCCGCCGCTTCGCCTCCGACAAGGTGTGCGGCACCGGATTGCCGCGCGACACGTCGCCGAACTGGTTCGCGGGAGTGAAGTACGGTTCCAGCTTGTCCAGTACCGACGGCCGGGGCGCGGCGGCCGGGGCCGACCACGGATAGCCAGTGGCCCCGGCGGCGCAGCAGCGGAGGAAATAGCGCCGGGACAGCGCCGCATGCTCGGCCAGAAAGTGATCAGGGTCGGTCATCCGCGGACTCCTTCG
>JAXMAU010000018.1:0-102518 GCA_046350215.1 Gemmataceae bacterium | reverse complement strand
GACGACGGCGACGCGGAGCTTGTCGTTCGCCGACCCCGCTTTCTTGGCGTCGGCGGCTTCGGTCGGGGTGGCGGACGGGGCCATCGCGGCGGCGGCAGCGAGGAACGCGGATTCGCTCAGGAACTGGCGGCGATCGAGGCGGTGGGTCATGGGGATGAACTCCGGACCGGGGTGGGAGGCGTACAGGGGTAATCTATCCGCTCGCCGACGGATCGGTCAATTATTTGCCAGACGAAATCGGCCAGCCAGCGAGGGGCGCAAAAAAACAGAGGCCCCACCGCGCCGAACGCCTGTGGGAACCTCTGCTCGGTGGAGGATGCCGGCCCGGCGAGCGTCGACCTGTTGGCCGGCGCACGCCAGGCGATCACCACCCGCTGACTACCGAGGGAGTCAACGGGGGATAAAATGCCACAGTTATGGGGAGGGGAAGACGGCGCGCAAGGAGGGGAGTGCGTCCGGCGACGGGATCAGGGGAATGACACCTGTCGCCACACCAACCGTAGGTTACGATGGAGGGGCGGTCAAATCGCCGCAGCCGATTTTTTCGCCCCGGCGGAAGCGTCCGAACACTTGTGGGTTACAGGGCCAGTCCGTGGAAGGTGGATCCCGCGATGGAACGCCCAGTTCTGGCTCACCGTCGGCCCCGGCCGTCGTGGGCGGGCTGCTGGAACAGTCGACCCTGCTCGTTCGGACCCGGTCGCCGGAGGGCCGCATCGACCTGAGCGACGGCGGTACCGTGCTCGGGTTCGCCGTCCGGCAAGCGCCGCGTGGGTTGCTGTCGTGGTGGCCAGTCCTCGGCGTGTATGAGACCTTCGATTCGCCGCTGGTGTTCACCGTCCGGCGGACCGGCCTGTTGCCCCGATGGGAAGTCCGCGACAGCGAGGGCGACCTGATCGCCATCGTCGCGACCCGGCGGGTATTCGACTGCTGGGGGCGAACGCTGATGACCCGGATGGCGAGCGGCCTTCAGGGCACCCCGGTGCAAGGCGGAGGCGACGTGTCGCTGGCGGAGTGGGGCAGCGGCCCGGACGGGTTGCGCGTCGCGTTCCGCGACCCGGTACAGCACGACCCGTTCGCCAAGATGGCGATCCTCGCCGCCGTGCTCGTCTGGCACGGCTGAGCGCGGCCGGCTACGGCTCGCCGACGGGCGCCGGGGCGACGTCGACTGGCTCCCCGAGCAGTCCGACCAGCCCCTCGCTGCCGAGCGGCACGACGCGGGCGCCGACCTGCAGCTCGAACAGGTCGTCGAGCGGCTGGTGGCGGACGATGCGGACCACCACGCCGGGCATCAGGCCGAGCGTCTGCCAGCGGCGGAGGCGGTCGGGGTTGTCGTCGCGGACCTCGCGGATGACGACGGCCTCGCCTGGCAGGAAGGTGTTGAGCGAGCGCAGCTGCCGCCGTGCCAGGGTGCCCTCGCGGGTCGGGATCGGGTGGCCGTGCGGGTCTTCGAGCGGCTCGCCGAGGTGGACGGCAATCGCCTGCTCCAGCCGCGGCGAGATGGCGTGCTCCAGCGCCTCGGCCTCGGCGCTCACCTCGCCCAGTCCAGCCCGAGCACGCGCGTAAGGAACAACTCGACTCCAGCCGGTGTCGGCGGATCACCCGCCGCGCCTCGGCCACCCCCGCCGGAGTCAGCCGCGCCCCGCAGCCCGGCTCGTAGTCGATCCAGCCGGCGTCGGCCAGCCGTTTGAGCATGCCGGTGACCGACGGCGCGCGGACCTGCAGCCGGGCGGCGATCGCCACCGGCGAGACGACCCGGTCCGCCCCGTCGAGGGCGTGGATCGTCTTCAGGTAATCCTGCACTGCCCGGCTCGGCTGCCCGGCCATTCGCGGCTCCCGGCGGATCGTGGGCGCATGGTCCGCCGTATTCTAGCGGGTGGGCGACACCGCGGACCAGTCATCCCGTCACCAGGTGCCGCAGCGCCGACTGCAACGCATAGCTGCCCCACAGCGTCAGGCCGAACACGATCCGCACCGTCGTCTGCATCGACACCCACCAGGCGGTGTTGTGGAGCAGCCCGCCCGCCTTCTCCAGCGCCGACCGCACCTCGGTGGCGACAATCTTCCGGGGATTGATGAACCCCAGCGACAGCACGCGCACCACCGGCGCCTTCACGCCCTGGAGCCAGAACTCGGCCTGGTCGAAATACTTCTCCAAGAGCGCCTGATCGACAGCGCCGACGCGCAGCATCGAGTAGACGTCCAGCCCGACCATCCCCAGCTCGGCGACGACGACCACCGGGATGGCCGGCCAGATCGGTCCCAGGTCGCCAATCTGAAAGCGATCCGCCTGCGGCCAGATCAGCCGGCTGGCGAGCGTGTTCAGCAGCAGCAGGCCGAGCATCAGCAGCAGCGGCAACAGGGTGGCGCGATTGACCAGGATGTGCCGGTGCGCCAGCACCAGGCGGGTCAAGTTCGGCCAGCGGGCGTGCAGGCGGGCGAGCAGCGACAGCACGGCGTGGTACTGCCGCACCCGCAACATCGTGCCGCACACGAACATCACGGCCAGGTAGAAGCCGAACAGGCGAATCGGCCGCACTTCCAGCACCCAGTCCATAGCTCCCGCCTCGCGCCGACGATGCCGACCGGCGGCGGCTATATCGCCGCACCGCCGGCAATACAATCGGGATCGCCGGGGGAGGCGACCGATCGCTTGACCATCCCCGCCGGCGAGCATAGGCTACCGCTCTCCCCCACTCGCTGCGATCCGTAAGGAGAGGCCCCATGCTGCGCACCGTGTTGCTGACTGCCGCCGCGCTGGCCTGTCTCGCCCCGTCGGGGTGCGGGCAGAAAGGCAGCCCGGCCAAGTACACCATCGCCGTCATCCCCAAGGGGCAGACGCACGAGTTCTGGCAGTCGATCGAGCGCGGGGCGCGACGAGCCGCCGCCGATCTGGAGAAGGCCGGCGTCCCGGTCCGCATTCTGTGGGATGCCCCGCTCAAGGAGAGCGACGCCCAGGAGCAGATCGCCAAGGTGCAGCAGATGGTCGGCAGCCGCGGCATCAGCGGCCTGGTCCTCGCTCCCCAGGATAGCAAGGGGATGGTGCCGGTGGTGAAGGAAACCGTCGACCGCAAGATCCCGGTTGTCATCATCGATTCCGGACTGGCCGACCCGGCGCTGTTCGTCAAGTACGTCGCCACCGACAACTACAACGGCGGGAAACTGGCGGCCAAACGACTGCTCGACGTGCTGGACAAGGAGGGCAAGAAGGCGCCGAAGCTGGTGCTGTTCCGCTACGCCGTCGGCTCGGAGAGTACCGAACAGCGCGAGCAGGGGTTCATGGACGAGGTGAACGCGGCGATCAAGAAGCGCAAGGAGGCCGGCGAGCCGGTGCCGGAGGTGATCTCCGACAACGTGTACGCCGGCGCCACCGTCGACACCGCCCAGCGCGCCGCCGGACCGCTGCTCATCAAGGTGAAGGACACAGCCGACGGCATCTTTGCGGTGAACGAGTCGGCGGCGTCCGGCATGCTCAACGCCATGCGCAGCCAGAACCTGATCGGCAAGATCCGGCTGATGGGGTTCGACTCGTCGGCACCTCTGCTTCAGGCGATCGAGGATGGCGACCTCGTCGGCACCATCGTGCAGGACCCCTACCGGATGGGTTACCTCGGCGTGTACGTGCTGGTGCGGCACCTGGAGGGCGACGACGTGTCGGCCGGCGGCAAGAACCTGTCGACGGGCGAGTATCTGGTTACTCCCGAGAACGCCAAGGATCCGAAGACGCGCGAGCTGTTCGACCCGGCCGAGCAGGCGAAGCGAACGATCAAGGCGCCGGAATTCGCGGCGAAGAAGTGACCTGACGCGGGGTGGGTGAGGGGTGAGCGTGGCGAGTGTCCCGCGGCTGGTGATGCAGGGGGTGTGCAAGCGGTTCGGGTCGACGCGGGCGCTGGCCGGCGTCGACCTGGAGCTGCGGCCCGGTGAGGTCCACGCGCTGATCGGCGAGAACGGCGCCGGCAAGTCGACGCTGATGAAGGTGCTGGCCGGCGCCGAGGTCGCCGACGACGGGCAGATGTGGCTCGACGGCCAGCCGTTCCGCCCCGCCGGTCCCGACGACGCCCGCCGCCACGGCGTCGCCATGATCTACCAGGAGCTGACCCTCGCTCCGCACCTGAGCGTCGAGGCCAACGTGCTGCTCGGGCTCGAGCCGACGGCGTGGGGGTTTTTGCGCCGCGGCGAGGGGCGGCGGCGGGTGGTGCAAGCGCTGGCCGAGTTGGAGCACCCGGAGATCGACCCGGATAGCCCGGTGCAGGCGCTCAGCCCGGCCGCCTGTCAGGTGGTGGAGATCGCCCGCGCGCTGCTGGTCGATGTCCGCGTGCTGGTGTTCGACGAGCCGACCAGCTCGCTCACCCAGGAGGACGCCCGGCGGCTGTTCGCGCTGGTTCGCCGGCTCCGCGACCGCGGGGTGAGCGTGGTCTACATCTCGCACTTCCTCGAAGAGCTGGGCGAGATCGCCGACCGCTACACCGTGCTCCGCGACGGCCGATCGGTCGGCACCGGCGAGCTGGACGGCGTCGACCTCGGGCGGATCGTCGAGCAGATGGTCGGCCGGCAGCTGACCGACCAGTTCCCGCGCGTGCCGCACGCGATCGGCGCGCCGGTGCTGCAGCTGGCCGGGCTGAACGGCGATCCGCTGCCGCGCGGCGTTACCCTGACGTTGCAGCGCGGCGAGATTTTAGGGCTGGCCGGCATCGTCGGCGCCGGCCGCACCGAGCTGCTCCGCGCCGTCTTCGGCCTCGACGCCGTCCGCAGCGGTCTGATTCAAGTAGTCGCTTACTCGGACGCCGGCGCGACGCCGGCCGATCGCATCCGGCAGGGTGTGGGACTCTTGAGCGAGGATCGCAAGGGCGAGGGGCTGGCGCTGATCCAGAGCATCGAGGACAACCTGACCTACTCGCGCCTCCGGCCCTACGGCCGATTCGGCTGGCTCGACCTGGGGCGACGACGGCGGGCGGTGGGCGACTGGCTGAGTCAGCTGCGTGTGCGCTGCGCCGGCCCGACGCAGCCGGTCGGGCAGCTGTCCGGCGGCAACCAGCAGAAGGTGGCGCTGGGGCGGCTGCTGCACCAGCAGGCCGACGTGCTGCTGCTCGACGAGCCGACTCGCGGCGTGGACGTCGGCAGCAAGGCGGAGATTTATCGGCTGATCGGCGAGCAGGCGGCGGCCGGCAAGGCGGTGCTGTTCGTTTCCAGCTATCTGCCGGAGCTGCTCGGTGTGTGCGACCGGGTGGCGGTGATGACGCGAGGGCGGCTGATCCCGCCGCGGCCGGTCGAGGCGTGGACGGCCGACGAGATCATGGCATACGCCACCGGGGCGAGGAGCGAGCGCGGATGAGCACGCAGGCGATTACCACCGGCGTCCGCGGCGGAAGCGAACGGCCGGTTCGCCGGTATCGGCCGAGCGGGCCGGTGCTCGGGCTGATCTCGCTGCTGCTGCTGTTCATCCTGCTGCTCGCCTGGCGCGGCCAGCTGGGCAACTTCTTCAGCCTGGACAACATCCAGGTGCTCCTGCACAAGAACAGCATCCCGGCGGTGGCGGCGCTGGGGATGCTGCTGATCATCGTCTCCGGCGGGATCGACCTGTCGATCGGGTCGGTGGTGGCGCTGGTGACGGTGGTGTGCATGCAGACGTATCGTCTGGTCTATGACGGACCGGAAGCGACCCTGCCGGACTGGCTATCTCTGCTGCTGACGCAGGCGGGGCTGACGTGGGAGCCGACCCGGTCGGCGGCGCTGGCGAGTGGGGCGGCGATCCCGGCCGGGCTGGTGGTGGGGACGCTGGCGGGGGTGTGCAACGGGCTGGTGGTCACCCGACTGCGCGTGCCGCCGTTTGTCGCCACCCTCGGCATGCTGTCGATCGCCCGCGGCCTGGCGGTGTGGCTGGCGGCACGGAAGCGGGTGTCGTTCAGCGGCCGGCGGCCGGGGTGGGTGGACGCGCTGTCGCGGGCCAGCTCGGACACGCTGCTGTTCGACCCCGGCGTGTGGAGCCTGGCGCTGCTGGCGGTCGGCATGGTCGCGCTGATGCGGTTCACCGTGTTCGGCCGGTATTGCTACGCGATTGGCTCGAACGAGCAGACGGCGCGGCTGTGCGGGGTGGCGATCGACCGCACCAAGGTGTGGATCTACGCCGTGGCCGGCCTGCTCACCGGCTGGGCCGGCATCCTGCTATTCGCCCATGCCAACGGCGGCGACCCGAGCGCCGCGGTCGGGCTGGAACTGGACGTGATCGCCGCGGTGGTGATCGGCGGGGCCAGCCTGTCGGGCGGTCAGGGGACAGTGGGCGGCACGCTGCTCGGCGTGCTGATCCTCGGCATCCTCGAAAACGGCGTGAGCTTCTTCGATGTGCCGGTGGAGGTGAAGTACATCCTGATCGGCGCGATCGTCGTGGTGAACACCGCGTTGAGCGGATGGCAGCGGCGGCGGAGTGAATGAAAAAACCCCGCTGTACGCCTGATGGACAGACGACAGCGGGGCCGGAACAGAGAAGAGGCCAAAAGTCTTAAGCGATGTTACCGACTCCGAACCAGGTGTCAAGCTATTTTCCCCGATTTTTCCGTACCGCCTCACCAGCCGGCGCCGACAGCGCTCGCGTCATCGCTGCGACCCGCGCCCCTTGACGCGGGCGGTAAGCTCGTCCAGGCTTACCAGCCCGGCCGGTGCCGCTGCCTTACTGCCGCACCCGCCGCAGCCGGTGTCACAGCCGCGCCTCCGCCACGACCGGGCGTAACGCCACACGAGGTAGCCCACCGCACCGGCGACGGTCGCCGCGACCAGCCATTCCTGCGTGCTCATCTCGCCCTGCCCTCTCGGTTGGACGCTCGTTGACGCCATGCGTAACTTCCGCCTCGTCCTGAGCTACGACGGCACCGACTTCCACGGCTGGCAGACCCAGCCGGCGCAGCGGACGGTGCAGCAGACGCTCGAATCGGCCCTGGCCGCGCTCACCGGCGAGGAGCGCGTTCGCGTCGTCGCCAGCGGTCGCACCGATACGGGCGTCCACGCTATCGGACAGGTCGTGACCTTTCACAGCGCGACGCGCATCGACCCGCCGAAGCTGTTACGGGCGATCAACGCCCACCTGCCCGACGACGTCGTCGTTCGATCGGTCGAGGTCGTCCCCGACGAGTTCGACGCCAACCGAGACGCCGTCCGCAAGCTGTACCGCTACGTCATCCACGACGGGCCGGTCGTCGACCTGTTCCAGCGCCGCTACTGCCATCATAGCCGCTATCCGCTCGACGCAAGGGGGATGGCCGAGGCGGCGACGGTCCTGCGCGGCACGCACGACTTCCGCTGTTTCGAGACCGAGTGGCCGAACCGGGCGAGCAGCGTGCGGACGATCACGCACGTCGCGGTGAATCGCTTCGGCGAGTGGCTGTGGCTGGATGTGGAGGCGGACGGGTTCCTGTACAATATGGTGCGTGCCATCGCCGGCACGCTGATGAACATCGGCCGCGGTTTCTGGCCGGTGGAGCACCTGGCCGACGTGCTCCGCACCGGCGACCGCACCCGCGCCGGCCCGACGGCGCCGGCGAAGGGGCTGTTTCTGATCCGCGTGACCTACGAGCAGTAGCATGGCCGAGGCGATCTCCTATCCCGACCAGTTGCCGATCGAACCGCTGGCCCGGCCGCCGGTGGCGACCGTCGTTCCGCCCGGCTCCAAGAGCATCAGCAACCGCGCCCTCGTCCTGGCCGCGCTGTCGAGCGTTCACCGGCCGAACGTGCTGCACGGCTGCCTGCGCTCGGAAGACACCGAGGTGATGATCGCCGCTCTCGATCGGCTCGGCTATGCCGTGACGGCGGACTGGGACGCGCCGCAGCCGACCGTCACCGTCCAGCCGCGGCGATCGGCCGCTGGTGCCGGCGACCAGCGCCGACCTGTTCGTCGCCAACTCCGGTACGACGATGCGGTTTCTCACCGCCCTGGTCGCGCTGGGCCGCGGTAGTTACCGGCTTGACGGCATCGCCCGCATGCGCGAGCGGCCGATCGGCGACCTGCTGTCCGCCCTCGACCAGCTCGGCGTGCGCGTCCGCAGCGAGGCGAACAACGACTGTCCGCCGGTGATCGTCGACGGCGGAACGTGGCGGGGCGGACGGGTCCGCGTCAAGAGCGACGTGTCGAGTCAATTCCTGTCCGGTCTGCTCCTGGCCGCCCCGTTCGCGCCGAGTACCACCACGTTCGAGATCGCCGGCCCGCTGGTGTCGCGGCCTTACATCGACATGACGGTGCGGATGTTGCACCAGTGGCATCTGCGCGTACAGTCGCCGACGCCCGACGCCTACCTGATCCCCGGCGATCAGCCGGCCGACGGTCTGCCGAACGGCGAGTACCAGATCGAGCCGGACGCCTCGGCGGCGAGCTACTTCTTCGCCGCCGCGGCGATCACCGGCGGAACGATCACCGTCCCCGGCCTGGCGATGCACAGCCTGCAGGGCGACGTCTGCTTCGTCGACGTGCTGGAGCGGATGGGCTGCCGCGTCGAGCGAACGCCGACGGCGATCACCGTCCACGGCGGCCCGCTCACCGGCACCGACGTCGGCATGAACGACATCAGCGATACCGTGATGACACTCGGCGCCGTCGCCCTGTTCGCCGACGGACCGACGACGATCCGCAATGTCGCCCACATCCGTCACAAGGAAACCGACCGGCTGACCGCCCTGGCCACCGAGCTGCGGCGGCTGGGCGCCGGCGTCGAGGAGTTCGCCGACGGCCTGACGATCTTCCCCCGCCCGCTGCACGGGGCGACCGTCGCCACTTACAACGATCACCGCATGGCGATGAGCCTGGCGCTGGTCGGCCTGCGCGTTCCCGACGTGGTGATCGATCACCCGGCGTGTGTCGCCAAGACCTATCCCGACTATTTTAGCGATCTGAATACACTTCGTTAGCCATCACCCCGAGGGGTTTCGTCATGTCCGCCGTCCGTGCCTGCGGTCTGCTCGCCGTCGCCCTGCTGGCCTGCGGCGCCGGGGCGGCGTGGGGCGCGTCGGAGCTGCAGGAGCCGTACCGCATCCGCGTCGTGGTTCACATGGAGCGGCACCGGCTGCTGACCGGAGTGTTCCGCGAGCAGGTGGCCCGCGAGCTGCACGACGGTATGCAGGCGGCGCTGGGCGAGGCGGCCCATGTCGAGGTGACGGACTCTCACCCGCAGCTGGTCGACATCCGCAAGCGGGGGCTGACGCGCTCGCTCGACGGCTACCGCGATCGCTCCGGCGAGCTGCTGTTCTTCGCGCTGGTGGCGTTCACCGGCAGCGAGTACGAGATCCGCACGCGCGGCTACAACGGGCTGGTCGGTCTGCCGTCGCCGGTGGTCCGCCGCGGCAGCACCGCCGACCGCCCGTTCGTCGCCCGCACCGCTGCCCTGCTGCTCGAACGCGACCTCGGGCTGACCGGCATCGTGGTGTCGGAACCGGACGGCCAGCGGCAGGTACGGGTGGAGTTGCGCGGTGGTGACCTGGGCGTCGATTTCGGCCGATGGGTGAAAAAAGACGAACTGTTCGCCCTGGTCCGGCAGGAGGGGACGGCGGCCGGCGTGGCGATCCCGGCGGCGGTGTTGCAGGTGGTCGACCCGCCGCGTGGCGGGATGTGCCGCTGCCACCTGTTCAGCCGGTTTCGCCTGGCGAGCGTCACCGGGCTGCGGTGTGTGCTGCTCGGCACGCGGGCGGCGCCGTTACGTCTGCGGCTGTTGCAAGAGAAGCCCGGCGGCGGCACCGAGCCGTTGCGGACAGCGGTGACGCTGCAGGTGCGGCGGCACGGGTTCGAGGGCGAGGACTCCAGCCGGCTGCTGGTCAACGCCCGCCCCGGCCGCGACATTGACACCTCCCGCGACGGACCGAAGGGGGTGTTCAACCGCATCGCCTTCGTCAGCGTGCTGACGGGCGAGACGCTCCGCGCCCGCATCCCGGTGCCGCTGGTCGACGACAGCCAGCAGGTACTGGTGCTGCCGGCGACGAATGAGGAGGGCGACCTGATCGCCTTCCGCGTCCGTTCGCTGTTTCAGAACGTGATCAACGCATCGGCGGTCCAGTTCGAGCTGTTCGAGGAGATCAACGCGCTGACCGTCAAGCCGGAGCGGCGCGGCGAGGCGCTGGCGAAGGTGCGGCAGACGTTGCAGCGGTTGCAGCAGGATCACACCCAGCTGATGAGCGAGTACGAGGAGGTCCGCAAGGAGGTCGAGAAGCTGCCGCCGGCCGAACGGATGGACCTGGCGCCGGTGGTGAAGCGCTTGCAAGTCCTCAAGTCGGGCGAGGCCGCCCTGTTGCGGACCACTGCCCAGCTGGAAAAGATCGAAAAGGAAGAAAACGATCCGAAAAGGAAGGAATGGATGATTCAGCTGGAGCGCGCCCGACTGCTGGAGAAGGAGGGCGAGATCGAGCAGGCGATCGCCATCTACGAGAAGGCGCCCGAGGCATTCCGCACGAAGGACATTCAGCAACACCTGGCGGAACTGAAAAAGCTGTGGGAACCGCGCGACGACGCGCACCGGGCGGCGCGGCTGTTCATCTACGAGGCGTGGCCGGCCCTCGACACCGCCGGGCTGAAGGCCCGCATCGCGGAGGCGCACAAGGCGCTGGCGGTGTGCAAGGCCCACGACGACTTCCTCGGCGCCGCCCGCCTGCTCCGCGGCAGCGAGAAGCACGCGCAACGCATCCTGAAAGAGCTGAACGAGCTGAAGCCGGACGTGAATATCGACGATGAGAAGCCGGCGCGGCTGATTCAGGAGCTGATCCCGGAGCTGCGCAAGCTCGACACCGACGCCCGCGCCTTCCTGGCGAAGCAGAAGGAAAAGTAGACCGCTGCGGACTAACCGGGACCGTTCGAAAAGCACGGCCGGCAGGGTGTGAACACACGGGGGGCGGATGCGAGTCGCCCCTGTGGGTGGACGTCGACACGCACTTGCCCCCGGTGTGTTCACCGGGGGCTAAAAGCATGGCCTTACTGCGAGCGCTGCGCGCCAGGCGGTTTCGGCGCGCCGCCGACGCGAATGGACGTCTTGCACAGCAGACACGCCACCACCCCGCCGCGGTCCTGCTCCTCGACCAGCATGTACTTGCGGCACTTCGGGTTGGGGCACTGCACCGCGAATACGCCGTGCGGCGCCGACGGGGACGGAGTCATGGTCGCCTCACTGGATTCGCAGCCCGCGGACGAACTCCGCCTCGCGAGCGATCTCCTCGTCGGACAGCCCGCTCGATCGGTGGATCACCGACCGCGCCATCTTGCCGCTCGTCATGTCGAGCGCCAGCACATCGATTAAGCCATTACTCGCCACGCCACAGCGGACCTGCACCGGCGAGTGCCGGGGCAGGTGCGGCGGCAACTCGTCGATCCAGCACTCGCCGATCGAAATGCAGGCGTCGGCCTCGCGGGCATCGCCCTGCAACACCTTCACCCGCACGCGCGGCTGGTTCTCCGCCTTGGTGAAATAAACGCGGCTGGCGGCACACGGCAGCTGGGTGTTCTTCGGAATCAGGATGTCGTTCACCCGCTCGTTGGCCGCCGTCTTCACCTCGATGCCGAGGCTGTGGGCGTTGACGTTGATCTCGACGACCTGCTCCAGCAGCGCCTGGGCGATCGGGTCGAGCAGCTGGTCGTCGGCGTGGTGGTGGGCGGCGACGATGCCGGCGTGCAGGGCGGCGCCGCGGGCCACCACCTCGCTCACCGCCAGCGAACTGTCCGGCGGCTTGCCGGTTAGCTCCAGCAGCATCTGCCCGGTCATCGGCATGTGCGTCGATCCGCCGACCAGCAACACGCGATCGACCTGCTCCCAGCTGAGCGACGCCTGCCGCAACACCTGCTGAGTGGTGAAGCGGGTGCGGACCAGCAGGTCGCGGGTGAGCGTCTCGAAGTCAGTGCGCGTGAGCGGCACCGTCAGCAGCGTGCCGGCGTGCGTGCAGGAAACCGTGGTCTGCGGCAGCTTGCTGAGCGTCTTCTTCGCCCGCTCGGCGGCGGCGCGCAGGCCGGCGAGCGACTGTGGATCGGTCCGCGGATCGGCGCCGTGCTGTGCCTGGAATTTGGCGGCGACGTGGTCGACGATGCGGTCGTCCCAGTCCTTGCCGCCCAACCGTACGTCACCCTCGATCGCCAGCGTCTCGAACCGCTCCTTCGACAGCTTCACCAGCGTCACGTCAAAGGTGCCGCCACCCAGGTCGTAGACCAGCACCGTCCGCTGTTCGTCGGGCAGGATCGGTTTCGGCGGCGGGGCGCCGTGCAGCGGCCGCGGCGGCTGGAACGAGTACGCCAGGGCCGCCGCCGTCGGCTCATCAAGGATGTCGAGCACTTCCAGCCCGGCGATGCGGCCGGCGTCCTTGGTCGCCTTGCGGCGGGTGTCGTCGAAGTAGGCCGGGACGGTGATGACGGCCTTGTCGATCGGCCCGATCCGCAGCTCGGCGTCCTGCACCAGCTTGCGGAGGATGATCGCCGACAGCGTCTCCGGCCGAAACTCGCGGCCGGCAACCGACCGGCCGAACGTGCTCTCGCCCATCCGCCGTTTGACCAGCGTGGCGACCCGGTCGGGCTGCTCCAGGGCGACGTCGAGGGCCGCCTCACCGACCACCGTCGTGCCGTCGTCGAGCAACAGCACGGCGCTGGGTGTGAGCGACTGGTTGTCGCGGTTGGGGATGGTTTGCGGCTGCCCGTGATCGTCCAGGGAGGCGATCGCCGAGAAGGTAGTCCCCAGGTCGATCCCCACCAGCTTGCCGGCCATGCAGGCGTCCTTTGTCCGGAAAACGAGCGCAAGCGGGTGCCCCGCCCCGCTCCAGCGCTGCTATTCTACGCCTCGCGGCCGGGTGTCCAGTGGCAGGAAGATTTCAGGGTGCCATGCCCACGCTCGCGTGGGCATGCGGCGTTTCGCCGACCGGCCCCGTCCGAGGAAGTGGTCCCGCATCCCATGGCCACGTAGCGTGGGCATGGCACCCAGAAGCCGGTGGCCGATGACTGCTTCGGTGCCATGCCCACGCTCGCGTGGGCATGCGGCGTTTCACCGATCGGCCCCGTCGGGCGTGGCAGCCATCTGCCCCTACCCTGCCGTCTCACCCCTGCTTCGGCGGCAGCGGGAAGTCGAACGGCTTGCGCTCGACCCCGCCCTTGAGCGGGATGTTGTGCGGCTTGCGCGCCGGCGCCGGTTCGGCCTCCTCTTCCTCGGTCGGCGCCTCGACCGGGGCCGGGGCATGCAGCGCCGCCTTGATCGACAGCGCCATGCGGCGCGCGGAGGTGTCGACGTTCAGCACCTTGACCGTCACCTCCTGCCCTTCCTTGACCACGTCGGCCACCCGCGCCACCCGACCGGGAGCCAGCTCGGAGATGTGGACCAGCCCCTCCACCCCCGGCTCGACCTCGACGAACGCGCCGAAATCCATCAGTCGCGTCACCGTCCCCTTGACCACCGTGCCGGCAGCATAGGTCATCGCCGCCTGCGACCACGGGCTGTCGACCAGCTGCCGCAATCCGAGGGTGATCTTCTTGGCCTCGCGGTCGACGCGCAGCACGGTCACCCGCACCATCTGGCCCGGCTGCACCACCTCGTTCGGGTCCTTCACCCGCTTCCAGCTCATCTCGCCGACCGGCAGCAGCCCGTCGGCGCCGCCCAGGTCGACGAACGCGCCGAACGCCATCACCGAGCGCACGGTGCCCTCGCGCACCTGGCCCTCGGCGACCTCGGCCCACAGCTTGTCGCGCTTCTCCGCCCGCTCCTGATCGAGCAGAGCACGGCGGCTGAGCACCAGGTTCTTCTCCTGCCGATCGACCTCGGTCACCATGCAGCGCAGCCGCTGGTTGACATACGGGGCCAGGTCGTCAATGCGGAACAGCTCGATCTGGCTGATCGGCATGAAGCCGCGGATGCCGTTTACGTCGACTGACAGGCCGCCCTTATTCGTGTCGGTGACGCGCGCCTCGACGATCATGCCGACGGCAACGCTGCTCCAGTCGGCCTCGACGGCGGCCCCCTGGCGGGTGAGGACGAGCAGCCCGTCGGGGTCGTACCCCTCGATGTGGACCTCAACCTCGGTGCCGACAGCGGGCGGATCGCCCTCGAACTGCTGCAGCGACATCAGCCCCTGCAGCCGGCCGCCGACGTCGACGAACACGTCCTTGCCGCGGACGCTGATCACCCGCCCCTTGCGCGGCGCCGTCCCCTGCCCCGGCTTCGACGCCGGCCGGCCGCGGGCGTCCTCGCCGTACAGGCGCTTGAGGTCGGCGGTCGACGACACCTCGCCCATCGCCTCCTTCAGCTCGCGCTCGAGTTCCTGGTCGAAGGCGTTGGCCCCCCCGCCGAACCCGTAACTCAGGTCGCGGCTGTCGAGGGAGGGGACCTTGCCGCCGCGAGGCGCTGACTGGCGGGATGCGTCGCGGAGGGAGCGCGGGCGGTCCGGCGCCGGCTGCCCCGACGCGGGTTGATCGATCGGCTTGTCGGTGTCGCTCATGGTTCGTCCTGTCGTCTTCCTGCGGACCCCGGCCGGGCGACGGGCGGGGGCCTGATGCGCCATCGTAACGAAGCCGCGGCGCGCGGGCAACCGGCCCCGCCCGACGACTCCGAGTAAGAGATTACTTCTGTCCGGCGGAGAAGTTCTCGACGTTCTCCTTCTTGAGCGTCAGCTCCTTGCCCTTCTGGCCCGTCAGGTAGCCGAGCTTCTCGTGCCAGACAACCAGCTTGACCTTGGCACCGACCGGCACGCCCTTGATCTCGAAGCTGCCGAAGGCCGGCGCCTTGCGGTCTTCCCACACCTTTTTCGCAGCGTCGCCGCCGACGCTGGTGACCGCCGCGTAGGGATGGTCGAACGCCCGCAGGTAGGCCGACATCCACTTGTGGACGTCGCAGCCGACCGTGATGAAGCCCTTCTCGACCGGCATCACGTATTCGCGCTTCTGGGTCGGCGGAATGAGTACGTTATCGGTACCGGACAGCGGCTTCTTGATGTTGGCGTTGTGAGCCACGCGGGCGTCGTTATCGACGATCAGCTTCTGCCCGGTCGGCGTCTCCGCCCCATCCTTGCGATAGCTGGGGAACAGCACGGTGCAGTGCGGCAGGAAGGCACAGTGCGGCTGCGTCAGTCGTACCTCTTTCGCCACCGCGTCGAGCTGGTCCTTGGGCACCTCGAAGTAGTGGCCGTCGGGCGGCTCGATCCACACCATCACATTGCCCAGCCCCTTGTTGTCGCCGATGCGATACTCCTGCTGCGTCGTCTCGAACGGCTGGATGGTGGACTGGTAGTCGGCCGGGTCGTCCGGCTTCTTGCCAGTAAGGCAATACTGGTGGTCGCTGTTGGCGGACATGCTCTTTTTCAGCTCCTCCGCCAGTTGATCCATGTTGGGCAGCGCGCCGTCCCACGTCACCATCCCGCGAATCACCCCATACTCGGTCGCCTTGACTGGCTTGAGCTGGGCGGCCTGCGGGCGGACCGTCTTGCGCACCCGCGGCCCCTCGTCCTCGTCGTCGTCACTCCGGCGGGAACCGGCGCAGCCGAACGCGAGCAGCCCGGTCAGGGTGAGCAGCAGCGCGGTGGAAAGAGAGCGGCAGAGCAGACGACGCATCGGACACCTCCGGGATGCGAAAGGGGACGGGCAAGAGGGGCCGCCGGATGCGGGTGGCAACCTCTCTTGCCCGCGACAGGGGGACGGCGTCATGCCGCCGGGACGGGGCGGCTCAGTCCCGGGCGACCTTCAGCGGGACCTTCACGTCGGTGGTAGCGTTGCCCTTCACCTCGATGATCTTGCCGCGGTCGGTCCGCATCTTCGGGTTGACCAGCACCCAGCCGGCCTCCTCCTGCCAGGCCATCAGCCGGTACTTGCCAGCCGGGACGTTTTTCAGCTCGAACTTGCCGTCCTCGTCGGTGACGGTGAAGTACGGGTGGCTGAACACGCCGACGTACCCCTTCATCCAGCTGTGAATGCTGCAGCTGAAGACGGTGGGCAGCAGCTTGGCCTTGAACCCGCTCACTTCCAGCCCCTTGGCGCCCGAGGGCGTCAGCCAGTTGCCGTTGGGGCCGTCGCCGATGGAGGTGATCGAAAAGTTATGCGCCACCGGGGCGCTGTTCTTGACGACCAGCGCCTGCCCTTCGCGGATGCCGAGCACGCGCGGCTCGAACATGCAGCACGGCTGGTCGATCTCGACGGTCGGCTTGAACTCCTTGAGCGACGGATGAATCGGCGCCTTCCAGGCGGTCGACTTCGGGTTGGCGGCGTCGGCCAGCCACACCAGGACGTAGCGGACGCCCTTGTTCGACTTGTTCACCACCAGGTTGTTCTTGAAGATCGGCCCTTTCGACAGACAGTGCGCCTGGTCCTTGTCGACGTTGGCCTTCTCCGGCTCGGGGACGGTGTCCCCGGCGAACGTCACCTGGCCGGCGACGGTGCCGTAACTCTGCGCCCGGGCGGTGGCGGGGATGGACAAAACGCCTACGGCGGTCAGGGCAACGGCCCAGGCCCGCGGGGAAACGAACAGCATCACTTCTTCGTACCTCCAGCCGCCGCCGGGGGGGTGGGAGTGGTGGTGGCGATCAGGGAGTTCAGCCGCGGCGAATCCATGAGGAGGTCCCGGACGGCGCGTATCTGCTGCAGCGGCGGACCGACGAACTTGTCCTGATTCTCCCATTGTAGCGGGTCGTGAACGTTTTTGAAGTTCTGCGGCATCACCGGGAAGTAGGTGAACATGCGCTCGGGGACGGCGATCCACCGCTCGACCCAGTCGGGCCGCAGCCGCTCGGCCGCCATGCCCAGGTTCGGCGCTTGCGGCTTGTCGGTGCGCAGCCCGCCAATGTTGTGGCATTTGAGGCACAGGTTCTTGTCGGCCAGCAGGTTGAAGGCGTGCCGCGCGTACAGCCCGGCCGGCCCGCCGTCGGCGTCCGCTGCAACGGGTGCGGGCAGCTTGGCGATCCGGTCGGCCACCGCCTTCAACGCCGCTTCCTTGTCGGCGACGCCCTTCTTCAGTTCGTCCGCCTTCTTGGCATTTTTCGGGTCGGCCATCTCCTTCTTGAGCGCGGCCAGGTCGCCCTCGATCTTGCGCCGCTCGTCCTCGGCCTTTTTGCGCTCCTCGTCCGCCTTTTTCCGCTCCTCCTGGCGCTTCTGCATGGCGGCGCGGGCTTGCCCTTCATACTGGGCGTTCATCCGCTGCCAGAACTCGCCGTCGCGCTGCTCGATCTGCACGTAGGGGTACTGCACGCCGGCGCCGGGGTTGGTCATCCGCGACACCGCGGCAAAGTAGTTGATCGCCGCCTGCGCCTCCTCCTTGCTCAGATTGAAGCGCGGCATGCGCAGCAGCATCGTTTCCTGAGGCCGGACCATGCCGGGGTTGAGGAGGAACCGATAGCCCCAATCGGGCTGGATGCGCTCGCCCTCGCGGTGCAACGGCGGTGGCAACACCGAGCGGGCGTTTTCCGGCTTGGTTGCCGGGAAGTCGGTGCTGTTCTTGCGGCTCAGGTAGGGCAGCATCAGGTCGGTCCAGGTGCCGCCGAACGGGCGCGTGGCCCGGTAACTGCCCTCCGGCAACACCAGGTTGGTGCCGGCCGGCAGGTTGCGGACCACCCGGTCCGGCCCGACGAACCGTATCGCTTCGGACAGATAGACCACATCGACCTGTTCGCCGGCCTCGCGACGGCCGCTGGTCTGCAGCTCATTAAAGTAACCCAGGGCGTGCATCCAGTCGCCGTGGCCGCCATTGCCGAACCAGGCCGAGTGGTTGAGGAACGGGTAGTCCTCGGCCTGCTTCTGCGGCGTCATCGCCGACTGGTACGACTTGAACAGCGCCTGCGTCGTCTCCTCGGTCAATTTGAAATCGAAGACGCCGGGGCGGATCTGGTGGCAGCCGCCGCAGTTGTACTTCTCCAGCACCTGCCGGCCGACGATCTCGGCCATCTTGTCCTGGTTCGGCCGATGCAGATACTTCAGCGGCATCGGCGTGGCGACCAGCCCGAGGACGAACGTCATCACCGCCTCACGGGCCTCGGCCTCTTCCTTGTGCTGCCGCGCCTGGTACGCCTCGTCAGACTCGTCGGCCGTCTTGCGGGTGCGCGCGAAGCGGAACTGCGGCATGCGCAGCCGATCATCCCACGGCCGCAGCCGGTTGTAGTCGTAGCTGCGCGGCTCCGCCAGCTTCAGCTGCAGGAACCCTTCGCGCTGATGGTGTTCCAGCGCGTGGAAGAAGAACTCCTCCATCGGCGGTCGCTTGCCATCTTCCGACGGAGCGAAGAACTTGAGCGGCCGCAGTTCCTCCAGCTCGCGCGCCTCCGCACCGCGCAGACCCTTGCTCTGCTGCTGCCGCTCCAGCTCGGCGATCCGCGGCTGGGCCGCAATCTGATCCTGGAGCGTTTTCAGTTCTTTTTTCTCCGCGCCGGTGCGATCCTTCTCCTCCTTCGCCTCGATCGCCTTGACGCGCGCCTCGACCTCGGGTCGGGTCTTCCGCACCGAGATCAGGTTGAAGTGTTCGCGGGCGAAGGCGGCGCCGTCCTCGAAGGCGATCCGCTCGTTGTCCTTGCGGCCCCAGTCGTTCAGCCCGACGCCGATCGGCTTGGCGGTCTCGAAGCCGGGGATGTCGTGGCAGGCGTAGCAGCCGAGCCGGCCGATCGCCTTGCGGCCGACGTACCACTTGAGCGCAGCCTCATCGACCTGCCCTTGCACGAGCTTGCGCTCCTCGGCGTCGCGCGGGAAGGCCGCCAGCCGGTCCGCCGGGATGCCGGCCGGCTTGCCGTCCGCCGGCAGGTAGGCGTCGAGGTCGGTGCGAGTGACGCCGGGCGCCTTGGCCAGGTAGACGCGCGCCAGCTTGACGTAGTCCTGCAGGGTCGGCGCCTGCGGCTCGGGCGGTTTGCCCTGCCAGCCAGTCTTCTGACTGAGCAGCCAGGTGGCCACGTCGTTGGCGTCGGACAGGCTCAGGAAGGTGACCGGCATCCGCGTCCGCGGGTGGTAGACGGTCGGGTTGAGCATCCACTGCACCAGCCAGCGGCGGGCGGACACCTTGTCGAGTGTCGGCGCCAGCTTGTCGGCGATGCGGCTAAGCTCGGGGCCGAACTCGGCGTCGCAGGCGACGGCGTGGACGAGCGTCTTGTCGCCCTGCTTGAGCGGGGTGGCGACGGCCTGATGGCCGTGGCAGGCGAGACAGCCGCGCTCGGTGAACAGCCGCCGGCCGTTGACCGGGTCGCCGTCCTTCGCGGGCAGCGCCACCGGCTGGCCGTCCTCGTTGATCAGCCGGTCGGCGAGCGGCGACGGCCGGGCCAGGTCGATCAGCCGGGTCGTCAGCCGGGTCAGTTCCTGGCCCGAAGCGGCGATCTCCTTCTTGACCGCGTCCGCCTCCGGTCCGGCGACGCCGCGGGCCTCCAGATCCTTGCGACGGCGGTGCAGTTCGGATAGCTGCTCCTGTACCTGCCGCTGGCGGATGCCCTCCTGGTTGATCGCCTCGGCCTGGAGCGGGGCCGACAGCAGCGCCAGGTCGGTGAACCGGCGGCTGACGTCGAACAGCTCCTTCTGGGCGCGGTCGTCCAGCCCACCAGCGATCAGCGCCTTTTGCAGCGACTGCAGGTTCTGCTTGCCGTCGAGCAGGGCGAGCCGGTTGAAGTCGCGGCCGGACAGGTGGTTCGTGCTCTCGGTCAGCAGGTAATGGCTGACGGCGTGGACCTCGGCGGCCGGGAAGTTCTTCTGGTCCTCCGGCAACACATCGCGATGGTTGGTGCTCAGGTTGTAGAAGTGCGGCATCCGCGTGTCGGGGCGGAATTCACGCGGGGCGTTGATCCAGCGGACGGTCCAGTCGTAGCTGGTCTTCTCGGCCAGTCGGCGCAAACTCGGACCGACCTTGCGGAGATCGCCCGGCGGGTTGGCCGGGTCGGCGTTCAGCCTGGCCTGGTCGGCGGCGCTGAGCAACTCCTTCGCCGGCGTCGGCTCCAGCCGCAGGTCCGGGCCGACCTGCCGGCCGCTCCGGGCCGTGGATCTCGTGACAGCCGAAGCAGCCCATCTCGCGGACCAGCTGGTAACCGCGGGTCAGCTTCGGCGCCTCCTGCTCGCTGCCGTAGCGGATCAGGTCGGTGATCTCGTGATGACACTTCAGGCACGACGACTCGATGAACCGGCTGGGCAGCATCGGGAAGTCCCAGAAGTGGCCGGCGTGGAAGTCGTGCTTCTTCCGCCATTGTTCGGTCTGGACGGCGTCAGTCGGGGTGTGCGAGGCGAGGTTGAAGTCGGTGGCGCTGCCCTGGCCAGCGTGGCAGACGGTGCAGCCGAACTTCTCCGCCGGGTGTGGACTGTTGGAGTCGACGAACAGGTCGAGCCGCGGGTGAGCGGCGGATTGCGTGACCTGTCCGGCATCCAGCTTCACCGTGCGGACTGCGGTTTCCTTCGGCGCGAACACCGCCAGCGCCGTCGAGCTGAGGAAAGTAATCACCAGCCCGATCAGCAACACCTGCACGCCGATACGCACCGACCGTTCGAGCAGCCCGAGCGACACCGCCGCAATCACCGCCGCCAGGAT
This sequence comes from Gemmataceae bacterium, assembly GCA_046350215.1. Taxonomy (GTDB): domain Bacteria; phylum Planctomycetota; class Planctomycetia; order Gemmatales; family Gemmataceae; genus JAXMAU01. Next base: position 82,071 of record JAXMAU010000018.1, on the reverse strand, counting down.
CAGCAGCAGCGCCGCCAGCGGCACCGAGCCGTTGGTCTTGCCCGGCAGCGAGTCGGGGGAGAAGCCGAGCTTTTCGCCGGCGTCGGCCCGCTTCTGCAACATCTCCTTGGCCGCCACCAGCCTGGACGTCAACCGGCTGTTCTCGTCGTCGTCGCCCAGCCGGGTCAACGTCGCCCGGTCGAACGAGCCGCGTTCGATACCCAGGTGGCAGGTGGTGCAGCGGTCGTAGCGCGGCACCTCGCGGAAGCTGTAATCGATGGTCAGCTCGGGCAGCCAGATCTGGTTGATCTTCACCGGCGAGGCGAACCCGTCGAGGATCGGCAGGGTGCGCACGGTGTCGGCCAGCGTCCAGTCCTTCTGGGCGGCCAGCTTGGCGAACCGATCGAACGGGCCAGTGGCTTTCTTGAGCGCGTCCTCGGCCTCGGTGTACGCCTTGTCCGGGCCGTCGACCTTTGCCCGCACCTGTTCGGCGAACTCGGCGTCCAGCCGGTCGAGGTCGCCCTTGGCGGCGTTCATCCGCTTTTCGAGGTCGTCCAGCTCCTTGCGGAGAGCGTCCGCCTGTCGCTGAAAGCGCTGGGCGGCGGCGCTGTCGCTGGGATACTTGCCGGCGTCGTCGACGGCGATGTTGTAGTAGCTGACCTTGGAGTCGTAGTCGGCCTTGATCGATCGGAAATGATCGTCGGCCTTCTCGCGGCGAGCGATCAGCGTTCGCTCGACCGGGGCGACCTCGGCCTTCGCCTTCTCCAGCCGCCGCCGCGCCCGAGTGAGCGCCTTGCGCCGCTCGGTGACCACCTCCGGGTCGGGCAGCTTGTCGATCATCTCGCGTTCGGCGAGGGTGGCCTCGACGTCGCGGAACGTCCGCTGCACCGCTTTGAAGTCGCGGTGGTAGTCCTGGACCAGCATCCACACCGTCGTCAGCAGCATGGCGGCGCAGGAGACGGCGAAGACGATGTCCAGCGTGCGCGGGTTGCGATACGGTTTGTCGGTGGCTGCCATGTGCGATCCGCCTCTGGGCTGGAGCCGCTCAACCGGGACGCAACCGGGCCGCCTGATGCGCGACCATTCGGTCCGATGCGCCCCCACGTCGAGGACCGGGCCGCCGTCAGATGTTGAAGAAGTATTCCGGGATGGCGATGATGTATTTCAGGTTGAACACCCAGCGCAGCACCATCTTGATCGGCAGCGCCGCCATGAACTGCAGCAGCGTGACCAGGGTGATGAAGCGCAGGAACCCCATCTTCACGAAGAACGGGCGGAATACCGTCCGCGCCAGCAGCGGCGGCAGCGCCACCATGTAGAGCAGCACCAGCACAATGCCCGGCGCCTCGCGTTGCAGGATCGGCATCCCCTCGACCGGCTGGCCGAGTGCGCCCCAGAACAGCCCAGACACGTTCACGTTGTTCAGCGGGTCGACCTTGTGCGGATCCCAGTAGTCGAACGGGCCGAAGAAGTTCCAGTTCGGCCCGCGCAGGAAGGTGCCGAGGACGATCAGCACCACCCACAGCACGAGGAAGCCGAACAGGAAGGTGGTGACGGCGAACGGCCGCTGGCGGAACGTGTAGTAGCCGACGCCCTCGCGGTTGAAGTCGATGTACGGCAGCGCCACCAGCCCGACGATGATCATCGTCGGCAGCACCACGCCGGCCATCCACGGGTCGAAGTAGACGAGCATTTCCTGCAGGCCGAGGAAGTACCACGGCGCCTTCGACGGGTTGGGCGCCTTGGCGTTGGTCGCCGGCTGCTCCAGCGGCGCCTTGAGCAGCACCGCCCAGACGATCAGCACGGCGGTGGCGATGATCATGGCGATCAGCTCGGTGTACACCAGGTCCGGCCACACCAGCACCTTCTCATCGTCGAGCTTCTCCAGCACCGGCTCGCCGCGGGCGATGCGCTCATCGTTCTGCACCGCCCGATACAGTGCCAGCCAGGTGAAGAAGCCGACCGAGTAGATCAGCATGGTGATCGGGACGTTGTCTTCCTTGGCGACGATCGAGCGGAAGTTCGGGTCGGTGAACGACCAGCCGCCGGCGAGCAGGCTGAGCATCAGCACCGCCCACGCCACCTGCGGCTGAACGAAGAACCGTCGCCAGTAGAGTAGCGCGGCGAACGCCACGAACGACACCGTGGTGTAGATGGTCGCCCCCAGGTTGCCGCTCAGGACGGCGTCGGTCGTCTCGGTGACCGAGTGGGGGATCTTCCAGCCGACGTGGAACACAGCGTAGGCGACGGCGTGCAGGAGGAACAGGCCGGCGACGGCGTACCACGCCCGGGCGGCGCCGGGCTGCCGCGGTTCGGCGTGCCGCTGGTAGTAATGGGCGAAACCAGCGTTCATCAGGGCGCACAGGCCGTAGTAGACGCCAAGCCCGGTCTGCAGACCGGAGTCGAGAGAGGCTGCCATAACGGATCGCACCTCAGTCGGGGAGCAGTCGGAGAGAACCGGGCCAGGCGGGTCACAGCGGACCGCTGATGCCGCCGTCCTTGCGGACGCGCCAGAAATGGACCGCGATCAGCACCGCCACCGCCAGCGGAATGGCCACGCAGTGCAGCACGTAGAAGCGCAGCAGCGTGTCGCCGGAGACGAACCGCCCGCCCAGCAGCAGGAACCGCGCGTCGGAGCCGGAGTGGATCAGCGGCACGTCGCCGACCTGCAGAAACGCCGCGCCCGGCCCCTCGTGCCCCAGAAGCGGGGTCGCGCGCGCCATGTTGCTGCCGACGGTGATCGCCCAGATGGCCAGCTGGTCCCACGGCAGCAGGTAGCCGGTGAAGCTGAGCAGCAGCGTCAGCACCAGCAGCAGCACGCCGACGCCCCAGTTGAACTCCCGCGGTGGCTTGTAGCTGCCGGTCAGGAAGACGCGGTACATGTGCAGCCAGATGGTGATGACCATCGCGTGCGCACCCCAGCGATGCAGCTCGCGGAGGATGCCGAGGGTGGCGACGTCCCGCAGCAGCAGGATGTCGTTGTAAGCGTGTTCCAGCGTGGGCCGATAGTAGAACATCAGCAGCACGCCGGTGATGGTCAGCTCCAGGAACATGAAGAACGTCAGCCCGCCCATGCACCAGGTGTAGCTGAGTGCGATACCGCTCTTGCGGACCGACACCGGGTGCAGGTGCAGGAAGACGTTGGTCAGCATCACCACCACGCGGTTGCGGCGATCGCGGGGCGCGGGGTGGCGGAAGATGCTCTTCCAGACCTGGGTATTGCGAAGGTAGTCACCGACCGACATGATCGACCCTTACACCTTGATGTACGACTCCTGGTTGGTCCACTCGCCGCGTTCCTGCTGGAACTTCTTGCTCTTGTCGACGACCAGCTGGCCGTCGTCGCCGACGGCGATCGCCCACCGCTCCAGCGGTCGCGGCGCCGGTCCCTCGAAGTTGATGCCGGAGATGTAGAACCCGCTGCCGTGGCAGGGGCACTTGAACTTCTGCGCGCTCTCCAGCCAGTTCGGGGTACAGCCGAGGTGGGTGCAGGTGGTGCTCAGGGCGTAGATCGCGCCATCCTTGCGCACCACCCAGATGTTCTGGTCCTTGAACTTCTCGACGACCTTGCCGTCCTCGAAGTCGTCGGGCAGGCCGACCTTCACCTTGTTGGGCGGCTCGGCGAGGACGTTGGGGAACAGGAACCGCAGCGTGCCGAGGGTCCACAGGGTAAACGCCCCGATCATTGCGGTCATGGCGAACACGAACCAGGACATCAGGAACCCGCGGCGCTCGTCCGCCTTCCTGACCGCCGGCTTCGCCGCGACGGCGGGCTTCGCCGCCGCGGGGCTGACAGGGGTTGCTGGGGCGGTTCCTTCCGAACTAGAAGGGGCGGCCCCGGGAGAGGGTGTGGGATCTGACATGGCCACTCCGGAACACCACGAGACAGGAGCGCGAGGGTGAGAACCCCATTGCTCGGCAGTTCGTTGTACCGCATCCGGAAGCGGCGTCAACAGATTTCCGAAACGGTATCGAATCCGTCGTCCTCGCCGTGTCCGCCGGCCCACAGGTCGAAGCGGACGCGGAAGTCGAGCGGGCTGATGACGATGGAGTCGCCGTCGCGCAGCTCCGCCTCGCCACGCACCGGCCGGCCGTTCACCAGGGTGCCGTGGGCGCTGCCGAGGTCGCGCAGCCGCACGCCGTCGGCTTCGACGGTGAGCAGGCAATGCTGCGGGCTGACCAGCTCGCTCACCAGCCGGACCGAGCAGCCGCAGTCGCGGCCGAAGAGGTGCTGTCCCGGCCCGAGCGGCACCACCCTGCCCCGCTGCTTCCCGTCCGTCACCTGCAGGAGCACTTGCATCGGCGTCTCTCCGTGCGCGTGAAACCGCCGCCAGCCTACCGGCCGGAACCTGAAGGGATGGTGAAGAGCGGCAACCGTGAGGGAGCTTGGCCCAAAAGGTTTGCCCCCGGTGAACACACCGGGGGCGGATGCGGAGCGCCCTGTTTGAGGTATCGTCGACACGCACGCCCCAGGGGCGGAGGCGAGGCGCCCCTTTGGGTGGACGTCGACACGCACTTGCCCCCGGTGTGTTCACCGAGGGCTAGAGCGAAACTTGGAGCGTCGCGCGCACGGCCTCGGCGGTGACCGGGTGGATGACGCCCTGTTCCGTGACGATGCCGCTCAATAGCGCCGCCGGCGTGACGTCGAACGCCGGGTTGTATACCTTCACGCCGTCCGGAACGGTGGCGCGGCCGAAGCCGTGCGTTACCTCGCGGGCGTCGCGCTGTTCGATCGGGATGCCGCTGCCGTCGGCCAGCGTCAGGTCGAAGGTGCTCGACGGGGCGGCGACGTAGAACGGGATGCCGTGCGCCTTCGCCAGCACCGCCACGCCATAGGTTCCGATCTTGTTGGCGGCGTCGCCGTTGGCGGCGATGCGGTCGGCGCCGACGATCGCCAGGGCGACCCGGCCCTCCTTCATCACCTGCGCCGCCATGTTGTCGCAGATCACCGTCACGTCGACGCCGGCTTGCGCCAGCTCCCACGCCGTCAGCCGTGCGCCTTGCAGCAGCGGCCGCGTCTCATCGGCGTAGACGCGGACTCGCTTACCCTCCGCCACGGCGGTGAACACGGCAGCCAGCGCCGTGCCCAGACCGGCGGTCGCCAGGCTGCCGGTATTGCAGTGCGTCAGCACGCCGTCGCCGTCGCGGATCAGGGCGGCGCCGTGCCGGCCGATGGCGGCGCACATCGCCACGTCCTCGGCCTCGATGGCGCGAGCCTCCTGCAGCATGCGCTCGACCAGCAAGCGCTCGCCGGCCTGGCGCGCGGCTTCGTGGCGGCGGTGCATCCGGTCGAGCGCCCAGCCGAGGTTGACCGCCGTCGGCCGGCTGGAGTACAGCCGCTCGACCGCCGCGCCGAGCCGGTCGTCGGGGTGCTGTTGCAGGTAGAGCACCACGCCGTAAGCGGCGGCGACACCGATCGCCGGCGCGCCGCGGACGGCCAGCTCGCAGATGGCGGCGCGGACCGCCTCCAGGTCGCGACAATCGCGATACACCAGCTCGCCGGGCAGCCGTGTCTGGTCGATCAGCCGCAGGAAGCCGTCGACCTCGCCGACCCACTCGATCGCTCGCGGGGGACGCATGCTCACTCCTTCCCCGCCAGGATCGCCAGCACGGCGTCATGCAGTTTGCCGTTACTCACGAGGTAGTCGGGCCGGTTGATGTCGACCCCGCCGTCCCAGTTGCTGAACCGTCCGCCGGCCTCCTCGACGATTGGCTGGATGCCCGCCACGTCCCACGCATGGCAGCCGTAATCGAGCATTACCTCGCCGGACCCCTGCGCCACCAGCATGAAGCCGTGCCAGTCGCCGTAGCCCCGCTGCCGGTCGGTCCGGCGGACCAGTTCAAAGAACGTCTGTTCGGCGCCGGCCTGCTGAAACCACTGCACGCCGGTGTAGAACAAAAGACCCTTTTTCAGATCGGCCTCATCGCTGACACAGATCCGCCGGTCGTTGCGGTACGCCCCGCCGCCGCGGACGGCGTGGTAGGTGTGGCCCAGCGGCGCGGCGTCGACGACGCCGGCGATCAGCTCGCCCTGGTACTCCAGCCCGACCAGCACCGCCCAGGTGGGGATGCCGCGGATGAAGCTGCGCGTGCCGTCGATCGGGTCGAGAATCCACCGATAGCCACTCGTGCCGGGAGTATCGCCATACTCCTCGCCGAGAAACCCGTCGCCGGGAAACGCTTCGGCCAGGCTGCCGCGCAGCGTCTGTTCCGTCTCGCGGTCGGCGATCGTCACCGGGCTATCGTCGCCCTTGGTCTCCACCGTCAGCGGGGTGTCGAAGTACCTCATCGCCACCTGGCCGGCGCGGCGGGTGATGTCGATCGCCTTCTCGTAACGTTCACGCCAGTGCGGGTTCATCCTCAGTCCTTCTTCCGCGGGGCGACGTAGCGATAGGGCACCGTGTTGGGCGTCTCGTCGGGCGGCAGCTCGTAGGGCAGCGACTTCAGGAACGCCACCAAATCGTCGACCTGCTCCGGCGTCAGGTGCGACGTCTTGCCGTGCTTGTCGCCCGCGTTGCACGTCGTCAGCACGTCGCGCAGCGTTTTCGCCTTGCCGGTGTGCAGGTACGGAGCCGAGCGATACACGCCGAGCAGCGTCGGGGTGTCGTACTTCGGCCCCATCTTCTCGCCAGGGTCGTCGCCGCCGGTGCCGACGTCGTGCAGGTTGAACGGCTTCTGCAGCCGTGAATCGCTGTAGTACGGCCCGCTGTGGCAGACGGCGCAGCCGACTGTCTTGTCGAAGAACAGCGCCCGCCCGCGCTCGGCCGCCGGGAACAGTTTGCCGGGCGCCGGGATGTGCGGCGACAGGGTGAAGGTGAACGAGTTGCAGTAAATCGCCATCGCGTCGAGGTCCTTGGACCGGCCCGACGTCTTCTCTTCCAGCTCGACCGGGTGGTGGCCGACCTTCGGCTTGATGCGGCCGGCGATCAGCCCGTAGCCGCCCATCAGTCGGCCGCGGAGGGTGTACTCGAAATCCTGCACCTCGTCGCGGTCGGCCGACCAGTGGAGCGGGTGCGTGTGCGCCAGCCCCATCATCGGCGGAGTCTTGCGCAGCCCCTCGGGGTTCTTCCACACCCGCCCGTCGGAGTGCCCGTCGGGGTGGCAGGAGGCGCAGGCGATCCACCGCGCCGACGTCAGGTACGGCCGCTCGGCGGAGGCGAACAGCACCTTACCGCGCACCCACTCCGGCGACTTCGGCGGCTTGCACACCGGGATCGTCGCCAGCGTGCGGCGAACGCCGGCGTCGTGGACGGTGACGGCGAAGTCGAGGGTGTTGTAGATGTACACCTCCTCGCCGTCGGGGCTGGTGCGGATGGCGCGGGGGTTCTTACCCAGGTGCCGCGGCCCGCCCTCGGGGCGAATCTCGCGGTAGTTGTCGTCGATCACTGTGCTGACGTTCATGTCGTCGGTGCCGGCGTAGAGGGTGTACAGCCGCTTGCCGTCGGGCGACAGCGCCGCCTCCCAGGGGTTGGTGACGACATAGACGCCGTTATACGTGTCCATGCCGATCGACGACCGCCGCCGCTCCGGCCCCGGCGGAACGAGGTCGCAGATCGACAGCTGCGGGAAGATCGAGCCGCTACCGTGAGCGACGGTGATTTTCGAGCGAATGTGCGACAGGTACGCCTTCGGCCGCGTCGGGTGGACGACGACGTGCCGCGCCAGGTTGTCGGTCGAGTGCCCCTTCCAGCTATCGACCACCTTGCCCGAGGCGCGGTCGACGGCGTGCAGCACGCCGGTGGTGAACTCGGTGACGTAGAGCCGCTGCTCGTCGGGCGACAGGGCAAGGCCGCGGACCATCGCGCCGACCGGGAACGTCCGCAGCACCTTGCGCGTCGCCAGGTCGATCTCGCTGACGCTGCCGGGGTACTCGTGCGTCACATACGCCCGGCTGCCGTCCTTGAGAGCGACGATGCCATACGGCTCGTCTTCGACACTCAGCCGGTCGACCACCTTGCCGGCCGCCGCGTCGACGAACACGACGCGGTCCTCGCGGTAGACGGTGACGGCGGCCAGCGAGCCGTTGCCGACCCACGTCGCGCCTTCCGGCTTGTCGCCGACGGCGATCTCGTGCAGCACCCGGCGCGTTTTCAGATCGACAATGGAGACGGTGCCGTTGTCGGCGTTGACCGCCAGCAAGCGGGTGCCGTCGGGCGACACGTCGAGCAGGCTATTCGAGCTACCGGCGTGGACCGGGGCGGCGACGGCGACGAGCAGCAGCACGAGGACCGGGATGGGTCGGCGCATGGGTGCGATCTCCAGGGCAGGCGTCCTGCCGAGCGGGCGTGGCGAGGTCGAGCGGAGTGTGGTCATTATGGTGGTGAGCGCGAGCGATTGCAACAGCCCGAAGCGCAAGCGAGGGCTGTGAAGACCCGTACAATGTCCAACGTGGAAAATCCCCCCTCGCTTGCGCATCGGGCTGTCATGATACATGGACTCACTGCCGCCGAGGTCGCCGACCGCATCGCCGCGGGGCGGGTCAACCGCGTCCGCCGCTCCGACCGGGCCGAGTACCTCGACATCGTCGGCCGCAACCTGTTCACGCTGTTCAACGCCCTGGTCGTGCCGGCGGCGGTGCTGCTGCTGCTGCTCGGCGACTACCGGGCCGGCGTGTCGGTCAGCGGGATGGCGGTCGTCAACACGCTCCTCGGGCTGGTGCAGGAGATCCGCGCCAAGCGGCAGCTCGACCGGCTGACGCTGCTGGCCGAGAGCCGGGTCCGCGTCGTCCGCGACGGTGCAGTGCAGGAGGTGCTCGCCGGCGACGTGGTGGCGGACGATGTGATTTTGCTCGCCGCCGGTGATGCGGTGGTCGCCGACGGGCCGGTGCTGGAGGCGCGGTTCCTCGAAGTCGACGAGGCGCTGCTCACCGGCGAGTCCGACCCGGTGCCGCGCAAGCCGGGCGAAACGCTGCTCTCGGGCAGCTTCTGCGTCGCCGGCGAGGGCAGTTATCGGGCCGAGCGCGTCGGCGCCGCGGCGTTCGCGCAGAAGACGGCGAGCGAGGCGCGGCAGTACAAGTACACCGCCACCCCGCTGCAGGCGAGCATCGACCGGCTGATTCGCGTCCTGACCGCCATCGCCGTCGGCCTGTCGATCGCCTACCTCGGGTTGTTCCTCCTCCGCGGCAATTTCGGCGTCGACGAGCTGGTCCGCATGGTCGCCGCGACGATCACGTCGATGGTGCCGCAGGGGCTGGTGCTGATGGCGACGATCGCCTTCCTGCTCGGCGCCGTGCGGATGACCGCGCAGGGGGCAATCATCAACCGGCTGGCCGCCGTCGAGGCGATGGCGTCGATCGACACGCTGTGCATGGACAAGACCGGCACGCTCACCACCAACCAGCTGCGGCTGGCGCGGCTGGAGGTGGTGACGACACGCCACGACGAAGGGGAGGTCCGCCGCCTGGTCAGCCTGTTCGCCACCTGCTCACTCGACACCGGCAACAAGAGCCTGGCGGCGCTGCGAGCGGCGCTGGGTGAGACGGCCGGCGAGCTGGTCGACGGCCTGCCGTTCAAGTCGCAGAACCGCTACAGCGCGGTGCGCGTGCGCCTCGACGGCCGCGAGGTGACGCTGGCGCTGGGCGCGTGCGAGGCGCTGGGGCGATTCGCTGCCGATGCCACGGAATCCGCCGCCTGGCACCGGCGCTGGCGCGAGCTAACGCCGACCGGGCTGCGGCTGCTGCTGTTCGCCGAGGTAACGGCGGGCGTTCGCGAGCGGTTCGACGGCAGCCTGGACGGGTTCACCGTCGACCCGCTGGCGCTGGTGGCGCTGAGCGACGAGATGCGGCCGGAAGCGACGGCCGTGCTGCGGCAGCTGGCCGAGCAGCACATCCGCTTCAAGATTCTGTCCGGCGACAACCCGGAGACGGTGCGGGCGACGGTTGCCCCGCTGGCCGACGCCGGCGGGCCAGCGCTGGCGGCGCTCGGCACCGGGCCAGTGGTGGCCGGTGCCGAGCTGGAGTCGGCCCCCCAGCCGGAACGGCTGATCCGCGACCGCAGCGTGTTCGGCCGCGTTTCGCCGTGGCAAAAGGTGCAGATCGTCCGCACCCTGCGCGGCGACGGCGCGCGGGTGGCGATGCTCGGCGACGGCGTGAACGACGTGCTGCCGATCAAGAATGCCACCTTGGGGATCGCGATGGGCGACGGCAGCCGGGCGACCAGGACAGTCGCCGGCGTGGTGCTGCAGAACAACGACTTCGGCATGCTGCCACGGCTGCTGGACGAGGGACGGACGATCCTGCGCAACCTCCGCCGCGCCGGCAAGCTGTTCCTCACCAAGAACGCCTACACGCTGCTGCTGATCGTCGGCACGCTCGGGCTTTTCCACCTGCCGTTCCCGTTCGCCCCGCAGCAGGTGACGCTGCTGAACTTCCTGACCATCGGCGTGCCGGCGCTGCTGATCACACTCGACCACTCCCGCGCCGGCCCGGCCCGCCGGGAGTTCGTCCGCGACGTCGGCTGGTTCGCGCTCGGCACTGGGCTGGTGGTCGGCGCCGCCGCGCTGGCGGTGATGCTGGTATCCGCGTGGGGGTGGCACGACGAGGAAGGCATGCAGCGGACGATGGTGCTCACGACGCTGGTGCTGCTCGGCTGGCTGACGCTGTGGCGAACGCTCGCCGCCGACCGCACCCCGTCGCTGGTCGACCGAATGCTGCGCTGGCTGCCGGCTGTCGGACTGCCGCTCTACCTGCTGGCGCTGTACGTCGCGCCGGTGGCGTACTTCTTCGAGCTGGAGCCGCTCGACGTGCCCCGGTGGGCGGCGGTGGCCGGCGTGAGCCTGTTCGCGGCGGCAGTCCTTGCCGTCACCGACCGTTGGCAGGCGGCGAGGTAGTCACCACGGCGAGCGGGGCGAGCGGCGGTCCTTGACGCCGCTCCTAAGTAAGCATACACTTACTTGACTGAGAGTGGATGTCGTCGGATCGCCCCTCTCTCCGGAATGAGTGTCGGCCCCTCCGTGCGGGACACCGATTCATGCGGACACCGCGAAAACTACCGGGCAGTGAGCGCCGGGCCTCCATCATTCGGGCCGTCCGGCACCTGTTCGCCAACAAGGGGTTCAAGGGCACGCGGACCCGCGAGATCGCGGCGGCCGCCGGTGTTTCCGAGGCCCTGCTCTATCGGCACTTCCCCACCAAGGAAGCGCTGTTCGCTGCCATCCAGCAGTCGTTTTGTGACGACCCGACACGGGCCCGCTTCGAGCGGATCGACGCCCTGCCGCCCTCTACTCGCACGCTGGTCCTGTACGTGCATCATCTGGTGGTACTGGTGCTGACCGGAACGGGCGACGGTGAGGACCGGGCGATCCACAACCGCATGATCCTCCGCAGTCTGGCGGAGGACGGCTCGTTCGCCCGCCTGCTGCTGCAGCCGATTACGACCTCTTTTCTCCCCCGAATCGAAGCCTGTCTGCGGGCGGCGGCCGCCACCGGCGACGCAGGGGGAGATCCCGAGGGGCCTCTCGGCGGCTGGCTGGTCTACAACCTGGCCGCCATGACCTCGTTTCTGTCGACCCCGACGACGCCGGTGGTCGATTTCGACGATTGCCCGTCCCGGCTGACGAGGCAGATCGTTTGCTTCGCCCTGCGTGGGCTTGGGCTGCACGAGGACGCCATCCGGCGGCACTACCCGCCCGAGCCGCTGTCCGCCCTGGAGATTTGACGTCCCGCGCCCACCGTCCGCGAGCGCCCGGCCGGACAGGCCCGCCTGCGGAGTAGCCTCCCTCTGGAGACGACCGTGTTGACTCTCTGCTGGTTTCGCCGTTTTGCCGTCGGTCCGCTCATGGCCGCGGTCTGCCTGGTCGGCTGTGCGCAGGAGCGCGCCGCCCCACCGGAGCCGCCGCCGCCTTCGGTATCGATCGCCAGGCCGGTGCTGGCCACCGTGCAGAGTTACCACGAGTACAACGGCAACCTGGAGGCCATCGAGACGGTGCAGGTGCAGGCCCGCGTCAAGGGGTTCCTCGACGCGGTGATCTTCCGAGAGGGCGACGAGGTCAAGAAGGGCGACCTGCTCTTCAAGATCGATCCGCGCGAGTACACCGTCGCGGTCAAGCGCGCCGAGGCCGACCTGCGCCGGGCCACCACGGAGCTGGACCGCTATCGCTCCGAGGCCGACCGGGCCAGCCGGCTGCGCGGCTCGCGGGCGATCGGCACCGAGGAGTACGAGCAGCGCGTCGCCGTCCGCGACACCGCCGCGGCCGCCGTGATGCAGGCGCAGGCGCTGCTGGACGCCGCCAAGCTGCAGCTCGGCTACACCGAGATCTTCTCGCCGATCCACGGGCAGATCAGCCGGACGCTGGTGACACGCGGCAACCTGGTCGGTCAGAACGAGCCTACCCTGTTGACCACCATCGTCAGCATGGACCCGCTCTATGTCTACTTCGACACCCCGGAACGCGACCTGGTCGCCTTTCAGCGGGCGCGGCAGGAAGGGGTGACGGCCGACGTGCTCAGCCAGACGTTGCCGGTCGAGATTGGCGTGACCACCGAGGAGGACTACCCGCACGCCGGCAAGATCGACTTCCGCGAGAACCGCGTGGACGTCGGCACCGGCACGGTGCGGCTCCGCGGCCGCATCCCCAACCCGCGCGTGCCGCCGGGGAACGCCCGCCTGCTCTACCCCGGCCTGTACGCCCGCGTCCGCGTCCCCGCCGGAGCGCCCCGCACCCTGCCGGCGATCCCCGAGGACGCCCTGATGACCGGCCAGGAGGGCCGCTTCGTCTACGTCCTCGGCGACGGTGACCTCGTGCAGAAGCGGACCGTGACGGTCGGCCCGCAGGTCTGGAAAGGGGTGGCGCCCGCCACCGGACCGAAGGCGAGCTGGACGCTGTTCCCGCCGTCGGGGGTGGAGGAAAAGCCCCGCGCCATGCCGTCGGTCGTGACCGTCGAGAGCGGGCTGACGCTCAACGACCGGGTGATCGTCAACGGGCTGACCAAGGCCCGACCCGGCACCCCGGTGGCACCGCAGGCGTGGGAGCTGAAACCCCCGCCGGCCGGCAAGGCGAAGTGAGGCGGTGCATCCTCCGTCGGTAGTATTCAGGAACCTGGTATGCTCTCCCGTTTCTTCATCGACCGCCCGGTGTTCGCCAACGTCATCGCCATCGTCACCCTTCTGCTCGGCGGGGTGGCGCTGTACCGGCTGCCGGTGGAACGCTACCCGGCCATCACGCCGCCGACGGTGGTGGTCAGCGCCGCCTACCCCGGGGCCAACGCCAAGGTGGTCGCCGACACCGTCGCCGCCCCGATCGAACAGCAGGTCAACGGCGTCGAGAACATGATGTACATGTCCTCGACCAGCTCGGCCGACGGCACCTATGCGCTGACCATCACCTTCGAGATCGGCACCAACCTCGACGACGCTCAGGTGCTGGTGCAGAACCGCGTGGCCATCGCTGAGCCGAGCCTGCCTGAAGAGGTCCGCCGTCAGGGCCTGTCGGTCAAGAAGCAGTCGTCGAACATCGTGCTGGGCGTTTCGCTCACCTCGGCCAGCAAGAAGTACGACGGCCTGTTCCTGTCGAACTACGCCACCCTGCGGCTGCGCGACGAGCTGAGCCGCGTCGAGGGCGTCGGCGAGGTGATGGTTCGCGGCGTTGGCGCGTATGCCATGCGGATCTGGCTCGACCCGGACCGGCTGGCCTCGCGGCAGCTCACCACGCAGGCGGTGACGGCAGCACTGGCGCGCCAGAATGTGCAGGTGGCGGCCGGCCAGGTCGGCCAGCCGCCCAGCCCCGACGGCCAACGGTTCCAGATGACCGTGACCACCCTCGGCCGTCTGTCCGACCCGGAGCAGTTCGAGGGGATCGTCGTCAAGTCCGGCGGAGCCGGACAGGTCGTCTATTTGCGCGACGTGGCCCGCGTCGAGCTAGGGGCGCAGAACTACGACTCGTTCGCCTCCCGCAACGGCATGGACTCGGCTAACATCCTCATCTACCAGCTGCCCGGCTCCAACGCCATCAACGTCTCCAAGGCCGTTCGCGCTGCCATGGAGCGAATCAAACCGTCGTTGCCCGACGGCATGGAGTACAGCATCCCGTTCGACACCACCAAGTTCGTCGACGCCGCCATTCACGAGGTGTACAAGACGCTGATGGAGGCCGGCGGCCTGGTGCTGATCGTCATCCTGGTGTTCCTGCAGAGCTGGCGGGCGTTGCTCATCCCGGCCACCACGGTGCCGGTGACGATCATCGGCGCCTTCGCCTTCATGCCGCTGCTGGGCTTCTCGGTCAACATGCTCACCCTGTTCGGGCTGGTGCTGGCCATCGGGATCGTCGTCGACGATGCCATCGTCATCGTCGAGAACGCCTCCCACCACATCGAGCAGGGCATGGCTCCGCGCGAGGCGACCATCCAGGCCATGAACGAGGTGACCGGCCCGGTCATGGCCATCACCCTGGTGCTGATGGCCGTCTTCCTGCCCACCGCCTTCCTCGGTGGCATCACGGGTCAGCTGTATCGTCAGTTCGCTCTGACCATCGCCGCCACGGCGTTCATCAGTGCGATCAACGCGCTGACTCTCAAACCGGCCCAGTGTGCCGTCTACCTCCGGCCATACGCCGGCAAGAACCTGTTCACGCGGGTGTTCGACTTCTTCTACCGGCCGGTGGAATGGGTCTACGCCTGGATCGTGCGTCAGCTGTTGCGGGTCTGGTGGCTGGTCCTGGCCGCCTTCGTCGGCCTGGCGGTGTTCACCGGCTGGTGGTATCAGCACACGCCGACCGGCTTCCTGCCGACCGAGGACCAGGGCTACGTCATCGTCGCCGTGCAGCTGCCCGACGCCGCGTCGCTGGACCGGACCAGCGAGGTCATGGACCGGCTGAACGCCGTGATGGCGGAAACACCAGGTGTCGAGTTCTACTTCGTCCTCGGCGGGTTTTCGCTGCTTGAAGGCACCAACACGTCGAACTCGGCCACGGCGTTCATCGCCTGGGAGGACTGGGACAAGCGGACGTCGCCGGAGCTGTCGCAGGAGGCGCTGGTCGGCCGGTTGCAGGCCGCGTTCTTCCAGATTCAGGAGCCGTTCGTACTCGTGCTGGTGCCGCCGTCGATCCAGGGGCTGGGGGTGGCCGGCGGCTTTCAGATGCAGGTGGAGGACCGCGAGGGGGTCGGCGCCGACGTTCTCCAGGAGCGGACGATGGCGCTCATCGACAACGCCCGCAAGCGGCCGGAGGTCGGCGCCGCCGCCAGCACCTTCCGCGCCGGCGTGCCGCAACTCTACCTGAACATCGACCGCGTCAAGGCCGAGCGGATGGGGGTGCTGCTGAGCGACGTGTTCGCCACCCTGCAGGCCAACCTCGGGTCGGTTTACGTCAACGACTTCAACAAGTTCGACCGCACCTACCAGGTGCGGGTTCAGGCCGACGCGCGGTTCCGCGGCGATCCCGCCCGGCTGCGGCGGCTGGAGGTCCGCAACCGCGACGGCGGCCGGGTGCCCCTCTCCACGCTGCTGACCACCGAGACGCGCATCGGGCCGCAGTCGATCACCCGCTACAACCTCTACCCCACGGCGATGATCACCGGCGGGGCGGCGCCCGGCGTCAGTTCCGGCCAGGCGTTGCAGGCGATGGAACAGGCAGCCGCCGAGGAGCTGCCGCGGTCGATGGGCTTCGACTGGACCGGCATCGCCTTTCAGGAGAAGCGAGTCAGCGGCGAGGCGGTCCTCGTCTTCGCCCTGGCGGTGCTGCTGGTCTACCTGGTGCTGGCGGCCCAGTACGAGAGCTGGATCTTGCCCCTGGCCGTCATCCTGGTGGTGCCGCTCGGCCTGCTCGGCGTGGTGGCCGGCGTCAACCTGCGCGGGATGGACAACAACATCTACACCCAGATTGGCGTGGTGCTGATCATCGCCCTGGCGTCGAAGAACGCCATCCTGATCGTCGAGTTCGCCCGCGAGCTGCGGCTCCAGGGGATGTCGATCCGCGAGGCAGCGGTGGAGGCGTCGCGGATGCGGTTCCGGCCGATCCTGATGACCAGTTTCGCCTTCATCCTCGGCGTGCTGCCCCTGGTCTGGGCGACCGGGGCGGCGGCGGCCAGCCGGCAAGCCCTGGGGACGGCGGTGTTCGGCGGGATGATCACCTCGACCGTGCTGGCGGTGTTCTTCGTGCCGGTGTTCTATGTGGCCGTGCAGGGGTTCATCGAGCTGTGGAGTGGTCCCCCGAAACCGCCGCCGGCGGACGATCCGATGGGGCTACCTGTCCACCCGGACCACCCGACGGCGGCACACCCGAACGGGGGTGCGATCCATGTCGCGCCGCAACCGGCGGCCGTACCGACACAGCCTCTCCCGCACGGGTGATGGCGGAGAGGCGGTCCGGCCACCGCTTGCCGCATGCTCGTCGTTTTCAGCCGCCGGGGATGATCAGTCGCGGCTTGCGCGGTGCCAGGTGGAAGTCGATCACCAGCGGCAGGTGGTCGGAGGCGCGGCGAGCCAGGCGGTGCCGCACGATGTGCGAGTGCTTCACCTTCACGGCGCCGCGGCGATACACCTTGTCGAGCGACGCCACTGGGAAGAACGCCGGGAAGGTGCGATAGGTGTGCGTCGGGTTGGTCACCTGATGGAAGTCGTAGGCGTGGAACTGGTGCTTGCCGAGGGTGTTGCGCCAGTCGTTGTAGTCGCCGGCGATCAGCGTCGGCATGTCGGCGGCCCGCTGGAACAGCGGGTGCTGTAAAAGGTAGCCGACCTGCCAGCGCCGCTCCGTCTCGGCCAGCCCGAGATGCCAGTTGACCAGGTGAAGCGGTCCCTCGGGGGTGTCGACGACGACCAGCTGCGCGCCGCGGTTCTTGCGATCCTGGTAGCGCAGCGACACCTGCTCCTGCTCGTGGAACGGCCAGCGCGACAGGATCAGGTTGCCGTATCCGCCGTCGCGATGCGGGTGATTGAGCTGGTAGACGGCGGCGGTGGCGGCCAGTTTGTCGGCGAGGATGTCCGGCTGGTCGTCGAAGCGCGACCGCTTGACGTTGTAATCGACCTCCTGCAGGCAGACGAGGTCGGGCTGTTCGTGGCGGATGACGTCGACGATCCGCTGCAGCCGGTAGCGCCGGTCGGTACCGCCGACGCCCTTGTGGATATTGTAGGTGAGCAGTCGCATGCGCGGGCACGGGATGGCGGGAGGCGGCGTTGACACTGGGCGGGGTCGCCGCTACCCTGATAATTTCCGACTCGGATGTACCATAACCCCGGCAAACAAGGGTCGTCAACACAGATGGTTCGCAAGAAGCTTGGTCGAGGCCGCAAGAATCGCTGTCGGTTCTGCACGAAGGAAGGGTGCCCGCGCCCGGCATTCGTCGATTACAAGGACGTGCCGACGCTGAAGAAGCTGTGTACCAGCCAGGGCAAGCTGTTCAGCCGCAAGCGCTCCGGCAACTGCGCCACCTTCCAGCGCGCGG
Source organism: Gemmataceae bacterium (assembly GCA_046350215.1). Classification (GTDB taxonomy): domain Bacteria; phylum Planctomycetota; class Planctomycetia; order Gemmatales; family Gemmataceae; genus JAXMAU01. The sequence goes on along the minus strand of JAXMAU010000018.1, from coordinate 64,721 downwards.
TGAAGGACGCTGTCAAGCGGGCCCGGTTCATGGCGCTGCTGCCCTACGTCGGCGAGTGAGTTCGCCGCGGGACGTCGGTCCCGGTTAGTCTGCTGTGAAGGAACGAGGCCCGCCGCGCCGATTGAGGATTGCTGATCCTCAACCCGCGCCCGCGGGCTTCGTCGCTTGCGCGTGTGGTGAACCAGGATAGGAACAACGGTGTCCGGCCAGCGGCACGCCTGTCGTAGGGGTGGGCCGCGAACTGGATGGAGGAAACGACCGATGCTCACGCTCAAGCTCCCCGACGGCTCGACCCGGCAAGTGCCGCCCGGCACCCGACCGCGCGAGGTGGCGGAGGCGATCGGCAAGCGGCTCGCCCAGGCGGCGGTCGCGGCGAAGGTGAACGGCGCGGTGGTCGACCTCGACCGCGAAATCCCGACCGACGGCGGCGAGGTTGCCTTCCAGGTGCTCACCGAGAAGGATCGCGAGAGCCTGGACGTGCTGCGGCACAGCTGCGCGCACATCATGGCGCGGGCGGTGATGCGGCTGTTCCCCGGCGTCAAGCTGGCGTTCGGCCCGACCATCGAGAACGGCTTCTACTACGACATCGACGCTGATCCGCCGCTCAAGGAGGAGGACTTCCGCGCATCGAGGAGGAGATGCGCAAGATCGTCGCCGCCGGCGAGCCGTTCGAGCGGTTCGAGCGGCCCAACGCCGGGCAGCTCGGACTGGTCCGCGATCTCGGTCAGGACTACAAGGTCGAGCATATTCAGGATCCAAATAGCGAACTGTCGCGCTCGGACACCCTCAGCTTCTATCGCCAGGGCGAGTTCATCGACCTGTGCCGCGGTCCGCACATCCCACGCCGGCAAGGTCGGGCGCTTCAAGCTGCTCAACCTCGCCGGCGCTACTGGAAGAACGACAGCAGCCGCAAGCAGCTGCAGCGACTGTACGGGACCGCCTTTTTCAGCCAGAAGGACCTCGATACCTACGTTCACCAGCTGGAAGAGGCGCGCAAGCGCGATCACCGGCTGCTCGGCAAGCAGCTGAAGCTGTTCACCATCAGCCCGACCGCCGGTAGCGGGCTGATCCTGTGGATGCCGCGCGGCGCCACCGTTCGCAACCTGCTGGAGACATTCATCCGCGACGAACTGGTCAAGCGTGGCTACCAGCCGGTGTACACCCCGCACATCGGCCGGCTCGAACTGTACCGCACCAGCGGCCACTTCCCGTACTATCGCGACGCCCAGTTCCCGCCGATGTACTTCAACGCCGTCGGCAGCGCCCTCGATCTGGCGCACTACCGGATGTCGTGCGGCCACCTCGACGAGGCCAAGGAGCGGCGGTTTCAGGAGCTGCTCGACCTGGCTCAGTACGCCGTCCCCGGCTACCAGGGCGCCCACACCACCGACGAGCGGCTGGAGGCGATCCACCGCAGCGTGAAGCTGCTGCTGCAGGCGACCGGGCTGACGATCAAGGATTACGACAAGGCGACGACGCACGAGGAGCGAGCAAAGGCGCTGTGGGCGTGGCTGGAGTCGCAGGAAGGCTACCTGCTCAAGCCGATGAACTGCCCACACCACATCCAGATCTACAAGGCGGAGCCGCGCAGCTACCGCGACCTGCCGGTGCGGCTGGCCGAGTTCGGCACCGTTTATCGGTTCGAGCAAACGGGCGAGCTGTCCGGCATGACGCGCGTCCGCGGCTTCACCCAGGACGACGCCCACCTGTTCGTCACCCCCGACCAGATCGAGTCGGAGATGGAGGCGAACATCGACCTGGTGCTGTTCGTGCTGACCAGCCTGGGGCTAACCGACTACCGGGTGCGCGTGAGTTTGCGCGATCCCGGATCCGACAAGTACGTCGGCAGCCCGGAGAACTGGGACCGCGCCGAGGAGATCCTCAAGCGGCTGGTGCAGGGCCGCGGCATGAACTTCACGTTGGAGCCGGGCGAGGCGGCGTTCTACGGGCCGAAGATCGACTTCGTGGTCCGCGACTGCATCGGCCGCGAGTGGCAGCTGGGCACCGTCCAGCTGGACTACAACCTGCCGGAGCGGTTCGGGCTGGAGTACGTCGGCGCGGACAACCGGGCGCACCGGCCGGTGATGATCCACCGCGCCCCGTTCGGCTCGATGGAGCGGTTCATGGGCATCCTGATCGAGCACTTCGCCGGCGCCTTCCCGCTCTGGCTGGCGCCCGAACAGGTTCGCGTCATGCCGATCACCGACCGGTTCATCGACTACGGCCGGCAGCTGGAAGGACGGCTCCGCACCGCCGGCTTCCGCGTGAGCGGCGACTATCGTCCGGAGAAGGTGAATTTCAAGATCCGTGAAGCGCAGCTGGACAAGATCCCCTACATGCTGGTCGTCGGCGAGAAGGAAGCGACCGCCGGCACCGTCAGCGTTCGCGACCGGGTGGCCGGCGATCTTGGCGCCATGCCGGTCGACGCACTGCTGGCCCGGCTCACCGAGGAACTGACGGCGAAGACGATCCGCCAGGTGAGCACCGCCTCCGCCGGGCTGACCGACAAGTCCTTCAAGTTCGGCCAGTGATCGGCCATTGCACCCTACTCCGCGGGCGGGCGAGACGATCGCGTCTTGCCCGCCCGTCGCCTTCGGGGATGATGACCACCATGCAACCCCGACGCGCGAAGACGGGAGGGACCATGTCGACGGTAACGACGCCGCCGCTGACGTTCGAGACGGCCGAGGACTTGCTGTCCCGCCTGGGCGACGTGCCGCTGCGGCGCGTGCGCCTGTCGCCGCCGCCGGGCACCGCCACGGAAGCCGACCTGCTCCGCCTGGCGCGGCAGAACGACCGGCTGTACGAGCTGATCGACGGCACCCTGGTGGAGAAAGTCGCGGGATGGCTCGAATCCGCCCTGGCCATGCTCATCGGCCGGTTGATCGGCGCCTTCGTGGACGCCAACGACCTCGGCATCGTCGTCGGGGCCGACGCCCCTATGCGGCTGTTCTCCAGCCAGGTGCGGATGCCGGACGTCGCCTTCGCCTCTTGGGACCGGCTGCCCGGCCGGACGATCCCGACGCAGCCGATCCCCGATCTGGCACCGGACCTGGCGATCGAGGTGCTGAGCCAGGGGAACACGCCCGGCGAAATGGAGCGGAAGCGGCGCGACTACTTCGCCGCCGGCGTGCGGCTGGTGTGGGAGGTCGATCCGCGGACCCGTACCGTTCACGCCTACACCGCGCCGGATGTCGTCACCACCCTGACCGAGCGCGACACCCTCGACGGCGGCGACGTGCTGCCGGGGTTCACGCTGCCGGTGAAACAATTGTTCGCCCGCACGCCGGCCGCGCCGAAGCGTCGTCGGCGCTCTCCCTGAGCCACCGTTGTGAGGACGCATGGCATCTGCCCCCCCTTCGCTGGTGTTCGAGACGGTCGGCGATCTATTCGACCGCCTGGGCGACGTGCCACCCCGGCGGGTCCGCCTGTCGCCGCCGCCCGGTACCGCCACGGAAGCCGACCTGCTCCGCCTGGCGCGGCAGACCGACCGGCTGTACGAGCTGATCGACGGCACCCTGGTGGAGAAGGTTATGGGGTACGGCGAAGGAGGGCTGGCCGCCGACCTCGTCCGGCTGCTCGGCCGGTTTCTCGATGACAACGACCTGGGCGACCTGGTCGGACCCGACACCGGCATGCGGATCATGCCGGGGCTGGTGCTCATCCCGGATGTGTCGTTCATCCGCTGGGACAAGCTGCCCGGTCGACAGCGTCCGAGCGAACCGATCCCGAACCTGGTGCCGGACTGGCCGTCGAGGTACTGAGCGGGGAACACCGCTGGCGGAGATGGAGCGGAAGCGGCGACTACTTCGCCGCCGGGGTGCGACTGGTGTGGAAGTCGATCCGCGCACGCACCGTTCACGTCTACACCGCGGCAGATGCCATCACCACCCTGACCGAGCGCGACACGCTCGACGGCGGCGAGTGCTGCCGGGGCTGCGACTGCCGGTCAGCAGGTGTTTGCCCGCACGCCGCGTCCGCCGAAACGGCGACGGTCCTCATGAGCGAAGACCTCGAAACGATCACGCGACCCTGATCGTCGACGGTCCCGCTGGCGAGGCGAGCGGGAGCACGAGGTGCCCCGAGTCGCGCAGTACCCAGCACGTCGCGCCGAAACGCTGACTCGGGGTCCTTACGGAACCCCGCTCGCCAACAGCCACGGCGTGGGAACACGTCCGATCATTGCTGGCCGACCAGCCGGCGGAACTCGGCCTCGTCCATCACCGGCACGCCGAGCTGGCCGCGCTGTCCAGCTTGCTGCCGGCGTCGTCCCCGGCGAGGACGAGGCTGGTGCTCTTGCTCACGCTCCCCGTCGCCTTGCCGCCAAGCCGCTCGATCAGTTCCTCGACCTCGTGCCGCTTGTAGTGCTCCAGGGTGCCGGTGACGACCACCGTCTTGCCCGTCAGCGGGCCAGCCGCGGCGGGGGCGGGCGGCGGCGCGGCGGCGAGCAGGTCGCTCACCATTCGCTCGAAGGCGTCCTCGTCCAGCACGGTCACCCCGAGCTGCCGTGCCTTGTCCAGCTTGCTGCCGGCGTCGTCGCCGGCGACGACGTAGCTGGTGTTCTTCGACACTGCCGGCCGCCTTGCCGCCCAGGTCGACGATGCGTTTTTCGATCTCGTTTCGCTTGTATTTCTTGAGCGTGCCGGTGACGACCACGGTCTTGCCGGCGAGCACGCCGGGGCCGACAGACTCGGGCACGTCCTCGGTCAGCTTGACGCCGGCGGCGCGCAGCTCGGCGACCAGCTCCTCGCCCGCCGGACTGTGGAAGAAGTTCCACACGTTCTCCGCTCGCGTCGGGCCGAAGCCGGCGACGGCGGCCAGCTGATCGGGAGTCGCGGCGAGCAGTCGCTCGATGGTCGGGAACGACCGCGCCAGCAGCGGCGCCATGCTCTCGCCGACCCCGGGAATGCTCAACCCCGACATCAGCCGGCCCAGCCCGCGGCCCTTGCTGGCGGCGATGCCGGCGAGCAGGTTCTGCGCCGACTTCTTGCCGACCCGCTCCAGCGTCAGCAGCTGCTCCTCGGTGAGCCGATACAGGTCGGTGACGCGCTTCACCAGCCCGCTCGCCACCAGCGTCTTCGCCATCTCCTCACCGACGCCGGCGATGTCCATCCGCTCGCGCTTGGCGAACGACTCCAGCCGCCCCTGCAGCTGCGCGGGGCAAGTCAGCGTCCCGGTGCAGACGTACGCCTTGCCCGTCTCGTTCAGCTGTGTCGCCGCGCCGCACACCGGGCACGCCGACGGGAAGACGAACGGCTGCTCTTGCCCGGTGCGCAGCTCCTTGACGACGTTCTCGACATACGGGATGATCTCGCCGCGCTTGACCACCACCACCGTATCGCCGACGCGGATGTCCTTGGCGATGATCTGGGCGGCGTTGTGCAGCGAGGCGTGCTGCACCGTGGTGCCGGCCAGTTGTACCGGCGCCAACTTCGCCACCGGCGTTTGCTCGCCGTACTTGCCAACGGATATTTCAATATCGAGAAGCTTGGTAACCCCCTGCTCCGCCTCGAACTTGTACGCCGTCGCCCAGCGAACGTGCTTGGCGGTCGACCCGAGCCGTCGCCGCTGTGCCAGGTCGTCGACCTTGATGACCAGCCCGTCGATGTCGTAGGGCAGTGAAAACCGTCGCTCGGCCCAGCCCTCGCAGAAGGCGATCACCTCGTCGATCGCGTCGAACGCCCGTACCTCCGGGTTGACCGGGAAGCCGAACGCCTTCAACGTCGCCAGCACCTCCTGGTGCGTCGTCAACTTCAGGCCCTCGACGGCGCCGGTGGAGTAGGCGTACAACCGCAGCTTGCGGGGCGCGCACTCCGCCGGGTCGAGCAGCTTGAGCGAGCCGGCGGTGAGATTCCGCGGGTTGGCGTAGATCTTCTCGCCGCGCTGCTGGTTCTGCTCGTTGAGGCGAGCAAAGTCCGCTCTCGTCATGTAGATTTCGCCGCGTGCCTCGAACAGTGGCGGTGGGTCGTCGGTGTGCAGCCGCAGCGGGATGCCGCGGATCGTTTTCAGATTGTGGGTGACGTCGTCGCCCTTCTCGCCGTCGCCGCGGGTGACACCGACGTCGAGCGCGCCGTCAACATAGGTGAGCGAGATCGCCACGCCGTCGATCTTCGGCTCGACGACGTAGCAAACCGGCTCACCGCCCACTAGCTTGCGCACGCGCGTGTCGAACTCGCGCAGCTCGCCGGCGTTGTAGGTGTTGTCGATCGACAGCATCGGCACGCGGTGGGCGACGGTGCGGAAGCCGTCGATCGGCTGGCCGCCGACGCGCTGCGTCGGGCTGTCGGCGGTGACGAGGTCGGGGTGCTCGGCCTCCAGCCGCTCCAGTTCCTTGAGCAGCCGGTCGAACTCCTGGTCGGAGATCTCGGGAGCAGCCTCGACGTAATACTTGTAGTTGTGGTGGTCGATCAACCGCCGCAGCTCGGCGATGCGCTGCGCGGCGGGACGATCGCCCGACTTGTTCATCGTCATGGGACCGGCGGCCTCCCCGGAGGTTGGTGCGTCTGCTGCGGGGAGATTGTGCCGTCGGGAGGCGGGTTTTGCAAGCTCCGCCGGTGGTCCCAGGCCATGCTCAGAAGCGCGAGCGCAACCACGGCGGCCACCTCGTAGAGGAGCCACTTCCACCCCCCGGCGCGAAGCGCGTCGCGCAGCGCCGAGGGGGGCGGTGGGTTGCCGGCATCGATCGCCTTCTGTTCGAGCACCGGCACGACGGCGCAGGCCAGTGCTGTCACCACGAACAGCAGCCCGGCCAGCAGGAGCAGCAGGTAGAACGGGTTACGCGCGCCGCCGCCGGTCGCCATCGGCTCGCCCTCGCGGAGTCGTCAGCTGCCGGCGATCCACGGCGTGTCGACCGGGGTGTACGCGGTCAGCTCCTCCGCCTTGAACCACAGCGCGATCTCCTTGGCGGCGTTCTCGGCGCTGTCGCTGCCGTGGACGAGGTTGTTCTGCACGCTCAGCGCGTAGTCGCCGCGGATGGTGCCCGGCGCCGCCTTGGTGCCGTCGGTGGCGCCGATCAGGTTGCGGGCGACGACCACCGCCTCTCGCCCCTCGAGCACCAGCGCCACCGTCGGCCCGCCAGTGAGGAAGGAGATGAGCGAACCGTAGAACGGCCGCTCCTTGTGGACCTCGTAATGCTTCTCGGCCAGCGCCCGGTCGGCCACCAGCAGCTTCAGCGCGACCAGTCGCAGCCCCTTGCGTTCAAAGCGAGAAACGATGTCGCCCACGAGCCGCCGGTGGACGCCATCGGGTTTGACGAGGATCAGCGTTCGTTCCATGCGAGATACACCCTTCCCACAGGCGACTGCGCCCGGTGCCGCCGCGCCGCCCGCCGCGTTCGTTCACTCCTTCGTCCGAGGCACCGAACGGCCATTGTAGGAAGTGACACGGGGATCGGTGAGGCGGCGTCTCCCGGACAGACTACCTCCGGCGGTATACACTATCCGCCACGGCCGCCCTCCACGACTGTCGATCGGATCGGACGGTCCTTCCTCCGGGAGATCGTGAGATGAAAAGCTATGTCAGCGCCCTTCTCGCCGGCCTCGTCGTTGCGCTCGCTGCGAACGCCGACACGGAAAAGCCTTCGTCGGGCAAGCTGAATGGCAACTGGGAGGTTGTCTCGCTGGAAGCGGATGGGATGAAAGCGGACGGGAAAACCGGGGGGCTGGAGAAAGCAGTCGTCAAGAACGGTAAGGTGACGTTCTACGCCGGGGAAAAGGCGATTCCCACGTTCAGCAATCTGCGCATCGTGCTCGACCCGAAACAACCGACGGCGCTGGATCTCGTCCGGGGCGAACGAGAGAGCCTGCCGTGCCTGCACCAACTCAGCGAGGACGTGTGGAAGCTGGCCGTTCCCATGGTTCCGGGGAAACCGAAACCCGGTTCCCGGCTGCAACGGCCCGGTTCGTTTGAGACCAAGGGAAAGCCGGTGATCGTTATCGTCGCGAAACGGGTGAAGTAGGAATCGGCGGCAGGGTGTGGCGTCGCAACGCAACGATGCCACACCACCGCCTGCAGTCTCACCCGCCCTTCGGCCCGATGCGGTCGAGGAAGGCGGCGTTGCTCTCGAAGCGGGCCATCTTTTCGACCAGCGACTGCATGGCGGTGACGGTGTCCATCTGCACCAGCGTGCGGCGGAGCAGCGTCACTCGCTGCAGCACGTCGGGAGCGAGCAGGCGCTCCTCTTTCCGCGTCCCTGACTGGCTGATGTCGAGTGCCGGGAACACCCGCCGATCAGCCAGCTTGCGATCGAGCACCAGTTCCATGTTGCCGGTGCCCTTGAACTCCTGAAAGATCACCTCATCCATCCGCGATCCGGTGTCGATCAGCGCCGTCCCCAGCACCGTCAGCGACCCGCCCTCCTCGAAGACGCGGGCTGAGCCGAACAGCCGCTTGGGAGTGTCCAGCGCGCGGGCGTCGACTCCGCCGGTCAGCGTGCGTCCGCCGCCGGCAGTATTGCGGTTGTACGCTCGCGCCAGCCGGGTGAGGCTGTCGAGCAGCACGAACACGTCGCGGCCCTGCTCGGCCAGCCGCTTGGCGCGCTCGACCACCAGCTCGGCGGTGCGCGCGTGATTCACACTATCGCGATCCGAGCTGGAGGCGATCACCTCGGCGTGCCCGCGGTCGCGGAACAGCCGCCGCATCTCCGTTACCTCCTCCGGCCGCTCGTCGACCAGCAGGAGAACCAGCTCCATGTCCGGGTGGTTGGTGGCGACGGCATGAGCGATGTGCTGCAGCAGCACCGTCTTGCCGGTCCGCGGCGGGGCGACGATCAGCCCGCGTGTGCCCTTGCCGATCGGGGTGAGCAGATCCATGACACGGGTGGTGAGCGGCTGCTGGCCGGTCTCCAGACGCAGCGGTTCGTGCGGGTCGATCGGCGTCAGGTCCTCGAACGTCCGCGGCCGGTACTGGTCGGCCGGCCGGCCCTCGATCTCCTCGATGGCGTCGAGGCGTGGCGAACTGCCGCCCTTCGCCGCCGCCCCGCCCTTTGACGGCGGCCCGCCTTTCGGCGACGGCGTGCCCTTCTGGGGTGGGCCGGGGAACCCGGCCAGCAGCAGCCCTTCGCGGAGCGCGTGCCGCTTGATCAGCGGAGCGGGGACGAAGATGTCAGTCGGGCCGGTGGCGAAGCTGCGGGCCGGGTCGCGGAGAAACCCATAGCCCCCCTGATGGTGCAGCTCGAGCACTCCCTGAGCCAGACGCGGTTGCTCGGTCATAACGGTTCCAGACGGGGTGGCGGATCAGACCTTGCGGTGGTCAGTGGCGGCCTCGAACGTGCCATCGTCGAGCGGCACCAGCCGGTAATCGCCGAATAGATTCGGCGCCTCCTGCTGCATCAGGCGCAGAACGGCGATGGCGAGTTTACGGATCTCCGTTTCCGCGTGGCGGCTGGCGCGCATCTCGATGAAGTGACGCAGGGCGCGGGCGTTGGCGGAGGCGAAGATCTTGGTTTCGGTGGCGTTGGGCAGCACGCTGCGGGCGGCCTGCCGGGCCATCTTGCGGCGGAGGGTGCGATCCGGCTCGCCGGCGAACTTCTCGTTCAGCTTTTCGACCAGCCGGACATACGCCTGGTGGGCGTGACCGACTGCGTCCCGCCACAGCGCGTGCAGTTCCGGGTCGGCGGCGATCACGTCCGGCTCGACGTACTCGGCGACCGACTCGTCGACGTAACGCTGACTTAATTGAGAGTAAGCCCATCCGGCACGGTGTCGAATCAGCTCATGCGTGAGCGACCGGCTGCAGCCGGTGAAGACGAAGTTCCAGACGGCGTGTTCGAGCACCGACCCGTGGCCGACTTCGAGGATGTGATCCAGATACGTCTTGTTGCCGCCGGGGCGCGGGCGGGCGAACGACATGTAACACGTTCTGCCCGCCACTTCGGCCAGGTACTCGCCGGCGACCTCGGTGTCCGACTGCCAGGTCACGCCATGATCGGACAAAAACCGATCCAGCACCTCCGAGTCGACCTGCTGGCGGCCGACCAGGTACACCTGCGGTTCGCGGACGATCAGAAGGTCGCGAGGCTCACCGTTCACAAGTATCCGGTCGTTGGCTGCCATAACTGGAATCCTTTCCCGTAACACCGGGCGAGTCCGTCCGCGACGGGCGTATGGAAGACCGTGAGGAGAGAGGGCGACCACGGCCAGAAGGAGTGGGTCTGGGGATCGACGCCGTCAGGTGTGCATTCTGCTGGCCGACAGGGCGAGTGTCAATCGGGCGTTTCGGAAAGGCGGCCAGCGCAGCCTGCCTTCGGGATACGCTACAATCAGCCTGTAAGCCGTGGCGGCGACACGCTCCGGGGCCGAGGCCGAGCGATGAACGAGGCGGAATGGCTCGCCTGTACTGACGTGACCGCGATGCTGACCTGCCTGGAAGGGAAGGTCAGTCCGCGGAAGCTGCGTCTGTTCGGCGTCGGCTGTTGCACGCGCGTCTGGCACCTGCTCACCGACAGCCGCAGCCGGCGGGCGGTGAAGGTGGCGGCCCGGTTCGCCGACGGCGAGGCGACAGAGCGCGAGCGCGCCGACGCCTACCTGGAGGCCCGGCAGGTGGTCGAGGAAGTCGACACTGCCCGCCGCCGGTCGCTGGAACTGAACACCACCCCGATGCTGCAGGCGGCGTTCGCCGCGCGGAACGTGGTTGGGCCGTTCCGATCCGCCTCCGACCTGGCCGCCGTGACCACCGCCGCCGCCCGCGCCCGCCGCGCCGCCCTGGTCCAGTCGTCGTTCGGCAAGGCGCTGTACGATCCGGGGATGACCCTGGCTGCCGGCGACACCGAACGGGCCGCCCACGCCACCCTGCTTCGCGACGTCGTCCCGCCCTTCAGCGGCTGCGCGCCGGTGCCCGACGGGGGCGGGCGGGTCGTCCAGATGATCGCGCGGGCGTGCTACCAGGAACGCGACTTCCGCTCGCTGCCGGTGCTGGCTGACGCCCTGGAGGACGTCGGGTACACCGATCCGATCGTCCTCGCTCACTGCCGGGGCCGCGGCGAGCACGTCCGCGGCTGCTGGGTGCTCGACCTGCTCCTCGGCAGGAAGTGAGGACGGCGCCAAATTCGCCAGCCACACCAGGAAATCCGGCTCCGCCGCTCTTACCAGACCGTTGCAGTCTATAATGGAAATTGGGATAATCGTTCTACCGAGGCAGGGGTCGGACGACGATTCGCCCGGAAAGGTACGCCTGAAGGAGGTCGCAACGCATGTGGAAGTACATGGCTGCCTTGACGCTGTCAATCGCCCTGTCAGCCCCGCTGTACGCGGGCGAGCTGGATCGGGAGATGCCGGCGCAGGCGTCGCCGCCCGCCGTCGTTCGTGTCGTTCCGACGGACGCCCTGCCGGTCGCCGGCGGGACGGAGATGGACAAGGAGGCGATGGAACAGGACTGGCGCCGCTGGGGCGGCGGCTGGGGTGGTGGCTGGCGCGGCGGCTGGCACGGCGGCTGGGGCTGGCGCGGCGGCTGGGGTGGCGGCTGGGGCGTGCGAGTCGGCTGGGGTGGTGGCTGGGGCGGCGGTTGGGGGGGCGGCTGGGGCGCTCCCGGCTGGGGCTGGAGTGCCCCGGTCTACGTCGGCTGGGGCTGCGGCTACCCGGTCTACGGCTGCGGCTGGCGGCCCTACGGCTGCTGCTGGTAAGCCTGCCCGACGCGATGTAACACCTTACGCCCACCCGTTACCGACGGGTGGGCGTTCGTCTGGATAGACCCGTCGTCCCGACCGATCACACGGCCATCAGGATTCCGGTCATGTCCGCCATCGTCCGTCCAATGCGCCCGCTGTTGCTCGTCGTCCTGCTGGTTCTGCCACTGGCGGCGGCAGAGGCGCCGTTGTCGGCGGCGAAGCTGATCGACGCCGACGCCATGCGGCGCAAACTCGGCCTCGATAAATACGGCACGGTGCCCGGCATCGAGAAGCTCAAGATCGCCGTCCTCGATCACGGCTTTGCCGGAATGGACGGCAAACGGGCCTACCTGCCGGCCAGCACTGTGGTTGTCGAGCATTACGACCCCGAGTTCGTCCGGCGGTTCGATCTGGGCGACCCGGCGTTTCGCAAGCCGCTCACCGCCGGCAACGCCCACGGCCGCAGCATGGCGCAGATCATCTGGGCGATGACCGGCGCCGACCCGCGCGGCCCGCAGTTCTTCCTGCTCAACGCCAACGGACCGACGCTGTTCCGCCGCGCCGTCCGCTACGCCATCGAGCAGAAGGTCGACCTGATCCTGTTCAGCGGCCATTTCGAGGGCGCCGGCAACCTGGACGGCCGCGGACCGATCAACGCCGTCGTCGACCAGGCCATCAACGCCGGCATCCTGTGGATCAACGCCGCCGGTAACACGGGCGGACGGGTCTACAACGGGCGGGTACGCATCACCGAGGACGGCTGGCTGGCGCTGCGCACCGGGACCGACCCGACGGCGCTGCGCTTCCGCAACCTGCTCGACGAGAATACGGTTACCCTCACCCTCACCTGGAACGACTACCGCGACGAGGAGGACGCCGGCACCGACAAGGACCTCGACCTCTACGTCGAGGACGGCGACGGCAAGGTGCTCGGCTCCAGCACGTTGCGGCAGGTGCCGGGCGACCGCAAGGCCGAGGCGAACGAAACGCGCAACCCGCGCGAGCGGCTGACCCTCACCGACCTGCCGGCGTCCCCCACCAGGGACTACCGCATCCGCGTCCGCTACCGCGGCGGAAGGTTCACCAGCGCCGATCGTATCCGGCTGCTGCTGACCCCCGGCCGTAACCTGGCGATGACCGACCCGCGCACCGGGAAGCCGACAGAGGCGCTGCGGTTCCTCGATGCGTCTGGCTGGGGCGAGGTGTATCCCCCTGCCGACCATCGGCGGGTCATCACCGTCGGCAGTCCCTCGCTGGAAAGCTCGGTCGGCCCCACCGCCGACGGCCGGGCCAAGCCGGACCTCTTCCTCGACGTGTCGCGGGCGCGGTTCTCCAACGGCGACGAGACCGACGGGTCGTCGAACGCGGCGGCGTACTTTGCTGGAATCGCAGCCGTCCTCAAGGCGGATCAGCCGTCGCTCCGGGCGGCGCACCTGCTCGCGCTGGCCCGGCACCCGGCGGCCCTCAACCCGCCCCGGGCACTGGATGGGCAACCGGCCACCACCTCGCGCCTGACGCCGGTTGTTCGCGACCGGGTGGTAACCGGCGAGCCGATCGTGCCGCGCACTTACAACGAGGAACGCGCCCTGAACCACGCTCGCGACGCCGTGCTCAGTCGCCCGGCGCAGGGAACCGGGCGATCCACCGTGTGGGTCACGCTCACCCGGCCGGACGGCACCGTCATCCGCTTGCCCGCCGAGGATACCCTTCGCCAGACACGGGTCTACCGGATTCCGTACCCGGCCTACGGCGAGGACCGGCTGCGTGCGGCGGCGACGACTCGCGAGCCGGTTTCGGTGGACGCGACGGGTGAACGGGGCGACAAGGAGCGGCAGGTGTACACCTGGCGAACGCCGACGCCGGCGTACCTGGCGCGACTGGTCAACCAGGTCCGCTGACCGTTATCGGGCGGATCGTACCACGCGAACATCGTCCGGTTCAGCCGGGGAGGCATGTCGGCTGAGGACGGCGCCGGTGATGGCGCCGAGGACGAGAATGGTGGCGATCAGCGCCCACTCGGGCGAGGCGGAGGCACGTTCTTCGCACCACAACCGGCGGAGAAGCTGACGCATCGGACCCTCTTCCGGCCAACCGGAGGCGCGTTGTCAGGGGCGATCGTCAATTCGTTGTAGCACATCGTGAGCCGACGAAAAAGGCGGGCGAGCGGCACGTCTCAACTGCAGGCCATGACGTGACATGGAGCGTCCTGTCGCCCAGCGACGGCTCGCGAGGGGCTGGTTCTTCGGTTAACGGCGCTGATCAGAATGTTAAGGCCCCTTAGCGCCGGCGCCGACACTCAACTGGTGAGCGCCTCGATGCTCTCCCGGAGTTGTTCATGCAGGAGGGTCCGGCCGCGCGCCAGCCGCCGCGCCTCGCCGAGCGACAGGTGCGGGTCGGGAAACGGCAGTCGTTCGACGAGGTCAGCCGCCTTGCCGTCGAGGGTGTAACGGCCGTCGGCGTAGGATACCGGCACCCCGACCTGACGGAGCAGCTCCATGTCGCGGTAAAACCCGCGGACGTCGAGGCCGAGGAGTGTCAACAGCTGGGGCCGGGTCCGTGGCCGGTCGCCGAGGAGCGTGATCAGGCGAAACAATCGGGAGAACCGTTCCGGAGTGACCGCGGGACGGGCTGTGGCCGCGGACGATGCTTGCCGCGCCGTGGTCGGAGCGGGTGTCGCTTTCCCCTTTCGTGGGGGTGCTTTCTTCCTGCTCATGCGTTCCTCGGAGGTCCGACCGCCAGGGCGTCGTCGGGGTCACGCCCATGCCAGGATAGGGTCTGCCGGGGGCGTCGGATGATGTGTACAGATGTCATATTTTCTCACGGCGGCGAGGGAAAGACAAGCCGGCCCGCCTGTGAATGCCCGTCGTCGAGCAGCCTTCAGACGCCCATGCCTCCATCGAATTGCGCCCGCCCCACCGGAGAAAAAAACCGATGATTCCGCTCGATTACCTGGTGGTCGCCCCGCACCCCGATGACGCCGAGCTGGGTGTCGGCGGCACAATCGCCCTGCTCCTGGCCGGCGGCGCCCGTGTGGGGGTGCTGGAACTGACCGACGGCGAACCGACGCCGCACGGCAGTCCCGAGATCCGCCGCGCCGAAACCGATGCCTCAACCGCGGCCCTCGGCCTCACCTGGCGGGGCAACCTGGGACTGACGAACCGGCGCCTGGAGGCCGACCTGGACAGTCGCGGACGGCTCGCCGGGATGTTTCGGCAGCTGCGCCCGCGCGTGCTGTTCGCCCCGTACTGGGAGGATAGCCACCCCGACCACGTCGCCGCCAGTGCGCTGGTCGACGCTGCCCGTTTCTGGGCCAAGCTGACCCGCACCGACCTACCTGGCGAACCGCACTATCCGGGGCGCATCGTGTATTACTTCAGCATCCACCTTCGTATTCACCCGCAGCCGTCGTTCGTGACCGACATCACCCCGTTCCTCGACACCAAGATGCGCGCGGTGGAGTGTTATCGCTCGCAGCTCATCACCGGCCGGCCGACGACCCACCCGACGCTGCTCGACGACATCCGCGACCGGGCGCGCTACTGGGGATGGACGATCGGCGCCGGCTACGGTGAGCCGTTCGTCTGCCGCGAGCCGATCGGGCTGCGCAATCTGGATGACCTGGCATGACCTGTCCGGTCCGGGAAGGTCGAACGGTCGTGACGGCTGATCGCCGGACGGAGGCGGGAGGATTCGCGGGAACGCGGCCGTTGCACTGAGCGGCGGCGGCGCCCCTGGCCGATACGAGGAAAGGAACCGTGTGCGCCGAGAGCGGGGAGGTGGGGCGTGAATCGGGAGTTCAATGTGCTGGCCCTCATCAAGGGGGAAGAGCGGTACATCTACATCTACGACGACCAGAGCCGCGACACCCTGCTCGAAGCGTTCCAGGGGCAGGCGGCCGACCCGCACCTGAGCCTCAACTGGTTCGACGCCGTCGTCCTCACGCAGAAGGCGAAGGAGCAGGAGACGCAGGCGGTCGAGGGGCGGCCGACGCCCCGATGGTGACGGCGGGCGGTATGGGGCGAACTCCCCGTGGCGGGTGACCTGATGCAAGAGTCTCTGGCCGAATTCCTGCGACATCTGGGCGTCGAAAAGAACGCCTCGGAGCACACCGTCAAGTCGTACCGCGAGGATCTGTGCCAGGCGGTCGGCTTCTTCCGCGAACGGCTGGGAGTGGAGACGCCGCGGCCGACGCAGATCTCGACGCGACTGCTGCGCGGCTACCTGGCGTGGCTGCACGAACAGAACTACGCCCGCAGCACGATCGCCCGCCGCCTGGCGGCCGTCCGGTCGTGGTGCCGGTTCCTGTGCCGGCAGGGAGTGCTGACCATCAATCCGGCGCTGGGGCTGCGCGGGCCGCGTCAGGAGAAGAAGCTGCCGCGGTTCCTCAGTCAGGAAGACATCGACAAGATCCTCGCCGCCCCCGTCGGCGAAGATCCGTTGACGCTTCGCGACCGTGCGCTGCTGGAAACGCTCTACTCGGCCGGATTGCGGGTGAGCGAGCTGACCCGGCTCGACCTGGCCGACCTCGACCTGGAAGCCGGCCTGGCGACGGTCCGCGGCAAGGGACGGCGCGAGCGGCTGGCCATGCTCGGCCCGCAGGCGGTTGCCGCCCTGCAGGCGTGGCTGGCGGTGCGGGGAGCAGTCGGCACACGGCCGACGCGGCTGCCGGCGGTGTTCCTCAACCGCACCGGCACGCGGCTGTCGACCCGAAGTGTCGCCCGTTTGCTGGACAAGTACCTCCAGCAGACCGGACTGACCGACATGGCCAGCCCGCACACCCTGCGGCACAGCTTCGCCACCCACATGCTCGACGCCGGGGCCGACATCCGCAGCGTGCAGGAGCTGCTCGGCCACCGCAGCCTCGGGACGACGCAGATTTACACCCACGTGACCACGCAGCGACTGCGGGAGAGCTACCACAAGGCGCACCCGCGTGCCTGACAGTGCCAAGACACGGCCACCTGGAGCAGTAGGCATGTTTGCCCCCCACCCCTTCGGGCCTCGTCGCGGCCCCGACTTACGCACCGCCCCGGCGACCGGGGCGTTCGGGCGTCTGCTCTGCCTGCTGGTGCTGCTGGCGTCGGCGCGGACCGGGCTGGCCGATGAGGTGAAGTGGCGGAGCGATTACGGCCGGGCGCTCAAGGAGGCGACCGAGCGGGGGGTTCCGCTGTTCCTCGACGTCGGCACCGAGAACTGTTACTGGTGCAAGCAGCTGGACGCCCGCACGTTCACCGACCCGGAACTCATTCAGCTGCTCAACACCCGCCTCGTCCCGCTCAAGGTCGACGGCAACAAGCAGACGTTTCTCGTCCAGGCGCTGCGCGTCCAGAGTTACCCGACGCTGGTATTCGCCGGACCCGACGGCAGCATTCTCGGCGTCAAGGAAGGGTTCGTCGAGGCCGGCGAGCTGAAGGAGCAACTGGTCAAGGTGCTGGCGTCGGTCGGCACTCCGGACTGGATGCAGCGCGACTTCGACGCCGCCGGCAAGGCGGTGGCCGCGTCGGACTTCGGCAAGGCGATCAGCCTGCTCCGCAACGTGGTGGAGGACGGCAAGACGCGACCGCTGCAGCAACGGGCGCGGGCGATCCTGGCGGAGCTGGACAGTCAGGCGAACAAGCGCGCGGCGAAGGCAAAATCGTTGGCCGACGCCGGCAAGACAGCCGAAGCGGTCACCGAACTGGAGCAGGTCGCCAGGCTGTACGCCGGGTCGGCCGCCGCCCAGAAGGCCAGTCAGACGATCACCGAGCTAACCGCCCGCACGGCCCGGCTGACCGAGGACCGCAAGCGTCAGGCCGCCGACCTGCTGCGGCAGGCGCGCGACGACTACCGTGAGCGGCGCTTCCTCGTCTGCCTCGACCGTTGCGAGGAGCTGTCGACCCGCTTCCCCGAACTGCCCGAAGGGGTGGCGGCGGGCAAGCTGGGGTCGGAGATCAAGGACAATCCGGAGTGGACCAGGCAGGCAGCCGACGAACTGACCGATCGGCTGTGTGTGCTGTATCTCTCGCTGGCCGACTCATGGCTGAAAAAGGGCCAGCCGCAGCAGGCGGTGTTCTACCTGGAACGGATCGTCAAGCTGTTCCCCGGCACCCGTCACGCCGATCTGGCGCAGGTCAAGCTGGCTCGTCTGCACGGCACGCCAATGGGCGTCATGGACCGCAAATGACGAACTGCCGTCGTGGTGCGCCCGGTCAACCGCGGGTAGAATGGAGTGCCGATAGGCCCCGTGGGCCGTCGGCATCGAACCTGACGGAGTGTTGACCGTGCCGACCACCTCCCTCCATTTTCAGACCCGGATCCTCCCCGGACACCGCATCGAACTGACCTCGCCCGACCTTCCCGAAGGAAGCATGGCGACGGTCCTCGTGGTGGTTCCCGATCCGGACAGTCCGAAACGGTCCCTGGCCGACATCCTGGCGGGGTATCCGGGGGGCCAACTATTCCGCACGGCCGAGGAAGTGGACGCTTATCTGCGCGCCGAGCGTGACGCATGGGACAGTTGACATTGCCCGCTGCCGGATCGATCTACGTCGATGCCAATGTCATCATTTATCGAGTCGAACGGATCGACCCCTATTTGACAGCCTCGGCGCCCGTTTGGGATGCGCTGGACCGTGGCACGCTGCCGCTGGTCACGAGTGAGTTGACGCTGCTGGAGGTGTTGGTCAAGCCGTTTAAAGACGGCAATGCGACCCTGGCAATGCTGTTCCGGGACGTCCTGCTCGGGACGGCCGGGTTGACCTGTCTGCCCATTTCGCGACAGGTGCTGGAACGAGCCGCTACCCTGCGTGCCGACCACGGGATCAAGACCCCGGATGCCATCCATGCGGCAACGGCGCTGATCCACGGTGCCGCCCTGTTCGTGACGAACGACCCCGGCTTCCGCCGTGTCCCGCACCTCCCCGTCGCCATCCTGAGTGATTGTGTTGGCCCCTGACCAGGCGGCGTCCCATCCGTCTTTTCCCTCGCCAACCGGATTCCCGCGCGGTTATAATGCCGGGCAGGTTGATTCCTGCCCTCGGCATCCCGTTTTCCCCGCCTCACCGGACGCGATCCCGGTTGTCCGCGCCTGCCACGGAGCCACCTCGACCATGTTGCGATCCCGCTTCTGCTTCTGCGTCTTCTGTGCGGTCCTGGCCGCGCTCGCCACTCTCGTCGTCGGCCTCGCGCCGACGGCGGCGGTCGCGCAGCCGGCGGCGAAGGGGCCGGTCAGCTTTATCAACGACATTGCGCCCATCTTCAAGGAAAGCTGCTTCGGCTGCCACGGGGCCAAGAACCCCAAGGGCAAGTTCGACATGACGCGGTTCGAGAAGCTGACGGCTGGCGGCACCAAGGACAACATCGTCGTCCCCGGCAAACCGGACGAGAGCTATCTGATCGATGTCCTGACCGCCACCGACAAGAAGCGGATGCCACCGCTGGACAGCGGCGAGCCGCTCGCCAAGGCGAAGGTGGACCTGATCTCCCGCTGGCTGCAGGAGGGGGCGAAACTGGATGGCGGGCTGAAGCCGGACGCCGATCTGCTCAAGGAGCTGCGGGTGCGCTGGAAGCCGTCGGCGCCGCCGGCCGTTTATCCGTACCCGGTGACGATCACGGCGATGGCGTTCACTCCCGACGGCAAGCGGCTGGTGGTCGGTGGGCACCATGAACTGACGGTGTGGGACGCTGCTTCCGGCAAGCTGGAAAAGCGGATTCGCACCCGCGCCCGGCGAGCGATGGCGATGCTGTTCCTGCCCGACGGTAAGCTGGTGGTCGCCGGCGGGCGGCCCGGCGAGGAGGGCGACGTTCGCGTCTACAACCTCGACGGCGGCAAGCCGCAGGTGGAGAACGGCGTGGCGGTGGTCGACGGGGTGAACGACTCGACGGTCGTGATCAAGAAGCTGCTCGACGCCGAGGACGAGGTGCTCTGCCTGGCGGTCAGTGCGGACGGCAAGAAGCTGGCCTCGGGCGGATGCGACCGGCTGGTCAATGTGTGGGACATCTCCGGCGGGGTGCAGAACGCCAAGGCCGAGCCGGCGATCGAGAACCACGCCGACTGGGTGTTCGGGGTCGCCTTCGGCGCCGGCGGCAAGCACCTGTACACGTCGAGTCGCGACAAGACCGCCAAGGTCTGGGATTTGGCCGCCAAGGAGTCGCTGCTGACGTTCCCCGACCACCAGAACACGGTGTACGCGGTGGCGGTGAAGGCGGACGGCAAGGCCGGCTACTCCGTCGGCGAGGACAACCAGCTGCGGATGTGGAACAACGCCGGTGACAACGCCGGCAAGCCGATCCGCAACGTCGGCGCTCACGGCAAGGCGGTACTCAAGCTGGTGCCGGTGCCGAACAAGCCGCAGCTGGTGACGTGCAGCGCCGACGGCACGGTGAAGGTGTGGAACGCCGATAACCTGAGCGCCGTCCGCACTCTGCCCGGCTTCACCGACCACGTCTACGCGGTCGCGGTCAGCCCCGACGGTAACCTGGTGGCGGCCGGCGCGTTCAACGGTGAGGTCCGCGTCTGGAAGCTGGCCGACGGCGCCGCGGTGGCGACGTTCAACGCCTCGCCGGGACTGAAGAAGTAAAGCAGACTCACCACAGCCCTCTCGGGGCGACCCGCATACGCCCCCAGTGTGTTCACCGGGGGCTGAAAAGACGTCGGCGGGCGCATCGGCCGCTCACGGCGTCTTTTCTCCGGCGGCGCCGGTGAGGATGCGGTGCGCCCCCCCGGCCGCCCCCCCGACCGTCTCCAAGGGATCCATGATCAGCGGCACCGATGTGCGGAACCGCCGACGCCGCGGCCGGGCCGATCTGCCCGAGCGAGCGGACGGCGTCGCGGCGGACGCGGGCAACCGGGTCCTTGAGGACGGCAATCAGGCCCGGCACTCCGTCCTTGGCGTCCGGGCCGATGTCGCCCAGCGACTCGGCGGCGTGCTCGCGGACCAGGGCGTCGTCGTCCTTCATCGCCGCGATCAGGGCTGGCACCGCCCGCTTCGCCGTCGGGCCGATCTTGCCGATGGTGCGCCCGGCGTTCCAGCGCACTTCCGGGTCGGGGTCGCGCATGGCCTCCAGCAAGGCCGGGACAGCAGGCTCGGCCGCCGCCCCGGAACTTGCTCAGCCGCGCGCCGCCGCCGACGCCACCGGACCACTGCGCGGCAACAGGCCGGTCATCGTCGGGATCACCTCGCCCGCTGCGGACGCCGGCACCACCGCCGCGAGCGCCGTCACCGCCACCTTGCTCACATGAGCGTCGGGATCCTGCGTCGCGGCGATGAGGGCGGCTTTCGCGGCGCCCGCCTCCGGGCCGATCTGCCCGAGCAGGTCGGCCGCCTTCCAGCGCACCTCGGCCGCATCCCAGCCGGAGGTTTTCGGGTCCGCCAGCAAGGCGACGAGCACGGGAATGGCCGACCGGCCGTCGGCGGTCAAGCGGCGATAGGTCTCCGCCTGCAGGGCCGGGTCATCGGTGGCCAGCGCTCGCCGCCAGTAGCTCGCCGGCCGGCCCTGGTAAAACGGTTCGCCGGACACCCAGCCGCGAACGACACAGGTGGGGTCGAAGTAAACCGCCGCGGCGAGGAGCACGACCACAACGCCGACGGTCAGCAGAATCAGGTTGCGTTTCATGAGAAGTCCCGGTGGGTTCGTTCAGTCCCGAAGGCAGTAAAGGACGGCGGCGCTGCGGCTGGCATTGCGCAGCTCGGTGCCGAAGTAGATGCGGCGGTCGGTCCCGTCCCGCTCGATCACCTGCGGCGAGGACAGCAGCTGGGGGCTGGTGCGTGTGTGGGCGGCAACGTCGAACGTCCAGATCGGCCGGCCGGTGGCCGCGTCGAGGCTGGACACGGTCCCGCCGCTGGCGACCACGTACAGCCGGCGTCCCGCATAGGCCGGCCGGGTCACGACCGGGCTGCCCAGGTTGCGCTGCCAGCGCACTCGTCCCGTCGCCCGATCGAGGCAGGTGCAGCGGCCGTCGCGGCTGCCGAGGAACACGGCGCGATCCGCCACCGTCACCCGGCCGAACACCGCGTCGCCGGCGTCGAACCGCCAGCGCAGCGCGCCACTCGCCGCCCTCAGACAGAGCACTCCGCCCCGCGGCTGGTCGGGCGATTGTGGTGGGACCAGCAGCCGGCCGTTGCCGAGGCCGAAAAAGACGTCGTCGCCGTCCACCACCGGCGAGCCCCAGACCGGCAGGTCGGTCGGATAGCGCCAGAGGACGCTGCCGTCACTGGCGCGCAGGCACAACGCCTGGGTGACGCGCTTCGTCCGGCTCACCCCACACCCGGCGAACACCCGTTCGCCGGCGACGACTGGGTCGGAGTCGGTGTGAAACGGGCCGGCGCATTGCCAGCACCGCACCCCGGTGTCGGCGTCCAGGCAGAGGATGCCGTCGTCGCCGGCGGAGAAGACCACCCGCCCGGCATCCACCCACGCCGACGACTCAATGTGCCCCTCGGCCCGATAGCGCCAGCGGAACTGGCCGGTGTCGGCATCGAGGCAGTACAGGTGACAGGTGAAGTTGGCGTGCATCCCTTCACCGGCGTAGAGCCACCCGCCGGCCTTCGTCGGCCGGGAGTAGCTGTGCTGCATCCTGCCGCCGTCGTCGAATCGCCAGCGGAGCTTGCCCGTCGCTTCGTCCAGGCAGTAGACGGCGCCGGCGTTGGCGAACACGCTGTCGTGTGCCGCGGTGGCATAGACCCGCCCTCCCGTCACCAGCGGGCCGGCCAGGAACGCGCCGCGGCGCTCCGCCTCGAACGTCCACACCACCTCGACCGGCGGACCGGACCCGCTGCGGTGGAGCGGGTGAGCGACAAGGGCGACGGCGGCCACGGCGAGGAGCCAGGCGCACCACCGTCGCGGTGCCGACTCCTCGGCAGGACTCGCTACCCTCGCCAGCCACGCCACGGCACGCCTCCGCGGGAATGTGAACACTCCGTCATCCTAGAAACCGGGGGGACGGGACGGACAGGGCCGCATCCGGCGGGCGATTCGCCTACCGACTGCCGAATGCCCAGGTACAATGCACCTGGCGGTGAACCTCGACCAGCCCCTCGAAGCGAGGCCGGTTTATGTCCCTGAGCGTCTGCGTCCTGGCTTACAACGCGAAGGAGAAGGTGGAGCGGATCATCCGTTCGGTGGCGCCGCTGAACGCCGAGGTCGTCGTCGGCGACACCGGGTCCTACGACGGTACGCATGCGGCCGTGCAAGCGCTCGGCGCGACCGTGGTGCCGCTGGAGTGGAAGCAGGACTTCGGGGCCGCCCAGAACGACACCGTCGCCCGGGCGCAGGGCGACTGGGTGCTGTGGATCAACCCCGGCGAGGAGCTGACAGCGGAACACCTGGACGCGGTGCCTGGCCTGCTCGGCCGTACGGATGTGCTGGCCTACGCGGTCCGCATGGAGCACGTCGCCCGAGCGGACCGGCCAGACCGGGTCAGCGTCACCTGGTATCCGCGGCTGTTCCGCCGGCTGCCCGAGGTCCAGTTCGCCGGCCGCGTCCACCCGCAATTCAGCCCGCCGCTCGAGGACCTGGCAGCCCGCACCGGCCGTTCGCTCAGTCCGTGCCCGCTGTGCATCCGGCATTACGCCTACGAATCCACGCTCACGCCGGCGAAGCTGCGCTGGGGCACGCGCCTGCTGGCGCTGGAGCTACAGGATCGGCCCGGCCAGCTGCACTATCTGATCGAGTACGGTCGCAACCTGCTGCTGCTGAACGATCCGCAGGGGCACACGGTGCTGGCAGAGGCCGCCGACGTGATGCTGCAGTCGCTGGACACCCCGCGGCCGCCGACCGCCACCGCCAGTTCTCTGATCGAGTATTTGCTTACTGTTTCACCCGAGCAGTCGAAGAGTCGGGTGACGCCGGGTCAGGCGGCGGTGCTGGCGCGGCGCTGGTTCCCGGACAGCCCGCCGCTGCTGTGGCTGCTGGCCCAGCGTGCTTTTCAGGCCGGCCAGTACCGCGATGCCGCCGGGCTGCTGGAGCGCTTGTTGTTTCTCGCCCAGACCGAGTCGTATGATCAGTCGGCCGGGTTCGATCCGTCGATCCTGGGCGAGCCGACGGTGCTCAACCTGGCCACCTGCTACTTCCACCTCGGCGAGCTAGATCGGGCCGAACCGTTGTTCACCCGCTTGCTGGCCGATCCGACGCACCAGGCCAAGGCGCAGCTGGGGCTGAACCTGATCCGGGCACGGCGCGAGGGCCGGTCGACCGATCAGAAGTAGACCTCGACGCTGGCGTTGAGGGTGTGGACCCAGAACGAGCTTTCCTCGAACAGCGGGCGGGGCCGGGCCGGACCGACCGGGATGCCGTAGTTAATGTCGGTCGGGATCTGGACCGGGTTCACATTGCGGTCGATCTGGCTGCCCGGCCGCACCACGCTGTTCCAGAACAGGAAGCTGTAGCCGCCGGTCACGCGAATGTGCGGGGTCACCGCCACGCCGAACGTCACTCCGCCCTCGGGCACCACGCCGAACACGCTGCGGGTGCGCGAGCCGCTGTTCGATGGCAGTGCCAGGATGCCGCCGGGCACCGTGGTGGCGCCGGTCGGGGTGTTCAGGGTGGTGGCCCCGGCCACGGCCAAGCGCTCGCCGGTTACACCGAGCGCCACCTTGCCGTGGACGCCGATCAGATACCACGCGTCCTGCCAGCCGACGCGCAGACCAACCTGACCGCCGTGGAACAGGTTCGACGTGCCGAAGTGGTCCTCGTCGAAAAGCTCCTCACCGGGGTTGACGCGGGCACCGCGGAAGGTGATGCCGCTATCGGGGCCGGGCAGCAGGCGGTCGGAGATCGACAGATTCTCCGCCAGCCGCAGGAATCGATAGCCGACCAGCCCGTCGACGTGGAGTTGCTGCAGCCCGCGGTGATAGCGCAGGTTCAGCTCGTACCCGTACAGCTCGGCTTTCGTGTCGGCCGTGGATGTGCCGGCGACTGCCGGGTCGTTCACCTGGAACGCCCGCTCCTCCCCGGCCAGGACGTTGAACAACGGGCGAGCGATGACCGGCCCAACGCCAAGCCGTGGGTTCGGGTTCACCTCGAACCGTTCACCCGACGGAAACCAGATCGAGCCGACGCCTTCCAGGGTCCAGCGTTTCTGATCATCGAGCACCACCCCCGCCTCCAGCTGCACGCCGGACACCGCGTTGTATTCGATGGGGCCGCCGAACAGCCCAATGGTGCCCGGTTCGCTGAGTCTGCCGGATAACGGATTACCGACCGGCCCCTGGCTGAAGATCGGGCCGGGCAAGGATTGCGGCCGGAACCACGAGAACGTGTACCCGGCGGACACCCAGAACGGCTGGTTGAAATGCCCCCATCCCGATCCGGTTGCGGCCACTTCACCCGTCGGGTGCTCGTCCGACACCACCGCCGCGGTCTTGTCCGAGGGGACAATGCCCCCGGTCGACTCGGCCACGGTGGCGGTGGAAGAAACGCCGGGACCGCCGCTCGACTCGGGACCGGACGGCGACTGCGCCAGCACGCTCCCGGCGGCGCAGAACAGTGCCAACGCGAAAAGGAAACTGGTTCGCATGCTGCACCCGTGTGGAGAAACGGTCCCTGTCCTGGCGGCAAGAGGTCGTGACCGGGCGGCGCGCACCGGCGGCGTGCGCGGCCCCCTCACCTCTCCGCCTTTTCCTCCCTCGCCCCGGCCACGGAATCAGGCCATCCTGCCCCGATCCCCCCGTCTCTGCTCTCCCCGGCCGGACGATCCGCTTCGGTCGAAACCTGCGGCATTGTTAGTACTTATCGGATTTTCGGTATGCCAGATACAGGCCGAATTCTTTACCAGCCGGGTCACGGTCCGCCCTGTCAATCGGCGGCCGGACGACGTAGGATGGCGAAGGCGAGTGGGCTGAATGCGTGGCCCGAGCGGGGAATCGACGATGCATCCCCTGGTGTTCGAGCCGTACCTGCGGCCGATGATCTGGGGCGGGCGGAAGCTGGCCGAGCTATTCGCCCGCCGACTCCCCGGCGGCGGACCGTTCGGCGAATCGTGGGACCTCAGCCCCCACCCGCATCATGTCAGCCGGGTCGCCGAGGGAGCGCACGCCGGCCGAACCCTCACCGACCTGTGCCGCGAAGAACCCGCCGCCCTGTTCGGCGCGACCCCACCAGCGGACGCCCGGTTCCCCCTGCTCGTCAAGCTGCTCGACTGCCGCGACCGGGTGTCGCTCCAGGTCCACCCAAACGATGCCCTGGCCGCTCGCCTTGCCGGCGAGCGGTTCGGCAAGGCCGAGGCGTGGGTCATTCTCGACACCTACCCCGACGCGGTGGTGTACGCCGGGCTGCAATCGGGCGTTACTCGCGCCGAGGTCGAACACCGCCTGTCAGCCGGAACGCTCATCGAGGCGATGCACCGCTTCACCCCGACGCCGGGCGACTGCCTGTTCCTGCCCGCGGGCACCGTTCACGCGGCGGGCGGAGTGGTGCTGGCGGAGGTTCAGCAGGCGTCCGACGCCACGTTTCGCCTCCACGACTGGGACCGCCTCGGCCCCGACGGCAAACCGCGGCCGCTCCACGTCACAGAAGCGCTGCAAGCGATCGACTGGTCGATCGGTCCCGTTCATCCGGTGGTGCCAGCGCGGACGGCGGAACGGCTGGTGACGTGTCGCGAATTCCTACTCGACCGAATCACGCCGGTGGCGGAGTGCCCTGCCCCGCCCGGCCGGCTGTCGGTGTGGCTGGTGCTGGCGGGCGCCGCGGACCTGCGGACCGCGGACGGGTATCGGCGACGGTTCGCCCGCGGCGATACCGTGCTGATCCCGGCCGCGGCGGAGACGCCCCGCTGGCATCCCGGCGCCGACGACCCACCCGTATCGCTTCTGTGCGTGACGATTCCGGAATCGGCATGACGGCGGGGGTTACTCGCGCAGCTGGCCCGGCGGCGGATAGTTCCGCGCTGCGTCGTCCAGCACCAGCACCCAGTCGACCAACTCACCCGGCTCTGGCGGCGTGAACGAGCGCGTTTCCGTATTGGCAAACTCGCCGATGCGCCGGGCCTTGCCGTCGCGCGGGTTGAACCACCAGGCGCGGACCGTCTTGCCGCGGACCCGGTCCATGCGGACCGAGAACGGCCGACCGACCGGGGCGTACACCATCGCATAGCTGCCGTCCGTGTCGCGGGTGGCGACGAACCGCCGTGTACCCGCCCCCGGCACCGCCGTCGGCACCGGCGCCGGCACGATCACCGAGTCGTCGGGGACACGGCTCAGGTACGGCCGCGATTCGAGCAGCGCGCGGGCGTGCCGCATCTGGACGGCGCCCGGCTGATCGAGCGCCTCCTCCCAGGTCATTAGCGGGTTGTTCACCGGCGCTCGCCCCTTACCGAACATCTGCCACACCGAGTGATGCCCGTAGGTGTGCCCGCAGGCGCCGCTGAACAGGTCCCAGTAAAGCGGGCGACGAACGTCGGCGGCGATCGAGTGGCCAAGCTCCTTCGCCCGGAACGACACCGGATGGTCCTCATAAATCGGTTCGCCGTCGAGTACCGGCTTACTCGGCTCGCGGCGGTAGTCCGCCAGCGTGCGGTCGTACCGGCCGGTGTATTCCGGCTGGTGCCCGTTCTGCCGCATGTTGAAATCGAGCCACGTCTCCTTGTGGAAATACTCGGCCGACCCGCCGCCGCCCGTGGGGTGGAAGGTCATCAGGTGCGTTCCGCCGTCGCCCTTGCGCAGCCCTTCCGCCATCGCCCGGAGGATGGCCCGGTGGCGATCGGTCTCGACCGGCCGGTCGCCGCCGAGAATCCAGATAATCCCGTATTCGCGGTAGCGCTTGCCGAGCCATTCGCCGTAGCGCCCGGCGTTCTCGGGGGTGAAGATCTCCGGGCCGCCGCCCCATTTCTTGTTCCACTTGTCGCCCCAGGTCGGCAGCATGCCGATCACCAGCCCCCGCTCGTTCGCCTTGCGGACGATCCAGTCGACGTGCTCGAAGTAGCGCTCGTTCGGCTGGAGCGGATCGTTCCCCTTCAGCGGGATCTCGCCGTATGCATTCGGAGTGCGAAGGCCGTCCAGCTCGGCGAGTACCACCGCCTGGATGACAGTGAACCCCTGCGCCGCCCGTTTGCTCAGGTAGCGGTCCGCCTCTTCGCGGTTGAGCCGGTGAAACAGCTCCCAGGCGGTGTCGCCCAGGTAGAAGAACGGCTTACCGTCGGTGGTGACGAGGAAGCGGCGGTTGTCGCTGACGCGAAGTCGGGGTGGGGCGGCAAGCGCCGGCGACGCCAACAGGCAGGCGACGACGAGACAGCACACCCGGCGGGAGACGATTGACACAGGCAAACCTCCGAAAAAGAAAGGTCCTGTCCATTGTGCAGCCCGGCGGTCGCCCCGGAAAGGCGCGACGGTTCGAGGCGATTCGAGGACGGCCCGCAGGCGTTTCAACTACAATACTGAGAGACTCCGACGGTGAGGCACGGGTGGTCTACTGCCCACGACCGGACGATTGCGGACCTGCCCGGGGACCGTAGATGCGGTGGTGGTTGGGAACATTGGCGTTGGCCGGCGCCTACGCGGCGACGGGGTGGCTGACCTACCAGCTCACCCAGTCGGCGGACTACAGCTTGCCGTTCTGGCCGCCCGCCGGGCTGGCGTTCGCCGCCGTGCTGCTCGTCGGCTACCGGATGGTGCCCGGAGTGTGGCTGGGATCTCTGACGGTGAACCTGCTCCTGGCGGCGGAGCGAGACGGCCGGCTCATGGGGGCTGAGACGCCGGTGGCAGCGGTGATCGCGTTCGGAGCCGCCGTGCAGGCGTTCGCAGGCCGCTGGTTGGTACGGCGAGCGGTTGGCCCCGGTAACTCGCTCACGGCGCCGCGGGACATCTATGCCTTCCTGTTCATTGCCGTGTTCGGCCACACGCTGGTGAACGCGACGTGGAGCGTCAGCTGGCTGACCGGGTGGGGGGTCCTCTCGCTCGAACAGGGCATGTCGCACTGGTGGCTATGGTGGCTGGGCGACGGCAATGGGACGCTGCTCGTAACCCTGTTCGCCCTGGCCTACTTCGCCGACCCGCGCTCAGTCTGGCGTGCCCGGCTGTACACCACTGCCATGCCGGTCCTGCTGCTGACTGGGTTGACGGTTTGGTTCTTCTTCCTGGCGCGTGACTGGGAACGGGGGCAAATCCGCCGCGAGATGGAAACTTGCACCGAGCAAGTCGCCAGGAGCCTGCGGGGGCATGTGAACAACACCTGGGTCGGCATGCAATCGTGGCAGACCAAGCTACTCCAGAACGGTCCAGAAGCTCGCCCCTCGATCCTCACCCAGGCCGCCACGACCCATCTGAACTACCACGACCAATTCACCGCGATCACCTATCTCGCACGGGTCCCCGCGAACGGGACGGACCAATGCATCGCCACTCAGCGGCGGCGTGGCTGTCCCGACTTCGCCATTCACTGGCCCGCGCAGGGAAGGAAGCCTTCAGACAATCAGCCCTATTCGTGCATTACCGGCGTTTGGCCCGAACCGCTCGACCGGCAGCTCTCCGGACTGGTGGTGTCCGCCCTGGAACCCGTGGGCAGCGTGCTGCACCGCACCGCGACGGCCAACGAACGTCTGCTGCTGCTTTCTCCCGTTGATCTTGCGGGGGTTCCTGCCGACCAATGTCTGCTGTTCATCCTGCCGACGTACCGGCGCAACCTGCCACTGACAACTCCCGAGGAACGGCAGGCGGCGCTCCTGGGGCACACGATGGGCGTCCTGACGTTACCAACCCTGACGATCCGGGCCGGTGCGTCGATGAAGCACTACCGAATTACGGTTCAGTTAAGCGGCACGGTCGATGCAGCGGATTCGGGTGATGGATTGACCTGGACGCCGACGGGGGTGGAATGTGTTCGCAAGACACAGCTATCCGGCGTCAATCTGGAGATCCGGCTCGTGGGCGGTTCGGCGTACCTGGCGACCAAGCACTTCCCGTTCATCTGGCTGACCCTGCTGTTCGGTCTGTGTGTCAATTCGCTCATCGCCGGCGTTTTGCTGACCATCACCGGCCACACCGCACAGGTGGAAGGGGTGGTCCGCCGACGGACGGATGAGCTGCTGGTCGAGATTCGCGAGCGGCAAGACGCGGAGTCCGCCTTGCGGCAGGCCCGTGCCGAGCTGGAGCGCCGGGTGCTGGAGCGAACCGCCGAGCTGCAAGCGATCAACGAACGGCTGGCTCAAGAGGTCACCGACCGGCGGCAGACGGAGCAGGCGCTGCGCGAAAGCGAGGGACGGCTGCGGGCGATCGTCAACACGGCCACCGACAGCATCCTCACCATCACCGCGGACGGCACGATCGACTCGGTCAACCCGGCAGCGGAAGGCATGTTCGGCTACCGCCGCGAAGAGCTGATCGGGCAAAACGTCCGCATTCTCATGCCGTCTCCGTTCCAGGAGGCGCACGATGGGTATCTGAGCGAGTATCAACGTACCCGCGTGAAACGGATCATCGGCGCTGGCCGCGAGGCACAGGCGATCCACAAGGACGGGACGACGTTCCCGATCGACCTGGCGGTGAGCGAGGTCGAAACGCTTGGCCTGTTCACCGGCATCATCCGCGACATCACCTTCCGCAAGCAGATGGAGCGCGAAGTGCTGGAAGCGGCCACCCGCGAGCAGGCGCGGATCGGCCAGGAGCTGCACGACGGCGTCGGCCAGGAGTTGACCGGGCTGAGCCTGACCGCCGACGCGATCACGCAGCGGCTCCGCCGTCTGCGGCTGGCCGAGGCCGCTCTGACCGAGCGGCTGACCGACGGGCTGCTCCGCGTCCACGAGCAGGTGCGGGCGCTGTCGCACGGGCTGGTGCCGGTGGAGGTGGACGCCGAGGGACTGCGGGCGGCGCTGGAAACCCTGGCCGGCCGCACCTCCGACCAGACCAACGTGGGATGCACGTTCGAGTGTGAGGGACAGTGTGAAGTCGCCGACACGGTGACCGCCACCCACCTGTACCGCATCGTCCAGGAGGCGGTGAGTAACGCCCTGCGACACGCCCGGCCGCGAACCATCCACCTTCACTGGCGCGCGACGGACGACGTCATCCACCTGAGCGTGCTGGACGACGGCTGTGGCCTGCCGCCGTTTTCGGAGGCCGAGGCCGGCCTGGGCACCCGACTGATGCGTTATCGCGCCAGCCTGATCGGCGGCACGCTGGCGATCACGCCCCGGCCCGAGGGCGGCACCCGCGTGGCCTGTGTCGTCCCGCTGGCATCGACCGGCGCGACCGCTTCCCGTTTTGACTGACCGGGCCGTTTGCTGAACACAGCCGTCGTACCCCGTTTGCCCAACCCGGCTCATCGCGCCGCCGGCTTCATGGTCCTGACCAGTTGGGGTCGCTTGCCGCGACGATTGGTCGTAAGATGATGAAGGAGTTTAAGATGCGAATACCTGCTGTCAGGAATTGCCGGGGCCTCTGTCAGGAAAAGCCAGATCCGATGGAGTTGTCTCTTTACTCAGCCGGGCGAACTCAGCTGTCCGCCCGACCGACCGTTCGCGATGGACGAAAGTAGAGAACGCCTGTCGGTTTCGGAGGTAGTTCGTTGCATACGGTAACTATCGCTATGGTAAAAGTATTAATCGTGGATGACCACCCGGTCGTGCGAGAGGGGTTGACAGCGCAGTTGACCGCTCAGCCCGACCTGCTGGTATGCGGCGAGGCTTCCGACGTGGCGGAGGCGCTGGCCCTTTACGACAGTGAACAGCCGGACATTACCGTGGTCGACATTTCGCTGACCACGGGGAACGGCATCGACCTGATCAAGCGGCTCAAGACCCGCGACCCGGCGGCGCGCGTGGTGGTCTGGTCGATGTATCCCGAAAGCCTGTACGCCGAGCGTGCCCTGCGCGCCGGGGCACTGGGCTACGTCAACAAGGGCAAGGCGACTCGTGAGATCGTCCAGGCGATCCGCTCCGTCCTCGACGGCCAGGTCTATCTCAGCGAGGCCACGTCGATGCGGATGCTGAGCCGACTGGTCGGCGGCAAGCAGAACGGGCCGGCATCGGTCGAGGACCTGTCCGATCGTGAGATGGAAACCTTCCAGTTCCTCGGGCAAGGACTGACTACCGAACAGATCGCCGAACGGATGCACGTCAGCCCGAAAACGGTCGAGACGTACCGGGCGCGGATCAAGGAGAAGCTCAGTCTGCGGACCACGCCGGAGCTGATCCAGCGGGCAGTCCAGTGGTTCCTCGAATCGCAGGCCGATGCGGATACATGAGGTCTTTCTCATCCCCCTTGTCGGCGGCGTTCACGCAGTGGCCATCTCGACAGACGGTGCGCTCGCCGTCGGCGCGCTCGCTGGTGCCTCACCGACTCGACCGTTGAGGAAGTGGCGCTCAACGAGCAGGTGGAACACCCAGCCGCCCGCCAGCGCGACGGCCACACAGGTCGGCAGGATGACCAGCAGCCACAGCGTCGGCGTGTTCAGCCCGGCCAGGTGCATGCCGCAGGCGAGAGCGACCACCAGCGGATAGTGAGTCAGGTAAATGCTGTACGACCGCTGGCCGCACCAGAGCAGCGGGCGGAAGAGCGCGGCGCGCATCAGCACGGCGTCGTACCGCCGCAGCCAGCCGACGAAGAGGGCGAAGGTGCAGGCGACCAGCAGGTAGCCGTCGACGTGCCTGGCCTGCGGCGTCGGCGCCCACGCCACACGGTCGAGTACGGCGTACCCCGCACCGATCACCAGGAGCACCACGCTGCCCTTGCGAACCGCCGGCCCGGCACGGTTGAGCTGGTAGAACACCAGCATGCCGCAGGCGAACGACAGCCAGTGGCCTTCCAGAAACGTGCCCCCCAGCTCGACCCCGAAGCGCCGTCCGAGGTGACGCAGGAGCAGTGCCGAGACGGTGATGAACAGCGCGCCGGCGAAGAAGCGGCGGGTCGACAGGGCGAGTAACAGCCCGCACAGCAGGTAGAACTGTTCCTCCAGGCACAACGTCCAGGTGTTCGGCATCAGGAACGCTCTGCCCGAGCCGGTCAGGTGGTGCTGCCAGGTTTCGGTGGCGGACAGGTTCCCCGCCCAGTTCCACCCGCTGAAGGCAGCCAGCCGGGGCAACCGATCGCACCGTTCGTACAGCGGCGGGACCAGAACGGCGACCAGGCAGGTGAGCGCGATCGCCCAAACATACCCCGCCCACAACGGCGGATAGATGCGGCGGATGCGGCGGGCGAAGAAGGTGGTCGTCGAGTACGGTCGCCGCTGCAGAGAGTCGACGCTGGCTGCGATGCAGTAGCCGCTGACCACGAAGAACAGCGGCACGCCGAGCCAGAACAGGTGCGCGGCCCACACCGCCCCGCCGGCGACCGTCCAGGTCGATCGATCGCGCGGGTGGAAAGTGTCGGGCACATAGAACGCGGTGTGATAGACCACCAGCAGCATACAGGCCAGCCCGCGCCACAGATCGAGCGACAGGTAGCGATTACTCCGCTTCGCCGGGGCCGCGTCTCCCTTCGGAGGGGTGGCCGTCGTCGCTTCGGAGAGGCTGTCGGGCGCCGGCCCGTCGGCGGCGGCTATCACGGAGGAGGTTTCCATCACGGCGTCTCGATCGAGGTGAATCAGGCTCCACCGGCCCAACCAGGCCCGCGAACGTTTGATTATATGTCATGCGACGAGGTCGTTCGCCACCCCGATTGTGCCGGATTCACCCATTTTTCCGACTACACCACCACCTTCGGCCTGGGATGATTCGGCCGCCTCGACCGGCTGCCCCGATTGCCGGTGATAGGTCGGTCGACTCTCATCCACCCTATTCGACCGGGCGACCGGGCGCTCAAGCGTTGCCCAGACGGTGCCGATAACCGTCGTTGCCGTGAAACGGTCCGGGCCGGAGAGGCGCGTCAGCGTCCGTCCGGCATTTCCTTTTCACTGTCCGAGGGTGAGTCGGCATGCAACCGGGGATCAATCACCTGGAGGCGGTTCGGCAGGCGAACGAGCAGATGCGGGAGGCGAGCTGCGAGGAGCTGGCGACGTACATCCACACCACGTTCGGGCTGACGATCAAGCCGCCGATCGTGAAGGTGCTCCTCGGATCCTTGCAGGAGCGGGCGGCCTTGAACCAGAGCGGACAGGCGGCGTATGCCCAGATCGACCGATGGAAGGCGGAGAATCCGGAGGAGGCGAAGAAGTTGGCGGCGGCGGTGAAGCGCCGGGAGGCGATTCGCCAGCGGAAGGCGGAAGCGCAGGAGGAAGCGGTACCATGACGCCGGGCAACGCCACAGACCGCCGGGTGTTCCAGGACATGGCTCAGCCAGGATGAAAAGTGGTGGCAGGGTGCCGTTCCGGCCAGGCATTCGGATACGAAACGCCGCCCGACCGGGACGCACCCTGCCCTTTGCATGGGGTGGCGTCTGCTGTTGGCGTTTCTCGTTGGCCCTCCCCGGCCACAGGCCGGAGTGCGGGGGATCGGTTGCCCGGTCCAGTAGCGCGGGTGGGAGTCGAACCCACAACCACCAGGCTCTCGACCTGGCCGCTTTGCCGGTTTGCGTACCACGCTAGCAGTACGACGTGCGGGAGTTGAACCCGCCTGGCCTGCTTGAGAGACAGGCGACCTCACCGGAAGTCGAACGTCGCAGGAATCAACTTGTTAAACGGTCGCCCTTGTCCTCTTACTCCACTCCGATCGCCGCTACTTCCCTGTACGGCGCCTGTGGGCGATCGTGACAGGGAAAAGCGGTCGGGAAGGTGGCACCGTGCGAGTCGCGGAAGCAGGAAAGAAACCGCAGACTTTTCAGGTCTGTGCCTTTGGCCGCTCGGCCACAGCCGCTCACGCGGCTGACGGGATTCGAACCCGCGTGGGTGTGTGTACGCTTCTGCCGTTGGGCACGGTTGCCAAAAAGTCGCAGCGGATCGCGGCGGGCGTCGTTGTCATGACCCGTCGTGTCCGTTGCCGACGCTGAATAGACCCTGCGACCTCGTTTCGGGTTCGCGCCGCAGCCGTCAGATCTCGGCGAGCCGTTCGGCCGAGTCGCCGAAGCGGTCGAGGCGGATGCCTGCCTTGTCGAGCAACGACAGGTACAGGCTGCACATGCGGCGGTTCGGCTTGTTCAGGTAGTCGAGGGTACGGCCGGTGCGGATCTGTCCGCCGCCGCGGCCGACCAGCACCACTGGCAGCTGGCGATTGTCGTGCCCGCCGGTCATCATGCTCGACAGATACAGGATCATCGAGTTGTCCAGCAGCGTGCGGTCGCCCTCCTGCACCGCGTCCAGCTTCTTCGCGATGTACGCCACCTGCTCGGTGAAGAAGCGGTTCACCTTCAGCCAGTCGGCGTTGTCGGTGTGCGACAGCAGGTGGTGAATCATGTAGTCGACGTTCAGGTGCGGGAACCGCAGCGACGAGTGGTCATTATTCAGCTTGAGGGTGCAGACGCGGGTGGTGTCGGTGCGGAACGCCAGCACCAGGATGTCGCACATCAGCCGCATGTGCTGGTCGATGTCCTGCGGGATGCCGTCGGCCGGCCGCGGCAGGTCGGGCTTCGTCAGCGTTGGCCGCCAACCCTGCAGCCGGCCGGCCTTACCCGCCTGGGCGATCCGTTGCTCCACCTCGCGGACGCTCGCCAAGTACTCATCCAGTCGCCGCTGGTCCGCCTTGCTCACCGCGGTACGCAGGCCGCGGGCGTCGTCGATCACGGCATCGAGTACGCTCTTATCCGCCTTGCCCACCTCGTCGCGGAACAGCCGGTCGAACGCCAGCGCCGGGTACAGCTCGAGCGGCGTCGGCGTGGTCGGCGACGTCCACGAGATGT
Source organism: Gemmataceae bacterium (assembly GCA_046350215.1). GTDB lineage: Bacteria > Planctomycetota > Planctomycetia > Gemmatales > Gemmataceae > JAXMAU01. The sequence continues at coordinate 29,444 of JAXMAU010000018.1, read as the reverse complement.
GCGAGCTGTAGATCATCGAGTAATTCTTGTGGATGGCGGCGATCGACGGCTCGCAGCCGAGCACCAGGCTGGGCACGCGCGTTTGCCCCTTGGTCCGCTCGGCCAGCAGCTGATCGCAGCTGACGCCGGAGCGAACTTCGCCACCCGGCGCCAGGTGTGCCCCGGTCAGCAGATTGCCGGTCTGGCAGCTGTGGATGCCGCCGATCAGCGCCTCCTCGTTGTACAGCCCGCGCAGGAACAGTAGCTTTTCGCGGACGGGGTGCAGCGGGTCGAGCACCTTGCCCAGCTGCAAGGCGGCACCCTCGCCCTTCGCCCACCACTCGCGGCTGTGGAAGCCGTTGCCGCAAAACAGCACGGCGAGGCGCACCGGCGGCTGCGACGCGGCGTGTTTGGGCCGGTCGTCGCCCCAAACCGGCAGCGATTCCAACCACGGCAGGGCCATCGTCACCCCAACGCCGCGCAGAAACGCCCGGCGCGACAGCGGATGCATGATCGTCGACATCGGAGGCGTCTCCATCAGTAGTGCCTTACTCGGTATAATCGCTGCCGCGAACGGTGCGGAACTGCGGACTCTGGACGATGACCTCGACGGCCGCCGACAGCCGGCCGTCGGCGCGGGCCAGGGCGGCGACCATCGCGTCGACGGTGGCGTGGTCGGACAGCGTCACCGCCCGCCCGAGCGCGTAGCCGAGCAGCCGGCGGCAAAACAGACGAACGACCACGTCGCGCTTTTTGGTAAGCAGATACTCGCGCAGTCCGTCGATGCCCTCGAATTCGGTGCCGTCGCGGAGCTTCGACTTCGTGTCGACCGGCAGCCCGCTGAGGTCTTTCTCCCGCCGCCGGCCAATCGGGTCGTACTGCTCCAGCGCGAATCCGAACTGGTCAATACGGACGTGACAGACGGCGCACTCTGGCGCGCGTACATGCCGCTCCACCAGCTGGCGCATGGTCAGCCCGCCGTCGCCCTCCTGTTCGGGCAGCTGCGGCACGCCGGCGGGCGGGCGCGGCAGCTTCTCGCCGAGCAGCGTTTCGACCACCCAGTTGCCGCGCAGCACCGGGCTGGTGCGCGACGCCCCGGCCTGCTTGGCCTGCACGCTCGCCAGCCCCAGCACCCCGCCGCGACCGTACTTGCGCACCCCGTCGACGCGCCGCCACGCTGGCCCGGTCACGCCGGGGATGCCGTAGTGCTTCGCCAGCGTTTCGTTGACGAACGTGTAGTCGGCGTCGAGTACCGCCGTCACCGGCCGATCCGCCTGAAACAGATCCTCAAAGAAGCGAATCGCCTCCTCGTAGAGCGCTGCCCGCAGGTTCGCGTCGAACGTCGGGAACAGCTTCTCGTTCTTCTCCTTCAACTCGTCGAAGCCGCGGACGTGGATCCATTGGGTGCCGAACTCGACGGCGAGCGCCCGCACCCGGTCGTCGCGGATCATCCGCCGCGCCTGCGCCGCCAGCGTCTGCGGGTCACGCAGCTTGCCGGCGGCGGCGAGGGCGCGCAGCTCGTCGTCAGGTGTACTCGACCACAGAAAATAGCTGAGTCGCGTCGCCAGTTCCCAGTCGTTCACCGGCCCGGCCGCCTTGCCCGCCGGCGCCTGCTCGACGCGGAACAGGAACGCCGGCGCCACCAGGATGCGCGTCAGCACGCCGCGGAACGCCTCGGCATGGCCGGCGCCCTTGCCGCGCACCACCCGGTACAGACTCAGCAGATCGTCTTTCTCCTTCTGCAGCAGCGGCCGGCGGTACGCTCGTTCGGCGAACGCCAACAGGGCGTCGAGCTGCCGTGGGATCGCCGCTTCCTCCTCCTGGACGAACTCGTCGGCGTGGCGCTTGAACAGCGGCTTGCGATCGATGAAGAACTGCTGCAGCGCCTTGGCGTGTCCTGCGTGGTGAATCCCATGAACTGCGGCAGGTAGTTGTTCTCCGCTACCGGCTGCCGGCTGACGAACCGATGTTCGGCCCACAGCCGGTCGAGCTGCCGCACCTCGTCGGAGGTGAGGAACAGCCGCGCGAACGGCTCGTCCTCGCGATGGAACATCTTGAGCGACACCACCTCATCCGTCGGCACCACTGGCGGGAAGCACAGGTAGAGCGGGAACACGCGGCGGAAGTCGGCGTACCCGTCAAGCAGCCGCCGATAGCCGGCGCTCCCCGGCGCCGCCAGCACTGGGGCGCCGGCGTTCAACGTCGCGTCGTGCCTGGTCGACACGCCGACCCGCACCACCCGGTTTCCAGGCGAATCGGTGAGGCGCACGTCCACCACGAACTCGCGGCCCGCGAGCAGAGCCGCCGGTAGCCGCACCCCGGTCAGCGCCCTGGTCGGGAGGACGAGACTGGCGTCATCGACTGCCTTGACTCCGTCCCGCGCACCGAACCGATCCTTCGGCAGACCATATGCCACGGCCCGCGCCGGCGGCTTGCCGAGCCGCACAACGTCGACGCCGGTGAACAGCGGGCCATCGATCGTCACCAGTCGGTCATGGAGCGCGCGATCCGGCCCATCCTTCGCCGGCCGCGGGCCGAAAGCAGCGTCTCGACCTCGGCGGCCAGCTTCGCCGCCTCCGCCTGGCGTTTCGCGTCGACTGCCGCATCTCGCCAACGGGCGAGGGCGGAATCGGGCGGAACATGCGGCAGGTTGCCGCCCTTGACGCCCTTCGCCGCGCCACGGACAAAGCGCCACACGCCGGCGTTGCCGTACCGGTCGGCGTGGGGGTTACCGGCGAGCACACTGTCGGCCACGTCGGCGGCCAGGTCCCAGGTGCGCTCGGTTGGCCAGGCTCGGTGACGAACATGCCGATCTCGGTCAGATCGCAGGAGTGGTTGCCGTCCCGCGCCTCCACCGCCAGCACCAGAACGTCCCCCTTGTCGACCTTTAACATCCTCTGTGCCGGCTTCGCCATTTGTCCGAGATCGATCGTCCCCTCGCCGCGAGGGGTGGCCCGCTCGCCGCGGCGGTGCTCCAGCCACCACGCCACGCCGTTGCCGCACGCCGGGTGCGCGTGCGTCACCCGCACCGCCACCCGCACCCAGCCCGTCACCGGGCTGGTCCACGCCACCGCGACGAATTCGCCCGGCGTCGGATGGACCGCTACACCGTGCGGCGACACGCGGCCGGGGATCTGCTCGACCTGGTTCGAGGCGTTCGTCACCAGCACCGGCAGATCGGTCCCCCGCTTCCGCCAGCCGTTGATCGCCGCCTTGCCGCCGTCCCGCTGCACCTTGTCGTCGAGCAGGACCAGCGGGGTCGCCGGGATCGTCGGCGTGTCATCCCCCGCGCCCTTCGACGGCAAGGCGACGACCTCGACCCAGCGCTTCAGTAACGCCGTATCGAGTTTGTGCTTACTCGCCGTGGCAGCGAGGTCGGCATTGGCGCCGGCGGCCTCGACCGCGGAGGCGAGATAGCGGCTGGCGCCGACGAACAGCGACGCCGGGTCGATCGCGAACGCCGGCCCATAGTCGGCGTAGTCCCGCAGCAGCAGCGCCGGTTTGCCGGGCGCCTCGAAGCGCGGCCGGTGCCACACTACCCGCGTGTCCTTGCCCGTCTCCTCGATCGCCGCCAGCAGCAGCGTCACGTCCGCCTCGCCCGGCGCCGGCTTGACCGCCAGCCGCAGCGGCACCGTCGACGCCGCCGGCGGGTCAACCGGCACCTGCCGCGTCAGGTTCTCCACGAATCCCGCACCGTCGGGCCGGATGTAACTGCCGATCCGCGCCGTCGTCCACAGGGCGCTCTGGATCGCGGTGACTTCCCGAACGAGGGCGGGAATGTCCTTCTCCGTCGCCGTCCGCCAACGGCGCTGAACGACATCGAGCGGGTACGACGGCTTCTCGCTCGACAGTGCTTGCCACAGCACGTCGAGGTACTTCGCGTTCAGCCGCTCCTTCGCCGCGACGTCCTTCGTCGTGACCTTTCCCGACAGAAGCGCGTCGCGGTGGTGGACCGCCGCCGTCAGGTACGGTTCGACCGGCAACCGGCCTTCGCCGCCGACGTGGCGGGCGTAGAAGGCGCGGAGCTTCGCGGTACACTCGTCGGTCCAGTCGCGGCGGGTCTTCGCCGGCGAGAAGCGGAACCCGTCGGGCAGCAGGACGGCGTGGTCGGCGATCTCCTTGGCGGCGTTCAGGTACTTGGTGAGCAGCGCCGGCGATACGTCGGTCAGCGCCTCGGCGGCGTTGGTGAACCCCTCGCCAGCGGCGCCGTCGGCGGGGAACTCGCGCGTCGGCCGCAGGTCGACGCCGGTCAGGTCGCGGATGGTGGTGTCGTACTCGGCGTTGCTCAGCCGTCGCAGCGGGACGAACCCCGGATCACCGGCGCGGGCGCGGGCCTCGGCGTCGAGCATGCCGCGGACCCAGCCGAGCAGTCGGCCGCGCTCCTCGGCGGTCGGCTGCAGCTTACCCTTGGGCGGCATCTCGCCGGCCTCGATCTGCTCGACCACCCCCTGCCAGACCTTCGTCTCCTTGCGCACCTGCTCGAGTGCGGCGAACCGTTCCAGGTCCAGGCTGCCGCGCTTCGCCTTCGTCGAGTGACAGCCGGTGCAGTAAGTCGCCAGGATCGGCCGCACCGCCGCGTAGTCGACCGGCGCCGCGTTGGCCGGTTTGTGGGCTAGGGTCGACCCGGTGGTCGCCAGCGCCAGCAGGCCCAGACCGACGATGAGCGACAGCGTCCCGGCGAACAGGGGTGAGCGGTGGCGGGAGAGGGCCATACCGATTCCTTTCTGCACAGGGTCGGCAGAGGCGGGCACCGGAGGGGTTACCGGCGGGTCAGTGTGCGGGTACTCCGATCAGCCTACTGCCGTCTCAGATTGTGTGCCACCAGAAAGTGCCAGTCGAACAGGCTTCGCCGCTTTCGGCATGAGGTTCGCTTCTCTTCCGGTGTGGCCGCACCCGAGTGACAGCAAAGGAGTGGCGCGATGACGGAATCGCACGAACACCCGATCCCCGAAGCGTTCGCACCGCCCGCCCCCGTCCCGGTGCCGACGGTCCCCGTCGAGGATCTGATTGCGGATGACGGTCCGAGGCTGGTCGATCCCCGGCCAATCGGGCCGACGTCGACCGATCAGCCGGACGAGCCGATCGCTCATCTGGAGCTGGTCCCCCTCCGCGGGCCGACGGAGTCGAGCGATCCGCCGCCTCTCCCGGACGATCTGCAACCAGGGCTGGTCGACCCCCGCTACCTGATGCCGGGGCCGGGCGATCCGACCGCCGAGCCGGGAAGCGGCGGTCCCTGAGCGCGGCAAGCGCGTGCGTGCGCGTCTCGTGTCCGACGGCGTCCAGACCGGACACGGGCAGACCATTCCGAAACGAGGCTGAACATGCCATCCCGACACCGCCGACCGCCGAGCGAGGCGTCGGCCGATCCACCACTCCTGACGGCCATCCGGGAACTGTGCCATCCGCTGCGTGATCCCGCGCACCTTGACCCGCTGCTGGACCGCATCGGCGACGCTCGTTACGTCCTGCTGGGGGAGGCGTCGCACGGAACGCACGAGTATTACACCTGGCGGACCGCCATCAGCCACCGGCTCATCACGGAGAGGGGATTCTCCTTCATCGCGGTCGAGGGCGACTGGCCGGACTGCTACCGCGTCAACCGCTACGTCAAGGGCTACCGTGATGCCGGCGACACCGCCCGCGAGGTGCTGCACGCCTTCGAGCGGTGGCCGACGTGGATGTGGGCCAACGAGGAGGTCGTCGAGCTGGCCGAGTGGCTGCGCGAGACCAACGACACCCGACCGGACCGGAAGGTCGGGTTCTACGGGCTGGACGTGTACAGCCTGTGGGACTCGCTCTATCAGGTACTCGGCTACCTGCGGAAGCACGCCCCCGACGCCCTGCCGGCGGCCCGCCGCGCGTTCCAGTGTTTCGAGCCGTACGGCGAGGACGTGCAGGACTACGCGCGGGCGACCCGCCTGGTCGACGCCTCGTGCGAGGCGGAGGTGATCGGCATGCTGGCCGCGGTCCTCCGCGCCGCCCCGGCACACCCCGACGACGGCAGTGAGACGCACTTCAACGCCGAACAGAACGCCCAGGTCGTGAAGAATGCCGAGTCGTACTACCGAGCGATGGTCCAGGGCGGGCCGGAGTCGTGGAACGTCCGCGACCGACACATGGCCGAAACCCTTGACCGGCTGATGCGGCAGCACGGACCCGCGGCGAAGGCGATCGTGTGGGCACACAACACCCACGTCGGCGACGCCCGGTACACCGACATGGCCGGCGACGACATGGTGAATCTCGGCCAGCTGGTGCGGGAGAGTCATGCCCCAGAGGGAGTGGTCCTGGTTGGGTTCGGCTCGCACCGCGGCAGCGTCATCGCCGGGGAGGAGTGGGACGCGCCGATGGAACGGATCGCCGTCTCTCCGGGCCGTCCCGGCAGCTGGGAGGACCTGCTCCACCAGGCCGCCGCCGGCGACCGGCTGCTGCTCCTGGACGGGGCGCGCGCGAACGAGGCCTTGCTGCGCGAACGCGGACACCGGGCGATCGGCGTGGTGTACCGGCCCCAGTTTGAACGGTACGGCAACTACGTGCCGACCGTCCTGCCCCGGCGGTACGATGCGTTCCTGTTCCTCGACGAGACGCAAGCCGTTCGGCCGCTGCACGAGGTGACCGCCCGTGAAGAGGCCGAGGTGCCGGACACCTTCCCGTCGGGGGTGTGAAAACGGTGACGCCGGGTTGTCGAGACCGATCGGGCGGGTAGAAGTGACAGAGGCCCGGAACGCCGCTGCCTGTCAGTGGCGATTCCACCGATCCTGGTCCCAGTGGCACGCTCGCCCAACCCGGTGAACCGATGCACGCATCCAACCTGAACCACTGGTCCGCTCCCGTCCTGCTCCTGGTCGGTCTGCTGCTGGCCGGGTCGATGGCGTCGGCGGCCGGCGTCTTCAATGTCCGCGATCACGGAGCGAAGGGCGACGGCAAGTCGCTCGACACCGCGGCGATCAACAAGGCGGTGGAGGCGTGCGCAGCCGGTGGCGGCGGGAAGGTGGTGCTGCCGCCAGGAAAGTATCTGTCCGGCACGGTGCGCTTGAAGACCGATGTCATCCTCTACCTCGACGCCGGGGCAACGCTCGTCGGCAGCTCCGACCTGACGCACTACCAGCACTTCACCCCGCCGGCCGGCACCCCGGAGGCGCGGTTTCGGTCCACCTGGCACCGGGCGCTGATCCTCGCCGACGGCGCCGAGCGGATCGGCCTGGCCGGTCCGGGTGTGATCGACGGTAACAAGGTGTTCGACGCCCACGGCGAGGAGCGGATGCGCGGCCCGCACACCGTCCTGCTGGGCAACTGTCGCGACGTGACCATCCGCGACCTGACCATTCGCGACTCGGCCAACTACGCCTTCCTGTTCGAGGGCTGCGACGACGTGGAAGTGCGCAACGTCCGCGTCACCGGCGGATGGGACGGCGTTCACTTCCGCGGCTGGAAGGGCCGGCCGTGCCGGCGCGTGTCGATCCTCGGCTGCCAGTTCTACACCGGAGACGACGCCATCGCCGGCCGCTACTGGGACGACACGCTTATCAGTAACTGCATACTGAATTCCTCGTGCAACGGCGTGCGGCTGATCGGCCCGGCGAGCCGGCTGACGATTCACGGCTGCCTGTTCTACGGCCCCGGCCGCTACGAGCACCGCTCTTCGCACCGCAGCAACATGCTGGCCGCCATCAACCTGCAGCCCGGCGGCTGGGACCCGACCGAGGGCGCGCTCGATGACGTGCTCATCGCCGACGTCACCGCCCGCCACGTCACCACTCCGCTCCACGTCGCCGTCAAGCGGGGCAACACTGCCGGCCACATCACCGTTACCCGGCTGTCGGCCAGCCGTGTCAACCAGGCGGCGTGTTCGTTCGAGAGCTGGGCCGAAACCGCAATCGAGCGCGTCAGCCTCCGCGACGTCAGCATCGAGTACGAGGGCAAACCGCCGGCGAAACTGCCCGCCGCCATCCGCGAGCCGGGCGCCGAAGCCCGTCCGCTGCCCGCGTGGGGACTGTACGCCCGCCGTGTCAACCACCTCGACCTCGACAACGTCCGCCTGCGCCACGCCGACGACGAATCCCGGACCGTTCTGCTCGCCGACGGCGTCAAGCGACTGACGTTGCGCGACGTCCCCTTGCCGCGAGCCCTCAGTACAGCCGACGCGGTGGTGCTGACCAACGTCGACGAGGTTCGCCTCGTCGACTCGCCGACCGCATCCGCCCGGCTGCGTATTCTGCGCCTGGACGTGAAACCGGACGAGACGACGACCCGATTCGTGGCGGGCAAACCGTTCATCGCGAAGGCGACGGTGAGCGGCGAAGCGCCGGCGGGTCTCGGCAAGGTCGAGGTGACGCTGGGCGAACAGGTGCGGGCCGTGTGGGTGTGGGTGCGGCCGGGGGAGAAGAAGACGGTCGAGGTCCGCGGCCTGGTCGCGCCCGCCGCCGGCACGCACGAGGTCCGCGCCGGCGACGTGCGCCAATCGATCACCGTCGAGAAGGAGTAGTTTCCGGATCTTCGGTCGTCGCGGTGACGAGGATGACCCGCTGCGCCGGTCCGGCCTTGGTCTCGATCGCCGCGCTCTGGGCGAGGACAAACTGGCCGGATCGGACCTTGAGCCGGGACTCCAGGCTGGTGTTGATGATCTCGGTGGCGGGGGTAGTCGTACCCTTGTCGTCGGCCCCCAGCGTCACCCCACCCTCGGCCGGGCGAAGGTGCGACTCCATCACGTTCAGTTCCAGCGTCAGCTGTCCGTCCGCGCCCGCCTCCGGCCGAACCATCACCGTCATGCCGACGTCCCGGTACATGATACTACGGGTGGTCGTCGTTCCGCCGGGTCCGCCCCGCCCGCCGAAGCCGCCGCCGCCGAGGCTCAGGCCCGTCACCATCGGCCGGCTCTCGCCCACCTTGGTCTGGGTCGCGTGCCCCGTGAGGCCGGTCAGCTCCATCGTCTTGACGCTGACGACGAGGCCTTTCTGTTGCAGATCGCGAATCCGGGTGCGCACCTCGCGAGCGGGGCCGGTCCAGCTGGCTCGGTCGAGCGGCCGCACGCCCTCGCCGGCCTTGCCCGCCAGCTCGACACACACCACCTCGACGTGAACCGTGCGCGCCGGTTTGTCCGACGCCCGCGCGGCCGCCACGGCCTCGGCGAGAACGGCCTTCGGACGGCGGACCGGCGGAGGGGCTTCGCGGCCCTCCTGCCCCGGTGCGGCACACGCCATCAGGCCGACGATGACCGCCAGGCTGGTCATTGACGCCATTCGGTTGACTGTCATGCGAAACTCCCTGAAATTGGATTGACCGTGTGGCTGAACGTAACACAACTCCAGGGCGCATGCCAGCGATGGCCCGAACGATCATACGGAGTATACCGATGGCAAAACGCATCCTTACCTTGCTGTTACTCGTCCAGGCGGCGCTGCTCGCCGCTCCGCCGGGGGTGGACGTCGATCAGGAGCGGCTCGCTCGGCTGAAGGCGGCGCGGATGCCGCGGATCGACCGGCCGATCTCGTTCAACACCCCGGAGGCCGACGCCATCGTCGCCGCACTGGAGGTGTTCCCGCCCGACAACCCGTGGAACCTGCCGGTCGACACCTGGCCGGTGGCGGCCAACTCGCGGGCGATGATCGCCACCATCGGCCCCGCCAAACCGCTGCGCTACAACCCCGACATGGGCTATGTCCTTGTCCCGCCGCACCAGAAGAAGGTGGAAGTGCGCTGACCGCCTACTCGGGCGAGTCCGACGCGGGGCCGTACCCGGTGCCGGACAACGCCGTCATCGAGGGCTGGCCGGCCGGCTTCCGCCGCGATCCGGCGACCCGACGGCTCACCCTCGACGACGTGCAGCGCGGCAAGCCATCCATCGACGCCGACCGCCACGGCATCGTCGTCGACCCGGTGAACCGCAAGCTGTACGAGTTCTACCGTCTCACCCGCACCGACCGGGGCTGGACCGCCGAGCAGGCGTCGGTGTTCGACCTCGCCTCGAACAAGCTGCGGCCGGACGGGTGGACCAGCTCCGACGCCGCCGGCCTGCCGATCTTTCCGGCGGTGGTGCGCTACGACGAACTGAAGCGCGGCCGCATCGAGCACGCCCTCCGCGTCACGATCCGCAACACCCGCCGCGCCTACGTCTACCCGGCCACGCACTTCGCCAGCCGCAAGACCGACGCGAACCTGCCGCGCATGGGCGAGCGCCTGCGGCTGCGCAAGTCGTTCGACACCACGCGGTTCTCGCCCGAGGTGCGGACCATTCTGGAGGCGCTCAAGCGCTACGGGATGCTCGTTGCCGACAACGGCATTGAGTGGGCGATCTCGGTCGCCCCCGACGAGCGCATCCCGGTCCTTCACGATGAACTGCGCCGCGTCAAGGGGTCCGATTTCGAGGTCGTCGTCCCGCCGCCGGGCTATCGGCCGGCGAAATGACGGTTCGGCGCACCGAGTAAGGTGTTACTCGCCCAGTACCGCCTTGAGCTTCGGCTCCATCGCCTCGGCCCAGATCCGATAGCCCTTCGTCGAGAGGTGCAGATAGTCCGGCATCATCTCACGGGTGATGGTCCCGTCCTTTTCGAGAAAGCGATCGGTCAGGTCGAGGAAAAAGACGGTGCGGTCGTCGGCCAGGGCGGCGAGGCGGCGGTTGGTGCGGGTGAACAGAGCGCGGTCGGGGTGGTCGGGCTTCGGCCCGGTGGGGAACACGCCGAGCAGCAGCACCTTGGTCTCCGGCAGCTTCGCCTTCAACCGCGTCAGGATCGCCTCGACCCCGCGGCTGATCGTCTCCGGCGTGGCGTCGCCGCGCCAGCGATTGTTGGTGCCGATCATCAGCACCACCGCCTTCGGCCGCAGGCCGTCGACCTCACCGTGCTCGATGCGCCACAACACCTGCGGCGTGCCGTCGCCGCCGATGCCGTAGTTCACCGCTCGCCGCGGCGCATAATACTTCGCCCACAGTTCCTTCTGGTCGTTCCATCCCTGGGTGATCGAGTCGCCAAAGAAGATCAGCTCGATACCCCCCTTGCGGGTCCGCTCGACGAACCCGTCGTGGACCTGTCGCCACGCTTTCGGGTAGTCGGCGTAGAACCCTTCGCCAGCCGTCCAGGCGTTCGGCGCCCTGGGCGGAGTGTCGGGATGCGGGCCGGCTGGCTTGCGCACCGCCGTCTTCGCCTCCGCGGCCAGCTTCTGATAGGCGGCCGGATCGCCGGTGACCTCGTCCAGCCACGCCGTCCCGTCGCCCTCCACCGTCATCACATATCCGAAATGGGCGGTTTTCGGTGGCAGGGTGACCGTGCCGGCGAACGGGTGCCAGTCCGACGTGTTTTTGCCCTGGTCGATCGCCTGAAAGCCGATCCCCTTCCACTCGGCGGTGTACGCCATCACGCCGACGGTGGCAGTCAGCGAACCGGCCGTCTTCAGATAGCCGGCGAACCGCACCGTGGCGCCGGCGGGCGCGTCATGCAGTTGCTGCACCTGCCCGCGTGCCCGTCCGCTCGTCGCGACCCGCAGGGCCGCCGGACCGCTCTTGAACGTCCGCGTGTCACGGGCCACGGCGATCTTCCCCTGCCCTGTCCAGGTGTTCGTCCACCCGGTCGGCGTATCCGTTCCGGCGGTCATCGCCCCGTTCAACGGCAACGGCGCGTCCGCGCCATTCGCCGGCCCAGCGACAGCGAGGAGAACGATGGTGAGGGGGACAAAAGCGATCGATGCATGCATGGTCAGGACACCGGCGGGCGGGCGACGGGCAACCGGGTTGTGCTACGCCGGCTCGCCCGCTCAGGCAAGGATGTCCTTGATCGGCTTGCCGTAATCGATGTCGAGCCGCTTGCGGCCGGGGACGGCGAGCCGGCGCGGGTCGAGGCCGAGACGGTTGAGCACGGTGGCGTGCAGGTCGGTGACGTAGTGCGGGTTGTCGACGGCGTGGAACCCCAGCTCGTCGGTGGCGCCGTGGACCACCCCCTTGCGAATGCCGGCGCCGGCCAGCCAGACGGTGAAGCCATGCGGGTGGTGGTCGCGGCCGGTCGGCATGGCGTAGCCGGGGCGCGTCTCCAGCCCCGGTGTGCGGCCAAACTCGGTGGCGCAGACAACGAGTACGTCCTTATCCAGACCGGTCCGTTTGAGGTCAGTGAGCAGTCCGGCAAGCGGGCGGTCGACGCGGCCGCAGGAGCGGGCGTGGTTGTCGCGCAGCCCGGTGTGCGAGTCCCACTCGCCGTAGTCGCTCAGGTAACACAGCACGAAGCGCACCCCGTTCTCGGCCAGCCGGCGGGCGGCCAGCAGGCGCCGGCCGTAGAGGGCGGTGGTCGGGTTGTCGATGCCGTAGAGTTGGTGAGTCTCCTTCGTCTCCTTCGCCAAGTCGAGCACCTGCGGCACCGCCATCTGCATGCGAAACGCCAGTTCGTAAGCGGCGATGCGAGCGCGGACCTGTGGATCGTCGGGATAGCGCACCCCGGCCAGCCGGTTCAGCTCGCCGGTCAGCTCGAACAGCTGCCGTTGCTCCTCCGCCGTCACGCCGCGGGCCGGCCGGCCGAACGGCAGCGGATCGCTCGGGTTGAGTGACAGCTCGATGCCGGCGTGCGCTGGCCCGAGGTAGTCGGCGTCGAAGTCGTAGCGCACCCGCTGATCGGTGTAGCGGCCGAGGAACACGAACGCCGGCAGGTTCTGGTTGAGCGTTCCCAGGCCGTAATGCACCCAGGCACCGAGCGTCGGTTGCTTCTCGTCGAGCACATGCCGCCCGGTGTGCATCTGAAACTCGGCGCCGTGGTCGTTGTCGGTGGTGTACATCGAGCGGACGAAGGCGACGTCGTCCACACATTTCGCCAGGTGCGGCCACCAGTCGGTCAGCTCGACGCCGGCCCGGCCGTGCTTGCGGAAGCCGACCTGCATCGGGAAGATTTTCGGGTACGGCCGCTCCCCGCCGACCACGTCGCGCGACCGCAGCCGGAACAGCGGCGACTTGAGTGGGTCGGGGTGCGGCGTGTCGGCGAACGTCTTGCCGCCGTATTTCGTCAGCGCCGGCTTGGGATCCCACGTCTCCATCTGGCTAACCCCGCCGGACAGAAACACCCAGATGACACTCTTCGCCTTCGGCGCGAAGTGCGGCCGGCCGTCGGGTGGCGCCCAATTCGGATCCGCATCGGCGCGAACGTGGCCATCCTGGTGGAGCAGCGCGCCGAGGGCCAGGCCGGTGAACCCCAGGCCGACGTCGGCGAGGAAGGTGCGCCGGTGGATGCGGCCGCACGGTGGGCCGGCAAGGGGACGGCGGGACATGGCGGACCTCAGCGGAGGGTGACGAAGTCGGTATGATTGAACAGGGCGATGAGCAGGTTTTCGGGGCGCGGCCGGCTGGGTCGAGCGACGGGCGCATCGTCCCTCGGGACCCCGGCGACGAAGCGCAGGCGGGGACTTGCGGACGCCTCCTGCCGCGCCAGGAAGCCGGTAGCGACGGCAAGTTCTTCATTACTCGGCGATCGCGCCAGCACCGACTCGAACGCCGCATGGACGAACGCCACCGGGTCGGCCTCGCCGGCAAGCCGCGCCGCCAGCCGGCGGGCCATTCGCGGCGTCAGCTCGCTATTGGACAAGCGCGCGCCCTGCTGCGGTCGGACCGATGCCGCCCGGCGGTAACAGTCGGTCGGATTGGCGGCGTCTGAACAGGTCGAGGAACGCCATTCTTGTTTCGCCGTGATGGGCAAAGTAGAGGCTCCGCCGCGGCACCGTCAGCCCAAGGTCCTGGGCAATCTCCGGCCCGCCGATCCGGTCATCCAGCGCGCCGGCCGCATGCAGCAGGCTGTCGCGGACTGCCTCCGCTTCCAGCCGGCGGACCGGGAAGTGCCAGAGCAGGCGGTTGTCCGGGTCGAGCTGCCGGTTGACCGCGCCGCCCGGATGCGCCGACGCCATCCGGTATGCCGCCGCGGTGACGATCCGCCGGTGCAGCGGCTTCAGCCGATAGCCGCCGTCGACGAACTCGCACGCCAGCCAGTCGAGCAGTTCCGGGTGTGTCGGGCGGGCGCCCTGCCGGCCGAAGTTCGCCGTCGACTCCACCAGCGGCCCGCCGAAGTGCCAGTTCCACAGGTGGTTGACGGCCACCCGAGCAAATAACGGATTACTCCGACCCGTGACCCACCCAGCCAGCGCCGACCGTCGGCCGGTGCTGCGGGTGGGGTAGGACGGGCCGAGCGGGGTGTACGCGGTGCCGGCGGCGGCGATGGCGGCGCGAGCGGTTTCCGCCGCTTTGCGGAGATCGGCGTGTTGTTTCTCCGCCTTCGCCAGCTCGGCGGGTGGGCCGGTGAGCGTCAGGGCATTCATGTGCTGCACCTGGACGGTCAGTTTCGCCTCGGCGGCCAGCCAGGCAGCAACGCGCTCGGCACGAGCGGCGGTCCTCGCCTCGGCGTCGCCCTTGCTGCCGGGCACCTGGCCGTGACGGGCGCGGTCGGCGGCGCTGCGGGCGCGGACGGCGTACCACTCGGCCTCGGCGGCGGCCAGCTCGGCGGTGGCAACCGCCTCGGCGGCGCGGGCCTGCCGCAGCTTCGTCGCGTCGACGACCTCCGGCGGCTGCTGCTCCAGCCCATTGCGCACCTGTCGCGCCGGCGCCAGCGCTGCCCGTTTCGCGTCGACGACCTTTCGCCGCGCCGCCTCCTCCTCGGCCTGGACGAACGCCAGCAGACCAGGGGCGTGGGATGTCGGCGGCAGCTCGACCGGGCGGATCGTCAGCCGCTCGCCGCCGAACGCCGCTGGCGCCGCCGGCTTGACCGGCGCCTTGCCGGGCATCCGGTCGCGCTCGTCGCCGCGGCTGTACATGAACGTCGGCGCATCCAGCCGCTCGTCCATCACCCGCACCAGCCCGCTGGTGATCGGCTTGTAGGCGGCACCATAGCTGTACTTCGGGTAGACGCCAGGGTCCGGCTCACCTGGAACCCGGTCGTGGCGGATCTCCAATGGCTCAAAGAAGGCGCGGAAGCGGAAGTAGTCGACCTGGGTGATCGGGTCGTACTTGTGGTCATGACATTGCGCGCACTGGAGCGTCAGGCCGAGAAACGCCTTGCCGGTGTGCTCGATGTTGTCGCGCATCCAGGCGTTGTAGTTCCAGCGGAAGAAGTTGCGGACCAGGAACCCGGTGGCGACCAGGTCGTCGCGATCGGTCGGCGTCAGCTCGTCGGCCGCCAGCATCAGCTGCACCATCCGGTCATACGGCCGGTCGTCGTTCAGCGACCGCACGATCCAGTCGCGCCACCGCCAGATCATGCCGTAGCTGTTGAGCACGTCCGGCACCGACCGCCGGCCGTACCAGTCGGAGTAGCGCCACACATCCATCCAGTGCCGCCCCCAGCGCTCGCCGTACTGCGGCGAGGCGAGCAGCCGGTCGACCAGCCGCTCGTACCAGTCGGCCCGCCGGTCAGCCAGCGCGGCGCGCAACTGCTCGCGGGTTGGCGGCAAGCCGATCAGGTCGAGAGTGACGCGACGAACCAGCGTGGTGCGGTCGGCGGGTGGCGCGGGCTGCAGCTGGCGGTCGCTCCACCGCGCGGCGAGAAAGCGATCGATCGGGTGCGATGAGGCGCCCGGCGGCACCGGCGGACGGACCGGCGGGCGGAACGCCCAGTGGTCGAGCGGGTTCGGCTCCGGCCGTTCGTCGGCTGGCCCGGTCGCTCCACCGCGGACCCACGCCCGCAGCGCGGCGACCTGCGCGGCGGTGAGCGGTTCACCCTCGGGCGGCATGCGGCGGGAGCGGACGGCATGCGTCACGCGGTCGAGCAGGTGACTCGTTTCGGCGTCGCCGGGGACGACGGCCGGCCCGCTGTCGCCACCTTGCCGGACGAGTGCCGCGGTGTCGAGCCGCAGGCCGCCCTTCTGCGCCAGGCTGCCGTGACAGGCGAAACAGCGCTCGCGCAGGACCGATTGGATGTCGCGTAAGTAGTCGACCCGAACGGGAGGCGCCGCAGCGTCGACGGGGCCAGTCAGCAGCAGCGGCAGCAAGACGGCAACGGTGCGATGCATCGCTCGCTCCTCGATCCGGGGCAACCTGATCGTTCGCGGCGGGAAGGTTCGTCCACTATAACCGGCCGGTGCGTCGATGCAACGGGCTGGCTGGCGCGATTGTCCGGGGTTTCGGATTCGCCAGTGCTCTCAGCACTGGTCCGCGGCGATGCCGGGGCGTAACGTACCCGTCGGCGCGCCGTCGCGGGCGCGCGTTCGCTCGACCGCTCGGGGTTGCGCCGCCGGCCAGCGGCCATTGGGGGGACCGCCACCATGTTCAACCTACCGCTCGCCTCGTCCGCCCAGCCGTTCAGCCCCGAAACCGCCGCCAAGGCGTCGCGCCTCCGCGGCGCCACCGTCACGCCGAGCGTCTGCCCCTACTGCGCCGTCGGCTGCGGCCAGCTGATCTACACCAAGGCTGGCAAGCTCATCAACATTGAGGGCGACCCGCGCAGTCCGATCAACGAAGGAACCCTCTGCCCCAAGGGTGCCAACGCCTTTCAGCTGTCGACCAACCCGCACCGCGTCACCCACGTCCTCTACCGCGCGCCCCACGCCACCGACTGGGAGCGCAAACCGCTCGCCTGGGCGCTCGACCAGATTGCCCGCCGGGTCCAGGCGGCGCGCGACGCCGGCTTCGTCCGCCAGGACGACCAGGGCCGCACCGTCAACGGCGTCAAGTCGATCGGCACGCTCGGCGGGGCGACGCTCGACAACGAGGAGAACTACCTGATCAAGAAGCTGTTCTCCGTCGGCCTGGGGGTGCTGTCGGTGGAGAATCAGGCGCGGGTCTGACACTCCGCCTCGGTGCCCGGTCTGGGCGCCTCGTTCGGCCGCGGCGCGGCCACCACCTATCAGCAGGACCTCGCCAACAGCGATTGCATCCTGATCATGGGGTCGAACATGGCGGAGGCGCACCCGGTCGGCTTCCGCTGGCCGATGAAGGCGAAGGAGCGCGGCGCACCGCTGATCCACGTCGACCCGCGCTTTTCGCGCACCTCGGCTCTCTGCGATATCCACGTCGGCATCCGCGCCGGCACCGACATCGCCTTTCTCGGCGGCCTCGTCCACCACGTCCTCCATCACGACCGCTGGTTCCGCGACTACGTCCTCGCCTTCACCAACGCCAGCGTGCTGATCGAGGAGGGCTATCGCGATACCGAGGACCTGGCCGGGCTGTTCAGCGGGTTCGACCCGGCGACGAACACCTACGACCCGCAGGCCGGCGGATGGGCCTACGACGGCCCCGGCGGACAGGTGCAGACCAAGTCCGAGCCGGGCCAGCACGGCACGCACGGCTACGGCCTCATGGGCGGCGCCGACCCTGGCGGCGCACCGCGGCGCGACCCGACGCTGCAACACCCGCGCTGCGTCATGCAGATCCTTCGCCGCCACTTCGCCCGCTACACCCCCGAGGCGGTGGCGCAGGTGTGCGGCTGCGCGCCGGACGACGTGACGCGCGTCGCCGAGTTGTTGTGCGCCAACTCCGGCCGCGACCGCACCAGCGCCATCGTTTACGCCGTCGGCTGGACGCAGCACAGCACCGGCGTGCAGATCATCCGTACCGCCGGCATCCTGCAGCTGTTGCTCGGCAACGTCGGCCGGCCCGGCGGCGGGGTGATGGCGATGCGCGGCCATTCGTCGATTCAAGGCTCGACCGACGTGCCTACGATGTACGACCTGTTGCCCGGATACCTGCCCCACCCGACCGTCGATCCAGCGCACGCCACTCTCGACGGCTACTGTCAGAAGGAAGGGTTGCCCACCGGCTACTGGGCGAACTTCCGCGAGTTCATCGTCAGTCTTTTGAAGGCATACTACGGACCTGCCGCGACAGCGGAGAACGACTTCGGCTTCGGCATGCTGCCGCGCCTGGATGGCGATTACTCGCACCTGCCGACGTTCGACCGGATGGCGCGCGGCGAGATGACCGGGTACTTCCTGTTCGGCCAGAACCCGGCCGCCGGCGGGCTGAACTCGCGGCTCCAGCGCGCCGGCCTGCGCTCGCTCGACTGGCTGGTAGTGTGCGATCTGTTCGAGACCGAGAGCGCCGTCTTCTGGAAGGCCGACCCGGACGGTCCGCCGCCGGGTGAGGTGAAGACCGAGGTGTTCTTCCTGCCGGTCGCCACCGGCGTTGAGAAGGAAGGCACGCTGACCAACACGCAGCGGCTGCTGCAGTTCCACAACAAGGCGCTCGACCCGCCCGACGACTGCCGCTCCGACGCCTGGATCGTCTATCAACTCGGCAAGCGTCTGCGCGAATTGTACGCCGGCTCGACCGACCCGCGCGACCGATCGCTGCTGGCGATCACCTGGGACTACGACCACCGCGAGCCATTCCGCCTGCCCGACGGCACCGTCAGCCAGATCGAGGGCGAACCGGACATCGACCGCATCCTGCGCGAGATCAACGGCCACCGCCTCGACGAGATCGACCCGCGCACCGGCGAACCACGGTTGTTGACCGGCTTCTCCGAGCTGCGCGCCGACGGCACCACCGCCTGCGGCTGCTGGATCTACAGCGGCGTGTATCCCGAGCCGGACCGCAACCGAGCCAACGAGCGTCTGCGCAGCGACAACCCGGTGCAGCCGACCTGGGGGTTTGCCTGGCCGCACAACCGGCGCGTGCTCTACAACCGCGCCTCCGCCGACCCCGACGGCCAGCCGTGGTCGGAGCGCAAACGACTGATCTGGTGGGACGATGCGCGACGCCAGTGGGTAGGCGATGAAGCGCCCGACTTCGACCCGGCCAAGCCGCCCGACTACCGGCCTCCGCCGGGCGCGACGGGGATGGCGGCGATCCCCGGCGATGCCCCGTTCATCATGAAGCCCGACGGCCTCGGCTGGCTGTACGCACCGAAGGGGGCGAAGGACGGCCCGCTACCGGCATTACGAGCCGGTCGAGTCGCCGGTCGGCAACCTGTTCTACCCGCGGCAGACGGTGAACCCGACGGTGCGGACGTTCGCCGGGCCGCTCAACCGTATCGCTCATGCGCCCGTCGACCGAGTTCCCGATCGTCGCCTGCACCTTCCGGCTGACCGAGCATCACCTGAGCGGCGCCCATGAGCCGGTTCAACTCGTGGCTGGTCGAGCTGCAGCCGGCGATGTTCGTCGAGATGAGCGAACAACTGGCCGGCGAGCAGGGCATCGCCAACGGCGACTGGGTGACGGTACGTTCGGCGCGCGGCCGCGATCGAGGCGCGCGGTCGTCACCGGCCGGTTGAGGCCGCTGGAGATCGAGGGGCGGCTCCACCAGGTCGGTCTGCCGCTGCACTGGGGTTACACCGGCGAGTCGGTTGGCGGCAACGCCAACACGCTGACGGCGCTGCTGGCCGATGTCAACGTGAGCATGCACGAGGGCAAGGTGTTCGCCGTGCAGGTGGAGGCGGGGCGCCATGCCGGGCCGGGCGCCGAGCCGACGGCGCGGCCGGTGCCGTGGCCAACCCGCGACCCGGTGCCCGACACGCCGTCGTCTGCCCAACCGGAGGGAGTTCACTCATGACCAGCCGGGAGCTTGAGGTCATCACGCGCCCCCAGGCGGCCGACCCGCCCGCGCCGCGCGGTCCGCTGGCGGCGCTGTTCCGCCGGCTGATCTACCCGTTCCGCCGCGGCACGCAGCCGCCGCCCCAGGCCGCGACCGGGTTCTACACCGACACCAGCGTGTGCATCGGCTGCAAGGCGTGCGAGGTGGCGTGCAAGCAGTGGAACCAGCTGCCGGCCGACGGCTTCGCCTTCTCCGGGCACAGTTACGACCACACCGCGCGCTGTCGGCCGAGTCGTGGCGACACGTCAAGTTCGTCGAGCAGTTCCCGCCGCCGGCCGATCGGCGGCTGTCGCTCGACGTCGTGCCGGCAGACGCCGGGTCGGCCGATGGCTGATGATGTCGGACGTGTGCAAGCACTGCGCCGCCGCCCCGTGCGAGCATGCCTGCCCGACCGGGGCAATCGTGTACAACGAATTCGCCAACGTCTACATCCAGGCCGACATCTGCAACGGCTGCGCCTACTGCATCGCCGCCTGCCCGTTCGGGGTCATCACGCGCAGCCACTTCGACGGCCACGCCCACAAATGCACGCTCTGCTACGACCGCCAGCGCGACGGGCTGACGCCGGCGTGCGCCAAGGCGTGTCCGACCGCGTCGATTCAGTTCGGCCCGATCGACGAGCTGCGCGAGCGGGCACGCCAGCGCGTGACCGACCTGCAACGGCGTGGCGTGACCGGGGCGAACCTGTATGGCGACGAGCCGACGGAGCAGTACAGCGCGCTGCACTCGTTCTACCTGCTGGTCGACCGGCCAGAGACCTACGGCCTGCCGGCGACACCGGCGAACCCGTGGCTCAACATGAGGGGCGACTACGCTCGGTCGGTCGGCGCCGGGCTGGTGGCGGTGGCGATCTACCTGGTCGCGCTGCTGGTGCGGGGTGGCTGACATGACGAGGCAGGCTCGACACACGGTACCCATCCGCGGCTACGCCGACCGCGAGCCGACGAAGGCGCCCAACTGGCACGGCCTGGTCGCCTGGGACATGTTCCTGAACGCGGTGTCGACCGGCCTGTTTCTGTCGGCGGCGCTGGGCGAACTGGCGCTGGCGCCGGTGCTCAGTCCGGTGACGACCTGGGCGTATCCGGTGGCGGTGGCGGTGCTGTTCGGCGACCACCTGTGTCTGATCCTCGACCTGGGCGACCCTACGCGGTTTCACCACATGCTGCGGGTGTTCAAGCCGACGTCGCCGATGTCGCTGGGAACGTGGGTGCTGGCGGCGTATTCGGTGCCGCTTACCGTGGCCGGGACCATCGACGTGTCGCGAGCGATCGGCCTGTTGCCCATGAGTTCGGCCTTACTCGATGGCACCCGAACGGTGGCGGTGGCGGTGGCGATCCCATTCGCGTTCGCGACGGCGGCGTACAAGGGAGTGCTGTTCAGCACGACGGCGCAGCCGGGCTGGCGCGACGCCCGCTGGCTGGGCGGCTATCACATCGCGTCGGCGCTGGCGTTCGGCGCCCGGCTTCCACCTGGCGCTGGCGACGCTGGCAGGGTTCGACCGGGCAGTCGCTGTGATGCAGCGGCGGTGGTCGCCATCCACCTGCTCGGGCTGATCCCGCTGGCGCTGATTACGGCCGAGATGTGGCCGGCAGCGGCAGCGGTACACCCCGACGACCCTCGCCGTGGTCGGCGTTCTCGCGTACCCCGGCGGGATCGTGCTGCCGGTGATCGCGGCAGCGGTCGGCGGGCGGATGTTGGTGATCCTCGGCGGCGCGTTCGCCCTGGCCGGTGGACTGGCGGTGCGCTACCTGATCGTCTTCTTACCGCACCGTCACGACACGCCGTGACCGGGTGCCGACCGCTGGCATCGCCGGTCAGGCTTGCGAGGCGAGCGGGAGCACGTCAGTGCCCCGAGGCAGCGCGCGACCCGCGACGTCGCGCCCAGGGCGAACACTCCCGGCCCTGACGGGACCGGGCTCGCCAAGAACGCTGCGGCGCGGTTCACGCCAGGATCGGCTTGACGACGTGGCCCTTGACGTCGGTCAGGCGCATGTCGCGGCCGGCGTGACGATAGGTCAGGCGCTCGTGATCCAGGCCGAGGAGGTGCAGGATGGTGGCGTGCCAGTCGTGGATGTGAACACGGCCGTCGATCGCCTCGAACCCGTAGTCGTCGGTACTGCCGTGGGCCAGGCCGGGTTTCACCCCGCCGCCGGCCATCCACATCGTGAACCCCTTGTTGTTGTGGTCGCGGCCGTCGCCGAACTGGGCGTGTGGAGTGCGGCCGAACTCGCCGCCCCACAGGACCAGGGTGTCTTTCAGCAGCCCGCGGCCGTGCAGGTCGGCGAGCAGTCCGGCGATGGGCCGGTCGACGGCGGTGCAGCTGGCGGTGAGCGACTCCTTCAGGTTGCGGTGGTGGTCCCAGCCGCCCATCGTCACCTCGACGAACCGCACCCCGGCCTCGATCAACCGCCGGGCCAGCAGGCATTGCCGGCCGAACGCCGCCGGGCCGGCCGGCCGTGCCCCGAACCCGCCGCGTGCCCCGCCGCTCTCGCCGCCCTCGTCGATGCCGTACAGCTTGCGCGTGGCCGCCGACTCGCGGCCCAGGTCAAGCACCTGGGGCAGCTCGCCCTGCATGCGAAACGCCAGCTCGTAGGAGGCGATCAGTCCCTCCAGCTCCGGGTTCGGACCGACCGCCTCGGCCGTCGACCGGTTGAGCGTTTGCACGTAGTCCAGCTGCACCCGCTGCGCGGACCGCGTCCGCGCCGCATTTTTGAGGTTGCTCACCGGCTCGCCGCCGAAGCCGCCGCGGCCGATCCGCGTTGCCTGGTACATCGCCGGCAGAAACGCCGTCCCATAATTCGCCGGCCCGCCGTTGTTCTGCGGCGGGTTGATGGTGATGAAGCCGGGCAGGTTCTGGTTGTCCGTCCCCAGCCCGTACAGCACCCAGGCGCCGAGGCTCGGCCGTGGGAACTGGAAGATGCCGCAGTGCATCTGCAGCATCGCCTGCGGGTGGTTCGGCAGGTCGGTGTGCATGCCGTTGAGGACGCACAGCTTGTCGGCGTGCTTCGCCACCGCCGGGAACAGCTCGCTGATCCACCGGCCACTCTGGCCGTGCCGGGCGAACTTGAACGGCGAGCCGAGCAGCTTGCCGCCACGGAACCCGCCGCGGCCGGCCGGCGGCGGTTTGCCGTCGTCCGCCGTCAGCTTCGGTTTGTGGTCGAACGTGTCGACGTGGCTGGGCGCGCCTTCCATGCACAGGAAGATCACCCGCTTCGCCCGCGCGGAAGGCGACGGCCGCGCGCCAGCGGGTTGTCGCCGCCGCCCGCGCCCGCCTGCTCGTGCGCCCGCGGCGAACGCCAGGTAGCCGAATCCCGAGCCGGTCGCTTTCAACAGGGTGCGGCGTGAGAGCATCGGCGGCCTCCGGAGAATCCTGTGATTACGAGTAATACCTTACTCGATCAACGGCGATACTGGAACTCGGCGCTGGCGAACAGCGCCTGGCAGAAGGCCGCCCAGGTGTCGCGCTCGCGGCGCCGGGCCGGCACCTCGTCGGCTTCGAGCCGCGCGCGGTAGCCGGTCAGGAACGCCTCGGCGGCGGCCACCTCGCGGGCGGCGGGTGGACGGCCGAAGCGCCGTAGGCGGCGTGAACGCGCAGCGGGTCGGTCGAGGCGGTCACCAGCAGGCGGCTCGGCGGTGGTGTCGGCGGCGCGCGGAGGACGAACGGGCTGTTGAGCAGGAACAGCCCCTGCGCCGGCACGGTGGTGGTCGGCCGGTCGGCGGTGATGAGCGACGGGTCGGCGGCATCGAAGCGCCGCTTCGGGCAGGTTGTCGCGGACGATCGGCAGGTAGACCGAACGGTGCGTGTTCCGCGCCGTCGTTGATCGCCGCGGCGATGGCGGTGCCGCCAAAGCCGCGGGCGGGAGACCGGCCCCTCACCAGACCGGGCGACCACCGAGCCGACCGGCGGTTGGGCGGTCAGCTGCTCGCTCACCGCCAGCAGGGCATCGCGCAGCGCCTCGGCGTCGAGCCGCCGCGGCGCCATCCGCCAGAGTAAGGTGTTATCCGGATCGACCTCCCGTGCCTGTGGACTGGACGCCGAGGCAAGCTGGTAAGTACGGCTCAGCACGACATGCTTGATGAGCTTCTTGACCCGCCAGCCGTCATCCATGAAACGGTGAGCGAGATGGTCGAGCAGCTCGGGATGGGTCGGCGGGCGGCCGGCCACGCCGAAGTCATCGGCGGTCGGCACCAGGCCGCGGCCGAACAGGTGCAGCCACACGCGGTTCGCCAGCACGCGCGTGAGCGGGTTGTCCTTGCTGGCGATCCACTCGGCCAGCTCCAGCCCGGCCGCTGGTGCGCCGGCCGATCCGCAGCGGCTCCTTCGCCAGCACCGTCAGCGTGCCGCGCGGCACGCGCGTCTCGCCGGGGTGGTCCGGCTCGCCGCGGACGTAGACCGGGCTGTCGGCGATATTTCGAGTGGTGTTGAAGCTGAACCCGCCCGGTCCGCCGAACCGCGGACGCGGTCGGTCGAACCCGGCGCCGGCGGGCTTGTCGCGGACGCCCATCGCCAGCAGCTTCGGGTTGCCGTCGGCGTCGACCGCATCGAGCCGCGCCTGCATCAGCGACACCTGCCCGGTGGCAAAAAACCTCTGGATCGGATCTTTCATTTCCGACATTGACTCGCGGACGGTTTCGATCTCCCGATCGATTCGCTGGCGCGCTCGGCGTTGGTGAGTCGGCTGGCGGCGACAGGCGGCCTGGCCGCGCGGGGAGAGGCACCAGGGCGCCGGGCCGCTGGGCGTTGATGAAGCGGACGGTGCCGTAGCAAGTCTCGGTGCTGCGGAAGATGCCGGCCAAGCGCGTAGTAGTCGGTCTGCGGGATCGGGTCGAACTTGTGGTCGTGGCGGCGGCAGGCGGCGCAGATGCCGAGAAACGCCTGCGTGGTGACGTCGATCTGCTCGTCGGCGACGTCCAGTTCGAATTGCAGCCCGTTTCGCTCGTTGAGCGTCTTTGGCCCGATCGCCAGGAAGCCAGTGGCGATCAGCCGCTCGGCTCGCACCTTCGGATCGTCCGCCGGCAGCAGGTCGCCGGCCAGTTGCTCGCGGATGAACTGATCATACGGCTTGTCGGCGTTGAACGCGGCGAGGACGTAGTCACGATAGCGCCAGGCGTGCGGATAGGCGAAGTTCACCGTCTTGCCGGTACTCTCGGCGTAGCGGGCGACGTCGAGCCAGTGCCGGCCCCACCGCTCGCCAAAGTGCGGTGAGGCGAGCAGCCGGTCGACCACCTTCTCGAACGCCTCCGGCGAGGTGTCGGCGGCGAACGCCTCCGCCTCCGCCGGGGTCGGCGGCAGACCGATCAGGTCGAACGTGACGCGGCGAAGCAGGGTCCGGCGATCGGCGTCGGCCACCGGCTTCAGCCCCTTCGCCTCCAGGCCGCCGCCAGCACGAAGCCGGTCGACGTCCGTTCGCGGCCAGGCGGCATCCCTGACCATTGGCGCGGCCGCTCGCTTCGGCGGCTGGTAGGCCCAGTGTTGGCGGCCTTTCTCGATGTCGAAGTATTTGGCACCGGCCGTTGCCCCGTCGCGCGGGTCGGGTGCGCCCATGCGGACCCAGTCGGTGAAATCGCGGACGATGCGCTCATCGAGCCGCTTCTTCGGCGGCATCGCCAGCTTCGGATCGCCGTGAGCCAGCGCCCGAGCAGTAGACTGCGGCCCGGCTCACCGGGGGACGATCGCCGGCCCGCTGTCGCCGCCCTTGCGCAGCCCGGCGCGGGTGTCGAGCGCCAGCCCGCCGCGGACCTTCTTCCCCTTTTCCGTCGAGTGACAGCCGTGGCACTCCGCTATCAACACCGGGCGGATCTTCTTTTCGAAGAAGGCGATCCCTTCGGCGGAAGAGGACCCCGGTGTCGCCGAGGGCGGAGTCTCGCCCGGACG
This sequence comes from Gemmataceae bacterium, assembly GCA_046350215.1. Taxonomy (GTDB): domain Bacteria; phylum Planctomycetota; class Planctomycetia; order Gemmatales; family Gemmataceae; genus JAXMAU01. Next base: position 4,106 of record JAXMAU010000018.1, on the reverse strand, counting down.
CGACCGCGATCGCCGCAAGACCGCAAAGCAGGATCAGTCGGCGAGAAATCATGGCGCGCCTCCGGGTCGAAAGGGTGTGCAGAGGGTAGTAACCCCAACCGACGGGGAAGGTTTCGCCGGCCACGGCGGCGAGGTCATCCGTGGCGGGATTCGCCGGGAAGGTGGTTGCCGCCGGCCGATCGCGTGAGTAACGTGGAGAGGCGCCGCCGTCCCTCCGACCTCGCGAGTCCCGCCATGCCGCCGATGCACCGCCGCACCTTCCTCCGCGCCGCCGGGGTCACCCTCGGCCTGCCGCTGCTCGACGCCATGCTGCCGACGAGCGCGCTGCCGCCCGCGCCGTGCCGCGGCGGATGGTCGCCATCGAGACGAACATGGGCATCCTGCCGCAGTTCTTCTTTCCCGAAAAGGCCGGCTGCGACTACGCCCTCACGCCGTACCTCGATCGGCCTCAAGGGCGCGCATCGCCTCGAATCTGACCGTCTTCTCTGGCGTCAGCCTGCCCGGCGTCACCGGCGGACACGCGGCCGAGCGGTGCTTCGACCGGCACCCCGCACCCCGAACGCGGCGGGTTTCGCAACGGCATCTCGCTCGACCAGGCGGCGGCCGAGCAGGTCGGCAACGTCACTCGCTATCCGTCGCTCGTCCTCGGCGTCACCAGTGAGGGGCAGACGCTCGGCTACACCCGCAGCGGTGCGCCGATCCCCGCCGAACGCAGCCCGCGCAGCTGTTTCAGACGCTGTTCATCCAGGGGAAAAAGGAGGAGGTGGCAGCCAACGTCGAGGCGCTCAAGCAGGGCCGCAGCATGCTCGACTTCGTCGGCGACCAGTCGCGGCGGCTCAACCGCACGCTGTCGAACGCCGACCGGGGGCGCCCTGGACCAGTTACGCCTCTGTCCGTGAACTGGAGCGCCGGCTTCACTCCGCCGAAGAGTGGGAGTACCGGCCCAAGCCGCAGGTGACGGCGAAGCCGCCGGACGACATCGAGGACCACCGCGAGTTCGCCCGCAAGACGCGGCTGATGTTCGACGTCATCAAGCTGGCGCTGGAGACCGACTCGTCGCGCATCGTCTCGCTGTTCATCGACACGACGGTGATTCACAATATCACCCACCACGGCAACCGGCCCGAGGTGCTCGCCGAGCTGCGCGGCAAGAGAGGGCCAGTTCGACGCCCTGAACGCCTTCCTCACCGCGAGCGACGACGAAAGAGGAGGGGCAAACGCTGCTCGATCGGACGATGGTGCTCTACGGCACCTGTATGGGCAACGCCAACTCGCACTCGAACACCAACCTGCCGGTGCTGCTCGCCGGCGGCGGATTCCGGCACGGCCAGCACCTGGCGTTCGACACCCAGAACAACTACCCACTGAGTAACCTGTATCTGACGATGCTACACCGCCTGGGCATCGAGGCGAAAGCGTTTTCCACCGCGCGCGGCACCCTGCGCGGACTGGAGATGGTATGACCCTTACGCTCGCCACCGTCGCGCTGCTCGCCTGTCCCGCCGCCGATTCACACGTCACGCGGTTCGTCGAGACACACTGCGTGCGCTGCCACAACGCCGAGGTGAAGAAGGGCGGGCTGGACCTGGCCGCGCTGAAGCTAGCCCCGGCCGACCGCGACAACTTCGCCCGCTGGGTGACGATCCACGACCGCGTCGCCCGCGGTGAGATGCCGCCCGGCCCGAAACGGCCGACCCCCGCCGAGGCGAGAGCCGCGTTAAGCGATCTGAAAACGATCCTTACCACTGCCGAGCGCCGCCGGCTGGACGCCGAGGGCCGCACCGTCCTCCGCCGGTTGACGCGCGCCGAGTACGAGAACACCGTCCGCGACCTGTTCGACATGCCCGGCATCGCCCTGCAGGGGCTGCTGCCGGCCGACGGGTCGGCGCACGGGTTCGACAAGAACGACGAGGCGCTCGACATCTCGCATGTCAACCTGGCGAAGTACATCGAGGCGGCCGACCACACGCTCGATCTCGCCATCGCCACCCGACCAACTGCCCCGACGCTGCGCAAACAGCGGCTTTCGCTTGCCGAGCCGGGCGGGTTCGTGGCACATGTGCTGCTCAACGGCGACGGCGTGCTGCTGCGCGACAAGAAGCCCGACCCGGAGTTCCCACCCGCCGGCGAACAGGGCCATCTCGACGAAGGCGCCCACGAGCGGATGGGCACGTTCAAGCGGGGCAGCACCGTCGGCCTGTTCCGCCACGAGGACGAGTCGTTCAGCCCGTACTTCGCCGCTCACGTCGCCGTCTATCCGGGCAACTATCGCGTCCGCACCTCGTTGTGGGCGTTCCAGTGGGATCGCGGTAAGGTATTACCGGCGCGCGGCACCGAGGCAGCGCGGCTGTCGGTGGTGCAGCTGACCGGCGACGGCCGCGGCGGGCAGCACCCCAGCTACGTCCTCGGCTACTTTGACGCTCCGTCACTGGTGTCACGCGAGCACGAACTCGTCACCTGGCTGAACCACAACGAGATCCTCGGCTTCAACACCGCCTCGCTGGCGCCGGCCGCCAACTACGCCCGCAAGGGCCGGGCGATGACGTTCACCGGACCAGGGATCGCCTGCGACTGGCTCGACATCGAGGGGCCGCTCCATTCGGTGTGGCCGCCCAGCAGCCACCGCGCCCTGTTTGGCGACCTGCCGCTCACCGAGTTCAAGGCGGCCGACCACTCCGGCGTTCGCCCGCCCCAGCGCAAGCAGGTGCGCCAGATCGGCGCTGGCGTGAATCGACCGGACCCGTCACCCGGCATCTACACCGTCGCCAGCAAGGAGCCGCTGGTCGACGCCGACCGCCTGCTCGCCGCCTTCCTGCCACGGGCGTTTCGCCGGCCGGTCGACGCCGCGACGCGCCGGGCGTATATCGCCCGTGTCGCCGAGCGGCTGAAGGCGGGCGACTGCTTCGAGACGGCGATGCGCTGGGCGTACCGGGCGGCTCTGTGCGCGCCCGACTTCCTCTACCGGATCGAACCGAAGGGCCGGCTGGACGATCACGCGCTGGCAAGCCGGCTGTCGTATCTGTTGTGGAACTCGATGCCGGACGCGACGCTGACCCGGCTGGCCGATGCCGGCAGTCTGCGCCGCCCGCCGGTGCTGCGCGAGCAGGTCGAGCGGATGCTGGCTGACCCGAAGTCGCGGCGGTTCGTCGACGACTTCCTCGGCCAGTGGCTGAAGCTGCGTCAGATCGCCGCCAACGACCCGGACCGCAAGCTCTACCCGGAATTCAGCCCCTACCTGCAGGATTCGATGGTCGCCGAGACGCGGGCGTACTTCCGCGAGCTGATCGACCGCAATCTCGACGCCACGCACCTGGTGCGGTCGGACTTCGTGATGGTGAACGAGAAGCTGGCGACGCACTACGGCATCGCCGGCGTGAGCGGGCCGCAGATTCGCCGCGTGCCGCTGCCGAAGGACTGCCCACGCGGCGGCTTTCTCACGCAGGCGGCGGTGCTCAAGGTGACGGCGAACGGCACCACCACGTCGCCGGTGCCGCGCGGGGCGTTTGTGCTGGAGCGGCTGCTCGGCGAGCGGCCCGATCCGCCGCCGGCGAACGTGCCCGCCGTCGAACCGGACGTCCGCGGCGCGACGACGATCCGCGAACAACTGGCCCGCCACCGCAGCAACCCGGCGTGCGTCGCGTGTCACGCCCGGATCGACCCGCCGGGGTTTGCGCTGGAGGCGTTCGACGTGATCGGCGGCTATCGCACGCGCTATCGCTCGATCGGCGAGGGCGATCCGGCCCCGCGCGGTGCGATCGACCCGTTCATCGGTATCAGCTTCCGGCTCGGCCCGAAGGTCGACCCGTCTGGCGTCCTGCCTGACGGCCGGACGTTTCTCGACATCCGCGAGCTGCAAACGCTCCTCGCCGCCGACCCGACGCGGCTGCTGAAGAACCTGGCCGAACAGCTGACGGTGTACGGCACCGGCCGGCCGATCGCCTTCGCCGACCGCGACGAGATCGCGGCGCTGGTGGCGCGAACGCAGAAGCAGGGCGGCGGGGTCCGCACCCTGCTGCATGAGCTGGTGCAAAGCTCACTGTTCCAGACCCGGTGACGCTGACATGACGCGGACGCTTTATACTGCCGTTTTCGGCTCGCTGTTGGTC
>JAXMAU010000017.1:0-102928 GCA_046350215.1 Gemmataceae bacterium | reverse complement strand
GCATCTGCAGGCGCAGATCGGCGACCGGCACCGGGATGCCGGTTCCCGTCTCCTGCATCGCCTTGAGCAGCAGGTTCGCCAGCTCCACGTCCGCCGCCGGCGCGGGTACCGACTCCGTCAGCGTGACCGGCGCGGACAGGAGCACACCGTCGTCGCTGTCGGTCGCGTCGGCCAGGATCGGCATCGTCGCGTCGGGAAAGACCAGCTCGCCCACACGCACCAGGAACGCCTCGACGCTGACGTCGTGGTCGCGCATCGTCTCGAACCGGCTGCGCAGCTCGTTCATCGTCGTCGGTTTGAGCGTCAGCGCCGCCAGCGGGTCAAACGGCCGCAGGGCGAGCGGGCCAGCGGTTCGGCCCTTGCCCGGATGCCGGTACAGCCGGTGCTGCGCCACCATCTCGGCGAGCTGCGCCTTGATCATCTTGTCGTTCGCCATCTTGCCGAGCGCCTGCTTCACCGCGGCGACGACGTCTTTTTCGGCCCGCGGTCCGGGAGACAGGCATTCCTCGGCGCGCGCGCGGATCTGCTCGCCCAGGTCGCGCGTCCAGTACCGCTTGGTCCGCTCCTGCGGGTCGACCACGAACAACTCGCGGCGATCGACCAGCTCCTGCACCAGCTGCTCGACGGCCGGCTTCTTGAGCGGCTTCAAATCCGCTGCGAGCTGGGCGATCGTCGCCGGCTCGCCCCGCTGGGTGATCAGCGCGACGACCTGCTCGGCCGGCGTCAGGGTGGCGGTGGGCGCGTCGTGGGTTTCGTACATGAGGACCTCCCTGTTGGTGACTGAATGCCGGAGTGTAGGGATAACCGATCGGGTAACGCAAGGAGATTCTAGGGACCGCCCGCCGGCGGTTCAGGCCGCCTGGCGCAAACCGGCTGGTTTTGCGTTGACGTGGCGGACCGATTGGGTAGATATTCAGGATAGACTCCTCCGTGCTCCACTGCCGCACTCATTGAAGGGATCCGCCCGTGGACGGGAAACGTCGTCAGCTGCTATGCGCCCTGGCGGGCGTCGTCCTGTCGGCAGCCGGGTGTTCACGCGCCCCGGTCCACGCTCCGGAGGCGGACAAGCCGGCGCTGCTCGCCCGCCTGTACGGCACCTACATCAGTCGCCACCGCGGCACGCCGCCCAAATCTGCCGCCGAACTGACGAAATTCGCCGACGCCCTCGCCCCCGACGAGCTGAAGGCCATCGGCATCGACAAGGCCAACCTGGACGGACTGTTCACGTCCAGTCGCGACCATAAACCGTTCGTCTTCCGCGCGCCGGCCAGCTACGGCGGCCGGCCGGGGCCGAGCACTGTCGTCCTCCACGAACAGGAGGGCGTCAAGGGCAAGCGCATCGTCGTCTTCTCGCTCGGCCAGACCGAGGAAGTCGACGCCGCCCGCTTCAAGCAGCTCGTCCCCGAGGCGCCCTGAAGACTGCCGCGATCGTCGTTTTCTGTCTTATCCGTCGTTCCGTTGGGGGAGAGTTCGTCATGGTACGGAATCTGACCCGCCGCGGGTTCACGCTGATCGAGCTGCTGGTGGTGATTGCCATCATCGCCATCCTGATCGGCCTGCTCTTGCCCGCCGTCCAGAAGGTCCGCGAAGCCGCCGCGCGGCTGCAGTGCAACAACCACCTCAAGCAGATCGGCCTGGCCCTGCACAACTTCCACGACAGCCAGGGGGGATTCCCCGACGGCGGCACCGTGCCGTGGGGCAAGGACGGCTGGTGCTGGCAGATCCTGCCGTACATCGAGCAGGACAACACCCGCAAGCTGGGCGCCGCCGCCGAGCAGATCAGCATCAAGATCTTCTACTGTCCGTCTCGGCGCATGAACGCCTACCAGGCCGGCCGCGCCCTGAACGACTACGCCGCCGCCACCCCGGCCGACGCTCCCAATTCGTGGGACCAGTTCTGGTATGGCGAAACCTGGACCGTCCCGGCCAACGCCAACTACAAGGGCGTCATCGTCCGCAAGAACCCCGCCTCCGGCAAGGTCACCTTCACCACCATCAGCGATGGCACGTCGAACACCATGGTGATCAGCGAGAAGCAGCTGAACCCGGCCAACTACCTGACCGGCGACTGGCACGACGACCAGGGGTGGATCGACGGCTGGGACCCGGACACCATCCGCTACACCGGCTACCTGCCGCTGCCGGACAAGAGTTACGGCCCCAATGGCGGCTACCTGTTCGGCTCGTCGCACGTCTCCGGCATCAACGCTCTGATGGGCGACGGGGCGGTCCGGCCGATCCGCTACGAGGTCAACGCCACCATCTTCAACAACCTGGGCGACCGCCGCGACGGGCAGACCATCCCGCTCGACAGCCTGTGACCTGTCCGGGTGATGATTCGCCGGGGCGGCCGGGGTGACCGGACCGCCCCGGTTCGTTGGCGGCTCACACCGGCGCCGGCAGGTCGCGGCGGAGGAACGTCCACAGCGCCAGTCCGTAGCCAACCAGGCCGACGCCGAACAGCACCAGCGGCATCGGCACCCGCAGCAGCGGCTCGCCGCCGTTCCACTCGGCGAGCGTCACGCACCAGTCGCCCGCCAGGATCACCTGCTGCGGCTGGTAGTAGTAGAACACCGTCAGCGGCCGCAGCCACGCCGCCGGCTCCCACAGCTGGCCGAGCACGTTCACCATGAACTGCGCCAGCGTCAGGAACACCGCCACCCCGAGCACCCGCCAGCGAAACCGCCCCAGCGCCGACAGCCACATGGTGGTGCCGCACACCGCGAAGATCAGCCCGCCGACCAGCACCAGCGCCGGCCCAAACTCCATCGGCCGCACCTCCAGCTGCCCCATCATCGCCTGCGGGTCGGTGCGGAGTCGGCCGACCGGGTCGGCGAACCGCAACCGCAGCGGGCCGAGTTCGAGCAGGTAACCGCGGGCGACCGGCGGCGCGACGACCGGCCCAGGCCCCACCTGGATCGGCGTGATCGCCCAGGCGCCGAGCCAGTTGCCGGCCCACAGACTCAGACACAGGATCGGGATGGTGACCGCATCGACCAGCAAATGCGCGAGGATGACCCGCGATCGGGCGAGCGGCTGGGCGAGCAGCAGTTCCATCGTGCCGCGATCCAGCTCACCGGCGATCGCCCCGGCCGCCCGGCCGATCGCCCACACGCAGAACAGGATCACCATCAGCGGGTGGACGTAGCCGACCGACAACTGGTCCATCGCGTTTTGCAGCACCACCCGGTCGCCGCCGATGATCGCCCGCATCATCTTCCCCGGTCCCTCGAACACCACCGCTTCGATGTCCTTCGGGGTCAGTCCGCCCAGCCCGGCGAGGGTGTGCAGGAACGGTGCCAGCCGGCCGAGGATGCGTTCGACGATCCGTGCCCACAGGAACTGGAACAGCCCGAGGAACACCGCCACCGCGATCAGCACCAGCCGCACGTCGCGGAACAGCTTGCGAAACAGCACCAGCGTCATTCGGGGTTCCCGTGATAGCGGTGGTAGATGCCGTACAGTCCGAGCGGCTCCATGCGGAGTTCGGCGATCGGTTGAGTGGCGAACCAGCCGAGCAGGTCGGGTAGTCCGCCGGCGTATTCCAGCACCAGCCGTGCGTCGACGCGCTCGCGGACGAGCAGCCCCGGCAGCGGCGGCGGCTCGGGGGCGAGGCCGTCGAACCGCACATGGATGAGACGGGCCGCCTGCAGCTGCCGCATATCCTGCAGGTGGACCAGCCGCCCCTGTTGCAGCACCGCCACCCGGTCGCACACCCGCTCCACCTCGGCGAGGACGTGCGACGAGAACAGCACCGCCTGGCCGCGGTCGCGGGCCACGCGCACCTGGTCGAGCAGCTGGTCGCGCATGGTTGGGTCGAGCGCATTGGTCGGCTCGTCCATGATGACCAGCGGAGTGTGCGGCGCCAGCACCTGCAACAGCGCCACCTTTCGCTTCATCCCCGACGACAGGTTGGCGATCGGTCGGTCGATGTCGATCTCGAAGCGGCGAGCCAGGCGATCGACCTCGGCGCCAACCGGCTGGCCGCGGAGGTCAGAGAGAAAGCGGATCAGCCGGCGGCCGGTCATGTTCTCGTACAGGCGCAGCTCGGCCGGCAGGTACGCCACCCGCTGGCGGACCGCGACCCCCTCGCGCCACGAGTCATGCCCGCCGACGGTGGCGATCCCACTCGTCGCCCGCAGGAAGCCGAGGACGATGCGCAGCGCGGTGGTCTTGCCGGACCCGTTCGGCCCGAGCATGCCAACGACCTCGCCAGCGGCGACGTCGAGCGAGAAATCGTCGAGCGCGCGGAAGGCGCCGTACTCCTTGACGAGATGCGCGGTGTGCAGAACCATGCGGCGGCAACGGGGGTGAGGGATGCGGGCGCGACTGGGGCATTGTAGTAGAATGAGCGATACATTCTGCCCTCGCTTGCGCTTCGGGCTGTCTGGGAGGACGCACCCATGCCCGCAATCGCGTACCACATCACCTGGACGACGTACGGCAGCTGGCTCCCGGGCGACGAGCGAGGATGGGTGCAGTCGGGGCTGCCGGGGATTCAGGCGGCCGACGCAATGCTGGCGGAGGCAACGCGGCAACGGCTGGCGGAGGCGGTCGTTGTACTGTCGCCGGCGCAGCGGGAAATCGTCGAGGCAACCATTCGCGACGTCTGCACTACCCGCGGCTGGACGCTGCACGCCGTTAACCCACGGAGTAATCACGTCCACGTCGTCGTCACCGCCGAGGCGACGCCGGAGACGGTGATGAGTCAGCTCAAGGCGTGGTGTTCGCGGCAGCTGTCCGATCACGCCGGGCTGGTTGGCTCGACGCGCAACGGTCGCCGTCGCTGGTGGACCGAGCACGGCAGCACGAAGTACATCTTCGATGAGGGGTACCTGCACAACGCGATCCGTTACGTCAATGAGCGACAGTAATCTCCATTCACGACGACGACAGCCCGAAGCGTAAGCGAGGGCGATGTGAAAGCCCTCGCTTGCGCTTCGGGCTGTTTCGAGGTTTCCCATGTCCATCTCTCCCATCCCCATCGCCCCGCTGTACACCGCCGACGACGCCGCCGTCGACCCTGGCTTGCCCGGCCAGTATCCGTTTACTCGCGGCGTTCACGCGACGATGTACCGCAGTCGGCTGTGGACGATGCGGCAGTTCGCCGGCTTCGGCACCGCCCGCCAGACCAACGAGCGGTTCCGCTTCCTGCTCGCCCGCGGCCAGACCGGGCTGTCCACCGCGTTCGACCTGCCCACCCTCATGGGCCTCGACAGCGATGACCCCCGCGCCGCCGGCGAGGTCGGCCGACTCGGCGTTGCCGTCGACACGCTCGACGACATGGCCGACCTGTTCGCCGGCATCGATCTGGCCCAGGTGTCGGTGAGCATGACCATCAACGCCCCGGCGGCCATCGTCATGGCGTTCTTCCTCGCCCACGCCGCCGATGGCGGGGTCGACTGGACGCACCTCCGCGGTACGCTGCAGAATGACATCCTCAAGGAGTTCCACGCCCAGAATGAGTTCGTCTTCCCGCCTGAACCGCATGTCCGCCTCGTTGGCGACGTTATCGAGTATTGCTCTACTCATGTTCCCCAGTGGAACAGCGTGTCGATCAGCGGCTACCACATCCGCGAGGCCGGGTCGACGGCGGTGCAGGAGCTGGCGTTCACGCTCGCCGACGGGTTCCACTACGTCGAAACGTGCCTCGCCCGCGGGATGGCGGTCGACTCGTTCGCGCCGCGGCTCAGCTTCTTCTTCAACGCCCACAACGATCTGTTCGAGGAGGTCGCCAAGTACCGCGCCGCCCGCGTCCTGTGGGCCGAGGCGATGCGCCACCGCTACGGCGCTCGCGCCGAGGCGTCGTGGAAGCTGCGGTTTCACGCCCAGACCGCCGGCTGCGCGCTGCAGGCCCAGCAACCCGAGGTCAACCTGATCCGCGTCGCCTACCAGGCGCTGGCGGCGGTGCTCGGCGGCTGCCAGTCGCTGCACACCAACAGCATGGACGAGACGCTCGCCTTGCCGTCGGAGCACGCCGTCACCCTCGCCCTGCGCACGCAACAGGTGCTCGCCCACGAAACCGGCGTGACCAGCACCGTCGACCCGCTCGGCGGGGCGTACTGCGTCGAGGCGCTCACCCAGCAAATGGCGGAGCAGGCGCGCGCGTACTTCGACCGCATCGCCGCTGCCGGCGGGATGCTCGCCGCCCTCGACCGCGGCTTCTTCCGCCGCGAGATCGCCGACGCCGCCTTCGCCTACCAGAAGGAGGTCGATGCGCGACGAAAGCTGATCGTCGGCGTCAATGCCTTCGTCGACCCGGACGAGCAGCCGCTCGACACGCTGCAGATCGACGATCGGCCCGAGCGCGAACAGCTGGCCGCCCTCCGTGATCGCAAGGCGCGACGCGACAACGCGGCGGTGCAACGCCACCTGGGGCAAGTGCGCCGCCTCGCCGCGACGCAGGAAAACCTGATGCCGGCGCTGATCGACGCCGCCCGCGCCCGCTGCACCATCGGCGAGCTGACCGCCGCCCTGGCCGACGTGTTCGGCCGCTACGACGGCGCTGCCCGCTGGTAGCGGGTCCCCCCTCGCTGCGGCAGCGGCCGGCTCATAAGACACCCCGGTCCGCCCACCGCCCGCCGAGGTGCCCTCCGCTCATGACTCCGCTGGTGCTCGTCAACGCCGTCGGCCTGACTCCGCGGCTGCTCGCCCACACCCCTCACCTCCGCGGCCTGGCGCCGGCCGACGGGACGGCCGGACCAGGCTGGGTGCGATCGCTCCGCGAGGTGCTGCCCGCCGTCACCTGCACCGCCCAGGCGACACTGCTCACCGGCGCCGCCGCCGACCGGCACGGGGTCGTCGCCAACGGCTGGCTGTTCCGCGATACCGGCGAGGTGCGCTTCTGGCAGCAGTCGAACCGGCTGCTGGAGGCCGAACCGCTCTACGTCACTGCCCGCCGCCGCGCCGCCGCCTGCGGCCGGACGTTTACCTGTGCCAAGCTATTCTGGTGGTTCAACCAGGGCGCCGCCGTCGATTTCAGCGTCACTCCCAAGCCGTACTACGGCGCCGACGGCAACAAGGCGTTCGGTGTCACCGGCACTCCCGACGGGCTGACGGAGCGGCTGGAGGCAGCGCTCGGGCCGTTCCCGTTCCCGTCGTTCTGGGGGCCGACGGCCGGCGCCGGCTGTACCGAATGGATCGCCCGCGCCGCCGCCGCCGTCGTCCGCGAGCACCGGCCCGACCTGACGCTCGTCTATCTGCCGCACCTCGACTACGACCCGCAGCGCTTCGGCCCCGCCGGCTGCGACCTGCCTCGGCTGTGTCGCGAGCTGGACGAATCAAGTATCCCATTACTCGACGCGTGCCGCAGTGTCGGCGCGCGGGTGTGGGTGGTGAGCGAGTACGGGCACGTTTCGGTGAGCCACCCGGTGCTGCCGAATCGGGCGCTCCGCGCCGCCGGGCTGCTGACCGTCCGCGACGGCCCGTTCGGCGAGATGCTGGAGACATTCACCAGCCGGGCGTTCGCGGTGTGCGATCACCAGCTGGCGCACGTCTACGTCCGCGATGCGGCCGACCTGCCGCGGACCGCCGACCTGCTCGCTGGACTGCCCGGCGTGGCCCGCGTGCTCGCCGGTGACGAGCGGAACGAGCTGGGCCTGCGCCACCCGCGCTCGGGCGAGCTGATCCTGCTGGCCGATCGCGACGCCTGGTTCGCCTATCCGTTCTGGCTCGACGACCGCCGCGCTCCCGACTACGCCCGCACCGTCGACATCCACCGCAAGCCGGGGTTCGACCCGTGCGAGCTGTTCTTCGATCCGCGCCTGTGGTGGCCGAAGGGGCGGGTGATTCGCCGGCTGGTACAGAAGAAGCTCGGCTTCCGCACCCGGTTCGACGTGGTCCCGCTCGACCCGACGCTGGTCCGCGGCAGCCACGGACTGCCCGCCGCCGACCCGCTCGACCGGCCGCTGCTGATCGGCGACGGGGAACCGCCGGCAGCGCGTCCCGACCTGCCGATGACCGGCGTTCGCGACCTGGTGCTGCGCGCCCTCGACCTGAACGAGTAGCCTGTTACTGGCGATGTCGCCGGTATCCCGCCGCCGGTTCGCCCTTGCTCCGCGGCGCGGCGGGCGTAAGTTAGTGGGCGAGGCCGGATTCCACGATGGAGCCGGCGCACTCATCCTTACGCGAGGGGAATAGTCGGATGAATCTGACCGAATTCTACAACGAGGTGGCGCGGCGGGCGGACACCGAGAAGACGCAGATCAATGTGGCCGAGGTGAAGCGGGTGCTGGCGGTGGCGTTCCAGGTGCTCAACGAGCAGCCGCCGGCGACGGTGGCCGACGTGGTCGCCAAGGGGCTGACGGCAGCGGCCAAGAAGAAGGCGTAATTCAGGCCAGCCGCGCCTCGAGGCCAGGCTGGAAGTCCGCCACCTCCAGGTCGACCGACACTCGCCCGTTCCACTCGTTCCGCTTCGGCGTCACCGCCAGACAGCAGGCGCCGCCAGCGGACAGCAGCTCGGGCAGGCGGTCGGCCATGTTCCAGCCGATCGCTTTCAGCGTCACCGCCCCCTGGCGAACGCGGAAGCTCAGGTGCCGCTCGCCCTGGCCGACCTTGCGCGGCTCGCCCTCGACCTGCAGACCGCCGGCCAGGAACAGCGGCCGGCGGTTCTTCGCCCCGTAGGGCTCCAGCCGGTCGAGGTCGCCCAGCAGGCCGATCGTCAGCGCGCCGAGCGGTGCCTCGGCGTCCAGCTCCAGCTGCGGTGCGGGCAGGCCGTCGGGGAACCGGCCGGCGACGTAGGCGCAGAACCGTTCGCGGAACGCCGGCAGGTTCTCCGGCAGCAGGCGGAACCCGGCCGCCGCCTCATGGCCACCGTGGCCGACCAGCAGGTCGCCGCACGCCGTCAGCGCCTCGTGCAGTGCCACTCCGGCGACCGAGCGGCCTGACCCGGTCGCCAGCCGCGCGTGCTCGCCGTCCTCGTCGGCTGACTTCGGCAGCGTGACCATCAGCGCCGGCCGGCCGTACTGCTCGGCCAGCCGTCCGGCGACGATGCCGACGATGCCGCCGTGCCAGTCGCCGCTGGCCAGGATCAACGCCGGGTCGTTCTCGCGCCGCTCGCTCTCGATCAGCTGCCGCGCCCGCTGCACCGTCTCGCGTTCCAGCTTCTGCCGGTCGGCGTTCAGGCGCTCCAGGTGGCGAGCCAGGTCGACGGCGCGCTCGCGGCGCCCGGTGGTCAGCAGCTCGACTGCCACCTCCGCCTGGCCGAGCCGGCCGACGGCGTTGATCCGCGGCGCGATCTTGTAGCCGATGTCGCCCGCCCGCAGCGCCGTCGGGTCGAGCTGGGCCGCCTCGCACAGCGCCAGCACGCCGGCCGGCGGACGCCGCGCCAGCCGCTCCAGGCCATAGCGGACAAGGATCCTATTTTCATCCTGCAACGGCACGACGTCGGCGATCACCCCCAGCGCCGCCAGGCCGACCGCTTCCAGCAGCGCCTCGCGGTAGATCTCCGTCACCTTCTCGCCGCCGCACTTGCGCATCGCCAGCCCCCAGGCCAGCTTGAGCGCCACCCCGGCCCCGCACAGTCCGCCGAACGGATAACCCGATCCAGGCAGCCGCGGATGCACCAGCACGTCGGCCGCCGGCAGCTCGGCCTTCATCTCGTGGTGGTCGGTGATGATCAGCTGCAGTCCCAGCCGCCGCGCCTCCTCCGCTTCGGCCAGGCTGGCGATGCCGCAGTCGACGGTGATGACCAGCTGGTTGCCGTTCGCCGCGATCTGCCGCAGCGCCTCACGGTTCAGCCCGTAGCCCTCGGTCAGCCGGTGCGGCAGGTACAGGTCGGGTTTGGCGCCGAGCAGCCGCAGCATCTGCAGCAGGATGGCCGACCCGGTGACGCCGTCGACGTCGTAGTCGCCATACACGCAGATCCGCTGCCGCGTCTCGACGGCGCGGGTGATCCGCTCGACGGCGTCGTCCAGCCCCGGCAGTAACCGCGGCGGATGCAGCCCGCCGATCGGCGCGTCGAGGAACCGCCGCGCCTGGTCCGGGGCACTCACCCCACGGTTGAGCAGCAGCTGGGCCACCAGCGGCGGCAGCTGCAGGGCGCGAGCCAGCTGCTCCACCTTCGGCCGATCGTGCGGCAGCAGGCGCCAGGTACGGGCGGGCGGGTTTACCAAGGTCACGCTCCAGCGGGCCGGGACTGCCCTAGCTTACCCCGTCGGCCGCTCATGGGGAAGACGAGGAGGATCAGCCGACGGGCGGCCTGTCGGTGGACGACCGACAGGACCGGACTTTTCGCGACCGGGCACTCAGGCGATGCGCAGGTCGCGACAGGTCTGCTCGTAGCTCGCCTCCAGCTCCAGCGGGATGGCGTGGTCGGACGTGAGCCACAGCGGCAGGGTGGGCAGCGCTCCGCCAAGGGTCAGCGGGTGATACCACGCCTGAAACAGCGACCCGGCGGCGTTCCCCTGCCAGCGGCAGGAGACGGCGTAGATCGGCGGCGGTGGGGCGAGGGCCGGATCGCTCACGCCGAACAGTGGAAGCAGTTCGGCGTACAGGTTGAACTCCGGCACCGTTACCAGGTCGACGATCGACACGCTCACGCGCTGCTGCAGCAGGGCCGCGCACTTGGCGGCGAACAGCCGGCGGCTCTCGGGCCGGTCCTTGTTCGATGGGCTGACGATCTCCACCGCGGCGACGAGGAGCCAGCCGCGCTCGGTGTCGTAGACGTTGACCTCGTACTCGTCGGCGGCCCGTAACGAAACGGCGACCGCCAGCGTCGGCCGGGCCGGCGCCCAGACCGCGGTGGCGACTCCGCCCTCACCGTTGTCACCGCTCACCGACGGCGGCGCCCCGTTGGTTTGCGTGTCCTGGGTGCCGATGTCGATCTCCATCGCCGCGCCGACGTGGACCCGGAGGTTGGCGACGTAGCGCGGCGGTAGCTTCTTGATCAGATGTTGCACGATCACCATCGGCCAGCCTGCGTGAAGGCTCTCCCAGATGGACGTTTTCGCGAACGGCGGGTGGAAGTGGTCGCGGAGCGGCATGGCGGATTCCTCCTTCTCGGCATTCTACCCGAACGGCCGGCGGCTTGCCGCTCTCCCGATTCGCCCTCCGACCGGCAGGTTCCGCCGGTTGTGCATCCCCGCCCCGTCCCGAAGATTCCGCAAGATCCCACCTCCGCTTACCGATACATGCAGAGGAGGCGCCCTTCCCGGAACAACCGGCAGGCGGCCTCGCCCGGAGGACCGAAATGTCCGCACAATGCTGGTGGCTGGTGCCCTTCGGAACGCTCGCCCTGGTCGTCGGCTGCCAGGGCGTCGCCGAATCGGTCCGCCCCGCCGGCGAGCTGGGCGGTGGAGTGGCGCCCGAATCGTGGGCGGTGACGCCGGCATGGCGCGTCTCGCCCGACGACGAGCCGCCGCTGCTCCAGCCGGTACGCTACGAGCGCCGGTCCGCCCGCGCGAAACCGCATCGGCGCGCGGCGCCTGCCCCGGCGCCGGTCGTCCGCCCGGAAGCGGCCACGGAGCTGCCCGCGCCGGTGCAGGTGCGGGCGCTGGAGGTGCTGTCCCGCCTCTCTCACGCAAGCGACTACGGCTGGCTGGTCGGCCGCCTGGAACAACCCGCCGGGCCGGACCGCTGGTGGATTCGCTACGCAGAGGAGTCGGAGGACGCCCGCTACGGCGGAGCGCTGGAACTGGTCGGTCCCGGAACGATGGACGGGTTCCGGGCCGGCGACTGGGTTCGGGTGGAAGGCGAACTGGTCGACCCGGCACCGCTCGAAGTACGCCCGGCCTATCACCCGCGGTCGATCCAGGCGATCCCGTGACGGGTGGCAGACGGGGTAAACTACGAAGACGGCGTCGACGGCGGAAGGTCCGAGCAACGCAGGAGATGCGCGGGGGTGGAGAGGGCAGGAACGCTACAGGGAACCGGGGAAGCTCCTCAAGCGGGGGGAGTCACGGGTCGATCCTTTAGGGCAGTGACGCACCGCCAGGGCCAACTGGACGGAACACGGCGGCCGCTCACTGAGAGGACGGCACTCGTCGGCCACTTCCCCGGATGGGAAGGCTGCTCTGCGGCAGGTTGGGCGAGCGCCGAAATACCGTGGCTACGGAGGACTACCCCTGTGAATGCTCTCTTCCTGCTGCTCACCTCCATCAGCGCTGGAAACCAGCCGGCCCCGATCGTGGCGGCCCCGGCGCCGGTTCCCGCTCCGGTTGCGGTAGCGGCTGCTCCGATCGCGGCGGGCTGCGATACCTGCGGCAACGCCTGCGACAGCTGTGTCGAGGAATGCTGCAAGCCCAGCCTGCTGAGCCGGCTGCGTGGCCGGTTCCACAAGTGCAAGGACAGCTGCGAGCCGGCCTGCGGCTGCGAGCCGTCCTGCGGTTGTGAGGTCAAGGCCCCGGCGTGCGGCTGCCAGGTGAAGGCGCCGGTCGTCAGCTGCGGCTGCGAGTGCGAGCCGGTGTGCAAGCCGAGCCTGCTCGACCGGCTCCGCGCCCGCAAGCACAAGTGCAACGATTGCTGCGAGCCGGCGTGCGGCTGCCAGCCGGCGTGTGGCTGCGAGCACGGTCACGCGGCCCCGGCCGGTGACTGCCCGAACTGCAAGCCGGCGGTGCCGCTCGCCCCGGCCGCTCCGCTCGCTCCGGCCCCGGTCGCGCTGCCCGGCGCCCCGGTCGCTGCCCCCGCTCAGATCATGCCGAGCGCCCCGGCCGCGCCGGCCGCTCCGGCCCTGAATCCGGAGCAGATCAAGAAGGGTCCGAAGGAGGACGGCAAGGGCGCGTCGCTGACCCTGATGCCGAGCCTGACCCCGACCTCGGCCAAGGTCGAAACCAGCAGCCGCCACCCGTTCTAATCCGACTCGGGTGGATCACTCGCCCCCGCCGGTCGTCGCCCCTCGCCCGCGGTCCGGACTGCCCGCTCCTGACACGCCGCTCTCGCCCGCCTACCATCGCCCACACCACACCGAGCCAGGCGCATCGCACGAGGCGCCTGGCTCGGTGGCGTTTTCATGACAGGTCATGCCCCGTCACGATCCTTCCGCAACAGCCCCCCTACTCCGCTCCCGGCTCAGTTCGGGCCGGGCAGCGGCGGGATCGCCGGAGCGCCCGGCGGCGGCACCGGGGACACCGGCGGGATGCCCACCGGCGGCACGGCCGGCGGAGCGTCCGGGGACGGGGCGACCGGGGCCGGCGCCACCGGCGCGGCGGCCGGCGTCGGGCGGGTCGGCGAGCCGACCGCCTCGGGAGCGTCGGCGTAGATCCGCGTCGCTTCCATCTTGATCACCGGCTCGGTCAGGTTCAGGCTGGTCACCTGGATCTTGAACCGCTCGGTGCCCGGCTCCAGCGCCTTGACCTGGATGCGGAACGTCACGTCCGCCCGCGGGGCGAGGTTGCCGATCGGCTCGAACACGATCGTCTTGCCTTCCTCGCGGTAGCGGACCGGCCCCTGCGCCACCTTGAACTGCATCTTGTCCGGCACCTGGGCGATCAGCTTGATGTCGTTCTCGGTCTTCGACCCGGTGTTGGAGATGCGGACCTCGTAGGCGGTGTCGCCGCCGACCTCGATCGGGTCCTCGGTGTCGACCATCTCGACCATCAGCGCCGACAGACCCTCGATCTTGGTCAGCAGTTCGGACTCCGAGCGCAGGCCGCGGGCGCCGACGGCGGTCGCCTTGTGCTTGTGGTCGCCCAGGTTGATCGCCTGGACCTCGACCTTGACCTCACGGGACTGGCCGGGGCCGACTTCACCCAGGAACCAGCTGACGGTGCGGGTCTGGAAGTCGTGCCGCCCGCCGTCGCTGGCGGCCAGCACCTTGAACCCGGCCGGCACCACGTCGGCGACGGTGACATTGGTCGCCGGCGCGTCGCCCGGATTGGTCACGCGCAGGGTGTAGATCGCCTTCCGTTCCAGATAGCGCAGCCGCGGGCCGGCCAGCTGCAGGTCCAGGCGCGGCATGATGACGTTGAGCGACGCCGCGTCCTTGGCGGTCAGCCCGCCCTCGGCCTCGGCGACCGCCTCGCACTTCTGCGCCCCGCCGGTGCGGGTGGCGCACAGCAGGGTGACGTTGCGCGATTCGCCCGGCGCCAGGCTGCCGATGTCGAAGTCGATCTTGTTGCCGCGGGCGTGTTCCAGCCCTTCGGTCAGGGCGGCGCGGATCTTCACCTGGTCGGCCGACCCGTCGCCCGGGTTCGACACCGTCAGGGTGAATGCCGCCGGATCGCCGACGAGCACCTTCTCCTGAGCGGCGCACTTGACCACCAGCTTCGGCTCGCGGACGCGAATCCGCATCACGCTGGTGCCGGTGAACGTGATCCACGCCTGCGGGGCAACGTCGCCCTTGGCGTCGGCCTGGAACTTCATCTGCAGGATGCGCTCCTGCTTGGCGGTCAGGGTGCCCAGCTCCCACATCAGCATCCCGCCGTCGTTCTGGGCCTTCGGCTCGGCGCCCTGCACCGTCAGCCCGCCCGGCACGCGGACGCGGACAACCACCGCCTGCAGCGGGTTGTTCGACACATTGCGGACGACGAGCGAATAGTCGCCCGGCTGGCCGACCTTGCCGACCGGCGAGCCGACCCACTCCAGGCTGACCGATGGCTCCTGGCGGCCGATCAGGCTCTCCGGCACCGGGGCGGCGCGATCCTCGCCACCGACCGGCGGCTTGGCGCTGAAGCGGGTGCTCGGCGGCGTGGCGGGTTCCGTCGCCGGGGCGGCGGGGACCTCGGCCGACGGCGGCGGCGGCACCGGGACGGCGGCGGGCGGCGGCACCGGAACGGCGGCCGGCGCCGGCGGTGCGACGGGCGGGGTCAGCGCGGCCGGCTTGTCGTCGCCGAGCGGGACTGGCGGGACCGGCAGGCCCGGCGGCGGCACCGGCTTCGCATCGGGCTTCGCCGGCATGACAGGCGGCTTCGGGTCCGCTGGCGGCGGCACCGGCACCGACGGCGGCGGGACCGGCGGAAGGGCGGCCGGAGGCGGCGGAACGGGTGCGGCGCCAGGCGGCACGGCCCCGCCGGGCAACGGCAGGTCATCCGGCTTGCCGACCTCGCCGGGAGGCGGCACGGGGGGCAGCGAACCCGCCCCCGGCAACGGTTGAGCGCTGGCGAGGGTGGCCCACCCGACGAGGCAGGCGGCCAGCACCCCTAAACCAGCTAACGCGAACGTACGTCTCATCCCACTCCTCCCTCTGCGACTCCCACCATCGGACAGGCTCCGCCACAGCCGCGGGGCGACCGGCGGAGGAATAGTCGGAAGCTATCCAGACCGGGGCGGACTATAGCCCGCACCCGATGCCAGTCAAGCCAGGAACGAGGGCAAATGGTGGGGTAAGTGGGGAACCGAAAGAGGGTCGGGAAAAGGAGGATTAGCGCTTCTGGTTCCACGCGGCGGCGTGGTAGCGGCAGGCGAGCCGTGTCGGGATGAACGCCGTCTCGTCCGGCGTCCAGTCGGCCGGCTCGATCGCCCAGGCGGTGACGCGGGCAAGCTGGACGACGAGGAGCGTCTGTAGCTCGGAGGCGGCGACGGTCCGGCCGGTGAGTTCGGCGATACCGGGGAGGAGGCGAGTGTGCGGACTCTGCGCCAGCAGGATGCCGCCGTGCTGCAGCAGTGCGCCGCGACCCTTCCGCTGGGCGCTGCCGACGATCTTGCACGCGCCGAGCAGCACGTCGCCGGGCGTGTGGTGCAGAAAGCAGAGGACGTCGCCGAACCGCTGCTCCGTCGCGCATAGGCAGGTCGTGACGCCCAGCTCGGCCAGCGCCGCCTGGATGACGCGATGAAAGCGGACCGGCCACGGCTCGCCGGCTGGCTGCCAGGTTGGCCCGGCGGGCAGCGCCAGCGCGTAGGTCAGTTCGTGGTGGTGGACGAGCGCCGCCCCGCCGGACGGCCGCCGCAGCCACGCCAGCTGCTCCAGCCCGTCGTGGGCGCGGGCGGGATCGGCCGGCTGGAAGTAGCCGAGACTGAGCGTCGGCCGCTCCCATCCGTAAAACCGCAGCGACGCCACGCCGGCCGACGCCGACTCGAGCAGAGCGTCATCGGCGGCCATGTTCCACCCGCCGTCGGCCACGACGCAGGGCAGCAGGCGGACGCGCGGCGCGGTCATCCCTTGCGGAGCGTCACCGCGGTGCCGTAGGCGAGTACCTCGGTGATGCCGGCAGAGAACTCGGTGGCGTCGTAGCGCATCGCCAGGACGGCGTCGGCGCCCTTGTCCTGGGCGTGCTCGACCATGCGGGCGAACGCCTCGGAGCGGGCCTGCTCGCACACCTCCTCGTAGGCGCGGATGTTGCCGCCGAAGATGCTGGCCAGGCCGCCGCGGATGCCCTGAGTGATCGTCTGGGCGCGGACGACGATGCCGCGGACGACGCCGAGGTACTCCTCGACCTCATGGCCTTCGAGGTTGTTGCCGGTGGTGACGGCGATCTTGCTAGGCATGGTGCGCTCTCACGGGATCGGGAACGGGCGGTCGATCGACTGGCCCCGTCCGGTAGTTCGCCGGCGGTCGGTCGATCTTCGACCGCGCAGGGAAAAACGAGCCGGCTGGCGAGAGCCGGCTCGTCCATGCGTAGGGAAGACGACGGCGATCAGCTGGCCGGCTTGTCGGTCGCCGCCGGGGCAGCCTGCTTGTTCTTCATCGCCAGGGCCATCTGCGACTTCTTGCGCGCGGCCAGGTTGCGGTGGATGATGTTGCGGGCGGCGGCCTTGTCCAGCCGGGTGACCGCGGTGCGGAACGCCGTCTGCAGTGCCTCGGCCGGCCCGCCGAGGGCTTCCTGGAACCGCTTCAGCGCCGTCCGAATCGTCTTCTTCACAGCGCGGTTGTGCAGCCGCCGCTTCTCGGTCTTGCGGAGGTTCTTCTTCGCGCTCTTGGTATGCGGCATCGATCCAGCTCTCCCGATCGTGTCCCCACTCATCGAAAACACCCATTGTAACCGTCGCCGGCGATTCGACAAGGGGGCAGCGCGCGCGGTGGCGAGCGATCGACACGACGGCTAAGATGAGGCGGGGAGACCGCTTCCCGCCGCCCGCGGCCGGGCGGACGACCTGGCACCCGCCCGCAGGACCGCTTGTCGTGACCCTCCCCGTCTCCCCCCCGGTCTCCCTGGTCGAGGAGCTGCGGCCCGCGCCGGCCGCCTGGGCGGTGGCGCGGCAGCTGGCGGACCAGCCGGGGCTGCTATTCCTCGACAGCGCCCTGCCTGAAGGGCCGCTCGGTCGCTACTCGTTCGTCGCCGCCGACCCGTTCGCCTGGCTGCTCGCTCGCGGCGACTCGGTGTGGCTCGACGGCGTTCGCCAGCCGGAGGCCGAGCCGTTCGCCGTGCTGGCGCGGCTGCTGGGGGCGCATCGGCAGGAAACGATCGCCGGATTACCGCCATTTCAGGGCGGGGCGGCCGGTCTGTTCGCCTACGACCTGTGTCACCACCTGGAACGGCTGCCGCGGCCGCGATTCGACGAGTTCGCCGTGCCCGACCTGGCCGTCGGCCTGTATGACTGGGTGGTGGCGTTCGACCACCACAGTGGCCGAGCCTGGATCATCTCCACCGGCCTGCCCGAGCACGACCCGTCGCGGCGGCGCCGGCGGGCCGGAACGCGGCTGGAGGCGGTGCGGCGGCGGCTGACGCGGCCGGCGCCGCCTCTGCCGGCGCTGGTGGGTGAGCCGGTGACGCCGGCCGCCTGTCATCCGCTGCCGGAGCACCCCGAGGTGGGCAGCAGCTTCACTCCCGCCGGGTTCCAGGCTGCCATCCGCCGGGCGATCGACTACGTCCACGCCGGCGACTGCTTCCAGGTGAACCTGGCGCAGCGGCTGCTCGCCCCGGCGCGCCTGCCGCCGCTGGCGGTGTACGGCCAGCTGCGCGACCGCAACCCGGCACCGTTCGCCGGCTACTTCGACGCCGGCGCCTTCGCCGTCGCCAGCGCTTCGCCGGAGCGGTTCGTCCGCGTCGCCGGCGGGCGAGTGCAGACGCGGCCGATCAAGGGGACGCGGCCGCGCGGCGCGACGCCGGACGCCGACCGCGCGGTCGCCGCCGAGCTGCTGGCCTCGCCCAAGGACCGCGCCGAGAACGTGATGATCGTCGACCTGCTGCGCAACGATCTGGGGCGGGTGTGCGCCTTCGGCAGCGTGCGTGTCGAGGCGGTCTGCCGACTGGAGAGTTACCGGACCGTGCATCACCTCGTTTCCGAGGTGAGCGGGCAGCTGCGGCCGGGCCTGGGGCCGGTCGACCTGCTGCGCGGCGTTCCCCGGCGGATCGGTCACCGGGGCGCCCAAGGTGCGGGCGATGGAGATCATCGCCGAACTGGAGCCGACCGCACGCGGGCCGTACTGCGGCAGCCTCGGCTACCTCGGCTTCGACGGGTCGGCCGACACCAGCATCCTGATCCGCACGTTCACGATCGGCAAAGGGTGGATGCAGTTCCCCGTCGGCGGCGGGATCGTCGCCGACTCCGACCCGGCCGCCGAATACGCCGAGACGCTGCACAAGGCCGAGGGCCTAAGGCTGCGCGTCGGCTGATTATATCGAATAATGCTTTATCCAACTCTGAGAGTTCGCGATGCCCTTTCCCCTGGTCTGTTCGTGCGGCAAGACGCTGCGGGTGTCCGAGGCGCACGCCGGCCGCCGCGTCCGTTGCCCCGGCTGCGGCGCCGAACACGTCGTCCCGGCCGCTCCGCCCGCTGGCGCAGCCAGTACGCCATCACGCCGGCCCACCGCCGCGCCCGGAGTGGCTGGGCGCCGGCCATCGTGGCGCTTGGCGGTGCTGCTGGCGGTCGGGGCGGCCGGCTGGTGGTGGCAGCGGACCCGCCGCACCCCGGTCGGTGGGGCGGAGGACGACCTGGCGCTGGTCCCCGCCACCGCGCAGGCGTTCGCCTCGGTGCGCCTGAGCGAGCTGTGGCGGGCGAAGGCGATTCGCGCCGCGCTCGACGCGGAGACGGCCGAGCCGGCGGCGCAACTGGAGCGGCTGATCGGTCTGCGCCCCGACGAGATCGAGCGGCTGACCGCCGTCGGCCTCGATCTGTCACAGCAGCTCGGCTACTTCGTCTTCCTCACGCACGAGCCTGTCGACCCGGATCGGGTGCTCGGGTGCCTGAGCGACGTGCGCCAGGAGCGGTTCGGGCAGCTGACGTACACGATCGGGCGGAACTGGACGAGGCGGCCTGGTCGGCGTTCACTTCGCCGGTCCGCGGGTGCTGGTCGCCGGCACGGTCGAGGGCGTGCAGCGAGCGCTGAAACAGCGGCTCGACCCGGAGACGGCCGGCGCTGCGCCCTCTTCTCAACCGCATCCCGAAGGAGGGTCCGGGGTTCGCCGGGCTGCAGCTGACCGAGGCGATGCGCGAATCGTTACGCAAAAGCGACCTGCTGCGCGACCTGGCCGAAGTGCGGACCGCGTCGGCGGCGTTGCGAGTGGGGCAGCGGCTGGAGTTCGACCTGCGCGGTCAACTGCTCGACGAGGCGGCGGCGCAGCGACTCGGCGAGACGCTGCCGGGGCTGATCACGAAGGGACGGTTCCTGTTGCCGGTGCTGGCGACGATGCGCGGCGGCGAGGAGGGCAAGCTGCTCGGCCGGCTGGGCGGACTGCTCGGCAAGATCAAGCCGGAACAGGCTGGCACCGAGGTTTATGCCACCGTCGAGGTGGACGCTGCCGACGTCGTCGAGCGCCGCGCGCTGCGCGCCGACGACGCGGCCGTGAGTAAGGCGTTACGCGGCCTTGCTGGCAGCCGACTTGAGCGCCGCGCGCGGTCGGTCTTCTCCCAGCTAGAAGGTCGGCAGCTCGCGGCCGAAATGGCCGTGCCGGGCGGTTTCGTAGATCGGCTGCCGCAGCTCGAGCGTCTCGATGATGCCGCGGGTCAGCTTGAAGTTCTTGCGGGACCCAGCTCGGCGATCTGCTCGTCAGTCAGCCCGTGGCGGGCCGTGCCGAACGTGCTCACCCAGATGTTGATCGGGTCGGGATAGCCGATGGCGTAGGACAGCTCGCACTCCGCACTGCGTCGCCAGTCCGGCGGCGACCACGTTCTTGGCGATGTAGCGGCACAGGTACGCCGCCGAGCGATCGACCTTGGTCGGGTCCTTGCCGCTGAAGGCGCCGCCGCCGTGCCGGCCGCGGCCGCCGTAGGTGTCGACGATGATCTTGCGGCCGGTCAGCCCGGCAATCGCCGTGCGGCCCGCCTTCGAGGAAGCAGCCGGTCGGGTTGATGTGGAACAGGATGGTGTCGTCAGTGGACGCCGGCGGAGTTTCGCCGGGCAGCACCAGCCGCACCCGGTCCTTGCCGGTGAGCAACTCGTTCTTGCCCTCGCGCTGCGTCTCCTCGCGGAGCGTCGGCAGGATCAGCTTGTCGATGATCGCCCGCCGGGCGTCGTCCTTGAAGTACGGCTTGCCGTTCTTCGTCTCCATCACCGACTCGTCGTGCTGGGTCGACAGCACGACGGTGTGGACGCGGTGCGGCGTGCCGTCGGCGTTGTACTCGACCGTGACCTGGCTCTTGGCGTCGGGGCGCAGCCACTTCAGCTCACCGCTGCGGCGCAGACGGGCGTGGTTCTCGACCAGCCGGTGCGCCAGGTAGATCGGCAGCGGCATCAGCGTGCGCGTCTCGTTGCAGGCGAAGCCGAACATCATCCCCTGATCGCCGGCGCCGCCGGTGTCGACGCCCTGGGCGATGTTGGCCGACTGCGAATGGATCTTGCAGATCACCTGGCAGGTGTCGGCGGCGAAGCCGATGTTCGGGTCGGTGTAACCGATCTCGCGGATGGTGTCGCGGACGATGCGGTCGACCGTCTTGCGGCTCAGGTCGGCGTTGGTGGTGATCTCGCCGGCCACCACCGCCAGGTCGGTGGTGACCATCGTCTCGCACGCCACCCGGCTCATCGGATCGGCGGCCAGGCAGTGATCGAGAATCGCATCGCTGATCTGGTCAGCCACCTTGTCGGGGTGGCCCATCGAGACAGACTCACTGGTAAACAGGTATCGATCCTTGATCACGGAACAGTTCCTCAGTCGGTTGGGAGGTAAAAGCCTGTCAAGCTCCGGCGAATGGGGAGATTATAGAGGCGCGCCCGAAAGGGGGGCAACCTGAACCGGCGGCCGATCGTGGGTCACGACGCGGCCGACGAGGATGGCGCCACCGCGCTGGCGGGTGCGAAACTCGACCGCCGGCGGCAGCGCTGCCAGGAGGTCGCGGAGGACCGGGCCGGACTTGACCAGCAAAAGGGTGCCGGGGTGTTCGGCCAGGTAGGCGCACAGCTCGCGCCGCTGTTCGGCGGCGAACACCCGTACCGGCTGGCCCGGCAGGTAGAAGTGCGCCGAGTCGTAGCGCTGCGGATAACACACGACGGGCCGCGTTCCCAGCGCGCTGATGCTCGCCTGCTGGCGCAGGTGGCCGCGGAGCGAGAAGCGATCGTGGTACGCCGGCAGCAGGAAGGCGATCCCCAGCCACAGTCCGACGACCGTCAAGCCGGCCGTCGTCGCCCAGCCGACCAACCGCCGCCGCGCCGCCAGCGCCAGCGCCACCGCCGCGCTCCCGCCGGCCAGCCCGACCGCTACCTCCGGCCGCACCACCGCCGTCGCCAGCCCGAGCAGCGGCAGGCCCGCCCCCGCCAGCAGACACACCGCGGCGCCGCCGGTGGCCAGCGCGGTGGCACGCTCCCACGCGGCCAGCCCGCGGTGGACGTACCACCCCAGCGCCAGCGCCAGAGGCGGCAGCGCCGGCAGCAGGTACGTCGGCCGCTTGCACCCGGCCGCCGAGAAGAACAGCAGCATCCACAACGACGCGAGCAGCAGAAACCCCAGCGCGCCCGGCCGGCGCGCCGCCTCGTCGCGGCGAGTGACGAACCGGGCTAGCCCCGGCAGCAGCAGCGTCCACGGCAGCAGCCCGAGCAGCAGCCCCGGCAGGTAATACCACGCCGGCCGGGCGTGGTCGAACGGCTGCACGAACCGCACCACGTTGTGCTTCCAGAAAAAGGTGCCGGCGAATTCCGGCTGCCGCACCATCACGGCGACGTACCACGGCGCCGCCACCATCCCGGCGACCGCCAGGTAACCCGCCCACGCCCACACCGTCGGCCGGGCGAGCCGCCGGTCGAGCCACGTCGCCCCCGCCAGCGGCACCGCCGCCAGCACCAGCGCCACCGGCCCCTTGGTCAGCAATCCCAGTCCACACGCCACCGCCGACGCCGCCCACCAGCCGGCCCGTCGTCGGCCGCCCAGGCAGGCGACGTGCCCGCACGCCAGCGCCGCTGTCACCCACGCCGCCAGCACCACGTCGAACGTCAGCATCCGCCCGCGGTAGACGAACTCCGGCGTCAGTCCCAGCACCGCCGCCCCGCACAGGGCCGTCGCCGGCCCGAACAGCCGCCGTCCCCACCAGTAAGCGATTACTACTAGAAAGAGACCGGCGGCCGCCGGCACCAGTCGCGCCGAGCTGTCGCGAACGCCGAACGTCTGGTAGCTGGCCATCACCGCCCAGTAGAGCAGCGGCGGCTTGTCGAGGTACGGCTCGCCGTGCAGCGTCGGCACCAGCCAGTCGCCGGCGGCCAGCATTTGCCGCGGGATCTCGGCGTAGCGGACCTCCTGCGGCTCCAGCAGCGGCGCTCGCAGCCGGCTACCGAACAGCAGCCCGGCCAGCAGCACCAGCGCCGCGACGTGCAGCAGCGGCAAGGCCCGCCAGCCGGCCGGCGCCTCGTCAGCCGCGGCGGCGCCGGCGAACAGCCGGTGTGTCCACCACTCCGGCAGCCACCGGGCGATGGTACCTGGCCCGTGGCCCGACAACAGGCGAGGCGGGCGCCCGTCCATGACGTCTCTCCTTTCGCGACCTGGTCGGCCCTGTCAGGACGGGAAGGGTCGCACAACCCGCCGCACGCTGTCAAGGCGCCCTGGCGCCGCGCGGCCAACCCGCCTCGACAGCGGCGAGCGCCGCTGCTATAGCCCGACGCGCTCGAGGACCGTTGTTGGCGACCCGGTGCGATCTGGAGGGTTGAGGCGATGAGGAGGTTCCTGTTCCTGCTGGCGGTGGCCGCGGTGGCAGGCGGGCTGGCGACGGGCGACCGGGCAGCCGGCCAGCCAGACGAGGGGTTCGGCGTGCTCAAAACCACCCCGGCGCCCGCTCCGACGGCGACCCCGCCGACCAGTCCGGCACCGACACCCGCGGCGCTGCCGGCGGGCGTCGAGCCGGCGCGAACGACCGCCGCCCCGGCCAACCCGTTCCCGCTCACGCCCGACGCCGGCGCCTGGATGATCTGCACTGCCACCTATCTCGGCCCCGACGGCGCCGAGGTGGCACGCCAGCTGGCCGTCGACCTGCGCACCCGGCACCGGCTGCCGGCGTACATCTACAACCGCGGCGACGAGGAGCGGCGGAAGATGAACGAGGAATGGGAGGCGATGAAGAAGAAGTACCCCGGCGTGCCGCTGCGCAGGCGGACGTACCGCATCCAGGACCAGTATGCCGTCCTGGTCGGCGGGTTCGCCGACTTCGCCGCCGCCAGCGCCTATCTGCCGAAGATCAAGGCACTGCCGCTGCCGGAGCTGAAGGTGGACGGCGGGCGAAGCCCCTACGATCAGGTGAGCTACGAGGAGCCGGACGCCGACAAGAAGACGATGGTGGTGAAGCGAACGCCGATCAATCCGTACAGCATGGCGATGGTGGTGCGCAACCCGCAGGCGGCCGCCCCGGCGAACAATCGGCCGAAATGGGACCCGTTCTGGAAGCAGCTGAACGCGCACGAGGAGTACAGTCTGCTCCGCAATCCGAAGGCGTGGACACTGGTGGTCCGTGAGTACATGGGTGCCCGCACCCTGCAGTCGCAGCAGCCGCAGAAGAACGAGGGCGGCTTCCTGGCAGCGCTGGGGCTGGGCGGTACCCGACCGGGCGAGGCGCTGGACGCGGCGGCGCAGCAGGCGCACGAACTGGCCCGCTTCCTGCGGCAGCCGCAGTTCGGGTTCGAGTCGTGGGTGCTGCACACCCGCCATTCGAGCGTCGTCTGCGTCGGCGGGTTCACCGGCCCCGAGGATCCCGAGCTGCAGCGGCTGCAGCGGCAGATCGCGGCGCTGAAGTTCTCGACGCAGAAGGGCGGCGCCGACCCGATCGGTCTGCTGCCGACCCCGGTGCCGATCGAAGTGCCGCGGCCGTAACGGAGCGCCCCGTGAACACACGGGAACGGCGTTCCGCATCGCCCCCGGTGTGTTCACCGGGGGCTAAAATCATACGCGGCATATCTTCTTTCGTGCCGGTCACGCAGACCATTGCTGCTCGAAATCGGCGGGACTCATGTCGACGTCACGGAGAATGCCCCGCAACGTGCCGATTTTGAGGGTGCGGTTGCCGTGGACCGGGACCGAGGTTCGCTTATCACCTCGTTCGAGGAAGTGATGGCTGCCGCGGACCCGGACCACGATGAACCCCTGCGATTCGAGGAACCGCAGCATCTCCTTGCCGCTCGGCCGCGGCAGGTTACTCATGCGCCAGCTCCGCCAGATCCCAGTCGAGGTGTCTCAGCGCAAGCGGTGCGTTCACCCGCTGCTGGGCATCGTCCAACCCGAACGCCTCGATGTAACCGCGGATCGCTTCCTTGAGGTCGGCGATCGCCTCTTCCTCCGTTTCCCCTTCCCCGTAGGCCGGGAGATCGGGCAGGCGAGCGGTGAAACCGCCGTGGTCGGGATCAGGGATCAGCTCGACGGTGAGCATGCTCGCCTCCAGTCAGCGTTGTTCCGGCACTACCACCGCCAGCTCGTCGTCGGCGTCGTGATCGCTGCCGTGGCAGCCGTGGCAGACGATCAGACAGCCTGACAGCAGCACCAGCGCCGGCAACACCCACGTCCACCGGCGCGGCTCGTCCGGCGCTGGCGGCGGGGTGAGGCGGATGGATGGGCGCAACGGCGTGACGGTTCCGGTCATTTCTTCAGCGTCTCGTCGAGGAACGACAGCATCCGGTCGATGCTCCGCAGCAGGGCGGCGCCGGCCCAGGTGTGGCCCTCGCCCTCCAGCACCAGCAGACGAACCTGGCTGTTCGACGCCCGCAGCCGATCGGCCAGGGCGTGCGCCTGGTTAATCGGTACCACCGGGTCGGCGGTGCCGTGGATCAGCAGGAACGGCGGCGAAGTCCGTGGCCGATAGTGGACGGGCGACGCCTTGCGGTACAGGTCGGCCTTCTCGCGCGGCGACCCTCCCAGTAAGGGTAGCAGGTTGCGGCTTAGCGTCTCGCGCGTCCACAGCGCCTCGGACGTCAGGTCGGTCGGGCCGGCGAAGCTGACGACCGCCTGCACCGCGCTTGACTGCGTGGCGTGGTCGCCGGTCCCCTCCAGCCCGTCGGCCGGCTCGCTCACCCCGAGCAGGCAGGCCAGGTGTCCGCCGGCCGCCAGGCCGACCACGCCAACCCGCGCCGGATCGACGCGATAGGCGCCGGCGTTGGCCCGCAACCAGCGCACCGCCTCCTTGCAGTCCTCGACGCACGCCGGGAACTTGTGGGCCGGGGCGAGACGGTAGTCTGGCGTCACGGCGACGTAGCCGCGGCGAGCCAGCACCTCGATGGTGCCGGTCATCTGCTTGCGGTCGCCGCCGACCCAGCCGCCGCCATGCAGGCACACCACCGCCGGGTACGGCCCACCGCCGTCGGCCGGCATCGCCAGGTCGAGCCGCAGCGTCTCGTCAGCCACCCGGCTGAAAACGACGTCCCGTTCCTGCCGTAGCGGCGCTTTCGGCGGCTCGGCGACGACGCACGTCCACACCCACCAGCCCACGCCGACCACCGCGGCCAGCAGCCCCACGATCCGCATCCGTCCCGACATGTCGGCACCTCCGTGTGCGAGGGGTCGGTTCCCGGCGGGCGACGGGTGATGCCCGCTTTGCCTACTCTGGCGAGGTTGTAATATCGTCGCGGTCGCCGGGAATTACAATAGGAGGGGTGGCGGCCGTCCCGGTCCGCTCCCGTCTCCGCCGAGGGTGTCTCCGCGATGATCGACTCCCGAACTCCCGCCGGCCGGCTGGTCGATCGCCTGCGGCAGCCGCAGCGAATCGGGCTGTTCGGCCGCCGCGGCGTGGGCAAGACGACGCTGCTCACCCTGCTCTACCGCGAGGCGGTCGGCGGCCGGCTGTCGGGTATTCGTCTCGCCGCCGCCGACGCAGCCACCGCCGCTTACCTGGCCGACCGCATTCGCCAGCTCGAAGCCGGCCAGCCGCTGCCGGCCACCCTCGACCAGACCGAGCTGCGCTTACACCTGTACGCCGACGGTAGCCGCGTCGAGCTGGTGCTGTTCGACTACCAGGGCGAGCACGTCGCGCTCGGCCGGCACGAGGCGATCCGCGACTTCCTCCGCGACTGCGACGCGGTGCTGCTGAGCCTCGACGCCGCCCTGGCGTCGGATCCGTCGGCGCGCTGGACGGCCGAGCAGGAGGTGGAGCAGCTGGCCGAGGACTACCTCGCCGTCGAGCGGCCGGGCGAGCCGCACCGGCCGATGGCGCTGGTCGTCACCCGCGCCGACCTGCTCGGCGACGCCGGCGACGTCGCGACGTTGCGCGCCTTGCTCGACCCGGTCCTGACGATGACGCGGCACACACTGCGGACGCACTGCCCGTGGCAGGGAGTGTTCGCGGTCAGCAGCCTCGCCGTCAGCCCGGACGGCACGACGGTGACGCCGCAGCCGGTCGGCTTCGACGAGCCGCTGCACTGGCTGGCGCGGGCGATCCGCGCCCTGGACGAGGCGCGGCTGGAACGGCTGTGGCAGATCGCCGCTCACGACCTGCGGACAATCGACCAGGCCACGCGCGCCTTCCTGCGCCCGTCATCCCGACGCTCCTTCCGCGCGCGGGTTTCGTGGCCGCCTGTCCGCCGCCCGCTGGCGCCGGCGCGCCGCCGGCTGCTCGCCGCCACCGGCGTTCTTGCCGCCCTCATGCTGGTCGCGTGGGCGTACGACGCTGCGGGCGCGCCACGCTGGATCGGGCGCGCATGCGACGGAGGACCCGGCCCAGCGGCGACGGCTGTGGCGGGACCACGACCGCTGGTATCCGACGCGCCACCTGTTCCGCCGCGACGCTGCCGGCCGAGCGCGACGCGGTGGCCGAGCTGGACCGTCATTTGCGCGACCAGGAGCCGCATCGACCGCCTTGCCGCCCTGCGCAAGCTGGCGGCCGACCCCGACGGCGACCCGGAACAGACGTGGACGGCATTCCGCCGCTTCCGCGACGACTTCCCCGACCACGACCTCGACACGCCCGAGCACCCTCCGCGACACCCTGAAGGCCGCCGCCGACGCCCGCCGCGAGCGGCTGGCGCGGCAGACGCTCCGCGACCTCGACCGGGCGGAGACGGCGCAGCCGCTGGAAAAGCTGGTGGAAGAGGCCAGCCGGCTGGCGGTCGAACACGCCGGCACGCCGACCGAGGCCGACCTGCTCCGCCGCCGCACCACCTACCTCACGCGGATCGACGACCGCGACTTCGAGCAGGCGCGCGACTACTCCACCCGCTCGCCGCTCAACTTCGCCACCCGCCGCGAGAAGTACCGCGCCTATCTCGACCGCCACCCCGACGGCGCCCACGCCGCCGCCGCGCGGGCCGCCCTCGCCGCCGTCGCCCGCGCGTGGGACCGGCACGACTACCAGGGTGTCCGCGACGCCTTCCTGGCGAAGCCGGGCGACCTCGATCCGCTGCGGACGCGCGGCCGCGCCTACCTGGCGGCCACTCCGACGGCCAGTACCGCACGCCGGTGGCCGAGCTGCTCCGCTGGTGCGACCGGGTGAGCCAGCCGAGCGAGTACCGGGTGGTGCTGGAGTCCGGGTCGTTCAGCAAGAAGGTGGCGTACCTGCTCAGCCGCGGCGCCTATCTGTCGGTGGAGATCGAGGTCGCCGGCGTCCGCTACGGACCGAGCACGATCATCCCGCGGAGCTACGAGCCGGAGTGGAAGTACGAGTTCCCGCGCAGGTGCGGCTGGAAGCTGGGCGACCCGGTCCGGGTGATCGTGACCGACCATTACTACTGGAAGCGGCGGGTGGGCGACCTGACGTTCGACGACGATCCGCTGGCGATGCGCCACCTGAGCGGCGAGGTCGAGCTGCGGCTGGGCACGGTGACGTTCTCCAGCGACTTCACCCTGCCACGGCTGCCGGCAGCGGAGTGACGGCCCCGTCCGAATCCGCTCTCTCACTTGTTGGCGATCGTTATTCTTGTGGTGGTGCCATGCCCACGCTAGCGTGGGCATGCGGCCTCTCACCGACTGGCCCCGTCCGGCAGGGTGGCACGCCCTGAGGCTTGGCGAAGGGCGTGAGTGTGAGGATAGCCGTGAAACGCAGTCACGCCCGTCGCTGCAGCTCCGAGCGTGCCACCCGGCACAGGCGTGGCTTTCTGGGTGGCACGCCCTGAGGCTCTGCGAAGGGCGTGAGCGTGGGAGGACGCTTGACCCGCATCCACGCCCGTCGCTGCGCTCCGAGCGTGCCACCCTGCCGCATCACATGGCCACGCAAGCGTGGCCGTGGCACCCGGCAGCTGACGGTCTCTGTCCGCGGATGGGGGGCGACGACTACAATCCGCGTGACATCGGGACGCTGCGCGTGCCTTCGACCTCGTGCCCGTCGGTTCCCGTCTCGTCGAGCGCGGTACACGCCGCGCGGGAGTTTTGTGCCATGTCGTCCGCCAAACTGACCGCTGCCCAGCGCGGCTGGCTGGTCGCCGCCCTGCGCGACTGGCAGGCCCGCGCCATCGTCACCGCCGAGCAGGCCGACCGCATTCTCGACTGCTACGAGGGCGAGGACGAGGTCGCCCGCCGCACCCAGAAGACGATGGTGTTCGCCCTGATGAGCATGGCCGCCCTCCTGCTTGGGCTGGCGGTGTTGCTGGTGATCGGCTTCAACTGGTCGGAGATCCCCCGCGAGGCGAAGCTGGCGATCGTGCTGGTCGGCGTGGTCGGCACGCACGCGCTGGGGCTGTACCTGCGCTACCGGCAGCGGATGGCCGGGATGGGCGAGGCGGTCAGCTTCCTCGGCTGCCTGGTCTACGGCGCCGGCATCTGGCTGGTCGCCCAGGCGTACCACCTGAGCGCCCACTACCCCGACGGTGTGTGGTGGTGGGCGGTCGGCGTGCTGCCGTTCGCCGTGCTGCTCGATTCACTGCTGCTGCACACGCTCGTCGCCGGGCTGCTGGCGATCTGGGCGGGGACGGAGCTGCTCGGCCCGTGGCTGTCGGCGCCGTGGTGGGTGACGGGATGGACCCCGCACGCGCTGTCGCTGCCGCTGCTCGTCCTGCCGGGGCTGGTGCAGGCGTACCGGGGCGGGTCGCCGGCGCGGCTGGGGCTGGTTCTGCCGGTGGCGGCGTGGTGGCTGTTCTTGCAGGCGGTGGCGTCGGGCGTCGGGCCGCACGGGGCGTTCTGGGTCGGCAGCGTCGGCGCGCTGCTGCTGGTGCTGGCGGAGGCGCACCGGACCGACGACCCGATGGCGGTGCCGTACCGGGTGTGGGGCGTGTTGATGGGCGGCGGGGCGCTGTTCGTCCTGTGTTTTCACGACTACTGGGACGGCGCCCTTCGCCGCGGCTGGTCCTCCTATGGGGCCGACCCGCTGACGTCGGTAAGCGGCTGGGCGGTGCTGGGGACGAGCCTGGTCGCGCCGCTGGCGCTGCTGGTCGGCGTACTCGCCCTCCGTCGCCGCGGCGCGGCCGACGGCGAGCCGCGTGAGAGCCTGGCCGACACGGCGCGACGGCAGTGGTTCCCGGTGACGCTGGTGCTTGGCATGTCGGCGCTGTCGCTGTGGAGCCTGCTGGTGCCGATCGACGTGCTCGGCTGGCTGCTGCCGGTGGTGGCGTGTAACGCGGCGCTGATCGGGCTGGCGGTGTACCTGATCCGTGTTGGCGCTCGCGAGGAGCGCGGCCGGCCGTTCGTCGCCGGGGTACTGTTGTTCCTGGCGTGGGCGATCGCCCGGTACGTCGACCTGTTCGGCCAGGCTGGCATGCTCGGCGGGGCGCTGATCTTCGCCCTGTGCGGCGGGGCGCTGCTGCTGCTGGCGAC
The DNA here is from genome assembly GCA_046350215.1 of Gemmataceae bacterium. Lineage (GTDB taxonomy): Bacteria > Planctomycetota > Planctomycetia > Gemmatales > Gemmataceae > JAXMAU01. Next base: position 73,039 of record JAXMAU010000017.1, on the reverse strand, counting down.
GTACCTGCCACGGTTCCGGGCGGCGCGGCAGGGACGGACTCCGACCCCGTCTCGCCCCGTCCCCGTGGCCGGCCCGGCGTGGCTGGAGCGGCTGTCGACCACTGTCGCGGCGCGGACGCCGGCGCTGCTGGCGGCGACGGTCGTCTTTCAGGCGGCGATCCTGGGCGGAATGATCGCCCTGGAGGCAATCCCACTGCTCGTCGGCAAGCGCGTGGTGCTGCAGACGGCCCCGGTCGACCCGCGCGACCTGTTCCGCGGCGACTACGTCATCCTCAGCTACGACGTCAACCGCATTCCGGCGGCCGGCATCGAGGGGCGCCGGGGCGCGCGGCACGGGTGGGACGACAGTCTGCAGGGCCGTACCGTCTACGTCCCGCTGGAGGCGGACGACGACGGCACGCACTTCCACGGCGGGCAACCGACCGTCCACCGGCCGGCGAACCGGCCGTACCTGCGCGGCAGGGTGAACGGCGCCCAGATCGACTTCGGCATCGAGGCGTACTATGTGCAGGAGGGCACCGGCCGCCGCTGGGAGAACCTGCGCAACGCCCGCCACCTGTCGGCCGAGGTCGCCGTCGCGCCGTGGGGCAAGGCGAAGCTGGTGCGGCTGGTGGCCGAGGATTGACGTCGGGTCATCCCCTGTCGCGACGACGGCGGTTTGCTAGGATGACGCCGCTCGCCCGTCCACCGAGGCCGCCGATGACTCGCTTGCTCGACCGCTTCCTCCGCTATGTCCGCGTCGGCACCCAGGCCGACGAGAAGTCCGCCACCTACCCCAGCTCGCCCGGCCAGCTGGAGCTGGGCAAGATCCTCCTCGCCGAGCTACGCGAAATCGGCCTGGCCGATGCGCAGCAGGACGAGCACGGCATCGTCACCGCCACCGTGCCGACCACCGTCGGCCACGCGGCGCCGACGATCGCCTGGATCGCTCACGTCGACACCTCGCCGGAGACGAGCGGGTACGGCGTCAAGCCGATCGTCCACGCCGCGTACGACGGCAAGGACATCGTGTTGCCCGGCGATTCGACCAAGGTAATCCGTGTCACGGACAATCCGGACCTGCAAAAGCTGAAAGGCCAGACGATCGTCACCACCGATGGCACCACGCTGCTCGGCGGCGACGACAAGGCAGGCGTGGCGGTCATTCTGGAGGCGGCGGCGCGGCTGATCGGCCGCACCGATCTGCCGCACGGCCCGATCCGCCTGTGCTTCACCTGCGACGAGGAAATCGGCCGCGGCGTCGATCACGTCGACCTGGCAAAGCTCGGCGCCCGCGTCGGCTACACGCTCGATGGCTCCGGCGTTGGCGAGATCGACGTCGAGACGTTTTCTGCCGACCTGGCGACGGTGACGATCACCGGCGTCAATATCCATCCGGCCATCGCCAAAGGGCGGATGGTGAACGCCGTCCGCCTCGCCGGGCTGTTCCTCGATCGCCTGCCGCGGCTGACGCAGGCGCCGGAGGTGTGCGACGGCCGCGACGGCTTCTTGCACCCGTACACCATCGAGGGCGGAGTGGCGCGAACGACGATTCGTATCCTCCTCCGCGACTTCGACACGCCGAAGCTGGCCGAGCGCGCCGACCTGCTCCGCGCCGTCGCCCGCACCATCGAGACGGAGTACCCCGCCGCGACGGTGACGGTGGACGTGACGCGACAGTACCGCAACATGGCCGACGGGCTGGCGAAGGAGCCGCGGGCGGTGACGCTGGCTCAGGAGGCGATGCGGCGGTGCGGCTTGGAACCGCGGCTGACGATCGTCCGCGGCGGCACCGACGGCTCGCGGCTGACCGAGCTGGGGCTGCCGACGCCCAACCTGTCGACCGGCGAGCACAACATCCACTCGCCGCTGGAGTGGACCTGCCTGGAGGAGATGGAGACCGCCGTCGGCGTGCTGCTGGAGCTGGCCCGCGTCTGGGGCGCGGAACGGAACGGCTAGCGCTCGCTGCGGGTGGGAGAGCGAACAGGGCGTCCCTCGCCACGTTCCTATCCGCACCTACTCATCCGGTCCGTACCCGGGAGGAGCTGTCATGACATGCGTTCGCGGGGTCGTTTTATGCGGGACGCTGGCCGTGCTGGCCGCCATCCCCGCCGCCGAGCCGGTGCGGCCGGGACCAGCCGCCTCGCCGCTGCGGACCTTCATCACCCGCCGCGGCAACCGGCTGATGGACGGCGACCGCGAGTTCCGCTTCGTCGGCGCCAACATGCCGGGGCTGATCCTGCCCTACGACTGGACCCTCTACCTGCCGGAGCGGTTGACGCTGCCGACGCCGTGGGAACAGGAGGACGGATTCAAGACGCTCGACCAGATGAACCTGCGGGTGGTGCGGGTGTGGAATTTGCCCATTCGCGACCCGAAAAAGCACACCGCGGACGGCCGGATGACCTGGCACCACGTCCAGGGACCGGGACGGTTCAACGAGGAGTCGTTCCGGTCGGTCGACCACCTGCTCGCGCTGGCGAACCGCTACCGCGTCCGCGTGATCTTCGACTTCACCGCCGAGGCCGGCGACTACCTTGGCGGCATCGGTGAATATGCCGCGCACCGCGGCAAGAAGCGGCACGAGTTCTACACCGACCCTCAGGTGAAGGCGGACTACCAGGCGACAATCCGGTATGTCCTTACTCGCATCAACACCGTCACCGGCGTCCGCTATCGCGACGACCCGGCGATCCTGGCCTGGCAGTTCGGCAACGAGATGCACACCGCGCCGGCTGCCTGGCTGGCGGAAATGGCAGCGTACATCAAGGCACTCGACCCCAACCACCTCGTCGCCGAGACCCGTCACCGCCCCGGCCAGCCGCTCGACATCGACCCGAACATCGACCTCTACACCCGCCACTACTACGCGAACTACCCCGGCATCGCCGACGGCTGGGCGCGGTCCTGCCGGGCCGAAATCGCCCGGCTCAAGGGCCAGCGGCCGTTTTTCGTCGGCGAGTTCGGCCCGTACATCGACGGCAAGACCTTCACCCATGAGAACGTGGTCGATCGCACCCGCGATTTCCTCGCCTTCGTCCGCCACCAGGAAGGCATGGCGGGCGCCCTGGTCTGGAGCATGTACTTCCACCACCGGGACGGCGGCTTCTACTGGCACCAGATCATGACCTACCCGGCGGTCTGGTCGTACCACTGGCCGGGTTTCCCCAGCGCCGAGGGCCAGCGCGAGCGCGGCCTTCTGACGGCGCGCGAGGCGGCCTTCAGATCCAGCGGCTACCGGTGCCGCCGGTATCGATCCCCGACCCCCCCGAGCTGTTACCGATCGGCGAGGTGCCGCTGCTCTCCTGGCGCGGCTCGGCCGGGGCCAGCGGGTACGACGTCGAACGCGCGCCGCAGCCTGCCGGCCCGTGGTCGGTGCTCGCCGCCGACGTGTCGGACGCCGACGTCGCCTACCGGCCCCTGTTCAGCGACACCCGCGCGGCGGCCGGCCAGACGTGGTACTACCGGGTGACCGCCCGCAACGCCGCCGGCGCTTCCCGCCCCTCGAACGTCGTCGGCCCGGTGCGCGTGCGACAGGTCTGCCTTGTCGACGAGCTGCAGGACTTCTCCCGCGTTCACGCCCGTTCGGAGCGTTTGCAGATCAACAATGATTACAACGCCCTGTACGCCGAATACCTGTTTCGCGCCCGCGGCACGACCGACGACCACCTCGTCTACCGGGTGCCCGGCGCCATCGAGTCGGTCAAGGTGGTGGCATTTCATGGCAAGTCGATGCAGGACCTGTCGCTCCAGGTGTCGCCCGACGGCGAGGCGTACACCGACCTCCGTCCGCGGCGAAGCGAGCGGCGGCTGCCCAGTCCGCCCGGCGGCGCCGCCGGCGGCCAGCGCCGCACCCTGGTCGAATACCAGGCGGCAGTGCCGGCAGGTAACCGCTTCCTGCGGCTGCGCTGGAACGGGCCAACCGAGGTGGACCGCGTCGAGATCTATCATCCCGGAGGGAAGTAGGTACACCGGCTCATGTCACAACCGTCGTCGTCGCCGCGTCTCGTGTGGCTCGACCAGTACCGTGGCTACACGGTGCTGGCGATGTTCGTCGTCAACTTCGTCGGCTCGTTCCAGGCGATCCCGGCGTGGCTGAAGCATCACAATACCTACTGCAGCTACGCCGACACGATCATGCCGCAGTTCTTCTTCGCCGTCGGCTTCGCCTACCGGCTGACGTTCCGCCGGCGGCAGCTGGCCGACGGCTGGGGCACGGCGGCACGGCACGCGCTGCGGCGTAACCTGGCGCTGATCGTGATCGGCGCCGTCGTCTACGGGCTGGGGCACGGGCTGGCGTCGTGGTCCGAGCTGACCGGGCCGAAGCTGTGGCCAACGCTGGCCGCCGGACTGAAACGCGACCTGTTCCAGACGCTCGTCCACATCGGCGTGACCTCGCTGTGGGTGCTGCCGGTGATCGCGGCGCCGGGGTGGGTGCGGCTGGCGTTCGCGGCGGCGTCGGCGGCGGCGCACCTGGTGATTTCGCAGGCCGGCTACTACCCCTGGGTGAACACCCCGCCCAACGGCATCGACGGCGGGCCGCTCGGCTTTCTCACCTGGACGGTGCCGCTGCTGGTCGGCTCGCTGGCGTGCGACGTGCTGACCGCCGACCGGCCGCGGTTGCTGCCGCTGGGGCTGTTCGCCGTCGTCCTGATGCTCGGCGGCTATGGCCTGGCGTGCCTCAACCGGGTGACGCCGCCCAACCACGCCGCCACCGCTGCCGAGGTGCTGGTCGAGCCGCCGTTCGTCGCGCCATCGCGGCCGGTAAACGTGTGGACGATGAGCCAGCGAAGCGGCAGCGTGTCATACCTGACCTTCGCCGCCGGGTTTGCGCTGGCGGTGGCGCTGCTGTTCGTCTGGTCCGATCGCGAACTGGGCGGCGAGGTGGGGGTATTCAACACGCTCGGCCGCAACGCCCTGGCCGGCTACATCCTTCACGGCATGATCGAGCAGCCGCTCAAGGCATGGGTGCCGCGCGACGCGCCGCTGTGGTACGTCCTCGCCGCGCTGGCCCTGTTCCTGGGGCTGAACTGGCTGGCGCTGCGCTATATGGAGATAAAGAAGATCTTCATAAAGTTATGACGCCATGACGGGGAAACGACGACAGCCCGACTTTCGTCCGGGGGTGAGACAACGGGGCAAACCGATTCCAGCACCAAGCGACGAGCGAAGCTGAGCATCCCCTCCAGATCGGCAGACGCCCGCCACTCCGCCTCGGTCATGCCGCGCGCCCTCACACGCCTCGCGCCTTGAGCAGATGGCGGCCGAGCACTGGCTCGCGGTCGGTGAACGGGCCGGGGCCATCGTCGCGGAGCAGGGTGCGCGCATACAGCGCCATTTTCACGTCGAGGTCGTCCGCGTACTGCACCAGCAGCGCCTCGGGGATCGCCGGCCAGCGCGGGCCGGGGCCGTCGGGTGGGTACAGCGGGTTCAACAGGATGTGCTCCAGCAGCTGCAGCAGCTCGGGGTTCACGTCGCCGCGCTCGCGGGCGGCGTCGCGCACCAGGTCGCGGCCCAGCACGGTGCCGCCGGTCAGCCGCCCCGGTACGGTGTACGCCGGCACCGGCTGCTCGTCGCCCAGCTCGCCCAGCCGGCCGAAGTCGTGCAGGATCGCCGCGGCCGTCACCAGGTCGACGTTCAACGCCGGACGCAGGTCGGGGTACGCCTGCCGGTAGCGGTGCGCCAGGTCGACGGCGATCCGCGTCACCTGTACCGTGTGCTCGATCAGCCCACCGCGATAGGGGTAGGCGCGGTCGCGGCTCGCTGGCAAGCGTAGGAACGGTTCCTCGTACTTCTCCAGCAGCGCCAGCACCAACCCGCGCAGCGGCTCGTCGGCGATGTGCGTCGTCGCCAGTTCGCGCAGCTCGGCCAGCAGGGCGCGGACGTCGTACCGCGTCGACTCGAAGAACTCGTTCGGGTCGAACCCGGCGTCGCGGTCGGTGTCGGTCACCGGACGGAGGTTGAGCAGCTCGATCTGCGGGCCGTAGCGCTCGTGTTCGCCATAGACGGCGCGGAGCTTGTAGAACTGTCCGGCCTGCCAGTCGCGCTCGGCCTGCTCGAACCATTTGTCGTCGCTCCACACCATCAGCGACACGGTGCGGCGGGCGTCGCGGAAGCGGCAGTGGAAGTACGGCCGGCCCTCGCGAGTCTGGCCGCGCGTGCGGTCCTGCAACAGCGCGAAGAAGTCGCCGCGCTGTCCGGGGGTCAGCTCGCTCAGGTGCGTCAGCGGTGGCTTGCCGGTGGCCATGGTGTCACCATATCGCCGGCCGGGGCGCCGCTCCAGCGGCCGGAGAGTCATTTTCTCCGTTTTTCGGCCGGGTGGAACACGGCAGGGGCGCGGTGCTATCATGGCGGCATGAACGCGACCTGTCACGTCCTGTCGGTTGGATGCGCCCTGCTCCTGACGTTCGCCTCACCGGCGGCGGACGACGAGCGGCCGGTCAAGCTGTCGGCCGACGAGAAGGCGCTGGTCGACCTGGCGAACCAGGAGCGGAAGAAGGAGAAGCTGCCGGCGCTGACGGTCAACCCGGTGCTCTGTCAGGTGGCACGGCGGCACACGGAGAACATGGCGCGGCAGGAGCGGCTGAGCCATCAGCTCGACGGCAAGAGCGTCGGCGGGCGGGTGGACGAGGCGGGGTACGACTACCGCGTCGTCCGCGAGAACCTGGCCCGCGCCGACGGCGAGCCGGACGACCCACCACCGACGCCGGCCGAGTTGCACGCCCGCTGGATGGAGTCGGCTGGCCACCGCGGCAACATCCTCCACCCGCGCGTCAGCGAGATCGGCCTGAGCATCCTGCGCAGCAAGAAGGGCGTCTACTTCGTCACCCAGGTGTTTGCCCTGCCGCGCTCCCGGTGAGCAACCGCACCAGGGCGCCGACGGCCGCCGCAGTGTCGATCTCGCCCCGCTGCCAGCGCGCGGTCAGGTCGACGACCGCGGACGAGGCGTGCCAGGTCGCGAACTGTCCCGCCAGCCACTCACGGGCCAGCCGGTACAGCTCGTCGGCGTCGCGCGCCGGCCGCGCCGCAACGGCACGGTGGCGATGGCGTCGCACAGCTCGGCCACGCCGGCGCCGGTCCGTCCGCTCACGCGCAGCACCGGCGGCACCGGCCGGTCGGACAGCCCGAGCATCGCGCGCACCTGCGCCTCGACGCGGTCGGCGCCGGGCAGGTCGGCCTTGTGGACGACGAGCACGTCGGCCACCTCCAGCAGCCCCGCCTTCTCCCACTGCAGGTCGTCGCCCGTCTCCGGCTGCAGCAGCACGACGACGACATCGACCAGCGACCGCACCACCGTGTCGCCCTGGCCGGCGCCGACCGTTTCGACCAGGATCGTGTCGAACCCGTAGGCTTCGAGCAACCGGACCAGTGCGTCGAGGTGTCCGGCCAGCCCGCCCTGTCCGCCGGCGGCGGCGAGGCTGCGGATGAACACGCCGTCGTCATCCGCCCGCGTCGGCATGCGGAAGCGATCGCCGAGCAGCGCCCCGCCGGAGAGCGGGCTTTCCGGGTCGCACGCCAGCACCGCCACCGTCTGCCCACGGCGGCGCATCTCCTCGATCAGCCGGCCGACCAGCGTACTCTTGCCGACGCCGCCCGGTCCGGTGACGCTCACCACGCGCGCCGGCTTCGCCGGGGCGCCGACGCCGGCGAGGATGGCGTCGATGCGCTCACCGCGCGCGATCAGGCTGACCAGGCGCGACAACGCCAGCCGGTCGCGGTGGCGGAAGCGGTCAAGGAGCGACGGGAGCATGTTCGGCCCCGCGGTTGTCTCGCAAGAATGCGACGATGTCGTCGAGCGGCGTACCCGGCCCGAACACGCGAGCGACACCCCGTTCGCGCAGCTTCGCCGCGTCCGCCTCAGGGATGATCCCGCCGACGAGCACGCCGACATGCCCGAGGCCGGCGTCGCGGAGCAGATCGAGCACGCGCGGGACGAGCGTCATGTGAGCGCCGGACAGCAAGCTGAGGCCGAGCCAGTCGGCGTCCTCGTCGGCGACGGTGCGGACGACCGCCTCGGGTGTCTGCCACAGCCCGGCGTAGATGACGTGCATACCGGCATCGCGGAGGGCGCGAGCGACCACCTTGATCCCGCGGTCGTGGCCGTCGAGGCCGACCTTGGCCAGCACGATACGCAGCGGGGCGGTGGACATGGCGGGTTTCCCCGGATCTTTTATCCCCCGGTGAACACACCGGGGGATAAAGCCAAACTCCAGCACGCCTCACGCGGACAGATCGCGCAGACGGCGCTCGAACAACTCCAGTCCCTGCCGGTAGGCGTCCCGCCACGCGGGATTCGGGGCGACGGCGTCACGGAACCGCACCATCCGCGCCACCGCGTCGGCGACGGTGTACGGTTCGGCGATCCCTTGCCGCTTCCGCCGCTGCGACTCCAGCGCCGCCAGCGCCGTCGCCGCTGCGCCCAGCGCCGGCCCCTCGAACGACACCAGCCGCTTCAGCGGGCGGTCCAGTACCGTCGCCAGTACCTCGCACATCAGATCGCTCCGCGCGATCCCGCCCGACACCGACACCTGCGTCACCCGCTGGCCGGCCCGTTCGTGCTCGCGGACGCCCAGCGCGATCAGGTACGCCAGCGCCTCCAGCGCCGCCCGGAAGCGAACGCCGGGCGCGGTCGGCTCGGCCGGGAACCACCGTTGCGCCGCCTGCCGTACGCCGACCGACGGCTCCGGGTACAGAAACGGCAGCACCGCCGCGCCGTCACACCCCGCCGGCGTGCCGCGCGCCGCCGCTTCCAGCGCCGCCCAGTCCGGCCGCGAACCGACGATCGGGTCGAGGAACTGCGCGCCATTATTGTAGCAGCGCATCCACAGGTACGGCCCCCAGTTCAGCCGCATCACGTCCAGGTTGCCCGACGCCGGCACCCGCGCCGACGAGCTGTTCACCACCGCCGAGTTGCCCAGGATCACCGCCACCTGACCATCCTCGACGGCGCCGCCGCCGGCCAGCCCGGCTTGCTGGTCGTCCGACGTCGGGAACACCAGCGGCGCCCGCGCTGGGTCCAGCCCGGCGTCCGCACACACCGCCGCCGACAGGGCGCCGACCGGGTCGTACTGGTCGACGATCCGCGGCAGGCTGTTCCACGCCAGGTCGCGATACTCCGGGCGGGCCAGCGCGGCGAGCATCTCGCGCCGCCACGTCCCGGTGCGCAGGTCCATGATCCCCGTCGACGCCGCCGACGACACGCTGGCAGTGTCGAAGTTGCCGGTCAGGGTGCCGGCCGCCAGCGACCCGTGCGGCAGCATGCGCCAGGTCCGCTGCCAGTCGGCTTCCGAGAGCGTTTCCTCGTCCTTGACCAGATGGCTGAGTGAGTAGCGGATCGCCCACGGCCCGCCGATCAGCTCGCGGACGCGGTCCGGGCCGCCCAGCCGATCGATTCCCGCCTGGTTGTAGCGGCCGAGGGTGTGGTCGTTCCAGCAGATCGCCCGGCGCACCTGCAGCCGGTCGCGGTCGATACGGCCGGCGGTGTGATGTGTCGCCGACACCCCACCGGCGACCCAGTGGTCGAGTCGGGACAGGTCACGCAAACGGGCGACGATGCCGCGCGTGCTGGCGTAGGCCTGTCCCTCCAGCTGCATCAGGTTCAGCTCGGACACCCCGTCGGCGGTCCACAGGTCGGTCGGCAGGCGCACCTCGGCGAGCGTATTGCCGTCGAGATCGAACGCCAGGCACTTGACTCCGCCGGTGCTGAAATCCCAGCCGGTCAGGACGCTGTCGGGAGCGACGCCACGGAGCGGTTCGGTCACGGCGAGATACCTCCGGCGGGGTGAGGACGCGGGATCACCCGGTTACGGGTATGACCCCGGCCGCCCGGCGGCGAGGGGCCGGTTGCACCGTGGACGACCCGTCCTAGAATGCTCGTGACGACCGTTGTCCCTGGGACCGCAAGGAGTGAGTACATGACGGGAGTGGATGCCGTTCGCGCCTCGCTGCAATCGACCGGCCACCTGGTGAGCTGGTTCCTCAGCGACCTGAGTGACGCCGACCTGCTGGTGCGGCCGGCCGACGGGGCGAACCACATCGCCTGGCAGATGGGCCATCTGATCCAATCGGAGGCGGGGATCGTCCGCGAACAGCTGCCCGACGCGGTCTACCCCGAGTTGCCGGCCGGGTTCGCCGCGCAGCACGGCAAGGACACGCAGATGACCAACCCGCCGCCAGGGTTCGCCTCCAAGGCGAGCTATATCGAGTTGTTCGACCGGGTTCGCCAGGCGACGGTGGCGGCACTCGGCCGGCTATCGGACGCCGACCTGGACCGGCCGTCGATCGGCCGCATGGCGCCGTTCGCGCCGCGGCTGGGCGATATGTTCCTGCTGGTGGCGAACCACTCGCTGATGCACGCCGGCCAGTTCAGCGTCGTTCGCCGCAAGCTCGGCCGGCCGGTGCTGTTCTGAGCCGCTTCCCGCCCCCGCGCCCGGGGGCGTTTTTTCCGGGACCGCCATGACGCCGATCTTGAAGGCCGACCTGCTGCTGCTGGTCCACCTGTCGTTCATGCTGTTCGTGGTGCTCGCCCAGCTGCTGGTGCTGGTCGGCTGGCCGCTCGGCTGGCGCGGGGTGCGCAACCCGTACTTCCGCGGCGTCCACCTGGCCTGCATCCTCTACGTCACCGTACAGGCGATCCTCGGCATCGAGTGCCCGCTGACGACGTGGGAACGCGACCTGCGCGGCGGCTACCTGTACGAGTACGACGGCTCCCTGCCGATCGTGCCGTTCGCCAGCGGGCTGCTGTACTACGACGCCTCGATCGGTCTGTTCGCCTGGATCTACGGCGGATTCGCCACCCTGGTGTTGCTCACCTGGGTGTTCGCCCCGCCGCGGTGGCGGACGAAGGCGGACTATTCCTCGATCTCGCGGTAAATGGCGTCGAACTCCGGGTGGCAGCGGGACAGCGCTCGCGCCAGCTCCGGGTCGAACTGGCCGGGCGATCGCTCCAGCATGATCTGCACCGCCGCAGCGTGCGCCATCGCCGGCTTGTACAGCCGCATCCGCCGCAGCGCGTCGTACACGTCAGCCACCGCCACCACCCGCGCGGCCGGCGGGATGGCGTCGCCGGCCAGCCGGTCGGGGTAGCCCTTGCCGTCGTGCCGCTCGTGGTGATAGCGCACCACGATCCGCGCCATGTTCAGGAAGTCGAGCGTGGTGCCGTACTCCTTGCCCAGCTGTTCGAGGATCTGGTCGCCGATCAGCGGGTGCGTCTCGACGATCGTCCGCTCGGTCGGGGTGAGAGTGCCGGGCTTGAGCAGGATGTCGTCCGGCAGGCCGATCTTGCCGATGTCGTGCAGCGGGACGCATCGTTCCAGCTGTTCGAGGAACCGCTGGTCGACCAGCCCTTCCCAGGCCGGCGACCGGGCCGCCTCGATCGCCAGCGTACGGGTGTAGCGCTGCATGCGGCGGAGGTGGCCGGGGGTTTCGCCGTCGCGTGACTCGGCGATCTTGGCCAGGGTGAACAGCAGCGCGTTGTGTGCTTCGCGCAGGTCGGTGGCGCGCGTCTGCAGGCTGTGCTCCAGCTGATCATTCGCCTGCCTGGCCTGTTCGACCAGCCGATCGGCGCGGTCGTGCGCCGCCTTGAGCTGCAGGGCGAGGCGGACGGCCGAGAGCAAATCGGCCCGCTCGCCGCCGCGGGTCAGGTAGGCATCGGCGCCGGGGTAGCGCGGCGGCGCGCCGGCCTCGTCGGCGCGGCCGACGACCACCACCTTCAGATGCTTGGCCCGCGTGCGCAGGCGGCCGCACAGGTCGCGATCCTTGTCGGTGGCGGTGTCCAGGTCGATCACCGCCAGGTCAAAGCAGCACTGGTCGGCCAGTTGCACGACGGCGGATCCATCGTCGACCTCGGAACAGACACAGCCGATCCGCTCCAGCAGCGGGCGGTAGAGCGCCCGCCCGTGCGCGTGATCGGTGGCCACCAGCACCCGGAACAGTCCGCCGTCGTGCAGCGCGGTGCGCGACACCGCCAGCGGGCCGGCGGTCGGCTCCAGCAGGGTGGGAGCCGGCGTGGTGAACGGGCGGAGGGCGTGCAGCACCGCCAGCGCCGACGGCGGGCGGTTGGCCGGGTTGCGGTCGAGCAGCCCGGCGATCAGTTCGTCCAGGGCTGGCGGGGTCTCCGGACGCAGGGCGCGGAGCCGTCGCGGATCCTGCTGCTGCAACGCCCGCAGCGCCTGCGCCAGATTGGCGGCGGCCGGGTACGGCCCCTCGCCGGCGAGCAACCAGAACAGGGTGGCGCCCAGGCCGTAGAGGTCCGCCTCCTTGCCGACCAGCGACGGGTCGAAGCTCTGCTCCGGCGGCATGAACTCCAGGCTGCCGAGCAGCGCCCGCTGGTCGGTCAGCCGGCTGGAGAACTGCCGGGCCAGCCCGAAGTCGACCAGCTTGACCTGGCCGGCCGCCGAGCGGAGCAGGTTGGACGGCTTGACGTCGCGGTGAATCAGGTGGCGATCGTGCGCCGCCTGTAACCCGGCGGCTGCCTGGCACACGTAGCCGCACGCCTCGGCGATGCCGAGCACCCCGGCCTTGAGGACGTGCCGCTCCAGGTCGCCGCCCTCGACCAGCTCCATCACCAGGTAGATGAGCGGCGGGTTCCCCGCATCGCCAGGCACCTCGCCGGCGTCGAACGCGAACACGATGTTCGGGTGCGACAGCTCGGCCAGCGCTCGCATCTCGGCGTAGAACCGCTGCTTGAGGATGGCCGGACAATCGTCGTCCACCGGCAGCACCTTGATGGCCACCTGCCGTTTCATCAGCCGGTGTTCGGCCTGGTAGACCGTGCCCATGCCGCCGCGGCCGATGCGGTCGCGGATGCGGTAGTTGCCGAGTACCAGCCCGTGCGTGGCGCCGGTTCGCGCCCGTTGCAGCTGGTACGGGGTGAGCAGTCCGGCCTGCACCAGCGCGTTGCCCAGCCGCTCCTCGGTGGTGCAGGCGCGCAGCGAATCGGCGCGGTCGACGAGGAAATGCGTCGTGTCGGCGGGGTCGATCAGGCCGATCCGCCCCAGCCGTTCCAGGAACGCCCGGAGCGGCGGCGAAAGCAGGTGGAAGGTGTCGGACCGGACCCCGTCGTGTGGGACCGTCCCCGGGTCGATCAGACGGGGTTGCATGGTCAGGACCATTCCTCGGTAAGCGGGCGGGGTCCGGTCGAACGGCGGGCCGCCGATCCCGAACGAACACCCCAAGGCTACCTCGCCGGGTAAGCGGGGGCAAAAAACTCGGCCCCTTGCTCGCCGTTTTCTTCCGGATAAGATTGCCCGCAGAGGAAAGTTCACACACCCGCCACACCCCGAGAGGCCTCTTTCCACCATTCGCCGCCGGAACACCTCTCCTCGACAGCGCCGGCTGCTGTCAGGACCGGGGCGATGTCGACCCCCCAACCAGGAGTCTTGCATGACCCGCTACGCACGCGCACTGGGCTTCGTCGCGCTGTTGACCCTCGGCCTGGTCCTGGCGACCGGCCAGAATTCGGCCCGCGCTTACGAGGACGACAAGGAGACGATCAAGGCCGCGCAAAAGGACCTGGTCGACCTGGCCAAGGCAATCGACGACGGCAAGGACGGCAAGGAGCAGGCCGCCGCCATCCGCAAGAAGTACGAGGACCTGGCGCCGATCATGCACATCTACAAGCCGAGCACCAAGGGCGGCATCGGCATCGGCACCAAGGGCGCCGGCGACGGCATGGAGCTGAAGATCATCAACCTGGGCAAGCGGGCGCCGGCGGCCAAGGACAAGGACGACATCGTCAAGATCGGTCAGCTCAACATCGCCATCGGCGAGGTGACCAAGCTGTACGCGCCGGCCAAGCCGAAGGGCGGCAAGGGCGCCAAGGACTGGACCCAGCACTGCGAGGACCAGATCAAGGCGTCGAAGGACCTGATCGCCGCCGCCAAGTCCGGCGCCGCCGCCAAGGTGAAGGCCGCCGCCAACAACCTGAACAACGCCTGCAACAACTGCCACAGCGACTTCCGCGACTGAGCGCGGCCGTCCGCAGCCCTTCTTGACGAGCCTGGCCACACCGGCCAGGCTCGTTCGCGTTCCGGCTCAGTAGCCCGCCTGTTCGATCTGCTCGCGGATCTGCCGCAGCAGCCCCTCGGCCCGGTCCGGCACGCGCACGCCGCCCTCCAGCGACCCGTAGTGCGTCTCCAGGCAGCGCACCAGCAGGTCGCGGATGCCCGCCTCGTCCGGCACCGGCGGCAGCACGCTCCGCGTCCGCGCCGTCTCCAGGTCGACGCGCTTCGTCTCGAAGTAGTCGAGCAGCTGTGCCATCGTCCACTCGCCGCGGCGGATCGACTTGAGCATCTCGCGGTTGCGCTGCAGGTCGAGGTCGCCCTCCAGCAGCAGCTGTTCGGCCTCGTTCAAGAGCCGCACGACGTGGTAGGCGAATTTCGTGTCCATGCCGTACTTTTCGCGCAACGCCGCTCGTTTGCTGCCCGGCTCCGGCTCCTTCGATTGCATCTTGTGGATCTGCGCGTAGGCGTACCCCTTGAACCGATCGCACACCCCCTGGTGAAGAAACCGCTTGCGATTGTCGCGAAGCAGCTGGCCGATCGACGTGGTGTGCAGCACGCACGTCTCGGGCGTGAACAGGCTGTCGATCATGTTCGGGTTGCACTCCATCGCCAGCTGGACATATTTGACGATATTATAGATCTGCAAATCGTATTCGCGCCCCTTGCCGCCGCGCGCCGACGGGTCGTGGACGTGGTGCTTCTGGTAGACGCCGAAGTGCGACTTCGGCATGCCCTCCTTGTACTTGCCGAACCCCCAGATCGCCCCGGCCAGGTGCGGGAAGACGACCTCCTTGGGCGGGATGCAGCACCCGTAGAGGTCGAAGTCCGACGTCTCGGCGTCGTCGTTGGTGTCGGCGACGCCGTAGGCGACCGACCCCATGATCGTGAGGTAGTGCAGGTTGTCGACCAGCCACGCCGGCGGAGCGATCAGCTTCTGCCCGACCAGATGCGACAGCAGGTTCATGCGGAAATCCTCGTAAGAAGCCCGTGGCGCAGGCAACCCGAAGCGTAAGCGAGGGGTGGTCATCTCCGGTCGCCCCCTTGAGAGAGGTCCGACCGGGCGATATGGTAGTGATATCCCTCACCCCCGCCCTCCCCCGCGACTGCGGTCCTGCCGCCACGGAGACGAGTCATGACCACTGCCCTCGGGCCTGTCGTGCTGGCGCTGGTCCTTGTCGGCCAGCCGACCGCCGGGCCGATCGAGTTCAATCGCGACATCCGCCCGCTGTTCTCCGAGTTCTGCTTTACCTGCCACGGCCCCGACACCGCCAAGCGCAAGGGCGACCTGCGTCTCGACGTCGAGGAAGGCGGGCGGTCAGTCCTCGTCGCCGGCAAACCCGACCAGAGCGAGCTGTTCACCCGGCTGCACCTCAAGGACCCCAAAAAGCGGATGCCGCCGGCGTCGACCGGCAAAACGCTGTCGGCCAAACAGATCGACCTGCTCCGCCGCTGGATCGAACAGGGGGCGCCATATCAGAAGCACTGGGCGCTGCTGACGGCGAAGCGACCGCCGCTGCCGCCGGTGCGGAACGATCGCTGGGGCCGCAACCCGGTCGATCGCTTTCTGCTCGCGCGCCTGGAGGCCGAGGGGCTGACGCCGTCGCCCGAGGCGGAGCGCCGCAGCCTCATCCGCCGCCTGTCGTTCGACCTGCTCGGTCTGCCGCCCACGCCGGCGGAAGTCGACGCCTTCGTCAACGACCGCGACGACAGGGCGTATGACCGGCTGGTCGACCGAATGCTCGCGTCGAAGCACTTCGGGGAACGCATGGGCCTGTTCTGGCTCGACCTGGTGCGCTACGGCGACACCGGCGGCTACCACTCCGACAACCACCGCGACATCTATCTCTATCGCGACTACGTCATCGACGCCTTCAACGCCAACAAGCGGTTCGACCAGTTCACGATCGAGCAGCTGGCCGGCGACCTGCTGCCCGACGCCACCCGCGAAACGCGGATCGCGTCCGGGTACAACCGGATGCTGATGACCACCGAGGAGGGCGGCGCCCAGGCGAAGGAGTACCTGGCGAAGTATGCTTCCGACCGCGTCCGCAACGCCAGCTCGGTGTGGCTCGGCCTGACGATGAGCTGCGCCGAGTGCCACAACCACAAGTACGACCCGGTCAGTACGAAGGAGTTCTATCGGTTCGCCTCGTTCTGGGCCGACGTCCAGGAGGTGCCGGTCGGCCGCCAGCCGCAGACCAAAATCCCCACCGCCGCGCAGGAGGTCGAACTCAAGCGACTCGACGCCGAGCTGGCCGAGGCGCGCAAGGCGCTGAACGCGGCGGCGCGGGCGGTCGAGGCCGGGCAGAAGCGGTGGGAGGAGACGGCGACGGCCGAGCTGGCCGCGGCGAAGAAGTCGTCGCTGCCGAAGCCGGTGCAGGAAGCGCTGAAGACGCCCGCCGACAAACGGACCAAGGCGCACAAGGACGCATTGTCCGCCCATTACCGGACGATCGCACCCGAGCTGGCTGATGCCCGGCGGCGCGTGGCGGAGGCGGAAGGGCGGCACAAGGCGCTGGAGGCGAGCTTCCCGCAGACGCTCGTCACCACCGCCGGCGCGCCGCGGACGATGCGCATGTTGCCGCGCGGCAACTGGCTGGACGATTCGGGCGAGATCGTGTCGCCCGACACCCCGGCGGCGCTGCCACCGCTCGGCGTCACCGGCCGCCGCGCCACCCGGCTCGACCTGGCCCGCTGGCTGGTGTCGGCCGACCAGCCGCTCACGCCGCGCGTGTTCGTCAACCGGGTGTGGCGGCTGTTCTACGGTCAGGGACTGGTGACGACGCTGGAAGACTTCGGCGCCCAGGGCAACTGGCCCAGTCACCCCGAACTCATGGAGTGGCTGGCGGCCGAGTTCCGCGACTCCGGCTGGGACGTCAAGCACCTCGTCAAGCTGCTGGTCACGTCGTCCGCCTACCGGCAGGTGTCGACCGGCAGTGAGGCGCTGCGGCAGGCCGACCCGTACAACCGGCTGCTCGCCCGGCAAGGGCGGTTCCGGCTCGACGCCGAGCTGGTGCGCGACAACGCGCTGGCGGTCAGCGGGCTGCTCGTCCGCAAGGTCGGCGGGCCGAGCGTCAAGCCGTACCAGCCGGCCGGCTACTGGGCGTACCTGAACTTCCCCACCCGCGACTACGTCGCCGACCGCGGCGACGACCAGTACCGCCGCGGCGTCTACACCTACATCCAGCGGACCTTCCCGCACCCGAGCCTGCTGGCGTTCGACGCCCCCAGCCGCGAGGAGTGCGTCGCCGACCGGCCGCGGTCGAACACGCCGCAGCAGGCGCTGGTGCTGCTCAACGACCCGACCTATGTCGAGGCGTCGCGCGTGCTGGCGGAAAAGGCGCTCAAGGCGGCGGCGACCGACGAGGAGCGGCTGCGGTTCGCCTATCGGCAGACGCTCGGCCGCGCCCCCCGGCCGCAGGAGAGCCAGCTGCTGTTGACGCTGCTGGCGCGGCACCGCGACCAGTACAAGACCGACCCGTCCGCCGCCGCAGCGCTGCTCGCCGTCGGACAGGCTCCGGCGGGTAAAGACGCCGACCGCGCCACCCTGGCGGCGTGGACCAGCGTGACGCGAACCCTGCTCAACCTGCACGAAACCATCACCCGCGAGTGACCCGTCATGAATCAAGCTGACTATCTGAGCCGGCTGATTGCCCGGCGGACGTTCCTGGCCCGGTCCGGCGTCGGGCTGGGGTCGCTGGCGCTGGCGTCGCTCGTCGACCCGGCGGCGGTGTGGGGCAAGGCTGGCGCCGCGAAGGGCGGGGCACAGGTCGACCGCTGGCCCGGCGTGGTCCGTCCGCTGCACCACCCGGCGAAGGCCAAGCGGGTGATCTACCTGTACATGGCCGGCGGTATGTCGCACCTCGAGACGTTCGACCACAAGCCGACGCTGGCGGCGATGCACGGCAAGCCGATGCCGGAGTCGTTCACGAAAGGCCAGCCGATCGCCCAGCTGCAAGGGGCGAAGCTGACCTGCTTCGCACCGCAGCACCCGTTCAAGAAGGTCGGCAAGAGCGGGCAGGTGATCAGCGACATCTTCCCGCACCTGCAGACGGTGGCGGACGAGTTGTGCATTATTCACTCGCTGCGCACGGAGGCGATCAACCACGACCCGGCGCACACCTACATGAACACCGGCACGACGGTGTCCGGCCGGCCGAGCATGGGGGCGTGGCTGTGGTACGGGCTGGGCGTCGACTGCGACGACCTGCCGGGGTTCGTCGTCCTCACGTCGTCGGGCCGCTACGGGCAGGCGCAGCCGATCTCGGCGCGGCAGTGGCACTCCGGCTATTTGCCCAGCCGCTTCCAGGGCGTCCACTTCCGCGGCAAGGGCGATGCGGTGCTGTACCTGACGCGCCCGCCCGGCGTCAGCGCCGAGCGGCAGCGCGACGTGATCGACGCCGTGCAGACGCTCAACCGCCAGCACGAAGGACTGGCCGACGACCCGGAGATCGCCACCCGCGTCGCCCAGTACGAGATGGCCTTCCGCATGCAGACCAGTGTGCCGCGGCTGATGGACTTCAAGGACGAGCCGCACAAGGTGCTCGACGCCTACGGGACCAAGGGCGCCGACGGCACCTTCGCCGCCAACTGCCTGCTCGCCCGCCGGCTGGCCGAACGCGGCGTGCGCTTCATCCAGCTGTATCACCGCGACTGGGACCATCACGGCGCTATTAAAGACCACATCAAGGGGACCGCCGCCGAGGTCGATCAGCCGATGGCGGCGCTGATTCGCGACCTGAAGCAGCGCGACCTGCTGAAAGACACGCTGGTGATCTTCGGCAGCGAGTTCGGCCGCACGCCGATGGCCCAGGGCAACGGCCGCGACCACCACATCAAGGGTTTCACCATGTGGATGGCCGGCGGCGGGGTAAAGCCGGGCATCAGCTACGGCGCCACCGACGAGCTGGGCTACAACGCGGTCGAGGACGTGGTCGAGGTCAACGACATGCACGCCACCATGCTGCATCTGCTCGGCATCGACCACAAGCGGCTGACGACGCGGTTCCAGGGCCGCGACTTCCGGCTAACCGACATCCGCGGCGAGATCGTCCACAAGATCCTGGCGTGAGCGGCCGGCGATGTCAGCGACTTACGAGATCGTCGCCATCGGCGAAATCCTCTGGGACCTGCTGCCGACCGGCCGGCTGCTCGGCGGGGCGCCGGGGAACTTCGCGTTTCACTGCCACCAGCTCGGCCGGTCCGCCGTGCTGCTCAGCCGCGTCGGCGTCGACGCCCTCGGCCGCGAGGTGCGCCAGGCGGTCCGCACGCTCGGCCTGAGCGACGACTACCTGCAGGACGACCCGACGCACCCGACCGGCACCGTCAGCGTCGCGCTGGGACCAGGCGGGCAGCCGACGTTCACCATTCACGAGGGCGTCGCCTGGGACCACCTCGCCCCCGACCCGCGGCTGGAGGCGGTGGTGCGCGCGGCGCGGGTGGTGTGCTTCGGCACGCTGATGCAGCGCAACGCTGTCAGCCGGGCGACGGTACAGGCCCTTTTGCGATCCGTCACCAGCGCAACCGTCGTCTGCGACATCAACCTGCGGCAGCACTACTACAGCCGCGAGCTGATCGAGACGTCGCTGGCGGCGAGCGACTGGATCAAGCTGAATGACGGTGAGCTGATCATCCTCCGCGACCTGCTCGGCCTGGCCGGCGCCGACGAACGCTCGCTGGTCGCCGACCTGCGCCGCCGCTACGACGCCGAGCTGGTGGCGCTGACGCGCGGCGCCCGCGGCTGCCTGGTGCAGACGGCGGACGAGGAGGTCGACCTGCCCGGCATTCCGGTGACGGTGGTCGACACGATCGGCGCCGGCGATGCGTTCACCGCCGGGCTGGTGGTGGCGCACCTGGAGGGGAAGCCGGTGGCCGAGGCGGCGGCGTTCGCCAACCGGCTGGCGGCGCGGGTGGCGGCGGCTGCCGGCGGCACCCCGTCGATCGCCCGCCGCGAGATCGAGGGGTAGCCGATGACGCGCCCGTTCCTGACCGCGAAGTGGCACAACCTGTTCCTCGCCACCTACGCCGTCCCGCCGGCGCTGCTGGAACCCCGCCTGCCGCCGGGGCTGGTCCTCGATTTGCGCGACGGGTCGGCCTTTGTCAGCCTGGTGGCGTTCGAGTTCGTCGACACCCGCGTGCTCGGCATCGGCTGGCCGGGGTACAGAGACTTTGGCGAGCTTAATTTACGGTTTTACGTCCGCCACGGCGAGCGGCGCGGCGTGGTGTTCGTCCGCGAGTTCGTGCCGCAGCCGCTGGTCGCGGCGATCGCCCGCTGGCTCTACAACGAGCCGTACCGCGCCGCGCCGATCACCGCCCGCCGCGAGGAGACGGCCGAGCGTATACACATGGACTACCGGCTGCGCTACGCCGGCCGCGAGCACCGCATCGAGGTGACCGGGACCAGGCCAGCCGTCCGGCCGGCCGACGACTCGGTCGAGCACTTCTTCAAGGAGCACTCGTGGGGCTTCGGCTGCACCCGCGGCGGGGCGCTGCTCCGCTACGAGGTGAGCCACCCGGTGTGGGACGTCTACCCGGTGCGCGAGTACCACCTCGACTTCGACTTCGCCGCCGTCTACGGTCCCGAATGGGGCTTTCTGCAAACGACGGCGCCGTACTCCACCGTCCTCGCCGCCGGCTCCGCCGTCAGCGTCTTCCCGAAGGGGAAGTTGACCAGCGCGGCGCAGTGAGCGGCGGCACGGTCGCACCAATCCGCCCATTTTCCGGGAAATGCTTGACATCTTGCAGTCACAGGGGACAATAGCCCGTATCAACCTCGCAGCGGTAAACGTGACGTGAAGAGGTGAGCAACCGGAACGCACGAGGTGTTGATCATGCGGTTGCGCGCCCTGGCGACCGTCGTCTGCCTGTTTGCCGTCGGACTCGCCGGCTGCGGCCGCGATCCGGTGCAGCGCGTGACCGGGACCGTCACCCTCGACGGTAAACCGTTCGTCGGCGCGACCGTGACCTTCGCACCCCGCGAACCGAAGCTCCCCCCCAACTCAGCGGTTACGGACGACCGCGGGGCCTTCCAGCTGACTCGCCATCCGATCACCCGTTACGTCCTCAAGCCGGGGAAGTACGCTGTCTTTGTCAGCAAACGGGTGGACAAAACCGGCCAGCCGACTGCCGATGTGGATCCCGACCAGCTGGAAAAACGGGGTGAGATCACCGATCTCGTCGACCCGCTGTTGACGCCCGAGCAGCGCAAAGCGGGCGTTGCGGACGTCGACATCCACGCCGGCGACAATGAGGTCCCGCCGATTCGGTTCACGGCGGGCAAACCGAAGAAATAGGTGTCCGGCATCGCTTTCCCCCCCACGACAGTGAGGAGATCTGTCATGAGCGGATACCAGCTCCCCCGGAAACGGGCGGGCTTCACGCTGATCGAGCTGTTGGTGGTGATCGCCATCATCTCCACTCTGATCGGCCTGCTGCTGCCCGCGGTCCAGAAGGTCCGCGCCGCCGCCGCCCGCATGGAGTGTCAGAACAACCTCAAGCAGATCGGCCTCGCTCTGCACAACTTCCACGACCAGAAGAAGCAGTTCCCCGCCGCGCTCATCAACTCGGGCCGGGCCAGCCCGAGCAACATTGCCGCCGGGAAATCCAGCAACTACCGCGGCC
The DNA here is from genome assembly GCA_046350215.1 of Gemmataceae bacterium. GTDB lineage: Bacteria > Planctomycetota > Planctomycetia > Gemmatales > Gemmataceae > JAXMAU01. The sequence continues at coordinate 51,437 of JAXMAU010000017.1, read as the reverse complement.
CGGAGGTCGGCGGGCGCTACCTGACTCTCCCCTACACGGTGTACAACCACAGCGGTTTTGTCGCCCTGCTGCCGTACATCGAGCAGGAGTCGTTGTACAAGACGTATGACTACGGACTGGTAGCCAGCTCCTCCAACCTGTTTCCGTCCACCGCGACGCGCAAGCTCGGCGCCGATCCGAACCCCAACCCCAACCGCGTGGTCGCCGGCACCGTGATCCGCACCTACCTCTGTTCGGGCGACTCCCAGCCGGCTCCCAGTTCCTACCTGCCGCGGTCTTCCAACCCCACCGAACGGGATATTTCGGCCCGCGGGAGCTACCTGTTCAGCAGTGGCCCCTACGCCGACTCCGACGTGGACTACAACGCCACCGACATCAAATCCGGCGCGTTCGGCAACAACGGCGCCGCTCGCCTGCACCAGATGGACGACGGCGCCAGCAACACGATCGCCGTGGGCGAGGCGACCATGGGGCGGAAAACGTCGCCGCAGTACGGCCCGTGGTGGGGCGTCGGCACGAATACCGCGGTGCATGGCCGCATCCTGCCGCCCAACGACCCCGACGCCGTGTGGACCCGACTCAACACCCCGTATCGGACGGGCAGCGCGCCGTACATTCCGGAACCCAACGGCTACACCGGCCCGTATGTGTTCAGCAGCCGGCACCCCGGCGGGGCGAACTTCGTCTTCTGCGACGGCTCCGTCCACTTCCTGCCCGACGACATCAACTTCACCGTCTACTGGGCGCTGGCCACTCCCAACGGCCATGACGTCAACCACAACTGGGACTGACTGTCCGGTCCCTGATTGTGTTCCGGTCGATCTTCTCGGCGGTCCGAAACGGACCGCCGATTCCGTTTGATTCTCCGTCTCGTCAGGACCGGCCGCTCCGGCGCCGGGATCCGGCGCCGGAAAACGCTTCCCGTCTTCCCACTCTCGATGCTAGATTCATAAAATAAGGAATGAAGTCGGACTCTGGCGATTGCGCGGGTCAGAACCCTTTCCTGGCGGTCCTCGCCACGCAGACGCCCGAATTGGCCGCGGCCGATTGGACTGGCCGAGCACCGTGTGACGGCATCGTTCGGGGGACGGGGAAGTAATGCCGGCGCCCGCCACCATCGAAGACTTTCTGGAAGTGGTCCGCAAGAGCCACCAGGTCGACGCTGACCGGCTCGATGCCTACCTCGTGCAGCAGCGGCAGGTGACGTCGCTGCCCCCCGACCCGAAGAAGCTGGCGGCGCAGATGGTGCGCGCCGGCCTGCTCACCACGTTCCAGGCCGAGCAGTTCCTTCAGGGCCGCTACAAGGGCTTCCACATCGGCGGCTACCGGCTGATCGAGCGCCTCGGCGCCGGCGGCACCGGCGCGGTGTTCCTCGCCGAACACGAGGTCATGAAGCGGCGCGTCGCCCTCAAGATCCTCTCCGCGGCCGTCGCCAGCGAGCCGGCGATGCTCAAGCGCTTCGAGCAGGAAGCCCAGGCCGCCGGCGCGCTGGACCACCCCAATATCGTCCGTGCCCATGACTTCCGCCGGGAAGGCAACCTGCACATCCTGGTGATGGAGTACGTCAAGGGGCCGAGTCTGCAGCAGGTGCTCGACAAGCGCGGCCCTCTCGACGTCGCCGTTGCCTGCGACTACATCCGCCAGGCGGCGATCGGCCTGCAGCACGCCCACGAGGCCGGTATCGTCCACCGCGACATCAAGCCAGCCAACCTGCTCGTCGACGCCTCCGGCGTGGTCAAGATCCTCGACATGGGCCTGGCCCGCTTTGCCCCCCAGGGGCAGGAGTCGCTCACCCGCCAGTTCGACGAGAACGCCGTCATGGGGACGGCCGACTATCTCGCCCCCGAGCAGGGCATCAACCTGCACGACGTCGACCACCGCGCCGACATCTACAGTCTCGGCGCCACCCTGTACGCCGTCCTCGCCGGCGAGCCGCCGTTCAACGCCGGGTCGGTGACGCAGAAGCTGCTCTGGCACCAGATGCGCGAACCGCCGCGACTGGACGCCCGCTTCAAGCATGTGCCCACCGCCCTGGCCGACATCGTCAGCCGGATGATGGCCAAGTCGCCCGACGACCGCTATCAGACCGCCGCCGAGGTGGCCGAGGTGCTGACCCCGTTCTGCTCGGCGTCGCCGACCCCGCAGGGTCCGCCGTCCAGCCCGTCGCTGAGCGACAGCGGCCGCAACTACCTCCGTGCCGCCACCGGCACACCGCTCACGCCGGTGCCGAACAAGACGGCGCCCCCGCCGAACGACGCGCTGACGACGCCCCGGCCGTGGCAGAAGAAGCCGGCCGCCGAGGACGGTTCGCCGCGCGAGGAGGCGCCCCGCCCGCCGGCCCCCGAACCCGACGAGGAACCGGCGAGCAACCTGGTCGCCATTCTGTCGCTGGTGGCGGTGATGAGCGCCGTGCTTCTGCTCATCGGCGGGGTGATCGCCTTCCTGATCTGGGGTTCGCCGCCGCCCGTGACCAGCGGCCCCCAGCCCGACGAGCACGTCGACCGAACACCCCCGCCGCTGCAGGGGACGGAAGTCCCGAAGGCGCTCCCCGACGCCGTCGGCGAGCTGTTTTCCCTGCGCGGACACACGGGCAAGGTCGAGCGGCTCGTGTTCACTCCGGACGGCAAGCACCTCCTGTCCGGCGGCGAGGATCGCGTCATTCGCGTCTGGGACGTGTTACAGCGGCAGGAGGTCAAGACGCTGACCGGGCACACCGGGCGGATCAACTTCCTCAGCATGAATGCCAAGGGCGACCGGCTGCTATCCGCCTGCGAAGACGGGAGCGTTCGCGTGTGGGTGATGCCCGACGGCAAGCACATTCGCAGCCTGCCGCACACCCCGAAGGCCTGGGCCGCCGTGTTCGGCCGGAACGACAACGAGGTGATCGTCGGCGGCGAACCGTACGCGCTCGACGTGTGGAACCTGCCGACCGACAAGAAGCCGCGGCAGCTGCAGGGGCACACCGGCACCGTCAACTGGCTGGCCTACCGGCCGACCGGCAACGTCCACCAGGTGCTGTCGGCCAGCTGGGACAAGACGGTCAAGGTGTGGGACCTGAACAACGGCAAGGTGATCCACGATTTGAAGGACCACAACGACCGGGTCAACGTGGTGGCGGTCACCCCCAACGGCCAGTTCGCCGTGTCCGGCGGCTCCGACCGCATGGTTCGCCTGTGGGACCTGAACAGCGGCAAGCATCTGCACGCCTTTCCGGGCCACACCGCACCCGTCTGGACGCTCGCCGTCACTCCTGACAGCAAGCGGGCGCTCTCGTCCGGCCAGGACGGGACGATTCTGCTCTGGGACCTGGCCGGCCGCAAGCAGGTGCGGCAGTACCCCAGGCAGTCCAGCGACGTGCCGGGGCTGGCGGTCACACCCGACGGCAAGCATTTCGCCTCCGGCGGACACGACGGCACCGTCCGTCTGTGGGGTTTGCCGCCGGGATGATCGGCGGCCACTCGTCGACTTCTCGCCGGGCGGGTACGGGGAATCCTGAACCCGCCCGGTTGTTTTCCCGGCACGACCGGCAAACGTGAGCTAACCTAGAGTTGATCTCGCGCCCGTTCTTCCCGGTCCTGCCGCACCGCAGGCAACGCTCTCTACGGGGTGAGTGATGCCAGGCCCTGCCACAATTGACGAATTTCTCGACGTGGTTCGCAAAAGTAGCCAGGTCGACACCGATCGGCTCGACGGCTACCTGCGCGAGCGAGGCCGGGAATCTCTGCCGGCGCACCCGCGACAGTTTGCGTTGCAGCTGATCCGCGACGGCTATCTCACGCGCTTCCAGGCCGAGCAGTTTTTGCTGGGCAAGCACAAGGGGTTCACCCTCGGCGGCTATCGCGTCCTCGAACGGCTCGGCGCCGGCGGGGTCGGCGCGGTGTACCTGGCCGAGCACCAGGTGATGCGCCGGCGGGTGGCGATCAAGGTGCTGCCGCCGTGTTCCGCCGAGGCGCCCGGCACCCTGGAGCGGTTCTACCTCGAAGCGCGAGCGGCGGCGGCCCTGGACCACCCGAACGTCATCCACATCTTCGACTTCCGCCACGAAGGAGCGCTGCACTTCCTGGTCATGGAGTACATCGACGGGCCGAACCTGCAGCAGATGGTCGCCCGTCGCGGTCCGCTGCCGATTCCGATGGCCTGCGACTACATCCGCCAGGCCGCGCAGGGGTTGCAGCACGCCCACGAACGGGGCATGATCCATCGCGACGTCAAGCCAGCCAACCTGCTCGTCGACTCGACCGGCACCGTCAAGATCCTCGACCTCGGCCTTGCCCGCTTCGACATCGCCGACGAACACTCCGTCACCCGCAAGTTCAACAGCAAGATCGTCCTCGGCACCGCCGACTACCTGGCGCCCGAACAGGCGCTCGACCTGCACACCGTCGACCACCGTGCCGACCTGTACAGCCTGGGGGCGACGCTCTACACCCTGCTCGCCGGCCGGCCGCCGTTCCACGACGGGTCGATCGGACAGAAGCTGATGTGGCACCAGAGCAAGGAGCCGGCGCCGATCACCGACCTGCGGCCGGAGACGCCGCCCGAGCTGGCCGCCCTGGTTGCCCGCCTGCTCGCCAAGAAGCCGGCCGAGCGCGTGCAGACCGCCGGCGCGGTGGCCGACGCCCTGGCCGCCTGGGCGGAGCCGTCGCCGCCGGGCATGGACGGATCGGTTCACGTTCTGTCCGAGCTACCGTTCGGCCCGCGCACCAGCCGCCTGGACCGCACCTCGATGTCTGGCCGGCTCCCGGCTCTTCAGCCGGCGGCCGACACTCAGGTAACCCGCGCCCGGGACGACACCACCTCCATGCACGCCGAGCGCCGCAACACCGTGCCGGACGTGGCCATGGCGCCGCCGGGCGCCACCAGCTGGCACTGGCTGGTGCTGTCCGGGGTGGTCGGCGTGATCGCCGGCCTCGTCGGCGGGGTGGTGGCGTTCCTGCTCTGGGGACCGCGGGCCGGCTGAAGCGCGTCCGCGGCGGTGATTGACAGCCCCGCCGGCGCGGGTAAAGTGAAGGTGCCTTACCGACGTGCGGCGCCCCCGGCACGGGGCCGGGGCGTCTTCTGCACACCGAGGGGAGGAGCAGCGCATGAGCATCGTTCGCGTCGGCCTGGCCGAAACCAAGAACTACTCCGACGGCTATGACCGCATCTTCGGCACCAAGGAGGACAAGTCCGCCGAGCCGAAGCCGGAGCAGAAGCAGGGCAGCTGCCAGCAGCAGACTCCGTGCCAGGACAAACCGGCCGAGGCGAAGAAGTAACGGCGCCGGCCGAGGACCACGGGGAGGCGCTCGCCTCCCCGTTCGCGTTTACTCCCCGGCCCGACTGCCGCGCGGCAGGCGGGAGGTGCCGACGCCGGCGCGTAGACCGGCCGGCGACCGCAGGTCGGCCGGCCCCAGCTCGGCGAAGCGCGCGACCGGCGGCAGTTCCAGCAGCTTCACCCCGAACGTGCTGTTCTCCTCGCCGGCCAGCAGCTTCCACTTCTCCATCCCCATCGAGCTGCCGACCCCGTCGCTCGAATCGAGGTTGGTCAGGCTGGTGTATCCGCCGTAGGCGTTTGCCGACCCGGTCCACGTCAGCTTGTCGCGCAACCCGGCGCGCTCCTCGGCGTCGTCGCAGGTCAGCTGAATCAGCGGCCGGCCGGCACCGGCCGGTACGAGTAACGTGTTACTCACCTTGCAGACGACCGGCAGCAGGCCGCGGGCGTCCTTCGCCACCGCGATCCGCACCAGCGGGCCGGCCAGGTAGGTGGTACACTGGTCCAGACCCAGCCGCACTCGTTGCTGAGGCGGCCCGGCCATGCGGTCATCGAGCGGCGGCTCCAGCCCGACCAGCGAGCCGGACAGCAGCACCATGCTCTCCTTCAGGTCGAGGGCGAACGGCCGGTTGACCCGACTGATCACCACGTCGCCATCGCCGCGGACCAGGCAGCTTTCCAGCGCCAGCCGCGGCCCCTGGGAGGCCGAACGGAGCGTCGGCATGTCGAGCTTCATCACCTTGCCCGGCTCGCCGAGCGTCGCCACCGCCAGCACCCGGTCGCCCGCGCGCTGCAGGGTCACCACGCAGTCGCGCAGCACGCACTCGCCGTTGCCCACCAGCGCGACCACCGTCTGCAGCCGCGACGGGCTGCGGCCGGGAAGGCGGAACTCCAGCCCCTCCAGGCGCAGCTGGCCGTCGTGGACACGGAACAGGGCGGCGTCCGCCTCGGACGTCTCGGCCAGGGTGACGATCGGCTGAAACCGGCGGGCCGGGCGGATGGTCAGTTCGCCCTGTTCCTTCTTGCTCAGCGGGATCGGGTCGATCTTCAGCTCGCCAGTGTGGCGGATCAGGATGACGTCGCCGGGACGGGCGGCGCGCACGGCCAGGTCGAGGCCGCGGTATACGCCGTTGGCGCTGTCGTCGTCCTCGCGCTCCTCGACGACCAGCTGCCGGCGCAGCGGCGGCTCGGCCTTCTCGTCGAGCGGCGGCAGCGGCGCCGGCGCCGTCGGGGCGCCGAGCACTGCGGTGGCGCCGACCAGTTCGGTGGCGGACCGGCCGAGCTTGCGGACCGCCGCCTGGCGCGGCTGCAGGGCGAACACCTGCGCCAGCCGGGTTGGATCGGCCCGCTGCGGATCGAGGTCGAGGCGGCCGAGCTGGTCAGCCGGATCAGCCGTCCACGGGTTCGCCAGCAGCACGCGGGAGGTGTCGTCCTTGGTGGTGGCGTCGGCGAGCCGGCGGCGGAAGTCGCCCCAGCCGGCCTTCTGCCAGTCGTCGCCAAGCAGCCAGTAGCCGTCGAGGTCGTGGTAGCGGTTGTCGCTGCCCTGGAAGGTGACGGCGTCGGCCCGGTCGTCAGCCTGCCGCAGCAGGTAGGCTCCGCCCTCCTCCGGCTCGCCGGGGCAGCGGGCGAACACGCTGTCCGCCACCTCCAGCCGGCCGGCCCCGCCGCGCGGGAACTCGAACGCCGCCGACCGGGCGGCGCCGAGCAGCACGGTGCAGCCGCGTACACTCACCTGGCCAGCCGCCTCGGTGACGCTCCCCTCCAGCCGGAACGCAGCGACGTGCGGGCCGAACACGCAGTTCTGCGCCAGCACGCGCGCCATGCCGCGGCGGACCACCGCGTCCTGCCCGCCGGAGTCGGCCCCGGACAGCAGCTCGCCCGCGCCCTCGCGGCCGGGGGTCAGCTTGCCGTAGCCGAGGAACACGCAGTCGCGCAGCGTGGCGTCGGCCTGGCCACGGGCGGCGTCGACCAGCACCGACGCCAGCCGTCCGTCCGACCGCAGCGACGGCTGCGCTTGCAGGAACTCGCAGCCGGTCACCTGGTGCTTGCCACCCTTGAGGTGCAGTGCCGTCATCGCCGTGCCCGGCGCCTGGTGGGCATTGACCAGAAAACGCACGCCCTCGATCGACGATTCGCGACTTTGCACCGTCAGCGCGACCAGCGGATCGCGGGGCGGCTGCAGGTCGTAGCTGAACCGCAGGGTGACGCGGCCGCCGGTGTCGCGCGGCCGCACCGTCACCTTCTCGGCGGCCCGCAGCAACAGCCCGCCGGGGCTACCGTCGTCGGTGCGCGACAGATCGAGGTCGCCGGCGAGCAGCAGCTCGATCCGTGGCGCCGCCTGGTTCTCCTGCAGCCACTGGCGCAGGTGCTTGACGGTCGGCTCGGCCGGGGCGACGTAGCGGGCCGTCTCGGTCGCGTCCGCCGGCGGCGCGGGGGCTGGCCCTTTGTCCTCCGCCGGCCGCGGCGATGGCGGCGTCACGCGCCCTGCACCGGTCCCCTCGGCCGGGTCGGGCCGGGTTGGCTGAAACGCCACCGGCAACCCCGACGGCGGCGCTTGATCGAGAAACAGCACCAGCAGCACGACGGCGACGGCGGCGAGCGCCGCCCACACCAGCGGCCGGCTGGTGGCCGGGGCCGGCACCGCCGCCTCGACCGTGAGCACTCCCTCGGGCACCTCGGGGCGGCGCCGAGCTGGTGAGCGACCAGCAGCAGCCCGTTCACCAGCGTCTCGGGCGTCTGAAAGCGTTCGCGCGGGTTCTTGGCCATCATCCGGTCGAGCAGCTGCACCACCTCGACCGGCAGGTCGGGTACGTAGTCGCGCGGGTCGGGCGGCTGGACATGCTGATGACAGTGCAGCTTGCGCGCGGCCGTGCCCTCCGGCACCGGCGGACGGCCGGTGAGCAGGTGGTAGAACGTGCAGCCGAGGCTGTAGATGTCGCTGCGGACGTCGGCGTCGCGCGGTTCGAGCGCCTGTTCGGGCGAGATGTAGTCGAACGTGCCGAGCGTCACCCCGGACTGGGTCAGGTCGTTGTCCGAGCGCGGCGTCATCGTCCGGGCCAGCCCCATGTCGACCAGCTTGGCGCGGCCGTTGGGCGTGATGATGATGTTCGACGGCTTGATGTCGCGGTGGACGACGCCGCGGCGGGCGGCGTGGGCCAGGCCAGCGGCGACCTGGAGCATGTAGTGCAGCGCCTCGTCGACCGGCAGCCGGACGCGGCGTTCGAGGACGGGCGCGTAGGTTTTCGCCCTCGACGAACTCGAAGGCGATGAAGTGCAGCTGCTGGTCCTCGCCGCAGAAGAACACGCGGGCGATGTTCTCGTGGTCGAGCTTGGCGGCGCTGCGCGCCTCCTGGTGGAAGCGGCGGACGTTCTCCGGGTCGGCGGCAGTCGCCGGCGGCAGGATCTTGAGGGCGACGAAGCGATCCAGCTGGGTGTCGCGGGCGCGGAGGACGGCGGCCATCCCGCCGACGCCGATCGGTTCGATCAGCTCGAAGTGAGCCAGCCGCATGCCACGGACATGGGCCGCCTAGTCTTCCAGGGTGATGTTCGGCGGGGCCGGGGTGTTGCGCGAGATGATGGTCGGGGTGTCGTCGGTGGAGGGAGCGGGACCGGCGAGGGCGTCCTCGGCGGGGTTGGGCCGCTCCGCGGGCCGCCTCGTCTGAGAGCTGCCCGGCCGATCCTTACGCACGTCCGACGGCATGTCGACTGGTTCCGGGTGCGCCCCGAGCCTCCTGAGTGAAGTCGCATGAGACGTGAGATCCCGCTCACGTTTCGCCAGGCCGATGCCATGCGCGCCAGGGTCCATCTTGGACCCGACCACAGGATTGGATGCCGGCAAACCGATGCCGGGGGAGATCCTTCCTCGCCTCGATGACATGAGTAGGCGAACGGGCCATCCGTGTGAAACGGTATTAGACTATACCGTGTTAGCGGCTGGGGTGTCAACCGGCCGCTCACCCGGATTCCCCCGCCCGCCCGGTTGACCGTGCTGCCGCCGGCCGTCAGAATAGCCACATCCCGACACCGTCATCCGCCGTCCCGAAAGGCTCGCCGCATGCGCACTACATGGACGTTTCACATGGCCGGTCAGCTGCTGTTCGGCCGCCACGCCACCGGCCAGCTGGGCGAGGTGGTGGCCGGCCTCGGGCTGAAGCGGCTGCTGCTCATCACCGACCCGGTGCTGGTGGCGGCCGGACTGGTCGACGGAGTGCTCGGGCCGCTCAGCGAGGCCGGCGTGACGGTCGAGCTCTTCGCCGGCGGGGAGCCGGAGCCGTCGCTCAACGCCGTCTACCGCGCCGTCGCCGCCGGCCGCGCCTTCCGCCCCGACGGACTGCTGGCGCTGGGCGGCGGCAGCAACATGGACCTGGCCAAGCTGGCCGCCGTCATCCTGACGCACGGCGGGACGGCGGCGATGTACTTCGGCGAGAACAAGGTGCCCGGTCCGACGCTGCCAGTGATCTGCCTGCCGACCACCGCCGGCACCGGCTCGGAGGTGTCGGCCGGGGCGGTGGTGACCGACACCGAAAACCAGATGAAGGTCGGCATCATGAGCAACCACCTGCGGCCGCGGGTGGCGCTGGTCGATCCGATGCTGACCGTCAGCTGCCCGCCGAAGGTGACGGCCGATAGTGGTATCGACGTGCTGACGCACGCCATCGAAGCGTACACGGCGGTGGACAACGCGGCGTTCCCGCTGCCGCCGGGCGAGCGGTCGGTGTACCAGGGCAAGCACCCGTTCGGCGACCTGTTCGCGGAGCGGGCGATCACCCTGGTCGGCCAGTATTTGCGGCGGGCGGTGGCCAACGGGCACGACCTGGAGGCCCGCGAGGGGATGGCGCTGGCGGCGACGATGGCCGGGCTGGCGTTTTCCAACGTCGGCGTGGCGGTGGTCCACGCATTGGAGTATCCCGTTGGCGGAGCAACGCACTGCTCGCACGGCGCCGGTAACGGCTTACTGTTGCCGTATGTCATGCGCTACAACCTGCCGGCGCGGGTGCCGCAGCTGGCGGCGGTGGCGCGGCTGCTCGGCGTGGACACCCACACGCTGACCGAGGAGCAAGCCGCGGAGGCGGCGATCACTGCGGTGGAGCAGCTGCGCGCCGACATCGGCATTCCCGACCGGCTCGGCCGGCTGGGGGTGACCGCCGAGCAGCTGCGCGGCTTCGCCGAGAAGGCGTTCGCCGTCAAACGCATCCTGCGCGTGAACCCGCGCCCGGTGACGGTTGACGCCCTCGAAGGCATCCTCCGCGACGCCCTGTGACCTGTCCGCGGCCGACGCTTCGTCAACATGCCGCCTCGCACCGGCGGCCCTCGTCCTCGCGTGTGTCCTCGCACTCCATGCCCACGCAAGCGTGGGCATGGCACCCAGACTACCAATTCCTACCCTCTTTCTCTTTGTTTCTCCTGTCTTCCCTCAGTGTCCCTCTGTGTCCTCCGTGGTGAGTCTTCTGTGGTTCCGGCATGGAACTCGGCTTGCGGCGGCGTGGCGGGGACGGTATAGAGTGCCGCCTTCGCACGGATGCCCTTTCGTCGGGAGCGCCGCCGATGCCGCACGCAGACCGCTCTGCACGGGTCCCGTTTCGCCGCGCCCGGCCGGCCCTGGAACCACTCGAAGACCGCCAGCTGCTCTCCGCCACCGTGACGGCCGTCACCGGATCGGTCCGCGGCAGCCTGTTCGCTGACTGGAACGGCGATGGCGTCCGCGGCGTTGCCGAGCCGGGGCTGCCTGGTCGAACCGTCTACCTCGACCGCAACACCAATGGCCGGCTCGACGCCGGTGAGGCCACCGCGGTGTCCGGTGGCGACGGTGGGTTCCTTTTCACCAACGTCGCGCCCGGCCGCTACGTCTTGCAGCAGGTGGCGCTGCCCGGCTGGCAGCCGACCCGCGTCGTCGTCTCGCCCGCCCCGGCGGTGCAGTCGTCCGACGCCGACCGGCTGATGGGCCTGGCCCGGTTCCGCAGCGACGCGCGTTTCGCCGGCATCGACGGCCGCGGTTTCACCATCGCCGTCCTCGACACCGGCATCGACGACGACCATTCGTACTTCGGCCGCGACGCCGACCGCAACGGGGTGGCCGACGCCATCGTGTACCAGCACGACTTCGTGTCCGGTGGCAAGGTGGCCGACGACGAGGACGGCCACGGCACCCACATTGCCAGCCTGATCGCCTCGCGCGACCGCGCTCACCCCGGCGTTGCCCCCGGTGTGAACCTCATCGTCCTGAAGGTGCTCGACGAGAGCGGCAGCGGCAACTTCTCGACCATCCAGTCGGCCCTGCGATGGGTAGTGAACAACGCCGCCGCCTACCACATCGCTGCCGTCAACCTGTCGCTCAGCGACGGCGGATTCTACCGCCAGTCAACCGCCCTGTACGGCATCAACGACGAGCTGGCGGCGCTGGCGGCCGCCAACGTGCCGGTGATCGCCGCCGCCGGCAACGACTACAGCCCGACCGCCACCGGCACCGGCATCAGCTACCCCGGCGCCGACCCGAGCGTGATCAGCGTCGGCGCCGTCTGGGACGCCAACCGCGGCGGCGGCTGGGAGTGGGACGGCGGCGCCCGCGACGACGCCACCGGACCGGACCGCATCGTCAGCTTCTCGCAGCGAACGCCGGGCATCGGCGAGCTGTTCGCCCCCGGCACGCTGCTGACCGGCGCCGCGCCCGGCGGCGGTACCTCCGAGCTGTCCGGCACCAGCGCCGCCACCGGCGTGGTGTCCGGGGTGGTTGCGCTGGCGCAGCAGCTGGCCGTCGAACGACTCGGCCGCACCCTCACCACCGGCGAGCTGCGCACGCTGCTGCAGAACTCCGGCCGCCTGATTCGCGACGGCGACGATGAGCGCGACAACGTGGCCAACACCAACGCCGCCTATCGCCGCGTCGACGTGTACGCACTGGCCGAGGCGATCCTCAACCTGGGCAGCGTGTCGCCCGGCCCGTCCGCCGGCAGCCAGACGGTGATCGTCGCCGCCGGGGTCACTGTCGACGGCGCCGAGCTGGGCAACCGTTACGTCGGCGCCAACCACGCGCCGACACTGACCGGGCCGGGTCGGCTGACCCGTACCGCCGCGGGGCAGCCGGCCGTCACCGGCGACCGGGTGAGCGACATCCTCGCCGGCACCGTCCGCGACGTGGACGTCAGCCCGACGCCGGGGATGGTGGTGGTCGGCACCGGCGGGCTGGGCCGCTGGCAATACTCGCGAGACGACGGCCGCACCTGGCTCGACCTGGGGACGATCTCCGCCGGTCAGGGCCGGCTGCTGGCGGCGAGCGACCGGGTGCGCTTCCTGCCGGTGACCGACTGGCGGGGCGTGGCGCGGCTGGACTACCGTGCCTGGGACCAGACGAGCGGGCAGGCCGGCGCGCTGGTGTCGCTGACCAGCGGCCCGTATCGCCCCGGCGGGAGCAGCCCGGTGAGCGTCGAGGTACAGTCGGCGATCGTTCGGGTGGGCGGGTTCTGGGCCAGCGCCGCCAGTCCGGGGACGGTCGGGTCGGTGCTGGCGGGGACCAACCGCCCGCTGGCCGCCGGCCAGGGGATCGCCATCGTCGGCCTGAGCGGCGTCGGCACCTGGCAGTATTCGCTCGACGGCCGGACGTGGTTCGCCGTCGGCGCCGTCGGTCCGCACACCGCCCGCCTGTTGCCGGCGACCGCCCGCCTGCGCTTCCTGCCGGCAACACCGCAAAGTGCGCCCGGCAAGCTGAGTTATCGGGTCTGGAAAGGCGCCGGAGTAGCCGGGGCGGTGGTCGATCCGTTGCGTGCCGACCAGGCCGGCAACTTCGTCCCCGGCGGGTGGACGATCGCCTGGCCGCTGTGAGGCGGCGCAGCTCCTCTTGCCGGAGCGCGGCCGGCGCGGGTATTCTCACGCGGTGAGGACGCCTGCAAGGCACGGAGGCCGCGTCATGAACTCGCCGCACCAGGGGCCGCCCCGCCGGGATCGGTCGCTTCTCGACCACGTCCTGTTCGCCGAGTTGTGCCTGTTGCCGCCAGCGACCTGGCCGGTCGAACCGGACCTGCCGGCCGAGCCGGTCGACGCCGTCTGGCCGGTCGGCGGCAACCTGCTCGACGTGCTGCGGCCGCTCACCCGCCGCCGCATCCCGGCGCTGCCGCCCGCGCCGCCGCCGTCCGAACCGATGGCCCCGGCGGCAATCGTCGTTGCCGAACCGCCGCCCCGCGCCGCCATTGACGGGCCGTTCGCCGGCGAAACGGTGCAGGTGTGCTTGCCACCGCTGGACGCGCTGCTCGGCCCGCCTGCGGACGCGCCGCCGGTGGTCGATGCCGCGCCGCTCGTGACCCCGGCGCCGTCGAGCGACAACGAAGATCCGCAAACACCTCTTCTGTCCCTGCCTCGATCGAACCAACCGCGCCACCGCCCTCGCCGCCGGAGAACGTGGCCGATCCGATCGAACCACCGCCGCCCGAACCGGCCGTCGAGTTGCCGGCGGAATCCGAGCCGTCTGTCCCGGAAGTCGTCGTTGGCGGCGAGGCCAGCGAAGAGATACCGCCGGCCGAACCAGCCCCCGAACCGCCGCGCCCGCCGTTGCGGCTGGCCGCCCTGACGCCGTTGCAGGTGCGCCGCGGCGGGACGGAGGCGCTCACCGCCGACCATCTCCACGTCGACGGCGCCGAGTCGGCGTTCCTCGTCGACCTGGTGCTGGTCGACCCGCCGGCGTGCGGCACCCTGCTGCGCGACGGGTTCGCCCTCAACGCCGGCGACGTGTTCACCCAGGAGGACGTCGACCACGGCCGCCTCTGCTACCGGCACGACGGGGCGACCGGCGCCGATCGGTTCACCTTCATGACCGCCGAGGGGGATGTGCCGGCCACCGCGTTCCCGATCGAGGTGACGCACGCCGTGCGGGCGCCGGACCTGCTCGGCCCCGGCTCGGTCGGCGACCTTCGCGACGGCTGCCGGGTGCGCGACCTGCTCGCCGGCGTGGTGCGGCTCGACAACCCCGACGAGGAACCGGGACTGGCGGTGGTCGCGGCGGCCGGTGGCGGGGCGTGGGAGGTGTCGGACGACGGGCACGCCTGGCGTGAGCTGGTCGATGTGCGGCACTCCGCGGCGGCGCTGCTGGGGCCGGACGAGCGCGTGCGGTTCGTGCCGCGGCCGGGCTGGTCGGGAACGGCGCGGCTGACCTATCGCGCCTGGGACCGGCGCGACGGGGAACCGGGCCGGCGCGTCAACCTGGCGCCGCGGCACGCGAGCGGCGGGTCGACGGCGTTCAGCCGGCAGGTGGAAACCGTGGTGGTGACAGTAGCGCCGCCGGCGGAGCGACAGGCCCGCCAGGAGGTGCTGCCGTGGCACGCCGAGCCGACTGTCCACGACCTGTTCGGCGGTCCCGTCGCCGTGGTCCGGCTCGATGGTGAAGGAGTATGGCAATACTCGCCCGACGGGGGACAGTGGACCGACTTCGGCGCCGTCTACCACGGGCGGGCGCGACTGCTCGGCGGCGGCGACCGGGTGCGCTTCCTGCCGCGGCCGGGCGGTGGCGGGCGCGTGGTGCTGGCGGCACGCCCATGGAGCGCGGACGAGGCCGCGGCCGGCGCCACCGTCGACCTGGCCGCTCACCGGGCGACCGGCGCCGGCACCGCGTTCGGCGAGGCGGTCCACACCCGGACGTGGCGGCTGACCGGGTGAGTGCCGCCGGCTGCCCTTGACCCGTCGCGCCGCGGCGGGATAGGCTGGCGCGATACGGCCGGCGAGGACCTGCCCCGCGGCCGACCCGGATACGCAAGGAGCGACACGGATGTCCACTCCGCCCCCGCCGCTGCGCCGCAGCGACTACCTGCTGCTGGCCGGCTACACCGTCCTGCTGCTCGCCTTCCCGCTGGTGTTCAACCGCGCGCTGAGCACGCACGAGACGGTTCATTGCGTCAACATCCGCGAGATGCGCGCGGACGGCGACCTGGTCATCCCGCACTACGGCGGTCGGCCGTGGCTGGAACGCCCGCCGCTGCCATTCTGGCTGACGCTGCCGCTGGTCGAGGCATTTGGCGACGCGCCGGCGGTGTACCGGCTGGCTGAGATCCCCATCGCCGTGTTGTGCGTGCTGCTGGTCGGCTGGATGGGGTCGGTGTTCTACGGGCGAGCGGTCGGGCTGCTGAGCGGGCTGGTACTCGCCACCATCCGTGAGTTCACCTACTACGGCACCTCGCCGCAGTGCGACCTGTTTCTCTACGGCGTGGTCACCTGCGTGATGGCGTGCTTCGTCTACCTGGAGTTCTGCCGCCGGCCCGCCGACGGCGAGGGCGGGTTCGTCGGCCGCCGCTCGTGGGCGCTGGTCGGGTTCTTCTTCTTCCTCGGCCTGACCAACCTGGTGAAGGGGCTGTTCTTCGGCGACGTGATGGCGCTGCTGCCGGTGGTCGGCTTCCTGTTCCTCGGGTCCGATCGCTGGTCGCTGCTGAAGCGGTACGTGTGGCTGCCGGGGTGGCTGGTGTTCGCCGCCACCGCGGCGGCGTGGGCGACGGCGGCGTACCTGCGTTACCCCGACATTGTCGAGCTGTGGAAGTCGGACTACGTCGGGCGAATGAATCAGGGGTACATGCGCGAACCGCCGTGGTACTACCTGATCGAGCTGCCGTGGGTGCTATTCCCGTGGACGCTGGTGATCGGCGCCGGGCTGGCGGTGACGTGGCCGCGGGTGACGGGACAGGGCCGCACCCCGGAACGGCTGCTGTGGGTGTGGGCGCTGCTGCCGGTGGCGTTTCTGTCGGTGCCGCAGGGCAAGCATCACCACTACCTGCTGCACACGCTGACGCCGTGGGCGATCCTCGGCGCGGTCGGGGCGGTGCGGGTGTGGGCGTGGCTGCCGCAGCAGGAGTGGGTGCGTCGGCCGTGGCCGATGCTGACCATCGCCAGCGTGGCGGGGATGGCGGCGGTGGTGGCGCTCAACGGCAAATTCCACCTGCCGGCGTGGTTCCTGCCGGCGGCGCTGGTCGGTTGGCCGCTGGTGGTGTTCGCCTGCTGGCGGATCGCGGCCGAGCCAGACCTGCTCAAAGGCAGTATCGCCTTATTCGCCTTCCTGGTGCCGGCGCACTGGTTCGGCCACGCGATGCAGCCGTTGCTGGCGAATCGCTACACCGGCGACCTGGCGTTCATCGAGCGGCTGAAAAGCGACCTGCCGGCCGACGCCCGGCTGCTGGTGGGTGAGGACATCGGTCCGCTCGATGCGTCGTGGATGCTGTTCTACCTGCGCGACCGCGGCGAGCAGTTGCACAACTTCACCTTCCTCCGCGACCGTCGCTTGCAGGACGCGGAGGTCTATGTGATCGCTCGCCGCATGGTGGCGGACCGGCTCAAGGAGTACGGCCGGCCGGAGCTGGTGTTCGAGAGCGGCCGATCGCGCGACGAGGGCGGGCCGGAGCACCGCTTCGGGCTGTACCGCGTGCGCTTCCACGACCGGCTGGCGCGGCGCGACGGTGACGTGTACATCTCGCCGATGCAGGCGACGGGACGGGCGCCGGGGCCGGAGCTGCGCTAACGCCGCAAGCATGAAGAGGGCGTGCGGGCGGTCGGGGCAACCCGGCCGCCCGCGGCGTTGCGCCGGCTCACCGCGCCGCGCGAACGAGGGCGTCGCGGCACCGGATCGCGATCGCCCGAAACCCGGCAGTAAGGTCGGTCCTTTGCGTCAACCGATCCCAGTATTCCGTCGCTCGTGCCGCAGCGTCGTCCCACAGGTCGTAGTTGTCCGCCGTTGGTGCGGACGGCTGCCACGCGATGTCGACGACCACCCCGCTGCGAGGGGCGAACGCCATCGGCAGCATGTCGTAGGTCGGCGCCAGCGCGAGCGTCGGCCGATCCGCCTCCTCGGCGAAGAAGGTGACGTTGTAGAAGTGCCGGTCGGTGTTGGCGATCAGTTCGCCGAAGGTGTCGAGCCAGCGAATGTGGTCGACGTCGTCCGTGCGAACGCTCACCTCCGGTTCGTCGAGCAGCCGTCGGGCGGCCTTGCTCCAGCTGTCATGGTTGTAGCCGCAGAAGTGGTCGTTGACGGTCGCCAGCGACATCACTCCCCGCCGCCCGCGCTGACCGACCCGGTCGAACCGCTCCATCTCCAGAAACCGGATATCACCGATGTCGAAACACGCCGATGTGGCAGCGCGAACCCCGGCGGTCCGCAACATCTCCAGCGCCGCGTGTTCGCAGAGCAACAGGTCGCGCCAGCGCTCGGCGGCGGTGCCGTCTCCACCGGCAAACTTGACCAGCAGGTGTCGCTCGCCGATGAACACGGCGAACTTCGGCTGCTCCCCGCCGGCGGACGATCCAGGCGCCCCCGCCAGCGTGCCACCGGCCAGCGCCGGGTAGTCGTCGCGCCCGCGTGGCACCGGCGCATGGGCGAGGAAGCGGTTGAGCGACTCCTCGCCGACGATCAGGTTGCCGACGCAGTCCTCGCCGCGGCGAGCAAGGGCGACGAGCACCTGGTCGTCGCCCCAGCTGTCGATCGGTCGCGGCAGTCCCAGTTCCGGGTACAGGGTCGGGAACGCGCGGCCAATGTACCCCTGCGGCTTCATGTCCCAGGCGAACGGCGGCAACCCCGAACAGAGCCGGCCGGAGCCGTCCTGCCGCTCCAGCCAGTGGCGATCGTCCGCCAGCAGGTGAAGGTCCGCATGCCGGTGCGGCCGGCCAGCGTCATCGATTCGCCAAACCGGGACTTCCGTCCCCAGCCCCGCCACGGCGCGTGTGGCAGCGTACCGCGCCCCCCGCGTTCGCCCCAGCCGGCACACGCGCTCGCCGGCCGCGCGAACGAGCCGCGACACCACCGGCTGCGACACGCCCAGGTCGGCCTGTAACTCCGCGCTGCGCGCCACCCCTCGCTTGCGCAAGGCGGCCAGCAGTTGTTCCACCGTCGTCGGCATCGGTTGGTAGAATAGATTGACGAATAGATTTACGCTGCACAAATCAAATTGTAACAGGCGGTTCCGACGCTGTCGCTGGCGTTCGGTGAATAGATTCGGTGCTGAAGCCTCTCTGTTGTCCGTGGTCTCTGTTGTGCCGTGGTCTCCCGACCGCGGCACGGCTGCGGACCGCAGGTCTCCTCTGGTTGTTGCAAGCCCGGCCCGAAGAGGAGACCTTCGGTCGCCGCCCGTGGGCCGGTCGGGAGACCGGCCCACAACAGCCGGTGGCGCCTGGCGCGCGCATCGCGGCTACGCCCGTTGTGCCGCGGTCTCCCGACCGCGGCACGGCTGCAGACCGCAGGTCTCCTCTGGTTGTCCCAGGCCCGGCCCGAAGAGGAGACCTTCGGTCGCCGCCCGTGGGCCGGTCGGGAGACCGGCCCACAACTGCCGGCGTCGCCTAACGCGAGGTCGCGGGTCGCGCGTTGACTCGGGGCACTGACGTGCTCCCGCTCGCTGGCATCTGCGCCATGCAACGCTTGTGGGCATGCGGCGTTCGCCGACTGGCCCCGTCGAGAGAAACGGCGTCCGCACTACATGGCCACGGCGTGGCCATGCCCCCAACCGCCAGCGGACCGGCCCTGTCTTCCTACTGACTACTGGCTACCGCGAGCGTCAGCGAGCTATTCTGAGTCGTCCGTCGCTGTCGGCGGCAGGTAGAGGATGCGGCCGCACGACTTGCACACGGCGAAGCCGTCGGCCTGCAGCGTCATCTCGACGCCGCGGATGATCTCGGTATGACAGTTCGTGCAGATGCGGTTGCGGACCTCGGCCAGTCCGTCGGCGCCGAGCGAGGTGACGGTGCGGGCGTACTGGGCGCGGTGGTCCGGTGGAATCTGCGCGTCCAGCGCCTTCAGCTGGGCGGTCGCCTTCTCCAGCTCGGCCTTCATCGTCGACGACCGCGGAGCCACGTCGGCCTCGAACTTCTGCAGCTCGGCGCGGGCGTCGGCGACCGCCTTCTCCAGCCCCGGCACCTTCGCCGTTCGCTCGTCGGCCTCCAGGATCGCCGTCAGGATCTCGTCCTCCAGCCGGCCGCACGCCTCGCGGGTGTGGGCGATTTCGAGGACCAGGGCGTCGTATTCCCGCTTCGACGAGACCTGGGTTTGCTGCTGCTGCCAGCGGGCGATCTGGTCGCCCTTGCCCTTCATCTGCTTTTCCTTGTCGCTCGCCGTCACCTTGAGCTTGCGGATCGCCTCCTGCTCGTCCTTCAGCGCCTGCTCGCGGCTGGCGATCTTCGCCTGATACGCCTTGCGCTGCCGCGGAATCCGGTCCAGCTGCTCCTGCAGGTCGCGGAGAAAGACGCGGACCCGGTGGATCTCCCGGAACAGGGACGCTACACCCGGCATACGTTCACACTCCCATCGGACTTCTGAAAAGCGGTCTACCAACGAAAACCGCCGGCCCGATTGGGCCGGCGGTGAAGGGTCGTCTCATCGGCGGAGGCTGTCGAGGAAGCCCTCCAGCTGCCGGCTTCGTACCGGATGCTGCAACTTTCGCACCGCCTTCGCCTCGATCTGCCGTACTCGTTCGCGCGTCACCTTGAAGATGCGGCCGACCTCTTCAAGCGTGTAGGTGTAGCCGTCGCCCAGGCCGTAGCGGAGCTTGATGATCTCGCGCTCGCGGTAGGTGAGCGTTTTCAGCACCTGGTCGATCTTGTCCTTCAGCATCTCCTGAGTGGCCGCCTGGACCGGCGACTCGGCGGTGTCGTCCTCGATGAACTCGCCGAAGAAGCTGTCCTCGCTCTCGCCAACCGGACGGTCGAGGCTGATCGGGTGGCGGCTGATCTTCAGCACCCGCCGCGTCTCCTCCTCGCTGATGCCGGCCGCCTGCGCCGTCTCCTCGATGGTCGGCTCGCGACCGAGCGTTTGCAGCAGCTTCTTGGAGACATTGCGGAGCTTCGACATCGTCTCGATCATGTGGACCGGGATGCGAATCGTCCGCGCCTGGTCGGCGATGGCGCGGGTGATCGCTTGCCGGATCCACCAGGTCGCGTAGGTGGAGAACTTGTAGCCGCGGCGATACTCGTACTTGTCGACCGCCCGCATCAGGCCGGTGTTCCCCTCCTGAATCAGATCGAGGAAGCTCAGGCCGCGGTTGCGGTACTTCTTGGCGATCGACACCACCAGCCGCAGGTTGCCGCCGGACAGTTCGCGCTTGGCTTGCTCGTACTCGGCGAAGCGCTTGCGGACGACCTCGACACGCTTGCGGAGCGACGGCGGCTCCTCCAGCGTGTGCATCATGTAGTCGCTCAGCTCTTTTTCGAGGTTGGCGCGGTCCTCGCGGCGCGAGCGGTCGACCTTCACCTGCTCGATCTGCGCTTCCAGCTCGTCCATCCGCATCGAGATCTGTTCCAGCTTCTTCATCAGCGGCTGGATCTTCTGGGTGCGGATCGACAGCTCCTCGACCAGCGTGACCGCCTTGCGGCGGCGAATGCGGAGCTGGCGGCGGAGCTTCTGCTTGACGTCGTCGGCGGTGCGCGGGTCGACGATCTGCTCGAAGTCCTTCTGGTTCTCCTCCATCAGATGTTCGAGCGTCCGCAGGTTGTGCGGCATCCGCGCCATGATCTTGTCTTTTTCAAGGTTCTCGGTGAGAGAGACCTTGACGGTGCGGTCGAACGGCAGGTCGCCCGCATGCACTCGTTTGAGCGTCTCGACCACCTGGTTGAGCGCACCGTCGCACTCCAGCACCTTGCGGCGGAAGCGCTTGCGGGTGACCTCAATCTTCTTGGCGAGGGCGATTTCCTGTTCCCGCTTGAGCAGCGGAATGTTGCCCATCTGCGTCAGATACATCCGCACCGGATCGTCGATCCGGCGGGTGTCTTCCTCGTCGATGAAGCTGAGGTCGAGATCGACCGGCCCCTCGTCGGCGCCGGCCTGTTCGCGTTCGTCGACCTCGGACTCGTCGATCAGCTCGATCCCCTCGGCCTCCAGCAGCAGCAGCAGCTGGTCGATCTTCTCGGGGTTGGCGTCGTCGTCCGGCAGGTGGTCGTTGACCTGGCTGTAGGTCAGATAGCCCTTCTCCTTGCCCTGTTCGAGCAAAGCCTTCAGGCCGTCATCGAGCTTTTCCATCAAACCCTCCCTCGCCAAAAACCCGACGCCTCACACCGGGGAAGACACGGGGGGATGCCCCCCGCAATCCTCGCCCGCCGGCGCGTCAGGGCCAGGTCCAACAGTCCGGTTTTGCAGCCGCCGCAGCAACTCCAGCGCCGCCCGGTCATCCCGGACCGCGTGCAGCTGGGTACGCAACTCCTGGGTGGCAAACTTCTCCCGCCGCTGGCGAAAATGCGCGACCAGGTCGGTCAATTCGACCTGGCGGTTCGGCCGCTCCAGCCCGGCCTCCTGCAACTGAAACGCCTTGTTCACCAGCGGGGCATTGTCTTCCAGATGGATGCGGAGCAGGTCGAGGGTGGCCGGCCGGCCCGCCGCGTGGAGGGCGTACAGCCCGTCCAGCAGCCGCCGCAGACCGGGATGTCCAACCTCCGCTACCGGCACCGCCGCCGCCGCCGCCGGCACCAGCTCCGGCTCGGCCAGCAAGATCTCCAGCAAGCGGCGCTCGTCCGGCAGGGCCGGCGCCGCCGACTGAACCGGCCCCTCGGTCCGGGTGCGGCCGGCGTCCCCCTGCCGTCGCTCCCGGCGCAGCTCCTCCAGCCGCCCCCACACTGTCTCCTCGCGCACCGCCAGCCGTCGGGCGATGCGGGTCATCATCAGCTCGGTCTTGACCGCCCCGGCCTCGCCCGGTAAGGACGGGGCCAGCGCGATCACTCGCAGCACCGCGTCAAGGATCCGCCGCCGGCCCTCGACACTCTGGACGTCCTCGGTCGTCACCATCCGCGCGAGCTTGAACTCCAGCGCGTCCTCGGCCGCCTCCAGCACCCGGCGAAACGCCTCCGGTCCCTCACGGACGAGCAGGTCGCACGGGTCCAGGCCGGCCGGCAACGTCGCCACCGCCAGGTCCATGTCGTGTCCGGCGAACAGCTCCAGGGCGCGGTCCACACCCTGCTCGCCGCCAGCGTCCGCGTCGAAGACCAGCACCACTCGCGCGACGAACCGGCGAAGCTGCCGCACATGCCGATCGTTCGCCGTCCCCATCGTCGCCACCACCTGAGCCGTCCAGCTGGTGCGCCCATCCAGCACGTCGGTATACCCCTCGCCACTGCCAGGTAACCGAGCTTCTCGGCCGTCGCCCGCGCTGATCAGCCCGTACAGCTGTTCACTCTTGGAGAACAGCGGTGTGTCGAGCAGAGTTGTAGTACTTCAGCCGCGCCCTCCAGCGGCGAGCCGGGCACCACGCGCCCGCCAAGCCGACCGGCTGCCGCGGACGTCGCGGATCCGGGAACTGCACCCGGTCGCGGAATCGATCGTAAAACCCGTCGCCATGCGTCGCGGCGCGATCGAGGCCGACCTTCTCGAGCAGCTCCAGCGATACCTGATTCTGCACCGCCCGGCCGATCAGCCACTGGCCCGACGACGGAGCGTACCCCAGCAGCAGCGGCGAACCGTCTCGCCGCGCAGCCCCGTTCGCCCAGATAGCGGCGAGCCGCCTCGGCCTCGGGCAGGTCAAGCAAACACTGGTGGCGACTCGCCAGCGGCAACCCGGACCACGTCGAGCAGGTCGGCGCGGCCGCGGTTGCGCGGTTCGCTGCCATTCGTACTCCAGGGTGATCCCGGCGCGCTGACGAAGGCGAGCAGCTCAACGCCTCGGTGAAACAGGGCGTTCGGCGCCTCCCTGAACAAAGAAGCTGAGTACGTCGCCGTATTTACCACAGGACCAGCAGCGATAGCGCGAAGCGGCGGGAGTCGACGTCGAACGACAGCCGATGGTCGTCGTGGAACGGACACAGTCCCTTGTACGTCCCGCCGGCCGGCCGCAACGCCAGGTAACCGCCGACGACGTCAACGATGTCGTTGGCCTGTTTGACCTGCTTGACCCGGTCGTCTGCCAGGGCCACCTGTCAGTCAGGAGCCAGCCGGATACCCGAACCCCATCCGTGGGCCCCATTCCCGCCCTCGGGGCCGGGGTTGGGGTGCAGGGAGGAGAACCCTCTCCCGCATCCAGGTCAGCACACATCGAGCAAGTCTGCCGGACAGGCGGGCGTCGCGGGCGCAATCGGTCGTCCTTCTCCGCCGTGGTCTGGGGGCCCGTCTCCCGCGGCGGGGGCTTGTCCTCCCCAGAAGGTTCGCGGAGACAGCGGTACAGCCCGAGGATGCCTGAGCTTGTTCGTGAAATTATAGCCGCAGGCCAAAATTCAGTCAAGCTGGGCAAGCACCGCAAGGGCGCGACGCCGATTGTCCTATCTTCTTTCTGTTTCAGGCGTTACTCAAAACCCCGTCCTTCCCCCTTCGCACCAGCACAGCCTGCCGGCCGGGTGCGGTTCCTACAACCTGCAGCTTTCCGCGTGATCCGCTCGCCGCCGGAGACGGTCTGGTGGCACTGACGCCGATTCTCGCCGGTGCGCGAGACCGGCCGGCTTCGCTGCCGATCGGGTGCCGCCGTCTGATCTTTTGCACGGAGCAGATGACGAAAGGAGACGGGGATGGCGACGGCATGCCGCGGCGCGCCGCGGCTGCGAGTGGGGATGGACGCCGGGGTGGCCGGCTTCCTGGTCGGCGGCGGCGTCCTCCTGGCGAGCTGGACCGGCACTGGGCCGCACCAGCCGCGTCAAGATGCTCGAATACCGCCCGCACGAGGTGAACTGCACCACCCCGACCGGCGACGACCTGGCCGCCTGCAAGGTCGAGCTGGTCAAGGGCAAAGCCGGCAGCGGCTGGGTGCTCAAGGACGCCGCCGGCCGGATGGTCCGCAAGTTCTACTCCAGCGACGGCCGCAACGTCGACAACTACTCGTATTACAAGGACGGCGTGGAGGTCTACCAGATCGTCTCCGCCGGCTCGCCGTCCCCGACCAGTTCCCGCTGGCCTCGGCACCGGCCGATTCGAAGTGGGGTGTCGACACCGACCGCAACGCCAGCACCATCGACGCCTGGAAGATGATCTCCGCCGAGGAGACCAACCAGGAGGTGCTCCGCGCTGGCCACGCGCACGACCTGAGCCGGTTGCAGCCGCTGCTGATCACCGACGAGGAAATCCGCATGGCCTCGGCCTGCCGGCCGACATGGCGGAGAACGTCCGCAGCCGCCGCGCTGACCTCAAGACGAAGTTCGAGGCCACCGTGGCCAAGCTGACCAAGCTGAATGAGAAGGCGATCTGGCTGCACCTGGAAGCCGGCGCCCCGCAGTGCATCCCGGCCGACGAGACCGGCGTAGCCCGCGACGTCCTCCGCTACAGCCGGGCCACCGTGCTGTTCGAGGCCGGCGGCAGCAGCAGGTGGTTCCAGGTCGGCCCGATGATCCGCGGTGGCGCGACCCTGGAAGATCAACATCGACGCCCCGACCCCTGGCTCGGCATCGAGGAGGGGGCTGTCGGCCCGAAGGGCGGCATCAACCTGGCTCAGGACCCGAAGCTGCAGAAGCTGGTCGAGGAACTGACCGATCTGGATAAGCGCAAGGTGTCGTCGACCGGGGCGGACGCCGCTGCCCACCACCTCGGCCGCGCCGACGTGCTGGAGAAGATCGTCAACACGGTCAAGGCCGAGGAGCGCGATCCGTGGATCCGGCAGGTGGCGGACAGCCTGTCCAGCGCCCTGCAGGCCAGCCCGACGACGAGACGACTGCCGGCACCCGGCTGGCGACGCTGGAGAAGCAGCTCACCCAGGCGGTGCCGACCAGCAGCCTGACCGCCTACGTCACCTTCCGCCGGCTGCAGGCCGACTATTCGGTCAAGCTCGGCCAGAAGAACGTCAACTTCGCCGAGGTGCAGAAGGACTGGCTGGACAAGCTGACCGGCTTCGTCAAGGCGTTCCCCAAGGCCGACGACACTCCGGACGCCATGTTGCAGCTGGGCATGGTGTCGAGTTCATCGGCAAGGACGTCGAGGCGAAGAACTGGTACACCACTCTGGCCAAGACGTTCGCCGAGGAAACCGGCCGCAGGCCACCAAGGCCGCCGGCGCCGCCCGCCGGCTCGACCTGGAAGGCAACCCGATGCCGCTGGCCGGCCCCACCCTGGCCGACCCGAACACCACCTACGACATCGACAAGCTCAAGGGCAAGGTGGTGGTGGTGTACTGCAAGGCCGGCTGGAACGGCCAGGCGGCCGGCGACTTCGGCAAGCTGAAGGCGGCTCGTCACCGCCAACGCCAAGGACGTCGAACTGCTCGCCATCAACCTCGACGCCACCGCCGAGGAGGCGAAGGACTTCCTGACCAAGAACCCCGCGCCCGGTGTTCAGCTGTACCAGCAGGGCGGGCTGGAGAGCAAGCTGGCCGGCCAGTACGGCGATGGTCCTGCCGAGCGTGTTCGTGGTCGGCAAGGACGGCAAGTGCATCAGCAAGTCGTCCCAGGTGAATTCCCTGGAAGACGAGATCAAGAAGCACCTGTCGGGAAGCAGCACGTCGGCCGCCAAGAAGTGGTAACCTGTTATTCACCACGTGCGACGCCCGCCGGCTCACCCGGCGGGCGTCGCTCGGTCACCGCAGCAGCCAGTCGACCACCTTCATCTCCCTCTCACGTTGTGGCCCGGTCTCCTGACCGGGCATGCGGAAGCAGGCGCCGAGGTCTCCCGCATTCCACAGAGACCTGCGGTCAGCAGAGTGGCAAGAGTTGCCACGGCGTGCTGGCCCCGAAGCGTCAAGCGGGGGGCGATAGTCAATAGCCCGGTGCCGACCCTGGGAGGGCTTGACCCCTGGAGAGCGACGCCCGCCGGTCCACCCGGCGGAGCGGCTCATTTCGTACAGCAACCAGGCGACCACCTTCATCTCGTCCATCCGCTCGCTGGAGCGGACCAGCTTGCAAATCCGCGCCGGCGGCGGTGTAGGCGGACTTCACCCACTTGCCGGAGCTGGTGCCGCCGTGCTGGTGCATCAGCAACTCGCCCGGCGCCGCCAGCGCCGCCAGCCCGCCCAGCCCGCCGTACTTCTGCGCGCCGGAAGCAGGTTCTCGTCATCGGTCCGCTCGATGGCGTCGAAGCGGAAGCGGCTGGCATCGGCTGCCGTCCGCGCAGCACCGCACGTCGCCGCACAACCCACGCGCCAGCAGCACCCACGGCCCGGCCTTGCCGCGGCCGAGCAGGTGGACCGCCTTCACCCCCTCCTGCTTGTGCGCGAACGCCACCGCCGTCAGCACGTCGCTGCACCGCGGCACGTAGCGGAGGGTGCGGTTGTAGCCGTAGGTGTAGCCAGCGAAGCGAGGTCGACGCCCGCGCCTTGGGCCGGGTCAGTTCGCCGGTGCCGAACGGGTCGATGGCGAGGATACCAGCGCGTTCGAGCAGCGCCGCCGCGTCGGCCGCCAGCTTGCCGTCGGCCACCAGGCTCGCCTTGCCGGCCGGGTCGACCCAGACGACGACGGTGCCGGTGAACGTCTTGCCGCGGACCAGCACCGCCGGCACCGCCTCGCTCTCGCCCTTGCGGCCAATCACGTACCCCTTGGCGACGGCGCCGGGCACCGTCGGCGTCCCCTGCTCCTTCGCCTCGACCGCCTCCGCCGCCGGCAAACGGCTGGCGACCATCACCCGCAGCGCCGGGCCGACGACGCGGCGAAACTCGGCCAGCTTCGCGGCATCGGCCGGCCGCAGATCGGCGAGTTGTTTATTACTCACTTCGGTGAGGTAGGCGCGCAGCTTCGCCGCGTCGACGGCATCGGCCGGGCGCGGGTGGCTGGCGTCGTACACGCTCAGTTGCTTCGGCGGCACCGGCTCGAACGGCTGTTCGCGGACCGGCGCCGACTGGCCGAGGGCGAAATGGCGGTTGAACCAGCCGTACATCATCTCGCGCGCCGGCTGGTTGTAGTTGTGGTCGAAGTGCGACCAGCACTTGCCGTCGATGTGGTCCGGTGCGCCGAAGAGTTTGTAGACCGCTTTTAGCTCCGGCAGACCGCGCCGTTCGACGTGCAGCGTCCAGTCGTTGGCGGCGCTGAGGGCGAGCGGCTTGGGTGCGAAGGTGGCGGCGAAGTCGACGTTGCCGGCGCCGACGCGGAGCAGCGAACAGTTCTCGCACACACAGCCGCCCTGCATCTCGGTCGACACCATCACCGCCGGGAACGCCACCGCCGGCCGATCGTCGATGGCGCACAGGATGAACGTCTGCGTGCCGCCGCCGGACGCGCCGGTGACGCCGATCCGCTTGCCGTCGACCTCCGGCAGTGCCGTGAGGAAGTCGAGCGCGCGGATGCTGTTCCACGTCTGCAGGCCCATCAGGTTTTGCAGGCGCAGCTCGGCGTCGGCGTCGTTGAACGCGGCGTGGCCGATCGCCTGGCTGTCGGCGTAGCCGACCATGTCGTAGTGGAAGACGACGCACCCCATGCGGGCGAGCTGGACGCAGCGGGCCTGCAGCGGGTAGCGAGCGCCGGCCATCGTCGTCTCGGCCTTGATAGCGATTTGTTTCTTCCCGCCGGCCTCGCCGGCGTCGTAGAACCGGCCGCTGGCCCAGTGGCCGTGCGGGCAGAGCACGCCAGGGAGCTTGCCCGCCGGCAGGCTGCCGTCCTTCTGCCGGGGCCGGTACAGGTTGCCGCTGACGTAATGGCCGGGGTGGCTGGCGAAGAACACCTTTTCGACCGAGTAACCGTCGCGGTCGATGCGGCCGTGAACGACCGGGTTCAGCGGCGTCTTCGGCGGCAGCGGCCACAGTCCGGTGGCGACGAGGATCTGCTCGCGCAGCTCCTGGCGCCGTTTCTGCCAGGCGTCGAGAGTGGCGGGCGGGCGCAGGTCGAAGTCCTTGTCGTTGAGGGTGCGGACGACGGTCAACCGCCGGTCGGGCGGCCGGGTGCCGTCGGGGAACAGGCGCGTCGAGTCAGCGGCGGCGGCGACGACCGGCGCGACCAGCGCCAGCGTCAGGACCAGGCGTGTCATGGCGGGAATCCTCGTGACGATGCGGGGCAGGTGCAAGCGAGAGTATGCCAGGCGGACCGCCGCGTCAATCACCGATCGGCCCGTCCGGCAGCGATTGACGGCCCGAACCAGCCGCCTACAATCCCTGTCTTACCCGGCAGTTGCGCCCGTATTCGCGAGGATGGCTATCGTGTCGTCGCCGCAAGACAGTTTTGAGGCCAGTCGTACCGACAAGCTCCGCGCCATCGAGGCGCTCGGGGTCGACCCGTGGGGCGGGCGGTTCGACGGCGCCATGCCGATCGGCGACGTGCTGCGGCTGCCGACCGACCTGCCCGACGCCGAGCGGCCGCGCGTCAAGGTGGCCGGCCGCATCGTCCTGCGCCGCAGCGCCGGCAAGCTGTACTTCGTCGACCTGTGGGACTGGTCCACCCCGCTGCGGCCGAACAAGGAAACCGGCGAACAGGAGCGCGGCAAGCTGCAGGTGATGATCGGTCAGAAGCAGGTCGGCGCCGAGGGATGGCAGCTGACCGAGCTGCTCGACCTGGGCGACCTGCTCGGCGTCGAGGGGACGTTCGGCAAGACGCGCACCGGCGAGCCAACGGTGTTCGCCGAGAAGCTGACGTTTCTGGGTAAGTCCTTACTGCCGCACCCGGACAAGCACTCCGGCATGCAGGACATCGAGTTCCGCCTGCGCCATCGCTACCTCGACCTGATCTACAACCCGGAAACGCTGGCCCGCGCCGGCAGCGGGTGACGATCCTGCGCACCATCCGCCGGCACCTGGACGACCGCGGCTTCTTCGAGGTCGAAACGCCGACGCTGCACGCCATCGCCGGCGGGGCGGCGGCGCGGCCGTTCATCACTCACCACAACACGCTCGACATCGACCTGTTCCTGCGCATCGCCCTGGAGCTGCACCTGAAGCGGCTGCTCGTTGGCGGGATCGAGCGGGTGTACGAGATCGGCCGGGTGTTCCGCAACGAGGGCATCAGCCCGCGGCACAACCCCGAGTTCACCATGATGGAGCTGTACCAGGCGTACGGCGATTACCGCTCCATGATGGATCTGACCGAGGAGCTGATCGTCGCCTGTGTGATCGCGCTGGAGCACGGCTCGAAGCTGCCCTACGGCGACCGAATGATCGATTTTTCCCCGCCGTTCGTCCGTGCCGCCTATGCCGACCTGTTCCGCGAGCACGTCGGCGTGGCGATGGACGACGTCGACGGCTGCCGCCGGACCGCCGAGGCGACCGGCTACCCGACCGCCAACAAGCACCCCGACGTGATCATCCACCACCTGTTCGAGACGAAGGTGGAGCCGGCGCTGGCCCGGTCCGATCGGCCGATCTTCGTCTACGACTACCCGGCGGCGCTGTGTCCCTTGACCAAGCGGCGGCGCGACAACCCGGCGCTGGCGGAGCGGTTCGAGCTGTACGTGCTCGGCATGGAGCTGGCGAACGCCTACACCGAGCTGAACGACCCGATCACCCAGGAGGCGACGTTCCGCCAGCAGCTGGCCGGGCTACCGGAAGAGGATTCGATGGCGAAGATGGACGACGACTTCGTCCGCGCCTTGAAGCACGGCATGCCGCCCGCCGGCGGCCTGGGCGTCGGCATCGACCGGCTGGTGATGCTGCTGACCAACACGACGACCATCCGCGACGTCATCCTGTTCCCGCTGATGCGGCCGGAAAAAGCGACGTAGTCGCGACAGGGCCACTCCGGCCGACCGAAGGTCTCCTCCGGCGCGTGGGAGACCTTCGGTCGGCAGAGTGGCAAGGTCAGGAGACCTTGCCACAACAGCGAGCCTGACTGGCTGTTGGCGAGCGGGGTCCCGTTAGGGCCCCGAGTGATTCGCCCAGAACGCGATGTCGCCCGTGCTGCGCTGACTCGGGGCACTGACGTGCTCCCGCTCGCCTCGCCCGAGTGACCGGCGATATCCCCGGCTGTCTGCTGTCTTCCTACTGGCTACTGACTACTGACTACTGACTACTGCGAGCGCAGCGAGCGCTCGCCGCGGCGCACTGTCGCGCATATGCTTGCCCTCGTCGTCCGTCTCCGGCTTCGAGGCTGCCATGTTGTCGCGTTCCCTGCTCGCCGCCCTGCTGCTCGCTGCCACCTGTGGGGGCCTCGCCGTCGCCGTTCGGCTCGACCGGCCGGCGGACAGGCCGGCGGTCGCCCAGCCCCGCCAGCTGCCCGGGGTGCAGCCGACCGGCGAGGTGCTACTACCGTCGCAGTGGTCGCTGCGGCCGGCCGGCAAGCAGATCGCGCTGGGCGACTTCCCGGTCAACCTCGCCCTGCACCCCGGTGGCAAGTATTTGGCGGCGCTCCATGCCGGCTACGGCACGCATGAGGTCGTCCTCGTCGAGCTGGCCGCCGGCAAGGAGAAGATCACCTGCCGCGTGCCGCTCGACCAGACGTTCTACGGCCTCGCCTGGGCGCCTGACGGCCACACGCTCTATGCCTCCGGCGGTGAGTTCGAGACGGTCCACGCCTTCGCGTTCGCCGACGGACTGCTCGGCGGTCGCAAGACGATCTCGCTGGCGCAGAAGAAGGATAAGTTCGTCGTCGGTGGAATCAGTCTGGACAAGGACGGCAAGACGCTGTTCGTCGCCGGCCCGTGGGGGCAGACGGTTCGCATCGTCCCGCTGGCGGCGCCGGAGCGACAGCGGAGCGTGGCGATGCCGAAGGACAGCTATCCGTATGTCGCGCTGCCGGACCGGGACAGTAAGCATTTATTCGTTAGCCTGTGGGGTGGGGCGGCGGTGGCGGTGGTCGATCCGGCGGCGGCGACGGTGACGGCCACCTGGCCGACTGACAGCCACCCGACCGAGATGGCGCTGGCGCCCGACGGCAAGCTGCTCTACGTCGCCTGCGCCAATTCCACCCGCGTTACCGTGCTCGACACCGCCACCGGCAAGACGGTCGAGACGATCAACTGCGCCCTCTACCCCAACGCCCCGTCGGGCAACACCCCGAACAGCCTGGCGCTGACGCCCGACGGGCAGGTGCTGTTCGTCGCCAATGCGGACAATAACAATCTGGCGGTCTTCAATGTCTCCGAACGCGGCAAGGCGCGCTCGCTCGGCTACATCCCGGTCGGCTGGTATCCAACCTCGGTGCGCTTCAACCCAACCGACCGGCGGATTTACGTCGCCAACGGCAAGGGGCTGTCGTCGCGGCCGAACCGGCTGGGGCCGGGGCCGAACCAGCGGCCGGGGCTGGCGCCGCTGTACCAGTACATCGCCGGGCTGCTGCAGGGCACCCTCGCCGTCCTGCCGATGCCGACGCCGGAACAGATGGCCAACCACAGCAAGCAGGCCTACCTGTGCAGCCCGCTCAAACGCGACGCCGGCGCCAACGCCGACGGCTGGAGTGCCGGCAACCCGATCCCGCGCAAGCCGGGGGAAACCAGCCCGATCAAGCACTGCATCTACATCATCAAGGAGAACCGCACCTACGACCAGGTGCTCGGCGACATGAAGGAGGGCAACGGTGACGCCGGCCTGTGCCTGTTCCCCGAGAAGGTGACGCCGAACCACCATCGCATCGCCCGTCAGTTCGTCCTGCTCGACAACTTCTACGTCGAGGGCGAGGTGTCGGCCGACGGCCACGAGTGGTCGATGGGCGCCTACGCCACCGACTGGGTGGAGAAGGTGTGGCCGCTCAGCTATCGCGGCAGTCCGACCAAGCGGCTCGGCTTCTACCCCTCCGAAGGCGCGTTCGACTCGATCGCCCGTCCCGCCGGCGGCTACCTGTGGGACCGGGCCAAGGAAGCCGGCGTCAGCTACCGCAACTACGGCGAGTGGATCGAGAACGGCAAGAAAAAGGCCGACGGCACGTTCGAGGACAGCCGCGCCAAGGTGAAGGCGCTGGAGGGCCACTTCGACCCGCAGTTCCGCGGCTACGACCTGGACTATCCGGATGTGAAAGGGCGGAACGCTTCATCAGTGAGCTGAAGCGGTTCGAGAAAGCGGGCGAAATGCCGCGGCTGCAGATCGTGCGGCTGCCCAACGATCACACCTTCGGCACCGTCGTCGGCAGCCGCACGCCGACGGCGATGGTGGCCGACAACGACCTGGCGCTGGGCATGGTGGTCGAGGCGGTGTCGCGGAGCACATTCTGGGAGAGCACGGCGATCTTCGTCATCGAGGACGACGCCCAGAACGGCCCCGACCACGTCGACGCCCACCGCACCGTCGCGCTGGTGGTCAGCCCGTACACCAAACGCGGACAGGTCGACTCAAGCATGTACTCGACCAGCAGCATGCTGCGGACGATGGAGCTGATCCTCGGGCTGAAGCCGATGAGCCAGTACGACGCCGCCGCCCGACCGATGTACGCCGCCTTCGCCGCGAAGCCGGACCGAACCCCGTACACCCACGTCGTGCCGGCCGTCGACCGTGAAGCGGTGGTGCCGAAGGATGCCTGGGGGGCGGCGCTGTCGGCGACGCTGCCGCTGGAGGAACGCGAGGACATGGCCGACGATCTGCTGTTTAACGAGGTGATCTGGCGGTCGGTGAAGGGGGCGAACAGCCCGATGCCGGCGCCGGTGCGGGCCGGCTTCTTCGTGCCACGGGCCAAATAAGCGCGACGAAACGCA
This sequence comes from Gemmataceae bacterium, assembly GCA_046350215.1. Lineage (GTDB taxonomy): Bacteria > Planctomycetota > Planctomycetia > Gemmatales > Gemmataceae > JAXMAU01. The sequence goes on along the minus strand of JAXMAU010000017.1, from coordinate 18,817 downwards.
CCGTCAGCCGGCGGCGAACGCCTCGACCGCCTGTTTCGCCTCGGCCAGCCCGACGCCGGTCCGTTCGCGGTAGAGCTTGATCGCCGCGATCTTCTGCCTCGGGTCGCGGGCCAGCCGGCACAGCTCCGGCGAGTCGGACCACGGCGGACGGGAGGCGGAGGGACGCGCCGGCAGGCGGGCGAACAGCTCGTCGAAGCGAGCCTCCACCGCCGTCGGGGCGACCTCGTCGGGGACGTCCACCTGGCCGGTGGTGTTGCGCAGCGTGATCTGGCCGTCCAGCTCGCCGACCATCGTCTCCATCGCTTCCAGGTCGGCCATCAGCGCCTTCTCGTCGAGGTGGACGATCACGTCCCGGCCGGCGGGATGCGTGGCGGTGTGGGCGGCCGCCAGCTGACGGCGGCCCTGAATGGTGAGCCGCAGCAACCGCAGGAAGCCGGTGCGCTCGCTGGCCACCTCGCGCCGCCAGACCAGCCAGTCGGCCAGCGGACGGGTAACGCCGTTGAGGGTGACGGTTGCCCGCTCGTTCGCCGCCTGGATGGCGCGGCGCAGCACCACCTTGCGTTCCTGCAGCGCCTCGATCGCCGCCAGCTCGGCAGCGAGCACGGCAGGGGTACCGCCGTCGGCCGCCAGCGGGTCGCGCAGCGCGGCGTCACGGAGCAGGTACGCCTCGACGAACAGCCGCTTGCGGGTCAGCCGCCGGTCGATCCGGTCGAACTCCGCCAGCGCCTCGGCCGCGGTGATGGTGGGCATGACAGGTCGTGTCTTGGGGCGAAAAAGTAGGAAGCCTCCCAGCAGCAGCCGCCGTCCTGGGGACACCCCGCGTAGACGGGTGTTCCGACCGTCTCCGGCCGGACCAGATGAATGACGGGTTTGGCGAAACCGTTAACCCCTGACCTCTCAGTCCTGACACATTGAGCGTTACTCGTTGAGCGCTGACCGTCTGAGGCGGGACGTAGTAATTGTTCTACCGCTGAACTACAGCCGTTAAGGGCTGGCGGGAGTCGAACCCGCGACCGATTACGCGTTTGGTTTCTACACATTTCCCCACTTCGCCGCCGAAGGCTTCCGGGACATTCTACACATCGATGAGCAGCGTGGCATTCTTCAGTGACAGCTGGCCGTCCAGCTTGCCGAGCGTTTCCTCCAGCTCCTCGATCTGGCGAGCCAGTTCCTGCTCATTGAGGTTGACGATCACGTCATTCGGCTTGGCCGTCTCGACCGTTGACGACACCCCCGCGCCCTTGCGGGCCGCCTCCTGACGGGCCGTCTCGATCTTCTGGCGAATGCCGGCCAGGAACATGGCGTGCGCCGGCGCCACCTCGCGCCGCCACACCAGCCAGTCGGCGATCGGCCGCGTGGACTTGCCGACGGTGACGTTGTTGGCCTCGTTGGCCCGCTGGATCGCCCGGCGCAGCGTGATCCGCCGCTCCTCCAGGTCACCGATCGCCTGCAGCTCGCGGCGAATGGCCGACACCGACCCGCCGTCCTTCTCCAGCGGATCCTTGAACATTTCCTGGCGCAGCAGGTACGTCAGCACGAACTCGCGCTTCTTGGCCAGCCGCTTCTCGAGGGTCTTCAGCTCGGCCAGCGCCTCGGTGATGGTGATCGGGGGCATGGGCTGGTGTCTCGACGGTGGACGGTACGAAACGGCGACGCGGGTCTGTTGTATGACCGGCGGCCGACATGACGACAGGGAGACACCGAATCGCGACCTCGGGTTCACCGCCAGGCGTTCTGCCCGATTCCGGTCAGACGATGCCCGACGACCTGGCACTCCGATCCCCAGGCTGGCCGTCTCGCTTCACGCAAATATCTTATCTGTCATGACTTGCGACAATTCATGCTCACTTGGCACGCCATCTGCTTTTCGACCGCCACTTCCTCTCCCGATGGTTCTGCCGAGGATAGTTGGATGATCCGCCTGACGATCGCACTGGCTGCCGTGGTGGTGTTCGCCCCGTTGGCTCGTACTGCCGTTACCCCCGGAGCGCCGAAGAAGATGGACAGGCTCTCGACAATCCCGCCGACCGCGACCAAGGAAGAACCGCGAACCGCCCGTGTCGTGTCGCCGCCGCCCGCACCGCCGGCGGACGAACTGATGCTAACCAGCCGCAGCGAGGTGTTGCTCGACGGCAAGCCGGTGTCGTACAGCGCCATCCCGCGCGGCGCCCGCGTGACGCACGTCGAGGTGGCGCCGAACGGCCGCACCATCCTCCGCATCCAGTTCCGCTCCCGCTGAGCCAACGAAACAGGCGGCCGGAGGTTATCCGACCGCCTGCGCCGACGCAAGTATTCGCTTACTTGCTCGGTGTGGCGGGGGCCGGCGGCTGGACGTAAACGGTGATCGCCTGGCCGGGGCTGACGGTGTACTGGCGGACGACGACCGACGACGGCCCGCCCTCCACCGGGTAGCGCCGCACCTCGCCGTCGGGGCCGCGAATGGCGATGCTGTAGGGCACGCCTGGCTGGGTCGCCGGCGTGCCGCGCGCCACCTGCGTCCGCCCCTGCGGTGCCGCCACCGTCACCTGTACCGCCTGGTACGCCGGCGCTGCGGGGGTGACGGTGTACGACTGCGGCAGCGACGGCGACGCCGACCGCGCGTAGCTCCGCGGCAGCGACGGCGACGACGCCGCCCGCTGCTGCATCAACTGCATGGTGGTCTGGTAGCCGCGGGCGTCCGGGGCGATGCGCGGATACTGCGCGGACGCCGGAGACGTCAGGCAGGCGTTGCTGCCGAACAGCAGCGCGGCGGTAAGCGAAAGGCGAGCGACCGACGAAAGTCCAATCGAGCGCATGAACGATCTCCACAGGTGAGATACGGCGCGAGCGCCGTTCTCGTGGTTGGGAATGCCTCAGACGCGGGGAACGACCGCCGCCGAGAACGCCTCGGGGGATCGTCGCCGCCTCTCAGCACCGCCAAACGCAATGGAGAACGTGGAGCGCGGACGAACGAAGCGGAAACGCCGGGGCGGTCGGCGTGGGAATGGGGGGAAGGAGCGGAGTCGCCAGGCCGCGTGGGAGGGCACCGTCCAGTCCCGCTGCGCTGAGCGATCGTTTGACCGGGCGCGCCGCCACCTGTCGCACGATGCGCGCGGCCGGGTCGCCCTCGGTCGCCTCGACACACGGCCCGGCGGCGTCGTCCGAAGGCGGAACGACCGGCGAGGTGAGCGGCGGGTCGGCGGCGACGACGGCGTCCGGCAGGTCGCCCAGCGCCTGCAACACCCGGCTCTCCATCCCCGCGGGGAGGAGCAGTACCAGGCTGCACAGCAGCGACAGAAACAAGCCGACCCGGTATCGCATCGTCTCGATGATTCCAGTCAACGAAGGACAGGGCCGTCCGGTTGCCGACGGCGCGATTCAACCAAATACCCGGTCAGCGAGTCGGGACGACCTGCACCGTGACCGCCTGGCCGGGGGTGATGGTGTACTGGCGGACGACGATCGACGACGGCCCGCCTTCGAGCGGGAACCGCCGCACCTCGCCGTCGGGGCCGCGAATGGCGATGGTACTCGCCTCCGCCTCCACCGGGGCCGCCGGCGTGACCTCGCTGCGCGCCGTCCGGCTCGGCGCCTGCACCGTCACGTTGACGGCGGTGAAGGCCGCCGTCCGTGCGCAAGTGCCGTCGCGGCCAGCGACCGGCAGCCGCCGGCTGCGGCCGGTACTGCTAAGCGTGCCTGCTGCAAGGCCAGCGTCGTCTGGTAGCCGCGCGCGTCGGGGCGGATCGGGGATTGCGCCGAGGCGATCCCCGCAAGGGACGTGACGGCAAGGGCGAAGATGGCCGACCGGGAGAGGGTCATGGCACAGCTCCGGGAGAGAGATTCGGTTATTCGGGCCGACCGGGCGGGCGCAACGCAGCCACGCCCGGTCGTGCTTCCACATTCTACCCACTTCTTCGGCAGGCGGAGTGGTAAGGTTTGACTGATTTGCGCAATGTCGGTCGGGTGTCGACCGGCAGAACCGGAACGGTGGTGTTGCAGTCGCCGGTAGAACGGTCCTCGGCTGCGGCGAGTGGCCATCTCACCGACCCACCGTCTCTTCCTCTCCCCGCCGCCGCGCTGCTAGCATAGCCGGCATGCCGTCCACCGACCCGCTCCGGTCCCGCGCGCGGCGGATTGTTCGCGCGCTGGCCCGATTGTACCCCGACGCCCGTTGCTCGCTCGACCACGCCACGCCGTTTCAGTTGCTGGCGGCGACGATCCTGTCCGCGCAATGCACCGACGCCCGCGTCAACCAGGTGACGCCGGCGCTGTTCGCTCGCTTCCCCGACGCCGACGCGCTGGCCGCCGCCGACCTCGCCGAGCTGGAACGGCTCATCCAGTCGACCGGGTTCTACCACAACAAGGCGAAGAACCTGATCGCCTGCGCCCGCCAACTGGTCGCCGACCACGGCAGCGCGGTGCCGGCGACGATGGAGCAGCTGGTGCGGCTCGCCGGCGTCGGCCGCAAGACGGCGAATGTCCTGCTCGGCAACGCCTTCGGGGTTCCCGGACTGCCGGTCGACACACACGTCACCCGACTGGCCAATCGGCTCGGGTTGACGGAATCGGCCGACCCGGTCGTGATCGAGAGCGACCTGACGTCCATGATCGCGCCGGCGGACTGGACGTTGTTCGGGCTGCGGCTGATCTACCACGGTCGGCAGGTGTGTCAGGCGCGGAAGCCGGCGTGCGCGGGCTGCCGGCTGGCGTCGCTCTGTCCGCGGGTGGGAGTCGACGCCTAGGGCGCGCGAACCAGGCCGGCAGGACATGCCTGCCGGCCTGGCGATGGACTCGGGGTCGAGATTACACCTCGCTCAGTTCCTCGCGGTCCGCCTCCTCAACCAGCGGGGCCCCGCCTAGCCGCTCCAGCGCCTCCTTGAGGCGGTTGCGGGCGACGTGCAGCCGCCGCTTGATCGTGCCGATCGGCGTCTCGAACTCCCGGCTCATCTGCTTCAGCGTGCGGCCGCGGATGTAAAACGCCACCAGGGTGGCGCGATCGACCGGCTTGAGCAGCTCCAGCGCCTTGTACAGCTCGCTGGCCTGCTCGGTCCGGATCAGCCCGTCGAGCGGGTCGCCGCCAGCCGCCGGGGCGGCCTCCAGTACCTCGGTCTCGACCTTCAGCACCGGCCCCCGCCGGGTCAGCCGGTTGATCGCCATCCGCACCGTGATCTGCCGCAGCCAGCCGGCGAAGCAGGCGGCGTCGCGCAGCTGCGGCAGCTTCTTCATCCCGTGCAGGAACACTTCCTGGGTCAGCTCCTGCGCCTCGCTCGGGTTGCGCAGCCGGGCCAGGGCGACGGCGTACACCGTCGACTGGAACCGCTCAACCAGCTCGCCGTAGGCGTGCCGATCGCCCGTCTGCGCCCGCGTTACCAGCTCGATGATCTCGGCCATGACCTGCTACCACCTTGTTCGATCCATCAACTCCAGTTCGACACCCCTGGTCAGGAGCTGCCCCGCCCCCGCGTGGATCGGCGGAGGGAGTGCGTGCGCCTGCCTCGAACCGGCGGCTCGCTCGTCACGGCCGGTCGCGGTCGGCGATCGGGCGCGCGGCGGCGCGGCGTTACCGGGAGGAGGGAACGGCTACGATCGGGAGGGCCGGCCCGTGGGGGCCGCCCGGCGTCGTGCGCTGCGGGACGGTCACGCGACGGTCGATGGGCGGACCGTGGCCGCGGCGGCGCCACGATGGCGACCGCCCCAACGGCGGGTCACGTCCCTACCGGCCGGCACAACGTCAGCAGACCGGGAGCCGCACTCCGGCGACGGGCCGTGTCCACCAACTGGCGGAACGGATCGTCGATCGCCTGCCGAGGCAGGACGACGGACCGGAGAGGCAACGGGACCGACCGGCCCCGGGCATGGCGCCTGAGGAGGGGGTATCGCCCTCTTCGGGTCGCCCGCCCGGATTGGTCGGCCTGGGGCCTGCTGGGACCGGGTGTCGATTGGAAAGGTCGAACCCGGAGGTCTGCCCGCTGGCCTTGCCGGCGACCGGGCACAGGCTGGCCAGGACGTCCGTGCGGACGACGCCACGCAGTACCAGGGATGGCAGCAAGTAGATGGCCATGGCGGACCTCCGGCAAATCCGATGGGTCGGGAACGGCGTCCGGCTCGGAAGGGACCGGAGCGTTCGGGTGGTATCGCAGGTGAAAGGTAGAGTGAAACCTCACACGTCGGAGTTCCTGGCGGAACCCGGATCAGTCCTGCACACTCCTATACGGGGAAGACGGCGAAACGTGACAGAAGTTTTCGCCAAATTCCTCGCGAGGACAACAGTTGCCCTTCTGCCTGGACAGGACAGGTTCGCGCAGCGATAGGTTCGCGCGATTCTTCTCAGTCGTGGTGTTCAGCCGGCCGCAGATTTTCGGCGCCGGGCAAGGTGCCGACCAGGCGAGCCGGGTCGTGAATCAGCACCGGCAGGTGCTGCGGGCAGATCCACAGGGCGTCGCCGCGGTAGGCGAGCAGGATTAGCGGCGTCTCGTCCTCACCGCGGCCGCACGCCAGGCAGGTACTCACCGTCTTCTGCTCGCTCATCGCGTTTCTCCTGCGGGACTTATTCTTGCGTCTTTGGCGAGCGGGAGGACGTCAGTCCCCCGAGTGCTTCGCCTTTGACGCGACATCGCGGGTAGCGGAATACTCGGGGCACTTACGTGCTCCCGCTCGCCTTGCAAGTGGGACTCTCGGCGTTCTTTGGCGAGCGGGGTCCCGTCAGGGCCCGACGGAGTCGCCTGGAGCGCAACGTCGCGGGTAGTGGAATACTCGGGGCACTGACGTGCTCCCGCTCGCCTCGCAAATGGGACTGGCGCTGTCTTTCTACTGACTACTGTCTACTGACTACTGCGAGCGCCAGCGAGCCAAGAGCGGATCACGCCCGGCTCTGGTACAGGGCTACCAGGGCGGCGCCGATCGCCTGCGACAGATCGCCCAGGGCCGCCGGCACGATGCTCATGCGGGCACGCTGCGCCGGGAACAGGTACGGCGCCGCCGTCTCGCGGACGATCCGCAGGTAGCGCTCGCGGAACGGCTCGGTGGTCGCCTCGGGGTCCATCAGCCCGCCACCGATCACCACGAACTGCGGGTCGAGGGCCATCGTCAGCGTGGCGACGTGCAGACCGAGCGCCCGGGCCTGGAAGTCGAACAGCTCGACCGCCAGTGGATCGCCCTTCTGAGCCAGGCCACGCAGCGCCAGCGCCCGCTCCTTCAGCGGCGCCGACGATCGCGCCAGCTCGTGCTCGGGGTGCGACTCCAGCCGTTCGGCGAGCAAGTGCGGCAGGCCGGACAGGGTGGTGTAGACCTCGATGCAGCCCCAGGTACGGCCGCACCCGCACGGGTAGGGTTTGGCGCCCAGTTCGTGCAGCACGGCGGGCATGTGGCCGCCTTCCATGCCGGCCAGGGTGTCGCCGGCGAGCGGCAGCCCGTCGCGGCCGACGTAGGCGCAGCCGAGGCCGGAGCCGGGAGCGAGCAGTACCACGGTGGCATGGCTGGTGCCGCGGACCCGCTGCGCCTCGGCGACGCCGCCCAGGTCGCCGTCGTTGCCGACCGACAGCGGCACCGCCCGGCCGGCGCGAGCGCTCAGTGCCTCGGTGTACGCGGTGTAGACATCGAACCCGGCGAAGCTGACCGGCAGGTTGGCCGACCGATCGAGCACCCCGTAGCTGCGGAACGGGCCGGGGATGGCCAGTCCGACGCCGTGGACCTGGTCCCAGCTCAGGCCGTTGTCTTCCAGGTAGATGGACACCGCTTCGACCCAGCCGCGGACCACCGCCTCCGGCCCGTCGGCGGCGTTCGTCGGCCGCTGCAGCAGCCGTGTCGAGACGGTCGTGCCGTCCTCCCACACGCCGCCAATCTTCGACGTGGTGGCTCCGCTGTCGGTCCCGATGTACACCGCCCGCTGTCTGCTCATCATGTCCCTCAAAGTTCGATCCTGTCCGCCCGGGGCGTGACAAAGGGAGCACCCCACCGCCGTCACGGGCGGCTGGTCGCGCCAGTTTCCTCACTTCCCATGATACACTCCGACCGCCCTGCTGGTTACCCCCTCGCCAACCCCGGCGCCGGCGGGTACAATGGCCACGTTCACGCTAGGGGTGTCCGCGGCGGGGCCGCCGCGGTCTGAGAGTAGACCCTCGACACCGGCCCGGTAATGCGGGACCGGGAAGCGCCGCGGACGGTCGCCGTCCGCTCGTTTTGCGGGAGGGGAAATGGGAAGGGATGACCCTCCCCATCCGCCCCACTCAGTCGTGTCCGCTCTCCCCTGGCAGGAGTTGCCACCATCCGAGGAGGGCCGCTCGATGGCCAGCCCGTCGTATTCCACCCAGCTCGAAGCCGCCCGCCAGGGCGTCGTCACCGACCCGATGCAGTTCGTCGCCCGCCGCGAGGGGCTGGACCCCGAGTTGGTCCGCGACGAGGTCGGCCGCGGCCGCATGGTCATCCCGGCCAACAAGGTCCATCTGAGCAAGCGGCTCGAACCGATGGCGATCGGCGTGGCCGCCCTGTGCAAGATCAACGCCAACATCGGTAACTCCGCCGTCACCGGCACCGCCGACGACGAGCTGGAGAAGCTGCACACCGCCGTCCACCTGGGCGCCGACACCGTCATGGACCTGTCCACCGGCGGCAACATCGACGGCATCCGTCTGGCGATTGTGGACGCCTCCCCGGTGCCGATCGGCACGGTGCCGATCTATCAGGTGATCCAGCAGATCAAGGATCTCGGCGACATCACCCCGCGGATGCTGCTCGACATGGTCGAGCATCAGGCGAAGCAGGGCGTCGATTACATGACGATTCACGCCGGCATCCTCAAGGAGTACATCCCGCTGACGCGAAACCGGATCACCGGCATCGTCAGCCGCGGCGGGTCGCTGATCGCCCAGTGGATGCACCAGCGCAACGAGCAGAACCCGTGGTACACCCACTTCGACGAGCTGTCGGAGATCATGCGGGCGTATGACGTGACGTACAGCCTGGGCGATGGGCTGCGGCCGGGCTGCCTGGCCGACGCCAACGACGAGGCCCAGTTCGCCGAGCTGAAGACGCTGGGCGAGCTGACGCTGCGGGCGTGGCAGCGCGGCGTGCAGGTGATGATCGAGGGGCCGGGGCATGTGCCGATGCACCTGATCAAGATGAACGTGGAAAAGGAACGGGAGATGTGCCACGAGGCGCCGTTCTACGTGCTCGGCCCGCTGGTGACGGACATCGCGCCGGGCTACGACCACATCACCAGCGCGATCGGCGCCGCCATCGCCGGCGAGGCCGGCGCGGCCATGCTATGCTACGTCACCCCGAAGGAGCATCTGGGACTGCCGAACAAGGACGACGTGCGGCAGGGAGTAATCGCTTACAAGATCGCGGCGCACGCCGCCGACGTGGCGCGCGGGCGGCAGGGAGCGCGTGACCGCGACGATGCGCTGTCGAAGGCGCGATTCGAGTTCGACTGGAACCGCCAGTTCGAGCTGTCGCTCGACCCGGAGACGGCGCGGCGGATGCACGACGAGACGCTGCCGCAGGACGTGTTCAAGTCGGCCAAGTTCTGTTCGATGTGCGGGCCGAAGTTCTGCTCGATGCGAATCACGCAGGATCTGCACAAGGAGTGCGCAGGAATCCTGCCCGACGGCGGCGCGCTGCGGTGTGAGCCGTTGGCGAGCCGGATCTGTCAGAATCAGCGTGCGTGTCCCAGGGGTGGCCGGTCTCCCGACGGGGCCACCCCGGCCGACCGAAGGTCTCCCGCACTTTCCAGAGGAGACCTGGCGGTCGGCAGAGCGGCAAGGTCAGAGACCTTGCCGCAACAGCCACAGCCGCAACAGCCACAGCCACAACAGCCGACTTGCCGCAACAGCCACAACAGCCGCAACAGCCACCCCTGTGGCCCGGTCTCCCGACCGGGCCACTCCGGCGGACCGAAGGTCTCCTCCGGCGCATGTGGGAGACCTGCATTCGCTTCCGGTGTTCCTTCCGTGAGCGCCCGGTCCCGTCTGGATCAGCGCCCGTGTCCCAGAGGTAGCCCGGTCTTCCGACCGGCCGGGTTACCGCCCCCCGTCCAGGGTCAGCCGCACCGTTAGCGTGGCGCCGTCGCGGCTGTACTCCAGCCGGTCGGGGTTCGCCTTGTGGCGAACTTCCAGCTCGTCGGCGGCGATCCGCCGTGCCTCGGCCTCGTCGGCGCAACGGAAGGTGCCGTGCAAGCGGGCGGGACGGTCGAGGTCCAGCCACAGGGCGAAACCCGTCAGGCGCTCCAGCCGCGTCAGCAGGGGAACGTCCTTCACGTTCGCCAGCAGTGTCGGTAGCCACGTCTTCTTCCAGTCGCGGGCGTGTCCAGCCAGCCACACCGGCGGATCCGCTTGCCGCTGCTGGTCGACCAGGCCGCGAAGGTCGTCCGAGAACGGGGCGGGCGCCTCGGCCGGCTTCGCCGGCAGCTGGCCGAGGGTGCTGAACAGCCCGATCACCAGCGTCCGGTCGTCGGCCAGCCACAGCGTCAGCGGCAAATTGCGGAAGTTGCACGTATACACCGTCCGCTTCCCGCCGTCGGGCGTCGGCTCGTCGCGTGGCTTGCCGGCGTTCAGCCCGGCCCGCACCCGCGCGGCGTCGTAGGCGGCGCGCGTCCGCACCACCAGATGCACCGCCGGCGTCAGCTGGGCCTCGCCGTCGTCGCGAACCTCGACGCCGAGCAGCAGGTGATCGAGGTTGTCGGCGTCGATGCCGGTCCATTCGCGGACGGAGTCGAGCGACAGATCAACGTTGCCGAGCTTCACCGGCCGCGTCCGGTACTCCCGGCCGACCGGGCTGGCGAGGAGTTTGTCGACCTGCACGACCGCCACCAGGCCTGTGTGCGGCGGCAGATAACCGAGGGCGAGGGCCGGCCGCGGCGGGGGTAGGTCGTCGGCGGGCGGGTCGCGGCGGAAGTAGTCGGCAAAGCGGCGGACCTTGCGCGCCAGCCCGCGGTCGTTCGCGCGCCGCAGGTCGACGGTGACGAGCGCATAGGCCAGCCCGACGACCGCCATCACGGCCATCCCCGCCAGCACGGCTACCGCCACCCGCCGGTTGGCTCGCACTGGCTTCGCCGGCGGTTCGACCGGCGCGGGTGGCGGCGGAGCGCTCTCGACCGCCGGCGAGGGGGCGCCGGCCGGTACATCGCGGACGACGAACGCCTCGCCGCAGCGGGGGCAAGCGACGCGCTGGCCGACCGTCAGCCCAACGGGAGCCGGCACATGGGTATTACAGTATGGACAGGACAACAGACCACTGGTCATGACCGGGCACCCATCCGGGGTCGAGGGCGGGGTTCCACGCCGGTGTATTGTCCGCCGCCGCGCCGGACCTGTCCAGGGAAACGGGTTTGACCGACCTCGACGGCGGCAGTTCCTCGACGAACGCGCTTCCGTGCCGCCGGTTCATGGGGTATGGTGGAGGACATCGCTGTCCGCTTCCTCGACCTTCGGTGTCCGCGTTCATGCGTCGCCTTGTCCTGCTGGTCATCCTGCTGGCCGCCCCCCTCAGCCTGGCTGCTCGACCCAATGTCGTCCTCATCAATGCCGACGACCTGGGGATCAACGATCTCGGCTGTTACGGCCGGAAGGATCATTCCACTCCGCACCTCGACCGGCTGGCCCGCGACGGGATGCGCTTCACCGCGGCGTACTGCGCCCAGCCGATCTGCTCGCCGTCGCGGGCGGCGCTGCTCACCGGCAAGGCGCCGGCCCGGCTGCACCTGACCACCTATCTGCCGGGCCGGCCCGACGCGGCGTCGCAGAAGGTGATGCACCCGCCGATCCGCCAGGAGCTGCCGCTGGAGGAAACGACGCTCGCCGAGGCGATGCGGGCGGCCGGCTACGCGACGGCGTGCATCGGCAAGTGGCACCTGGGCGGCAAGGGGTTCGGGCCGGAGCGCCAGGGGTTCGACGTGGTGTTCGCCGGCCGCGCCAACACGCCGCCGACCGACTCCGAGGGCGGCAAGGGGGAGTACGAGCTAACCGCCCGCGCCGAACGGTTCATCGAGGCGAACCGCGACCGGCCGTTCTTCCTCTACCTGGCGCATAACAACCCACACATTCCGCTGGCCGCCCAGCCGGCGCGGGTGGCGCGGCATCGGGACGCCTTCAACCCGGTCTACGCCGCCTGCATCGAGACGCTCGACGACAGCGTCGGCCGGCTGCTGCGGCGGATCGACGCGCTCGGGCTGCGCGAGCGGACGATCGTGCTGTTCGTGTCCGACAACGGCGGACTGCACGTCCCCGAACTGCGCGAGGATGCGGTGACACACAACACCCCGTATCGCGCCGGCAAGGGCTTTCTCTACGAGGGCGGCTTGCGCGTGCCGCTGATCGTCCGCTGGCCCGGCCAGGTGCCGGCCGGGACGGTCGTCGACACCCCGCTGGTCAACACCGACCTGATGCCGACGCTGCTCGACCTGACAGGAGTCGACGTTCCCAAGGACCTCGATGGCGTCCGTATCGCCCCGCTCCTGCTCGGTCGGGGAAAGAAAGCGGAAAATCGGACCTTCTACTGGCACTTCCCGCATTACAATAATCAGGGCGGCCGTCCCGGCGGGGCGGTGCGGGAAGGTGAGTGGAAATTGATTCAGTACTACGACGCGGATCAAACCGAATTGTACTACCTCGCGGACGATCGCGGCGAGACGCGCGATCGGGCGGCAACGGAGCCGGCGCGAGTGAAGACGCTGACCGCCAAGCTGGCGGCATGGCGCAAGGCGGTCGGGGCGCAGGAGAACCGGCCCAACCCGGCGATGAACCCGACGCTGTACCGGAAACTCTACCAGGACGTCGACGTATCGCGGCTGCACCCGGCGAATCGGGCTGCGGCGATGACCGCCCCGCTGGCGGACTGGCGACGGACGATGGACGAGGTGGTGCGACCGGCGCGGAAGGGTGCGAAAAAATGACCAGCGACGCATCCGCGAGCGTCGGGGGGAAAACACGCTGCGAAGCGTCGCTGATCGGGTTCGGAAGCTGCGGCAGAAACCGCATCCGATTTTCAGATCCAGTTATCTGTGTAGTAGCCTAATGAGTTGGTATAATGACGTCAAGGGTGGAGTCTAAAAAAATCGGGAGGTAGGCATGTTTTCTCAGAAAGTGGAGTACGCGCTGCGTGCGGTGGCGCACCTCTCTCATGAATGCCCGGCCGCCCGTACGGTCGAGCAGATCGCCCGCGCGACCAAGGTGCCGCAGGCCTACCTCGCCAAGGTAGTGCAGGAGCTGGTCCGCGGCGGCATTCTGCGGTCGCAGCGGGGGATCGGCGGTGGCATCTCCATGGCCAAGTCGCCCGACAACCTGACCATCCTGGAGGTGGTCAACGCGGTCGACCCGATCCATCGCATCAAAACCTGCCCGCTCGAGCTGGGCGGCCACGGCACCAACCTGTGCCCGCTGCACCGGCGGCTCGACAACGCGATGGCGATGGTCGAGAACGCCTTCCGGGGAACCACGCTCGGCGAGGTGCTGTCCGAGCCGGACAGCAACAAGCCGCTGTGCGACGTACCCGACCGCGAGGAGCCGCCGATCCAGAAGCTGCACCTGAAAAAGTGAGCCGGCTCACCCGTCCGCCTCGGCGGACGGTTCCAGCAGCGGCAGCGGTTGCAGGTCTTTTCGCCCGGCGAAGAGGTCCTGGAAGGTGAGGAACGCCTCCATCAACCCCTTCGATCCGGGGGCCTGCCGTCCTTGCCCCTGGCCCTGGACCTCCACCCGGTCGCGGAACAGCCGGATCACCCCGAGGAACCCCTTCACCGTCACGTCACACGACGAACAGTCGCTGGCGCAGCGGAGCTTTACTCGATCTGCTCCCTCCTCCTCGATCTGGTCGACCCACGCCTCCAGGTCGAACGGGCGGGTGAACTCGAACACCAGCGTGTCGAACAGCTCGCCGAACACCCGCTGGAACGGCCGGTCGAGCACCACCTTCGGCTCGCGGATGGCCGCCACCTCGCGCCGCCACACCACCGTCCCGGCGTCGTCGTCGGCCAGGTCGACGCCGACCGAATACTCGAAGTCCGGGGTGCGGACGAACCCGGAGTTGCGGTCGGCCGACCCCTCGACGTCGCGCCGCTTGTAGCCGAGCGATTCACGGATGGCGGCGTAGATCGAATCGACGTCCTGTTTCACATCGTCGGCGGCCAGCTCGGCAACGAAGCTGCGGGCGCTCGGCCCGACGCGGTCGGGCAGTCGGTGATACTTGCGATAGCCCGACAGCGACTTCACCCGCGCCCGCGACTCGCCCCGCAACACGCCGCGCTTGAGCGGCTGCAGGCGCGGGTCGGCGGTCGGCGGCACCTGGTCGGCCAGGTGGGCGACGTCGGCCAGCACGAACCGGCCGGCGGCCGGCGCGATCAGCCGCGGCGTCTGCGCCGGCGCCTCGCGGTACGCCGCCCGCAACGTCCGCGGCAATTCCTCCTGCACATGGGCGTGAAGTGAGGCGGCGGTCAGGACGCGGCCGTCCGGCACCGCGCGCGGCGCGCGCCCGGCGAACGCCTCGGTCACGAGGTGCGCCCACGCCCCGGCCTTGACCGCGCCACAGACGTGCGACGCCTCGCCCGACCCGCACGCCAGCAGCGCCGCCGTCGTCGGGTCGCGGCCGACCAGCGTCTCGATCGCGCCGGTGGGAAAGCCGCCCGCCAGGCTGGAGCGCGGGTCGAGGAACAGGGCGAGCCGTTCGCAGCCGGCGGCGGTCAGCCCGTCGAGGAGCGTCCGCAGCGACACGCCGGTGGCGGCCAGGTCGTCGGTTTGCGTGTCGAAGCACGCCAGGTAGCCCTCGCCGCCGTCCTCGAAGACATGGCCGGCGAAATAGAGGTAAAGCGCCTCGCCCGCCGGCGGGGTGCGCGCCATCTTGCGGAGCCGCGACTCGATCGCCGTCCGCGTCGCCTGCGCGCCGAGCAGCACCAGCTGCCGGTCGCGGGCGAAGCCGACTCCCTCCAGCGCGCGGGCGAACGCCGCCGCGTCGCTCTCGGCGAACGCCGCCGCCGGAATCGCCTCGTCCTGGTACGTCTCCACCGCGATCACCACCGCCAGTCGGTCCGCCATTCCTGTTTCCTTCCTGCCAGCGATTCGAGAGATTCATTTTACCCCGCCGGTCGGCCAGGTGCGAGGTGCGCAGGAACCGCCGCGCTGTGTAGGATAGAGGGATAGCCACGCGAGAGTACGAGAAGGGCGGCCATGAGCGCGAGCAGACAGGTGACGTTACGCGGCGAGCACATCACACTCGCCCAGGCGGTGAAGGTGGTCGGACTGGCGGGGACCGGCGGACAGGCGAAGGTGCTGATCCGCGAGGGGCTGATCCTGGTGAACGGCCAGCCGGAACGGCAACCGGGCAAGAAGCTCCGCGCCGGCGATCGCTTTGGCACGCCCGAGGGCGGCGAGTGGGTTGTCAGCGCATGACCTCCCCTGCCCTGACGTCCGCCGACCGTTCGCCGTCGCTCGACCTGCCGCGCGCCGCACCGCCGACGTGGCAACTGGTGTTGCTGCTGGCGTGGCCGACGCTGGTGCAGAACTGGCTGATCCTGACGGTCAATCTGTCCGACCGGCTGCTCGCCGGCCGGTTCCAGCACCTCGACGCCGCCGATCAGGCGGCCACGCAGGCGGCGCAGACGACGGCGAACTACGTCGCCTGGGTGTTCAGCAGCTACTCGACCCTGGTTTCGGTCGGCGGAACGACGCTGGTGGCGCACCTGACTGGAGCCAACGACCGGCGCGGCGCGCGGCAGGTGCTGCACCAGACGCTGCTGCTGGCGCTGCTGCTCGGGGTGGGTGGCGTGGCGGCCGGCCTGTGGCTGATGGAGCCGGGGCTGGCGCTGCTGCAGCTGCAAGGCGCCGCCGCCGACTACGCCTCCGCCTATTTACGGCCTTTATTGTGGCAGTTACCGCTACAGATGCTGTGCGCCGCCGGCATCGCCTGCCTGGCCGGCGCCGGCGACACGCGCACCGGGCTGTGGGTACTCGGGTCGGTGGCGGTGCTCAACCTGCCGTTCTCGTGGCTGCTGTTCCGCGGCGTCGGGTCGTTTGCGGGGCTGGGGTTTCCCGGCATCGCCGTGGGGACGGCGATCAGCCAGAGCATCGGCAGCGTGGCGGTGCTGTGGGTGCTGTGGCGCGGACGGGCCGGACTGCGGCTGCGGCTGGCGTACCTGGTGCCGCGGCCGGCCCTGCTGGTGCGGCTGCTCCGCGTCGGGGTGCCGGCGGCGGTGGACACGCTGTCGATGCAGGTCGGCCAGCTGTGCTTCCTGGGAGTGGTCAACGCGCTGGGCGACGCGGCGGCAGCGGCCCACGGCGTCGCCCTGACGTGGGAGGCGCTGGGCTACCAGTCGGGAGCGGCGTTCGGCACGGCAGCGATGGCACTGGTCGGGCAGGGGCTGGGCGGCCGCCGGCCGGACCAGGCGGCGCGGAACGGGTGGACGGCGTTCGCTCTGGGGACGGCGGTGATGTCGCTGATGGGGCTGGTGTTCTTCAGCCTGGCGCGGCCGATGTTCCTGCTGTTCTGCCCGCACCCGAGCCAGGCGGCGATCGTCGAGACGGGCATCCCGGCATTGCGACTGGTGGCGTTCGCCATGCCGGCGCTGGCGGCGTGTATCGTGCTGGCGGCGGCCCTGCGTGGGGCTGGCGACAGCCAGGGGCCGATGGTCTACACCTGGGTCGGGCTGTTCGTCGTGCGCCTGCCGCTGGCGGTACTGCTGACGCGATCGGTCGTGACGGTGGGCGACTGGTCGGTACCGGGCATCGACCTGGGGCTGCTGGGCGCGTGGCTGGCGATGTTCGCCGACCTGCACCTGGCGGCCTGGGCGTGCTGTTGCGTTTCGCCCGCGGCCGGTGGCAGACGCTGCGGGTGTGACAGCGAGTACAAAAGCGACCGCAGATAGACACATCGTTCGGAGGTCCGGTAACCGCCGGCCGGCACCGCGCGTACTGGGCACGTCCGAATTGTGAAATAATTCGCAGAACATTATTGACTCCAGATTGGGTAGCTCTATACTTCAAGATGGCAAATTCCACAATGCCGTCGCCCGGGCCGCGCGCGTCGCGTCAGCGGTTCCGGACTGGGTCGGGTCCCCCGCCCTGGCAACAACTGCACATCCACGGTCACGCCATCCCGCTTGTTGATGCGGAGGGTTCCGCCATGCGGCACGACGGCTTGCGTTCACGCTGATCGAACTGCTGGTGGTCATCGCCATCATTGTCCTGATCGGCCTGTCGCTCGGGCGGTGCAGAAGGTGCTGGCGAGGCGGCGGCGCGGCTGAGCTGCCTGAACAATCTGAAGCAGCTGGGGCTGGCCACGCACAACTACGCCACCACGCGCAAGGGCAACCTGCCGCCGGTGGACGACACCACGCCGGACCCAACCCGCGGCTACCCCGGCGACCCGCGGGCGACGGTGTTCATCCGCCTGCTGCCCTACGTCGAGCAGGAACCGCTGCATGGGCGCGCTGGGCGATCCCGCTACCGCGGTCGCCGCCCGCGCCGCTACAGTGCCCGTCTACCTGCCCGGCCGATCCGACCTACACGGGGGCGACGACGCGCGTGGGGCACCTACGGCCAGGCGTGTTACGCCGCCAACTATGTCGCGTTCGCCGGCGAGGAGAGTTGAGACGAACGTTGAATCAGGAGGTCGGCAAGCCGCGGTGGGGGATCGTACAGAACATCGATTTCCCGGACGGGCTGTCGAGCACTGCCCTGTTCACTGAGAAGGCGGCACGTCAATGGGGAGGGGCGGCCTCAATGGACAGACTCTTGGTGGGGTGGACCGCCATCCCCTTCTATCCAACCGAGGGAGTGAACCGTGCCCCGCTCGTCGCCTTTGGTAGCCGCAGTCCCGTTGCTGGCACCTGGGGTGGATTTCCGGCAGAGCCAGGCGGTACACAGATGGGCTTTTCGCCGACAGAAACGGGGGTTCATCAGCGCGAGCGGTTGACCAACTGTGGCCAACCGGCCACCCCACACACCGGCGGGATTAACATCGGGCTAGGCGATGGTGGCGCGCGGACGGTAGCCCCTGACATCACCCCAGCGGTCTGGGTCGCCCTGTTGACCCCAGCGAGTAACGATGTCGTCGGGGACTACTGAGGCCGAGGGCAGGAACACGATCAAAGCAAGCACAAGGGGGTGGGCCATGCGGAGACGAAGTCGGTGGGCATTCACGCTGATCGAACTGCTGGTGGTCATCGCCATCATCGGCGTGCTGATCGGCCTGCTCTTGCCCGCGGTGCAGAAGGTGCGCGAGGCCGCGACGCGGCTGAGCTGCCTGAACAATCTGAAGCAACTGGGGCTGGCCACGCACAACTACGCCACCACGCGCAAGGGCAACCTGCCGCCGGTGGACGACACCACGGCGGACCCAACCCGCGGCTACCCCGGCGACCCGCGGGCGACGGTGTTCATCCGCCTGCTGCCCTACGTCGAGCAGGAACCGCTGTACAAGGCGCTGGGCGATCCCGTTACCGCGGTCGCCGCCCGCGCCGCTACAGTGCCCGTCTATACCTGCCCGGCCGATCCGACCTACACGGGGGCGACGACGCTGCCGTGGGGCACCTACGGCCAGGCGTGTTACGCCGCCAACTATGTCGCGTTCGCCGGCGAGGAGAGTTGGAGACGAATCGCGCCGAATCAGGAGGTCGGCAAGCCGCGGTGGGGGATCGTACAGAACATCGGCCGAGATTTCCCGGACGGGCTGTCGAGCACTGCCCTGTTCACTGAGAAGGCGGCACGCTGCTTGGTCAATGGGGGAGGGGCGGATTTCAATGGACAGACTCTGTGGGGGTGGACCGCCATCCCCTTCTATCCAACCGAGGGAGTGAACCGTGCCCCGCTCGTCGCCTTTGGTAGCCGCAGTCCCGTTGCTGGCACCTGGGGTGGATTTC